>NZ_CAWNVW010000011.1:0-613956 GCF_963878025.1 Vibrio sp. 11986-1-5
TAAGTGTCCTAAAGGGTTGTTCGAGACTAGAACGTTGATAGGCAGGGTGTGTAAGCGCTGTGAGGCGTTGAGCTAACCTGTACTAATTGCCCGTGAGGCTTAACCATACAACACCGAAGGGGTTTTGTGGGCTCAATTGAGTGCATTGAATGTGTAGAGAACAAAGAACAGCTTTCTAGATTTAGGAATTGAATTTATCAACTACATCCCTGTAGTTGACCCTACGGGCGCACTAAAGTGCGTTAAATTTTGTTC
Source organism: Vibrio sp. 11986-1-5 (assembly GCF_963878025.1). NCBI lineage: Bacteria > Pseudomonadati > Pseudomonadota > Gammaproteobacteria > Vibrionales > Vibrionaceae > Vibrio > Vibrio sp. 11986-1-5. The sequence continues at coordinate 256 of NZ_CAWNVW010000011.1, forward strand.
CAGACAAAATTTTGCTTGGCGACCATAGCGTTTTGGACCCACCTGATTCCATGCCGAACTCAGAAGTGAAACGAAACAGCGTCGATGGTAGTGTGGGGTCTCCCCATGTGAGAGTAGAACATCGCCAGGCTTTAATACTGGTTTTTAGACTTAAGGTCTGAAGACAAAAGCTCAATAAAGCAGCCAATCAGACTTTATTGAGTAACAAGACAATGTGGAGCGGTAGTTCAGTTGGTTAGAATACCGGCCTGTCACGCCGGGGGTCGCGGGTTCGAGTCCCGTCCGCTCCGCCACTGATAAAGAGCTTTGCTAAACAGCAAGGCTTTAGTTGTAAGATAATTTAGGGGTGTAGCTCCAATTGGTAGAGCAGCGGATTCCAAATCCGCGTGTTGGGAGTTCGAATCTCTCCACCCCTGCCAGATTCAAAAGGTCTTAGTCGTTTGACTAAGACCTTTTTTGATCTAGGTATAATATTATCAACGAGGAAGCGGCAGAGCAGCGGATCCCGCTGATACCAAAAAGACGGCGTGTTGGGAGTTCGAATCTCTCCATCCCGCCATATTTTAAGAAGGCCTTAGTCGTTTGGCTAAGACCTTTTTTGATTTAAGAGCCCTACCGTTGTTAGCTTAGTTGGTCCCGAAGCTGACTATTCCACTACTCCCTGATGAACACTGGTGTTGAGTGTTATAAAAATAAAAAGCCTTAACTTACGTTAGGGCTTTTTATTTTTGGCTATTAGCTTTATTCGAACACAAAGATTCACACTTGAAAGTTGAAAGTAATTCAGATGCTTTCCTTTTATTCCACAACGGTAAATCAATGGTAATCTATCGAAGTTCAATTTATAAGCTGTTATGATGAATAATAAAAAGGAGTAAGTTATGCCACATATTCGATTTCGAGCATTAGAACCACAAACAGTGCAAGCTTTATCAGCGACATTAATCAACGAGTTACAACCTCTAATAAATGCCTCTCGTGAGGACTTTACCTTTGAATATATCTACAGTACCTTTTTCTTTGATGGTACTGTCAGTCAAGCTTATCCTTTCGTTGAAGTGCTCTGGTTTGATAGAGGACAAAATGTCCAAGACCAAGTTGCATCGGTAATTACCGATCAAGTACGTCAAGTTTTGAACAGTCAAGTTGACGTTGCAGTGATATTTACCGCATTAAAACCGAATCAATATTATGATAATGCTCAGCATTATTAAGAGACGCCCATGAATCAAGTTATTGATACCATCATCTCACACCGTTCTATCCGTGCTTTTAAAGATCAACCAATCAGTAAAATACAGTTGGATGCCATTATTGCATCAGGTATCGCTGCGTCTTCTTCTAGTTTATTACAAGCGGTTTCCGTTATACGTGTGACTGAGCAAGATAAGCGTATTCAACTCGCCGAACTTGCTGGTAACCAACCTTATGTCGCTAGCGCAGCCGAATTTTTAGTATTTTGTATTGATTATCAACGTCATTACACGCTTGATAATAACGTGCATCCTGAATTTATGGAACTGACCCTGATTGGTGCAATTGATGCCGGCATAATGGCGCAAAATTGTTTACTCGCAGCCGAGTCATTGCAATTAGGTGGCGTTTACATCGGAGGGTTAAGAAATGCACCTTACGAAGTTGATCTGTTATTAGAATTACCCCCTTATTGCGCAGTGCTCTTTGGATTATGTTTAGGTCATCCCGATCAACATCCACAATTAAAGCCAAGATTAAGTCCAGAAGTGATAGTACATGAAAATACTTATCAGCCTTTAGAGGTGGAACGTATTAAACAGTACGATGAAATTATGCTTGATTACTATCAAACTCGTTCAAGTAATACTAAGCAGCAAGGTTGGTCTGAGCAAACTTGTAATAAATTAGCTCAGGAATCGAGGCCTTATATGCAGGACTATCTTCATCATAAGGGATTGGCAAAAAAGTAAGTCGCGCAATGTTGATTATTGCAATGATATTATAAAAGTTATCGGCTATCGCTCCCTTTCGAAGTTTATATTCTAAGGGAGCTAGTTTTAGAACTTGAATTATTTCTCTGGGCTATCGAGTGAGTTAAGCTCAGATAATTGATGTTTTCTTGCGGTGTTAAGCATGTTATTGAAATAATGACGTAATGAATAAAGCATAAGTAAACTAGGTACGACCATAACTGCGGTTAGTGCAAAAAATAATGACCAATTATCAAGATAATCAGCAACTTGTCCGCTAAATGAGGCAAGCGTCGTTCGACCAAAGTTACCTAGCGATGCTAGTAAAGCATATTGGGTAGCGGAAAAAGCTTGTCCTGTCATTACCGTTAAGAAAGAGACGAAAGCGACTGTAGAAAAAGCAGTAGTAAAGTTATCAACAATAATTGTCGCGAGCAGAAGGTGCTCGTTCGGACCGACTTCTGCAATCCAAGAGAACATAAGATTACTTGCTGACATCGCTATTCCGCCGATCATTAATCCTTTAATAATCCCAAATCTGACGTTAAACATGCTACCGATAAATGTAAATAGCATAGTTAAACCCCAACCAATCAACTTGGAGTAGTATCCGATTTGTTCATTGGTAAATCCGACATCTTTATAAAAAGCAATCGACATTCGGCCTAGAAACGCTTCTCCAATTTTGAATAGGAAAACAAACAGCAATAGAGTTATCGCAACTCGAGTTCCATTTTGGCGAAAAAAATCAATGAAGGGTTCAAATAATGTCACGGTGAGCCATGTTGCAGCTTTCGATTGAATGACTTCACCATGCCGTAATTCAGCTTGTTGTTGCAAACGATCTCGGTGAGATGTCGGTTCGCCGACAAATAAAGTGAACAGCATCAACAATAATACGATAGCCGCCATTCCGTAATAGACTTGGTTCCAGCCTACGCTATCTGCATTAATAAAAGCAAAGTATCCTGGTAAGGAATATCCTGTCCACCATCCAATAACAGCCATTGCGGAGGCTTGGGGTAGCTTTGATTGTTCTGACTTGGGAAAGGTGTCAATGCGAAAAGCATCGATAGCAATATCCTGTGTTGCCGATGCAGTGGCGATTGCCAGAGCGAACATTGACGTTAAAATAAGATTGGTGGCCGGATTAACACCTGCGATCAGTAAGGTAAAAATAAAAACCAGAAGTTGGCAAAATAAGATCCAACTTCGTCTTTGCCCTAATTTTTTGTATAAGAAAGGAATTTTTACTCTGTCGACTAAAGGGGCCCAAAGGAAATTGATGGCGTAGACAGAAAATACGCTACCGAAGTATCCTATGGCAGCTAACGATAGACCTGCATCTTTAAGCCATCCAGACATGTTTGAGCCGATTAATACCCAAGGGAAACCGCTAGAGCAACCGAGTAGAAATACCCATAAAAGACGACGATCAAGATAACTTTTAATGGTTTGTGACCAAGTGAGATATTGAGTTCCGCTCGGCATGAGCTTTATCCTTACAGAGTTCATCCCCTAACTTGAGTTAGGGGGGAGAGATTAATCAATGATTGTTACATTGGTAATGATAATTGGGGTAACGGGGACATCACTCATATGGCCTACTGTGTGAGTCGGTTGTTTGGCCATCATTTGGACAGTTTCAAAACCACTGATCACTTTACCAAAAACGGCATAGCCTTCTTGATGTTGAGTAGGATTTAAGAATTGATTATCAGCAAGATTAATAAAAAACTGTCGTGTGGCAGAATTAGGATCAGCGGTTCTTGCCATCGCAATTGTCGCGGTGCTATTGCGTAACCCGTTACGAGCTTCATTGATGATCGGTGGGCTAGTTGTTAATGGCTTCAGTTGGGTATCAAAGCCTCCGCCTTGAGCCATAAACCCAGGGATAACACGATGGAATTGACTGCCGATATAGCTACCGTCTTCTACATAGTGTAAGAAATTTTCACTGGTAACAGGAGCTAACTGTGAATCAAGTTCTACGATGAAATCACCGATAGAGGTTTCAAATTTAACCTGTGGTTCTGCCCATACAGCAATACTGAACATCGTTAGGATGACGGCGGCTATTTTTTTAACCATTGAAACGATCCTTCATGTAGCTTTGTAACTCGCTATCGTTAGCAATTTCTTTTAGTACTAAATTAACGACATCATTTAATACTCTTTCAATGTCTTGATTTGACGCACTTAAAGCGGCGCTTCGTTTAGCTGTACCATTATAACTTTTTACTAGCTTACCTTTAGGCGTCTCGGCAGTTAACTCCAGAGTGACACTGGCGTTCATTTCATGTGAGGTGATGGAGTGCTTGACGGTGACTAAGGCCTCTTGAATTTCTAACGCCAGATTGTTTTCACTATTCACCGTTAAACGGAAGCCCTGCGAAGCAAACTGTTCAGCTAAAGCGTTTTCTAAGGTAATTCGTACATTTTGTTTAGTATGTACAGGTTCAATATGATTACGCCCGCTATCAACTAATGCTACATATTGAGCGGAGCGAACGTCTTTACTGACTAAAGTAAAGCTAATGTTGTTAACAATGTTGCTGCTACTCAATACGGGTTGAGGCATAAAATTAATTTGCTCTTGCTTTGGAGCGGCACAAGCGGTCAAAAGTGCAATTGAAGCAGCGATAACCAATTTCTTCATGATCAAATCCTTTGCTGTAGTGAACAATAATGCTTATGGCTTAATAGCCTGTAAGATAACAAATTTTGCGTTACTAGCGATAGTTTTCACCTGCGCACTACCAAATAATCGTTTTAACTTGATATCGTAACCGAGATGACGATTACCAATCACTAATAACTTTCCTTGCTTAGATAGAACGCGTTTAGCATCACAAAACATCTGCCATGCAATATGATCGGTGATCGTTTGTTGTTGATGGAAAGGTGGATTACAAACAATAAACTGTGTGCTGTGATCAGGAAAGCCATCTAAACAATTATTCGCTAAACATTCAAAACGATGTTGTGGTGATAAATTTTTCGCAAGATTCCGTTTTGCTGACTCTACCGCCATAAAGCTTTCATCAACAGCGATTATTTTGGCTTGCGGATTCAGTTGCCCAAGTTTCACCGATAAAACGCCATTGCCACATCCTAAATCAATAATACTCTCTAGGGTGTCATCTTGAGGTAAATAGTCCAAGAGTAAACGCGCACCTTGATCTAAACGTTCAGCAGAATAGACATTAGGCAGATTATTTAATTCAATGGTTTTATCATCAATGCTCCAGCAAATGTTGTCTTCAATCGAGGGAATGGGGTAAACATCGGGCTGAGAAAAGACGAGACGGTGTTTCTTCCACGCCAAAGAGGTGTGTGTTTGACCTAAATATTGTTCAAAAAGTTGTAATGTTGAAGTATGAATTTCTTTTGCTTTATTGACGGCAATCACAGGACAATGAGCGGGTAAGGCGGTCCTTAATTGGCTCAATTGCCAAATTAAATGACGGTTGTTGCGGGGAATTTGCATCAACACAAGGTCGATGTTATCTGGTATTGATACCATCGTATTATCGATATGAATAGCGGGGCAAGCATTGGCTTGCAAATTTGCTACTGTAGCTTGTTGGGCAATAAATGAATCACTCAGCATAGTGATTTGATGTTCGAAAGATAAATAGCAGCTTAGCGCACCGAAATGATCATTCAGAACCAGAATATGCCGATTGGGTTGTAGATTGAGCGTCTTAAGGTGAGAGAGTAAATATTCATCACCAGCATCCCAAGCTTGTAGCGTTTCATTGTTGCGAATGGGAAATCGATGAAGCGTTAAAGTTCGCTTATCCAAGGTTAATTCTGTTTTCATCTTATTCGTTAAATGTCGATTAAAGAAAGGCCACATCATTGTCTCAAATGCAGAGGGAACAAGAAACCAAAACCTTTTCCTTCTCATGAAGCAAGAGTAGAATCGCGGCATCGTATAAATGAACATTGTCTTGTTGAGGACTCGTCATGCTTCAAGAAACCATCGAAATGAAATTACAACAGGCTTTTCAACCCGAGCATTTACAAGTGTTCAATGAAAGCTATATGCACAATGTTCCTGCCGGTTCAGAGAGCCACTTTAAAGTCATTATTGTTAGCGATACTTTTATCGAACAGCGCTTAATTACTCGTCATCGACAAGTTAACCAAGTGTTAAAAGACGAGCTTGCCCACCGTATCCATGCTCTAGCGATCCATACTTACACTCCACAAGAATGGCAGCAATTGCAAGGAGAGGCACCTGATAGCCCTATGTGTATGGGCGGGTCTAAAAATGAGCTTAAATGAGCGAGTGATCGCGGTTGTGGCCCATTGCGTATTGTATGGTTAGGCTGATTATCGTAGTGCATTTTATCTATCATTAATCAAGTAATTCTGTTCATAAGATAACTGACTAATGTTAACTGTGCGATAGGTCATATTTATGATTATTTATCATTCCCTGCTAGCTATTTCTTGATAAATAAAGCGAATGAAGCGGGGATTGGTCATGGCATCCGGTTCCTAAAAGATGCTAAACTATTGCACCTGACAAATCTCATTACAGACTTGTAATTGGATTTTAAGAAGGATGTTGCGGTTTTGGCATTAACAACTGCCGAAAACGGACACTATCAATGTCGTGTCTAGAGAGCGTTAGATCGTGTTGACTGGCATGTAAGTCAATTAGCCTGTCTTGTTCTCGATTTTACGCAATGAAAGAATCTTTTTCCCAATAAAAAAGTAGTGCAAGTGCGTATGATTACAATAAAAAAGGGTTTGGACCTTCCCATTGCTGGAGCTCCTTCCCAGGTGATTCATGATGGCAAAGCCATCACTAAAGTCGCCTTGCTTGGCGAAGAGTACGTGGGTATGCGTCCAACGATGCATGTTCGCGTGGGTGATGAAGTAAAAAAAGCACAAGTTCTTTTTGAAGATAAGAAGAACCCTGGTGTGGTTTTTACTTCTCCTGTCTGTGGCAAAGTTATTGAAGTTAATCGTGGTGCTAAGCGAGTCCTTCAATCCGTAGTGATTGAAAAAATGGGCGATGAGCAAATCACCTTCAATAAGTTTGATGCTAATCAGTTAGCGAGTCTGGACCGTGCTGCGGTAACCTCTCAACTCGTTGATTCTGGTTTGTGGACAGCGCTACGAACTCGTCCGTTTAGCAAGGTTCCGGCCATTAATTCTCACACTAAAGCGATTTTTGTTACGGCTATGGATACTAACCCATTAGCCGCAGAGCCAAGTGTTATCATTAATGATCAGCCTGAGGCGTTCACTGCAGGTCTAGATGTGCTTTCAGTACTTACTGACGATAAAGTCTACGTTTGTAAGGCGAATGTTAGCCTGCCTCGTTCAGCTCAGCAGAATGTGCATGAGCATGTCTTTGATGGCCCACACCCAGCTGGCTTGGCCGGGACGCACATGCATTTCTTGTATCCTGTTAATGCGCAAAATGTGGCATGGAGCATCGATTATCAAGACGTGATTGCCATCGGTAAGCTGTTTTTAACCGGTGAGCTATACAATGAACGAGTGATTTCGTTGGCGGGCCCAGTGGTGAATAATCCTCGTTTGCTACGTACTGAGATTGGGGCCAGTTTGGATGAACTCACTCACAGTGAATTGATGCAAGGCGATGTTCGAGTCATTTCAGGCTCTGTGTTGTCTGGTACTAAGGCTTCTGGTCCTCATGCTTACCTTGGTCGTTATCATAAGCAAGTCTCTGTATTGCGTGAAGGTCGAGAAAAAGAATTGTTTGGTTGGGCGATGCCGGGTAAAAACCGCTTCTCTGTGACTCGAGCATTCTTAGGTCATTTCTTTAAAGGTCAGTTGTTTAATATGACTACCACCACCAATGGTAGTGATAGAGCAATGGTTCCTATTGGCAACTACGAAAAAGTAATGCCGCTTGATATGGAACCAACATTACTGCTGCGCGATTTATGTGCGGGTGATACCGATAACGCTCAGCGTTTAGGGGCTCTCGAGTTAGACGAAGAAGATCTCGCGTTGTGTACCTTTGTATGTCCAGGCAAATATGAATATGGCGCCTTGCTGCGCGATTGCCTCGACAAGATTGAGAAGGAAGGGTAATTTTCATGGGCCTTAAAAAGTTTCTTGAAGACATCGAGCCTCATTTTGAGCCTGGTGGAAAACATGAGAAGTGGTTTGCGTTATATGAAGCTGCTGCAACGCTGTTTTATACACCAGGCCTAGTGACGAAAAAAAGCTCACATGTGCGCGATAGCGTCGATTTAAAACGCATCATGATCATGGTTTGGTTTGCGGTATTCCCTGCTACTTTCTGGGGAATGTATAACGCTGGCGGCCAAGCCATTTCTGCCCTATTGCACATGTCTGCATCTGGTCAATTGGATCTAGCAGCCGCTATCGCGGGTAACTGGCACTACTGGTTGACCGAAATGCTGGGTGGTACCATTTCTGCTGAGGCAGGTTGGGGATCCAAAATGCTGCTCGGGGCAACTTACTTCCTACCTATTTATGCAACCGTCTTTATTGTTGGTGGTTTCTGGGAAGTATTGTTCTGTATGGTACGCAAGCATGAAGTGAACGAAGGTTTCTTTGTTACTTCAATTTTGTTTGCTCTGATTGTTCCACCAACGTTACCACTTTGGCAAGCAGCGCTAGGTATTACTTTTGGTGTTGTGGTTGCGAAAGAAATTTTCGGTGGTACAGGGCGCAACTTCCTAAACCCTGCGTTAGCCGGTCGTGCTTTCCTGTTTTTTGCTTATCCAGCACAAATATCAGGGGATACCGTGTGGACGGCTGCTGATGGTTACTCGGGTGCAACGGCATTGAGCCAGTGGGCACAAGGTGGTTCAGGCAGTCTTGTACATACGGTAACTGGTGAGACGATCACTTGGATGGATGCCTTTATTGGTAATATTCCAGGCTCGATTGGTGAAGTATCTACACTGGCACTGATATTAGGCGGTATATTTATCGTCTATATGGGCATCGCCTCATGGCGTATTATTGCTGGTGTAATGATCGGTATGGTGGCGTTGGCAACCTTATTTAATGTGATCGGTTCAGATACTAACCCTCTATTTAGTATGCCTTGGCATTGGCATTTAGTGTTGGGCGGATTTGCATTCGGTATGATTTTCATGGCGACTGATCCTGTTTCCGCCGCGTTTACCAATAACGGTAAGTGGGCTTATGGTATCTTAATTGGTGCTATGTGTGTCCTCATTCGTGTGGTTAACCCAGCGTATCCTGAAGGGATGATGTTGGCTATCCTGTTTGCAAACTTGTTTGCACCTCTGTTCGACAATTTGGTTGTAGAGAGAAATATCAAACGGAGAGAAGCCCGCTATGGCAAGTAATAACGATAGCATTAAAAAAACGCTGTTGGTTGTTATCGCATTGAGCCTAGTGTGCTCGATTGTGGTTTCTGCTTCAGCGATCATTTTAAAAGACCGCCAAACCAATAATGCTTTGCTTGATATGCAAAGTAATATTGTCTCGGTGGCGGGCTTAGAAGCTCGTAATCCGCAAGAAATTCAAACACAGTTCCGCTCAAATATCGTGCCTCGTTTGGTCGATTTTAGTACCGGTAATTTTGTTGAGGGAGATGCGGCAAACTTTGATCAACGAGCCGCGTCGCGCAATCCTAGTGAGTCTATTCGTCTACCAGCCGATCAAGACCCAGCTAAAATCCTGCGTCGCTCTAATCTTGGTGTTGTCTATTTAGTCAAAGGCGATGAAGGGTACTCCAAAGTTATTTTACCGATGCACGGTAATGGCTTATGGTCGATGATGTACGCTTTTGTTGCTGTAGAAATGGATGGTAATACTGTTGCGGGCATTACTTACTACGAGCAAGGTGAAACTCCGGGGCTTGGTGGTGAAGTAGAAAACCCAAGATGGCGTCAACAATTTGTAGGCAAGCAATTGTTTGATGAAAATAATCGTCCAGCGCTTCGCGTCTATAAAGGTGGAGCCCCTGAAGGGTCCATTCACGGTGTTGATGGACTATCTGGAGCAACATTGACGGCTAATGGTGTACAACATACGTTTGACTTCTGGTTGGGTGATATGGGCTTTGGTCCATTCCTTGCAAAAGTTCGTGACGGAGGCCTGAACTAATGGCTAACGCAAAAGAAATGAAAAAAAGCTTGTTAGCGCCAGTGTTGGATAACAACCCCATTGCACTACAAGTGCTTGGTGTATGTTCTGCATTAGCGGTAACGACTAAGCTCGAAACTGCTTTTGTTATGACACTTGCAGTTATCTTTGTAACTGCATTTTCTAACTTATTTGTTTCTATTATTCGTAACCACATTCCTAATAGTGTGCGGATTATCGTGCAAATGGCGATTATCGCTTCGTTGGTTATCGTGGTTGACCAGTTCCTAAAAGCTTTCTTATACGATATTTCTAAACAGTTATCCGTATTTGTTGGCTTGATCATTACTAACTGTATCGTTATGGGACGCGCAGAAGCGTTTGCGATGAAATCAGCGCCTTTACCCTCATTGATTGACGGTATCGGTAATGGATTGGGTTACGGTTTTGTCCTGATCACGGTTGCTTTTTTCCGCGAACTGCTTGGCTCTGGTCAACTGTTTGGTTTAGAAGTCTTGCCTCTGGTGAGTAACGGCGGATGGTATCAGCCAAACGGTATGATGCTGCTCGCTCCATCGGCCTTCTTCTTGATCGGTTTCTTGATTTGGGCTATCCGTACGCTGAAACCAGCACAAGTCGAAGCGAAGGAGTAAAACTGCAATGGAACATTATATTAGTTTGCTTGTTCGTTCGATCTTTATCGAGAACTTAGCGCTATCGTTTTTCTTAGGGATGTGTACTTTCTTGGCGGTATCGAAGAAAGTAAAAACCTCTTTTGGCTTAGGCGTCGCGGTGATTGTGGTACTAACCATTGCCGTGCCGGTGAACAATTTACTCTATAACTTGGTGTTGAAAGACAGTGCGTTAGTCGACGGAGTTGACCTGAGCTTTTTGAACTTCATCACCTTTATTGGAGTAATTGCTGCCTTAGTTCAGATTTTAGAGATGGTGTTGGACCGATTCTTCCCACCGCTATATAACGCGCTAGGTATTTTCTTACCCTTGATTACGGTGAACTGTGCCATCTTTGGTGGTGTGTCTTTCATGGTGCAGCGCGATTACAACTTCACAGAGTCGATTGTTTATGGCTTTGGTTCTGGTGTCGGTTGGATGTTAGCGATTGTTGCACTTGCGGGTATTCGCGAGAAAATGAAATATTCAGACGTTCCTCCAGGATTACGTGGTTTAGGTATCACGTTTATTACGGTAGGTTTAATGGCGTTAGGCTTTATGTCTTTCTCTGGTGTTCAACTGTAAGTCGGGTAGGCCGCAACAATAAAGGAATAGTCAATGCTAAGTATTATCCTTGGTGTCGTGATGTTTACCATTATCGTTCTAGCGTTGGTATTAGTGATTTTATTCGCTAAGTCCAAGCTAGTACCTTCAGGTGACATTACCATCTCAATCAATGGTGAGCCAGACAAGGCCATCTTAACTCAGCCTGGTGGCAAGTTACTCAGCGCCTTAGCGGGCTCAGGAATTTTTGTTTCTTCAGCTTGTGGTGGCGGTGGTTCTTGTGGACAGTGCCGAGTGAAAATTAAATCGGGTGGTGGTGATATTCTGCCTACCGAGCTCGATCATATCAGTAAAGGTGAAGCGCGAGAGGGCGAGCGTCTTGCTTGTCAGGTTGCAGTGAAGACTGATATGGATATTGAGCTACCAGAAGAAATTTTTGGAGTTAAACGTTGGGAATGTGAAGTTATCTCTAATGATAACAAAGCAACCTTCATTAAAGAGCTCAAGCTACAGATCCCAGATGGTGAATCAGTACCGTTTAGAGCGGGTGGCTATATTCAGATTGAAGCACCGGCACATCATATTAAATACTCTGATTTTGATGTTCCAGAAGAGTATCGTGGTGACTGGGACAAGTTTAACTTGTTCCGCTATGAGTCGAAGGTCGATGAGGATATTATTCGCGCTTACTCAATGGCTAACTACCCTGAAGAGTTTGGGATTATTATGCTCAACGTGCGTATTGCAACGCCGCCGCCAAATAATCCTGATGTGCCACCTGGTCAAATGTCATCGTATATTTGGTCACTGAAAGCTGGTGATAAATGTACTATTTCTGGTCCATTTGGCGAGTTCTTCGCTAAAGATACTGACGCGGAAATGGTGTTTATTGGTGGTGGTGCTGGTATGGCTCCAATGCGGTCGCACATCTTTGATCAGCTTAAGCGTTTGAAGTCAAAACGTAAGATGTCTTTTTGGTACGGAGCGCGTTCTAAGCGTGAAATGTTCTATGTTGAAGATTTTGATGGTCTAGCAGCAGAGAACCCTAATTTCGTTTGGCACTGTGCACTGTCGGATCCAATGCCGGAAGACAATTGGGATGGCTATACTGGCTTTATTCATAATGTACTTTATGAGAACTATCTGCGTGATCACGAAGCGCCAGAAGATTGTGAATACTATATGTGTGGTCCACCGATGATGAATGCTGCGGTTATTGGCATGTTGAAAGATCTCGGTGTAGAAGATGAAAACATTCTACTGGATGATTTTGGCGGTTAATCGCTAATTATCGTAACCCAATGGCTGGCTCTGATGAGTCAGCCATTATTTTTCTACGGGACGATAAAGTGAGAAAATAGGTCTGTTGGTTTCTATATACCCAAACAATTTTAGGTGGTACGTCGATAACTCGTAGGTGATTTCAATACGTTAAGATAACGAATCGGAATCAAAGACGGTTACGCATATTACTGTTACTAAAAGTATGAGGGGATAAAACACACCTATGGGTTCATGATCTAATGAGGTATTAATAAGTGAAAAAATGGCTTGTTGCATTCGCATCGCTAATTTTTATGGCTGGATGTGAAAAATCGGTTGAGTTGGTTCATTTAAGCGGGCCAACAATGGGGACAACCTACAATATAAAGTACACTCAACAGGCAGGTATTCCTGACTCCTCTCATTTACAAACAGAGATTGATCGTTTGTTAGAGCAAGTTAATGATCAGATGTCAACGTACCGTGTTGATTCTGAACTCAGCCGCTTTAACCAATATCAAGGCAGTGATCCTTTTCAGGTTTCAGAGCAAACAGCAACAGTAGTGAAAGAGGCGATTCGTTTAAACTCACTCACTTTAGGTGCACTGGATGTAACGGTGGGGCCTTTGGTGAATTTATGGGGCTTTGGTCCTGAAGCTCGTCGAGATACTGTACCAACTGAGCAAGAATTAGCTGAGCGAAAAGCAAAAACGGGTATTGAATATTTATCTGTTTCTGGTGATTTTTTAAGTAAAACTCTCCCTAACTTATACGTTGATTTGTCAACTATTGCTAAGGGGTGGGGGGTTGACGTTGTGGCCGATTTTATCGAATCACAAGGGATTGAGAATTACATGGTTGAAGTGGGCGGAGAAATGCGCCTTAAAGGACGTAATGCTCAAGGTATTCCTTGGCGAATCGCGATTGAAAAACCGTCTGTACAAGAGCGCTCAGTTCAAGAGATAATTGAACCTGGTGATATGGCTATTGCCACTTCTGGTGATTATCGGAACTATTTTGAACGCGATGGTATGCGTTATTCGCACATTATAAACCCAAAAACTGGCTATCCTATTGACAATAAAGTCGTTTCAGTAACCGTGCTGGATAAATCGAGTATGACGGCTGATGGTCTTTCAACTGGACTTATGGTGTTAGGTGAAGAAAAGGCGATGGCAGTAGCTGAGTTAAATCAAATCCCCGTATTTATGATTATTAAAACAGATGATGGATTTAGAGAGGTGGCTTCTAGTGCATTTCAGCCTTATCTTAATCGATCAAAATAAAGAGTGAGTCAGTAACGATGAGTACTTTTTTTATAACATTTGCTGTCTTCATGGCAGTTATCGCTGCAATGGCAGTAGGCTATATTTTTCAAAAGAAAGTCGTGAAAGGCAGTTGCGGTGGTCTTGGTGCGGTCGGCATTGAAAAAGTCTGCAATTGCCCTGAACCTTGTGATGCTCGTAAAAAGCGAGAAGCTCGTGCGGCTGCTCGCGCTGAACGATTGGCTTCATGGGAAAAAGATCGGATTGCTTAGTCTTTTTTATACATCATGAATGAATCATTAACGATTTTTACATTCGAATAACTTACACCTCGCCGCTAGTGCGAGGTGTTTTTTATGTTCATTTCATAACGAAATCTCTATACTGTTTATATATACAGTTTTGTTCGTGATGCGTGATGAGTAAATCGATTCGTAAAATTATTCATATTGATATGGACTGTTTTTTCGCCGCAGTAGAAATGCGTGATAATCCTACCTATCGAGATCGACCATTAGCGGTAGGAGGGAATGAGAAGCAGCGAGGTGTGATCAGTACGTGTAATTATGAAGCGCGACGTTTTGGTATTCATTCTGCGATGCCAACGGCTCAAGCGCTTAAACTCTGTCCTCATTTGTTAGTGGTACCGGGCAGAATGCCAGTCTATAAAACCATCTCGCAACATATCCAACAGATTTTTCAGCGTTATACCTCGATAATTGAGCCTTTATCCTTAGATGAGGCGTTTTTAGATGTCAGTGATGCTCAGACCTATTATGGTAGTGCAACCTTAATAGCCGAAGCGATTCGACGTGATATTTGGAATGAGCTGCAATTAACGGCCTCTGCCGGTGTTGCACCTCTTAAGTTTCTTGCCAAAATTGCGTCAGACATCAATAAGCCAAATGGGCTGTGTGTGATAACACCTGAGCAAGTTCAAGACATTATCGATTCCCTACCTTTAGGTAAGATTCCTGGTGTTGGTAAAGTCAGTTTAGAGAAGCTGAATCAAGCTGGTTTTTATCTATGTGAAGACATCAAAAATAGTGATTATCGACAACTGTTGATTAAATTTGGTCGCTTGGGAGCCTCACTGTGGAAAAAAAGTCATGGTATTGATGAAAGGTCAGTGATTGTAGAACGCGAAAGAAAGTCGGTCGGGGTTGAGCGTACCTTGAGTGAAAATATTCAAACTTATGAACAATGTTGGCAACTTATTGAGCAGACTCTATTTCCTGAGCTTGAACGACGGCTGCACCGCTCTTGTCCACAACGAGGAATCATCAAACAGGGGATTAAGGTTAAGTTTGCTGATTTTCAACTCACGACGATTGAACATGGACAAACTCAGCTTGAGTGTAACGATTTTAAGTCGTTATTAGCCGATGTGCTCCAGCGTCAAAAAGGTCGAGATATACGTTTACTGGGATTAAATGTCACCTTAAAACCACCAGAGCCTTTCGTTCAATTAAGCTTTTTTAATTAATCGATATTGACGTTATATTGTTATTTTAATCTTGCAAGATTGGATTATGACAATCCACTAACCGGAATGAAACTTCGTTAGGATAAGATGCTCACGACTAAGGTTGGGGAAAATATGAAAAAATTATTGTTATTGTGTGGGCTTACGGTTAGCCCCTCTTTGTGGGCAATCACCTGTCCTGTTGAATTGCACAATGAGCTGCGTATTACGACACAGCAGATAGAAATTCATCATGCTGATCAGCATGCAGTGATCAATCAGCAGAATGAATTGTTCATTTTGGGGCAGCCAATAAGACTAAATAATCGACAACAAACAGTGTTAAGAGATTATCGACAACAAATTGATTCGCTTCTGGATGATGCTCAACAAGTAACCAGAAAAAACTTACAGCGTAGTGATGATATATTACAAGATGTCGCCGCTCGTTTAGATGCTCCGAGAGCTTTTGATAGTGTACAAAATAAGATAGAAGCTTTATTTAAAGAGATGGAGGCTCGCTATCATCATCAAGAACAATGGGTATTTCCGGCACAAAACTTTTTAGCTACCCAGAAAGAGTGGCAACAAGAACTTGAACGAGCTCAGCAAATCATTAGCCAGCAATTTTTATCGGATGCTTTTATGGTGATTGCGCAAAAAATGCAGCGCCAAGGAGGGATGAATCTGGCTGAACTCACTCGGCAAATGGATGATCTTAAAATCCATATCACGCAACGTTTAAATGATTACTCACAACAATTGACCAGTGAAGTAACTGCGCTGTGCAGCTCGCTAACGCAATTGCAGCAACAAGAGCAAGTATTACATCAATCTATCCCTAGATTAAAAAACTTCTCATTACTGAATGAATTATAAGATAACGATTGTCGATGGATTGATTTTCGATTATTGTACTAGCTTACTAGTTTGATGATGTGTGAGTGGTTATGACACAAAGTAGTTCGCGGGAAACCTTTGGTTCTCGACTTGGTTTTGTTTTAGCGGCTGCAGGAGCAGCGGTGGGGCTTGGGAATATTTGGGGATTTCCGACTCAAGCGGCCAGCAATGGTGGTGGCGCTTTCCTTTTTGTTTATTTGGTACTTATTTTTGTTGTCGCTTTTCCTATGTTAGTGGTTGAAATGGCAATTGGTCGATCAGGTCAAGCTAACCCTGTCGATAGTATGCGCTCACTAACTAATCATCCTTTAGCTAAAAAGGTTGGTGCTTTCGTTGGTTGGGTAGGATTAAGTGTACCCAGCGCGGTATTAGCGTTTTATAGTATTGTCGGTGGTTGGATTATCTGTTTTTTATTCGCTGCGATTACCGATCTGTTGGGATTGACCAATATTAGCTCGTGGCTTAAAGGTTTTTCCGTCGAACGTAATCTGCTAGGTACATTAATTTTTTACTTATTAACCATTTTGATTGTTCGTAGCGGAGTTAAACAAGGTATTGAGAAGTGGTCAACACGTTTGATGCCAGCGTTATTTATTTTATTTGCCGTGCTGTTTGTTTATATCATGATGCAACAGGGGGCAATGGATGGTTTAAAACACTACTTAGTACCTGATTTTGAAAAGGTGTGGGATAGAAAACTCATTTTAGCGGCGATGGGACAAGGCTTTTTCTCTTTAACGATCGGCGGTTGTTCTATGTTGATTTATGGCTCTTACTTAAGCAAAAAAGAGAATTTGCCAAAGATGGCGATGAGCGTCACTTTGGTTGATACCAGTGTCGCGTTTATTGCTGGTTTAGTGGTGATGCCTGCCATGTTTGTGGCGATGCATAATGGTGTGCAAATTTATGCTCAAGATGGCTCGTTACTGAGCTCGGATACTTTAGTGTTTACTGTTTTACCGTTAATGTTTGATAGCCTTGGCCTGCTTGGACAGCTCTTTGCGGTAGTGTTTTTCTCATTATTAACGATCGCCGCATTGACCTCGTCGATTTCGATGCTGGAATGCCCCGTCGCTTTGGTGAGTGAGCGTTTTAATACGCCACGAGGGAAGACCAGTTGGGTATTGGGTGGTTTAATTGCCTTATTTAGTGTTGTGATTGTGTATAACTTTTCCAGTCTATTTGGCTTAGTTGCTATGGCGGCAACTCAATATCTACAACCGACAGCAGCATTGATGTTCTGCTTATTTGGTGGCTGGGTATGGAGTCGTCATGCTAAGTTCAAAGAATTGCAACAAGGCTATCCTGAGTTCGCGGGTAGTTGGTTTGCGAAAATCTGGCCGTGGTATGTTAAGTTTGTCTGTCCTATTTTGGTCACAACTGTGATTTGGGCTTCTTTTGCTTAGTCGATAATCAATCGCATTATATACAACATAGTGCCCTTGTTGATAAACCCACAAGGGCACTATTTCGTTCAAACGGGGGAAGGAGGCATGATTTGTCCCGTCGTTAATGGCTCTAAATCGCTATCAGCGACTTCCTCAATAAAATCACCGACAACCTGCTCAACCATCTCGTCACTTTGGCTAAAGTAGGCCAAATGGAAGACTGCATCGCCTTCATTGACTAAGGGTAATGTTTGTTGGCCAATCACGATTCCGCCTTTATTGGCTCTTATTTCAACTTCTACATTGCCTAAAGGTGAATTGATATAAGCCAATACTTGGCCTTTTTCGACTTTATCACCAAGAGAAACTAGGGTTCGTAAAATGCCATCGGCTTCAGCTCGTTGCCAGCTTGTTGATTTGGCGATCACGGAAACAGGACGTTTTTTACGACTAGGGCGCAGCATTCCGATTTCTTGCATGACGCGTTTTACACCGACAATCCCTGCGTGGATAGCGATAGGATCAAAGCGTAATGCTTCACCTGCTTCATAGGTCAATACGGTAATACCGGCTTTTTCGGCTTCGCTGCGTAACGAGCCATTGCGCAGTGGCGAATCTAAAATGACTGGGGTAGCAAATGCTTCTGCAATGCGTAAGGTTTGACTATTACTCAAGTCAGCTCGAATTTGCGGTAAATTAGTTCGATGTATTGCACCTGTATGTAAGTCGATGATGTAATCACAATTAAGGGCAACTTGAGAGAAGAAGTTATGCGCCATTCGAGAGGCGAGTGAGCCTTTTTCGCTACCAGGGAAACAACGATTAAGATCTCGTCGATCAGGAAGGTAACGAGATTTATGGATAAAGCCAAACACATTCACGATTGGGACGGTGATTAATGTTCCTTTTAATTTCTTCGGATCAAGCGAGTTAATCAGCTGTCGAACGATCTCGACCCCATTGAGTTCATCACCATGGATCGCGGCATTAACCATTAATACTGGACCTTTCGAGATGCCATGGATGATTTCTATAGGAATAGATAGAGGAGAGTGGGTATAAAGTTTTGCTGCTTCGAGCTCAATGACTCGCTTACTTGCAGGGGGAATTGACTCCCCCAGAAAGTGATAATCTGTATTTCGATTAGCCTTTACCACGTGTTTTTGTCCTTCTACTAGCCGCATTTTTCTCGATGAACTCGATAATCAAGCTGGCAATGTCTTTCCCTGTCGCGGCTTCAATGCCTTCTAAGCCTGGTGATGAGTTAACTTCCATCACCAGTGGGCCTCGTTCTGAGCGAAGTAAATCTACTCCCGCAACATTCAGTCCCATAATTTTAGCAGCATCAATCGCTGTTTTACGTTCTAGAGGTGTAATTTTTACTAATGATGCCGTTCCTCCACGATGTAAATTAGAACGAAATTCGCCTTCAGCACCCTGACGCTTCATAGCGGCAATCACTTTATCACCGATAACAAAGCAACGAATATCAGCGCCACCCGCTTCTTTAATGTACTCCTGCACCATAATGTTAGCTTTCAGGCCCATAAAGGCTTCAATGACACTTTCAGCCGCTTTTCGTGTTTCCGCTAACACTACACCGATGCCTTGAGTACCTTCAAGCAATTTAATGACTACAGGAGCTCCTCCGACCATATCTAACAAGTCTTTGACATCATCAGGTTTGCTGGCAAAGCCAGTGATCGGCATACCAATACCTTTACGAGAAAGTAGCTGCATCGAACGTAACTTGTCACGTGAGCGGCTGATGGCAACAGATTCATTGACTGGATAAACGCCCATCATTTCAAACTGACGTAATACCGCCGTGCCGTAGAAAGTAACGGAGGCTCCGATCCTTGGGATGACGGCATCAAACCCGCCGAGTTCTTCGCCTTTGAAATGAATCTCGGGTTGATCCGAATTGATATTCATATAACAGCGTAAGGCATCAATCACTTTTACCTCATGACCGCGCTGTTTACATGCTTCAATCAAGCGCTTCGTCGAGTACAAAGAAGCGTTACGCGATAGAATACCAATTTTCATTATTTGTTTTCCTCGAAAGGGATTAAAAAAGATTGTGTAGGATCGACAATCAGTTTGTGATGCATAGCGGTTCTGCCGAGTAACATGCGAAACGCCATATTTTCACGATTGGTTAGTGTTATTTCGATCGGCCAGCGATGAGCTCCGAGACAAAGATCAGATTTGATCACATAGCGAGATTCTTCATGCCCACCGGAATCGCGCACGATGCGTTCATCAATCACTTCGGCTTCACAAATGGTGACTTTATCAACATTATGCTGCAATGGATGAATCCAAAATCTTACCCAGAGTGCGTCATCTTTGCTAAAGGTTTCTACTTTAAAAGCATGCAGACAAGAGGTTCTTGCGCCAGTATCGATTTTGGCTTTTATTTTTTCAATGCCTAAATCAGGAAGGCTAAGAGTTTCTCTCCACCCAACAATCATTTTTTGTGTCATGGTCATTTTATTTGTGTTTTTGAATATGGTTGTGTATTTGAGCACGGTTGATGCTGCTCAGGAATGGCCCATAAGGGGAGAAAATTAGCAGCATCTCGATACGATATTTATCGAGTCATCAGCTTGAATCGAGTCTGGTGAATAACTCGGGGAAATTCAAGGGAGCGAACTCTAGCAGTAGATAAAATCCGCAGCTAATGAATAAAATTATTCGTATCGACAAAAAAAATTAATATACCTTGTATTTTGTTCTATCACTGAATGATTCACTGGTTCAATCAATACGTTTGATGATGCGATCTCGTCAAGTTTATGATGGTTTCAGCCATCAAACCTGCATATTGATTAAATAGAAATCAGTTTATCTTCGACGATAGGCCTTGCTCATCTTTAGCAAAGCCTACCGTCATCAGTGATTAAGCTGGCTGTTTTGTTGGAATATGCTCCAATAAAGCGACCATTTGTTGCCAAAATAGCTCGACAGTATCTATTTTCACTTTTTCATCTGGCGAGTGAGGGAACTTAATTGTTGGACCAAAGGAAAGCATGTCCATATGAGGGTATGGCTTTTTGAATAGCCCGCACTCTAATCCGGCATGAATGACCATGATATTGGGCTTATGGCCATAAATACCTTCATACATATCACGGAAGATAGCCATGATTTCTGAGTCGGCATCGGGTTTCCACCCCGGATAAGCTCCAGAAAAACGAACGTCGGCCCCCGCCAATTCAGCGATAGAAGTGAGCATTCCTTCGACTTGACTACGTCCAGAATCAATCAATGAACGGATCAAACATAGCATGTTTACTTTGTCTGTTTCGGTTGTGATCACGCCGACATTAAGTGAGGTTTCTACCACCCCTTCAATCTCGTCACTCATGCGGATCACTCCGTTCGGACAAGCATTCAGTGCAGCAATGAAGCGTTGCTGATCGGCACTTGAAAATACGCCTTGGGTGGTTTCTTTCGCTTGATTAAAGGTGGTGATACTGGTTTCTACTTTACCTAGTTCAGCGACTAATAATTGTTGGTAATCATTAAACACTTGCTCTAGTTGAGTCTCCATTTCAGCAGGAATAGCGACAGTGATAAACGCTTCTCGTGGAATCGCATTACGTAAGCTACCACCTCTAAACTCAATTAAACGCAGATCGAATGCTTGAGCGTAA
Source organism: Vibrio sp. 11986-1-5 (assembly GCF_963878025.1). NCBI lineage: Bacteria > Pseudomonadati > Pseudomonadota > Gammaproteobacteria > Vibrionales > Vibrionaceae > Vibrio > Vibrio sp. 11986-1-5. Next base: position 21,463 of record NZ_CAWNVW010000011.1, read on the forward strand.
GTGGCTAGAAAACGGCCCAGTAATTTATTGGCATTACCGCGACCGGTGTGAATATCACATCCTGAATGACCACCTTTTAAGCCTTTTAAGGTTAATTGTCGGGTGACAAAACCTGTCGGGATCGTTTCACGAGTAATATTGAAGGTAAGTGCACCATCAACGCCACCAGCACAGCCCATGTAGACTTCACCTTCTTGCTCAGAATCGGTATTGAGAAGAATATCACCTTCCAGCCAGCCAGCTTGTAGACCAAACGCACCAGTCATGCCAGCTTCTTCATCGATAGTTAATAAAACTTCAAGAGGACCATGTTTGATATCATTTGAGGCTAGTACGGCTAAACAGGTAGCCATACCAATACCATTATCCGCGCCTAACGTGGTTCCTTTGGCTGTTACCCATTCACCATCAATATACGGCTGAATAGGGTCAGTCGTAAAATCATGTTGGGTTTCTTCATTTTTTTGCGGAACCATATCAATGTGTGCTTGGAGTACGACCCCTTTTTTGTCTTCCATCCCGACTGTGGCCGGTTTTTTAATAAACACATTGCCGATCGGATCGCGACGAACCTCTAAGCCTTGCTGATTCGCCCAATCAATAATGTATTGAGCGAGTGCTTCTTCATGTTTAGATGGATGAGGGATAGAACAAATCTTGTCAAAAAACTGCCAAACAGGGCTAGGTGATAAATTACTGATTTCAGAATGGAACTCAGACACAGATAACTCCTTTTTTTGATTATACCCCGATCAATGTGCACACTTATGGATGTTTTGCAGTGAAATAAGCTGAGATCGGAGCTGAAGTGATAATGAACAACAGCATACCACTATGCAGGATCGGGGAGTAGTGGATTTATTATCCTTCCGGAGTTTTACGATTATTGTTATCGAGCCGTTTATCGCTTTCGTTAATTTAGTCACACTCTTCTTAATGGTTGCTCAGTCGATAGAATGTAACACATGTCTTCATGTTGACTGCGTGGCATGATACTTACCAAACGGATGGGTATTAATGATGCCGTGTCTTATTCAATCATTTGTTTTTTAGGAGTGAAGTGTTCGATTCCCGTTAAGCGAGAAGCTAAGGCTTTATTACTGATATTTGTGTAATTAAATTACCAAAAGATAGCTTATTTTAGCGTTTTTTGTCTTTTTTGTGATTTTAATCACCAAAAGTGTTGTAATTAATTTTCCTAGTGGTATATTTATAACCAACTTCCCTAGTGAAGAAAAAATGCTCAAAGGATGAGTCCGATTTATCGCCTCCAAGGAACTGAGAAATCAACTTAATGACGTTTGATTTTAAAGGTGATAGTTATGAATAAAGGTTTATCTTGCGTAATGTTCTGGAAAAGCAACTCTGTTTTTACTAGCAACTTTACTTATCCGTCAAGCTTTGGTTATTAAATTAACCACTTGAAAGTTATATGTTTTTGTTCACCCCTATATTAGAATCTATTGTTAATCTACAGTGATTAAAATAATTCACCGCCATCTGTTCTCAGATGGCGTTTTTTTATGCTCAACGATCAATCACAACCTTTGGTTACTGGTATGATTTTTCTTCACTGGTAGCACTTTGCGAGTATTTATCCGTCTTTGTAGTGGATTCTATATAGATAGATAAAGTGGTTTTTTTCCTACAGATTGATAGTAGTTGTGTATGGAAATTATCAGTTGATAACTTTATAATTCCCGCCAATCGATTACGCAACCGTTTACTTTGTCTGTATTAGGATTCTACCATGTTGGAAAAACTGTTTAAACTCAGTGAAAATGGCACAACTGTGCGCACTGAGATCATTGCCGGGATCACGACGTTTCTGACCATGGCTTATATTATTTTTGTGAATCCGACGATTTTAGCGGATGCAGGAATGGACCGTGGAGCTGTTTTTGTTGCCACTTGCTTAGCGGCAGCGATTGGCTGTTTTATTATGGGCTTTGTGGCTAACTATCCGATAGCGCAAGCACCAGGTATGGGATTAAACGCTTTCTTTACCTATGTTGTAGTGCTTGGCATGGGGTATACGTGGCAAGTCGCTTTAGCGGCGGTATTTTGCTCAGGTATTTTATTTATCCTATTGAGTCTATTTAAGATTCGTGAATGGATTATTAATTCGATTCCAATGTCGTTACGCACGGGAATCTCTGCTGGTATTGGCTTGTTTTTGGCATTTATCGCGCTAAAAAATGCAGGAATTGTGGTCGATAACCCGGCAACGTTGGTGTCAATGGGAGCGATTACCTCTTTACCTGCGGTATTGGGCGCATTGAGCTTTTTCTTTACCATTGCTTTAGTGCATCGCGGTGTTAAAGGCGCGGTGATGATTGCTATTTTAGCGGTAACTATTTTAGGATTGATTGTTGGCGATGTCACTTGGGGGGGCATTATGTCTACGCCGCCAAGTATTGCCCCAACTTTCATGCAGCTTGATTTTTCAGCCGTATTTGAAATCGGTATGATTTCAGTTGTATTTGCTTTCTTGTTTGTTGACCTTTTTGATACCGCTGGAACGCTGGTCGGCGTAGCAAACAAAGCGGGTTTCATTGGTAAAGATGGTAAAATTCCACGCTTAAACCGTGCGCTACTTGCTGACTCGACAGCGACGTCTGTTGGTGCATTATTGGGCACCTCGAATACCACATCTTATGTCGAAAGTGTTTCAGGTGTGGCTGCAGGCGGTCGCACAGGCTTAACAGCGGTAGTTGTTGGCATTTTATTTATACTTGCATTATTCTTCTCGCCATTAGCGGGAATGATCCCTGCTTATGCGACTGCAGGTGCATTATTTTATGTCGCGATTCTAATGATGTCTGGCTTGGTAAGTATCGATTGGCGAGATCTTACTGAAGCAGCACCGACAGTAGTGACTTGCTTATTAATGCCTTTAACCTTCTCGATTGCTGAAGGTATCGCACTTGGCTTTATCTCTTACGCAGTGATTAAACTACTGAGTGGTAAAGGTCGACACGTTTCGCTTAGTGTTTGGGTCATGGCGATCATCTTTGTTATTAAGTTTATTCTTGAAGCGTAAATAGATTCTATTTTTAAACAATTAGGTTCAATCACAATGAGTAAAAAATTCGTAATCACTTGGGACAACATGCAAAATTTTTGCCGTGAATTAGCCCAGCGTCAAATGCCTGCTGAGCAATGGAAAGGTATCCTAGGTGTAAGTCGAGGTGGACTGGTTCCTGCGGCTATTTTGGCTCGTGAACTTGGCATTCGTTATGTTGATACCGTTTGTATCTCAAGTTACGATCATGATCATCAACGTGATATGACCGTACTGAAAGCACCTGAGCATGATGGTGAGGGATTTCTTATTGTCGATGATTTGGTCGACAGCGGTGATACAGCTCGTAAAATTCGCGAAATGTATCCGAAAGCTAAGTTTGTGACTGTTTGTGCTAAACCAGCAGGTAAAGATTTAGTGGATGAATACGTGGTTGATATTGAACAAGATACTTGGATTGAACAACCTTGGGATATGACTTTAGCTTACGTTGAGCCAGTGAATCGTAAGCAAAAATAACGACAATTATTGATTCAATCACCAGTTTCCCGCAATTAATCGACATATGGCCCTGCAAAGGGCCTTTTTTTTGATTACTATAAGGCCTAAGCGGTTTAACAATGAGATGCATCATGTCTGAATCAAGCAATATCAACCTATCAGAAACGCTCTTTCAACAGCATAAAGAGGCGAAAGAGACTTCCTCTCTCACGCAATACATGCCGAGTAGTAGTGAATTTTTTGAACAGAAAATGGAGCAAGATCCTTTTTCGTGGTATCGAAATTTACGTCGTTTACAGTGGGCTTGGTTAGGAATTAATCCTATCGATCAAGAAGAGGTTCTCGCCAACATGGCTTCATCTGAGCATTCTCGAAGTCATGAAAAGTGGTTAGATACCGTGATTGGTTATCATAGTGGCAATTGGACGTATGAATGGACAAAGCTCGGTGGACGTTACCATAAGCAAAGTGAAGCCTTAACGGGAGAAGCCGCAGCCGAGCGTATGTTTAGTGCTTCCCTTTGCTACAGTATTGCCGGTTATCCCCATTTAAAAAATGATACCTTGGCCATTCAAGCGCGAGTGTTGGCCAATGCTGCTTATAAACAAGCCTCTGAACTGACGCAGTATACGATTAAGCCATTAGAGTTTGATTATCAAGGTAAGAAAATTCTTGGTCACCTGCATTTGTCACACACTGATGAGCCACAACCGGTGGTGATCGTTAGTGCTGGTCTTGATAGTTTGCAAACCGATATGTGGCGTCTCTTTCGTGATTATCTAGCTAAACGAAATATTGCGATGTTAACGATTGATATGCCTTCTGTTGGTCACAGTAATCATTGGTCATTAACGCAAGATTCTTCTTGTTTACACCAAGCGGTACTTAATCAATTAGCCCCCTTGCCTTGGGTTGATCATCGTCGAGTTGGTTTGATTGGCTTTCGCTTTGGTGGTAACGCCATGGTCAGATTATCGTTTATTGAATCAGATAAAATTAAAGCGTGTGTCGCTATCGGCGCTCCGGTGCATGATATTTTTGTTTCTCAGCAAAAAATGAAACTGATGTCGAAAATGTATATGGATGTGTTAGCGTCGCGAATTGGTAAGCATGCGGTTGATATTCCGAGTTTATCGGCTCAACTGATGGCATGGTCACTGAAAGTGCAAGGCTTCCTCGCGACTCGACGTACTAAAGTTCCTATTTTGGCGTTAGCGATGGAAGGTGATCCGGTTTCACCTGCCAGCGATAATCATTTGATTGCGACTTTTAGTCAAGGCGGGCAATCAAAACAGATAAAGAGTGAAAGTCTTACACGAGGATATGAGCAATCCCTCGATTTAGCGATAAAGTGGCTGGAAGAACAACTTTGCGAATGACTTTTGGCTTAAATTAGTTAAGAGTGAATTGTCTGCGTTTTTAAGCGTATGATTATTAAAAGCAATAATCATTCTTAACAAGGAGAGTCTACATGTCAGAGGCAGCAAAATATCCGACACATTATCGTTTATTATCGACGTTAAAAGCGATTGGTCCTTATTTACGGGAAGGGCAGTGCCAGGAAGGCATTTATTGGTTTGATTGTTTAGCTTTTTGTATTAATGATAAAAAATCGCCTGAAAAACGGGAGTTTTGGGGCTGGTGGATGGAGTTGACGACGACCGAAACTGGCTTTGAAGCCAATTATCGTATCGGCCGCTATAACCTCGCAGGTCAATGGGAAGAGAGTAAGCCAACGGCGGCGGCGCTGCCTGAAGTGATTCGTACCCAAGAAGATTTTCATAAAAAGTTAGCTCAAACTTTGCAGCAACGTTTTGAATTAAGTCTGTCCTTGCATCAACAATCGACAGCGTTTGCTTAATTCTAGGTTGCCTGCTTGCTAAGTATGACAGCGTTATCACTTAATCATTGGCTTGTTGTATTTTATCGTGTCAATAAGAACACTTCCTTTACTGCTCACTGAGTGCTTAGCAGAGTAAGAAATAATTCCCACTAAAAAAAGGTGCTCTTTAGCACCTTTTCTGCTTGTGTAAGAGGCGCTGGATTGCTAAAACATCACCTCTTAAATGTTTTCTTCAACAGACAAAATCATGACAATGAATCAACAGAGCCAAACAGCGTTACAAACCATCGTTGTGAAGCTAGGAACCAGTGTTCTTACCGGTGGAACGTTAGCACTTGATCGCGCACATATGGTTGAGTTAGTCCGTCAATGTGCTGAATTAAAAAAACAAGGCCACAGTGTGGTGATTGTCTCTTCAGGAGCAATTGCCGCAGGTCGAGAGCATCTAGGTTATCCCGCATTGCCCCAAGCCATATCAAGTAAACAATTATTGGCTGCCGTTGGTCAAAGTCAGTTGATTCAAGCGTGGGAGTCGTTATTTGCGCTTTATGGCATAAAAATTGGTCAAATGTTATTAACTCGTGCTGATTTGGAAGATCGAGAGCGTTTTTTGAATGCGCGAGATACGATCAATGCCCTGATCGAACACGGCATTATTCCAGTGGTCAATGAAAACGATGCGGTTGCAACCAATGAAATTAAAGTTGGTGATAACGATAATCTCTCGGCCTTAGTCGGTATTTTGTGTGCAGCGGATAAGCTCTTATTACTAACCGATCAAAAAGGTTTGTTCACCGCCGATCCGCGTAAAGATCCTAGCGCAGAGTTAATCAAAGAGGTTAAAACCATTGATGACACGCTGCGAAAAATCGCGGGTGGAAGTGGTACAACATTAGGTACCGGAGGTATGGCGACTAAATTGCAAGCGGCTGATATTGCTCGTCGAGCGGGGATTGAAGTGATTATTGCTGCCGGCCGAGCGCCCAATGTCATTTTTGATGCATTAAGCGACACGCCACAAGGCACACGCTTTTTAGCTCTGGAAGAAGCTCTAGAAAATCGTAAACGTTGGATTTTAGCGGGTCCTGCTGCTTCTGGCGATGTGTATATTGATCAAGGAGCGGTTAATGCCTTACTAGCTAAAGGCAGTAGTTTGTTGGCTAAAGGGGTTATCAAAGTTGTGGGCGAATTTGCGCGCGGCGAGGTCATTTGCGTGAAAGATCAACAGCAGCATCTGATTGCTCGTGGCATCAGCACTTATTCCAGTCGCGATTTGAGTAAAATTGCCGGCCAACACAGCACCATGATCATCGATATTCTTGGTTATGATTACGGCGCTGAAGTCATTCACCGTGATAATATGGTCGTTATTCAAGAATAGGGAGAAGAATTGTGGATTTAATCGAAATGGGTAAGGCGGCGAAATTAGCTTCGTTTCAACTTGCTACCGCCTCGACCGCGCAGAAAAACCAAGCACTTGCAATAATAGCAAATGAACTGGAAGCCAATATGGGCGCTATTTTAGCGGCCAATGCGAAAGATATTGCTTTGGGACAAGAAGCTGGGTTAAGTGAAGCGTTACTCGATCGACTTTTGCTTACAGAATCACGTTTACAGGCTATTGCTCATGATGTGCGTAATGTCATTCGTTTACCTGATCCTGTCGGCAGTGAAATCGACAGTAAAGTCCTTGAAAATGGCATGTCATTAGCTCGCCGTCGTGTTCCGCTTGGTGTGGTGGGTGTTATTTATGAAGCGCGCCCTAATGTAACGATTGATATCGCCGCATTATGTTTGAAAACGGGTAATGCAGCCATTTTACGTGGTGGTAAAGAAACCTTTTTCTCTAATCTTGAGCTGGTTAATGTCATTCAGTTAGCCTTGAGTAAAGCCGATCTTCCAATGGCTTCCGTTCAATATATGCGTCAACCTGAGCGTGAATACGTTACTCAATTATTAACACTGGATCAGTATGTCGATATGATCATTCCGCGAGGTGGTGCTGGATTACATAAAATGTGTAAGGAAAACAGCACCATTCCCGTGATCATTGGCGGTTTTGGTATCAGCCATATTTTTGTTGATGAGAGTGCCGACCTTGATAAGTCGCTTGCGGTGATTGAAAACGCAAAAATGCAGCGTCCATCAGCTTGTAATGCATTAGATACCTTACTGGTTCATCAAGCGATTGCTCAACCTTTGTTAGAAAAACTGCAGCATCAATTGCACGATAAACTGACGTTAGTCGTCGATGAACATGCCAAAGCACTGCTTCCGGAGGCAAATAATATTCGCCTCGCACAAGCAGGAGACTTTGATAGCGAATGGTTAAGTTACACCTTAGGCGTTAAAGTTGTCAGTGGAGTTGAGCAGGCCATTGAGCATATGCGTGAGCATAATGCCAGCCATTCTGATGCCATCATGACAAATGATCTGTTCAATGCTGAGCGATTCATTAATTCAGCGGGATCCGCTGCTGTCTATGTCAATGCCTCGACTCGTTTTACTGATGGAGCGCAATTTGGTTTAGGGGCAGAGGTTGCGGTGTCGACCCAAAAACTGCATGCTCGAGGTCCAATGGGTCTTGAGGAGTTGACCAGTTACAAATGGGTTGGTAAAGGAAATTATTTATTGCGCAGTTAAAGCCATTTAACTAGTGAATATGATGAGCTGCTGTTTATCGATAGAGGCGCTTAACAAATTTGACTAAATCAATCAGGAAAAGGGGCTTATTGGCCCCTTTTCCTTTTGTTCATATGTCCATTTCCGGTACACTGATCACCTTGCTAGGGAGGTAATATGCATTGTCCTTTTTGCTCTGAAAACGAAACAAAAGTTATCGATTCTCGTCTAGTGGCTGATGGTCACCAAGTGCGCCGTCGTCGGCAATGTTTGACTTGCAGCGAACGTTTCACCACGTTTGAAACGGCAGAGCTAGTGATGCCTAGAGTCATCAAATCTAACGGTAATCGAGAGCCGTTTGATGAAGAAAAAATGATTGGTGGGATGCAGCGCGCTTTAGAAAAACGCCCTGTTAGCGCCGATGCGATTGAGTTAGCGATCAGTACGATAAAATCTAAATTACGTGCTACCGGAGAGCGGGAAGTGCCTAGTGAATTGATTGGTAACTTAGTCATGGAACAACTGAAAGATTTAGATAAGGTGGCATATATTCGCTTTGCCTCGGTTTATCGTAGTTTTGAAGATATTCGCGAGTTTGGTGAAGAGATTGCTAAATTAGAAAATTGAACGTGAGTCCGATGATGTCAAACTTTTCTGCTGCCGATTATCAAATGATGGCGCGAGCCATCCAACTTGCTCAGCGCGGACGCTTCACTACGGCACCGAATCCTAGGGTAGGGTGCGTAATTACTCAACAAGGCCGCATTGTTGGTGAAGGCTTCCATTATCGAGCAGGTCAACCCCATGCTGAGGTTTATGCATTACGAATGGCTAAAGAGCAGGCTCGTGGTGCGACCGCTTATGTTACGCTTGAGCCTTGTTCTCATTATGGACGAACGCCTCCTTGCGCTGAAGGGTTAATTCAAGCCGGAGTGACAAAGGTGATTTGCGCGATGCAAGACCCTAATCCACAAGTATCTGGACGCGGTATTGCTATGTTGCGAGAAGCAGGAATTGAAGTGGAAGTGGGTTTATTGGAAGCGGATGCCAAGGCGCTTAATCCGGCATTTATTAAACGAATGCAAACCGGAATGCCTTATATCCAGTTAAAGTTAGCGGCCAGTTTGGATGGACAAACGGCACTGGCTAATGGTGAAAGCCAATGGATAACCTCAGCACAAGCGCGTCAAGATGTTCAAGTGTATCGAGCACAAGCAGGAGCGGTGTTATCAACCAGTCAAACCGTGCTAGCCGATAACGCCTCATTAACGGTACGTTGGCCTGAATTACCCGTCGATGTGCAACAGCAATACCCTCATGCTGAACTTCGTCAACCTACGCGTGTGATACTTGACCGTCAGCATCAGTTGCACCCTGGATTAGCACTTTATGCAACCTCTGCACCGATTATTCGTGTAGCAGAGCAAGAGGCCGATCTGTGTGTGCCATTAAATCAGCATCAACAGCTCGATCTGCGTCATACCTTAACCGCTTTAGCTGAACAGTATCAGATCAATCATCTTTGGGTAGAAGCTGGGCCTACGTTAGCGAAAAGCTTAATCGATCAGCAACTGGTTGATGAATTGATCATTTACCTTGCGCCGAAAATCATGGGCAGTGATGGCCGAGGCTTATTTGGTTCGCTGGGTTTTACTCATATGGATCAAACGTTAGGATTAGTGATTCAAGATTGCCGTATGATCGGGCCAGACCTTCGTTTAACCGCAACTCTAACCTCACAACAATAAGATAACTGATTATGTTTACCGGAATTATAGAAGCCGTAGGGACCTTGGTTGACATGACCCGTCAAGGGGAAGACGTCACCATTACCGTTGCTACGGGAAAACTCGATATGAGTGATGTTAAACTCGGTGATAGTATTGCTACCAATGGGGTATGTTTGACCGTTATTGATGTCAGTTCACAGCATTATCGTGCTGATTTATCATTAGAGACACTTCATAAATCAGCGTTTGCTCACTATCAAATTGGAGAACCGCTCAATTTAGAGAAAGCCATGCTGCCTACAACACGTTTTGGTGGTCATATCGTGTCGGGGCACGTTGATGGAGTCGGTGAAATAATTGAACGCCAATGGGTTGGGCGAGCCATTGAGTTATGGGTGAGTTTGCCGAACGAGTTAATTAAGTATGTCGCTGAAAAAGGTTCGATCACCATGGATGGAATTAGCTTAACCGTGAATGGGCTACGAAAGAATGCCTTTAAGCTGACTATCGTACCGCATACTACGTCAGAAACGACCATTGACGGCTTTAAACCTGGGCGCAAGGTGAACCTCGAAGTGGATGTGCTCGCTCGATATCTAGAACGCTTATTGGTAGGCGGTCAGAGTGAGCCTGAATCGCCCTCTCGGATGACAATGGAATTCTTACAACAAAATGGTTTTGCGTAATCATACGTGACGCAATAAGACAAAATATAGGACAAGAGTCATGTCAATTAGTACCCCACAAGACATTATCGAAGATATTCGCTTAGGCAAAATGGTTATCTTGATGGACGATGAAGATCGCGAAAATGAAGGCGATTTAATCATGGCCGCTGAGCATATCACGCCAGAAGCGATCAATTTTATGGCGACTCATGGGCGCGGATTGATTTGTTTAACCATGACTAAAAGTCGTTGCCAGCACTTAGGGTTAGCACCGATGGTGCAAGACAATAACGCACAGTATACCACTAACTTTACGGTATCGATTGAAGCGGCGGAAGGGGTAACGACGGGGATTTCAGCGGCTGATCGCGCACGTACGGTGCAAGCTGCGGTGGCAAAAGACGCTAAAGCGGCTGATTTAGTTCAACCTGGACATATTTTCCCATTAGCGGCGCAAGATGGCGGCGTACTTACCCGCGCAGGTCATACTGAAGCTGGTTGTGATTTAGCCCGTCTCGCAGGGCTTGAGCCTGCGTCGGTCATCGTTGAGATTCTTAATGACGATGGCAGTATGGCTCGTCGTCCTGATCTGGAAGTCTTTGCTAAAAAGCACGATATCAAATTAGGTACCATTGCCGATTTAATTGAGTATCGCAATAACACAGAAACCACCATTGAGCGTGTCGCGCAATGCCAATTACCAACCGAGTTTGGTGAGTTTGAGCTGGTAACCTATCGCGATATCATTGATAACCAAATTCATTTTGCTTTGCGAAAAGAGAAGACTACTCAGCAAGCGCCTCTGGTGCGTGTTCATCTACAAGATACCTTTACTGATCTATTACGCAGTGATCGCAGTGCTGATCGTAGTTGGACGTTGGATAAAGCCATGCAACGTATTGGTCAAGAAGGGGGGGTGCTGGTGATTCTTGGTAATGAAGAGTCTACAGAGCTGCTTATTCATCGAGTTAAAATGTTTGAACAGCAAGATAAAGGCGCAGCCCCAACAATGGCGAAAAAGCAAGGGACATCACGACGAGTTGGTGTCGGTTCACAGATCCTCGCTGATTTAGGGATCAGTGATATGCGTTTACTCTCTTCAGCCAATAAGAAATACCATGCCTTAGGTGGATTTGGTTTGAACGTGGTCGAGTATATCAGCGAATAAGCCCGTTATTTCGTGTTTGTCTCGTTAAGTCTGCACGATAAGCCGCCCTTGTGGCGGCAAATTACTATTAGATATCGTTCACAAATTTGTGCTAGAATCCGGCGATTCTCACTTGATGAACAGAGTTAAAGGAAAGCTTATGAAAGTGATCGAAGGTGGTTTCCCAGCCCCCCATGCCAAAGTTGCGATTGTGATTTCTCGTTTCAACAGTTTTATTAACGAAAGTCTGCTGTCTGGTGCCATCGATACTTTAAAGCGTCATGGTCAAGTTAGCGACGAGAATATTACCGTTGTTCGTTGTCCTGGTGCGGTTGAACTGCCGCTAGTGGCTCAACGCGTTGCCAAAACAGGCAAATTTGATGCGATAGTGTCACTGGGTTCGGTTATTCGTGGTGGTACACCACACTTTGACTATGTTTGCAGTGAAATGAATAAAGGGTTAGCTCAAGTGTCGATGGAGTTCAGCATTCCAGTCGCGTTTGGTGTATTAACTGTTGATACTATCGATCAAGCTATTGAACGCGCAGGAACCAAGGCTGGTAATAAAGGTGCAGAAGCAGCACTTAGCGCACTTGAGATGATAAACGTTCTTTCTGAAATCGATTCCTAATGGGGGCCAGTGTGAAACCAGCCGCACGTCGTAATGCACGTCAATTTGCGCTACAAGCTATTTATTCTTGGCAAATCACTAAAGAGAATGTGGCGACTATTGAAGAGCAGTTCTTATCCGGTGGTAAGTATGATGAAGAAGAACATCATGCGGCAGAGCCTGCACTCTCTGCCCCACAAACTGATGTGACTTATTTCCGTGATCTGCTTGTCGGCGTTGTGCTTAATCATACCGAGCTAGATAGCAAACTACGTCCTTTCGTTTCTCGTCCTATGCAAGATCTTGATATGATGGAGCTTGCACTACTTCGTCTAGCGATGTATGAAATGACTCGACGCGAAGATGTTCCTTATAAGGTCGTGATTAATGAGGCCATTGAGCTAGCAAAAGTGTTTGCAGCAGAAGATAGCCATAAGTTTGTGAATGGCGTGCTTGATAAAGCCGCTCCTCATGTACGCAAAAAAGCGTAATTAGTTTTGGCATAAAAGGTCAGCATTCGCTGGCCTTTTTTATCGATAAAATCGACCAATGAGTCCGTCTACAACGGTTGAGCGAGTGTTATTGATGGGCTTAGTTTTACTAACCGCATTCACATCGTATGAATGAATCATTCGGTGGGTTCGTTGGTCTGGCTAGAGAATCATCCATGTTAGGTGAATTTAATTTTATTGAACACTATTTGGCGGCACGTCAACCACAGCGTAAAGATGTTCATTTGGCTTTGGGGGATGATTGTGCGATCGTCAATGTACCAGAGAATGTTCGACTCGCAATCAGTACCGATACCTTAGTTGCAGGAACCCATTTTGTAATGGATGCGAATCCAGCTTGGGTGGCACATAAAGCCCTTGCTTCTAATATCAGTGATTTAGCCGCGATGGGAGCAACCCCTGCTTGGGTTTCGATGGCGCTCACCCTACCTGAGATTACCCCAGATTGGCTTACTCCATTTTGTGACGCCTTTTTTGATTTAGCGAATTACTACAATGTACAATTAATTGGCGGTGATACGACTAAAGGTCCGTTGAGCATCACTCTCACAGTGCAAGGTTTTGTTCCACAAGATAAAGCGTTATTGCGTTCTGGTGCGAAAGTCGGGGATTGGATTTATGTCACAGGACAACTCGGCGATAGCAAAGCAGGGCTAGAGGTGATACTCGATGTGAACAAACGAGCTTTACCTTGTGCATCAGTGCTAGAGTCACGTCATTATTTGTCGACCCCGCGAGTACTCGCCGGACAAGCCTTGCTCAATTTGGCCTCATCAGCGATTGATATTTCTGATGGCCTAGTCGCGGATTTAAACCATATTTTAAGTGCTTCTCAAGTGGGAGCGAGCCTTGATTTGCATACTTTGCCGTTATCAGAAGCGTTAGTGCAGTTCACGGGAGATCCGCTTATTGCGCAGCAGTATGCGTTAACCAGTGGTGAAGAGTACGAGCTCTGCTTTACGGTGCCTGAAGAGAATAAGGGATCGTTAGCAAGCGCTCTGGCACATACCGCGACGCCTATCACCTGCATTGGTCAAATTCGTCCTCATGGCGTGTTTGACTTACTCAATCATGGACAAAAAGTCGACTGGTCGTTGACCGGTTATGATCATTTTAAGGAATCCGCATGAGTCAGCCTCTTTCTCGTCTTTCACTACGCAATCCATGGCATTTACTGGCGACCGGATTTGGTAGTGGTTTATCGCCGATCATCCCTGGAACAATGGGAACATTAGCTTCTATTCCTCTGTATCTACTTCTAGTACAACTGCCCTTGTTTGCCTATCTTTTCGTCGTCTTAATGGCGTGCATCCTCGGTGTGAAAATTTGCCAAGTAACGTCAACGGATATGCAGGTTCACGATCATGGTTCAATTGTTTGGGATGAATTTGCTGGTTTTTGGATCACCATGTCTATTGTTCCGTTACTGCAACTGCCAATTTTTGATTGGCAATGGATTGTCACAGGATTCGTTCTCTTTCGCTTTTTTGATATGGTCAAACCATGGCCAATTGGATGGTTAGATAAGCAAGTCGAAGGTGGTGTTGGGATTATGCTCGATGATATCGTTGCTGGCATCATGGCGGCTATTATGCTGTTTTTTGTTGGGCATTGGGCGGGATGGCTCAACTAAACTAAGCATAGTTAGGTTGTGCTGAACACTCATCAATAAGGGAGCAGAGGCTCCCTTATGGGTAAGCCAAACTACAGTTTGTTCAGATCCGCTTCAATTTCAGCAATTTTGCTGGCGACTACTTTTTCTAAGTGTCTTAAATCACTCAAGATTTTTTGTTTGATATCTATCTCAGTGACGTTTTCTCCAGTATTCTCATTACGCGTGAGTTGATTCAACTCATCAATGACTAAGGTAAGAGTACGATTGATTTCGCTGATTTCTCGGTATTGATGCGTCCCCCCATCGACCAAAACCGTTTTGATCTGTCTTGGGTATTTAAATTTGACACTTTTAGCAAAAAACTCACCTTTCTGTTTCTTGAAATAGATTTTTAGTACATCTTTTTGCGCTTCTTGGCGCAATGAGTAACGTTCAATCGTATGGGGTTGATCGATTCCCAAGCTGGTGAGTTGTGGAAACATAAGCATCCTCTGCATAGTTTTAGTTGATAGGGCTATCAAGCTTCTTGGTGCGAAGAAGAGAGCTGAGCAATAGTCTCAATTAATCGTTCACGTAGGGCACTTTGCTCTTGGTCTGTGAGTTTAGCACCTTGTTGATTGGTTAAAATAAATAAGTCCTCCGCACGTTCCCCTAACGTGGTGATTTTTGCTCCATGTAAATCTAAGTTTAATTCAGCAAACGTCGCTCCTATGGTGGCCAGTAATCCCGGCGTATCGAGAGCAACCAGTTCCATTAAGGTGCGTTTTTTGCTTTTTGTTGGTAAGAAATCGACCTGAGTTCGAACCGTGAAATGTTGCAGATTACGTGGAATACGACGCGTTTTAAGTCTTGTTGGGCGGCCATCGTTCAATACATGGATTAAATGCTTAATTAACGCATGATGACGGTTTTCTTCAATCGCTTGGCCGTTATGATCCAAAACCATAAAGGTATCCAAAACATAGCCGTCTTTACTGGTCATGATTTGCGCGTCATGAACGTTAAGATTTCGACGGTCTAATTCGGCGACCACCGTTGCAAACAATGCGGGCTGATCTTTAGTATACACAAACACTTCGGTACCACCGCGCGTGGCTTTTTTACTGATCAAGACTAAAGGCTCAGTGGGCGATGAGTGCGTTAAAATGTGCATACCATGCCATGCTATTTGTTTGTGAGTATGGCGTAAAAAGTAATCGGCCTTAAAGCGTTGCCATAATTGCTCTATTTCACGGCTATGGAAGCCTTCTTTACGTAGCTGTGCAGAAGCCATTTGTTGGTTATGGCGAATTCGCTCCCTGACATCAACAGGATGTTCAAGTCCGCGTCTTAAGGCTCTTTGTGTTGAATAAAAGAGTTCAGCCAGTAAGGTTCGCTTCCAACTGTTCCATAGGTCGGGATTAGTGGCGCAAATATCAGCTACCGTTAAACAGACTAAGTATTCCAGATACTCTTCATCGCGAACTTTTTTAGCAAATTCGATGATCACGTCTGGATCATAAATATCGCGCCGTTGAGCTGTGACGGACATTAATAAGTGATTTTGAACTAACCAAGCGACTAATTTAGCTTCTGGCTTAGAAAGACCGTGTTCGATACAAAAATCGTAAGCTTCGGTCGCACCTATTTCTGAATGATCGCCGCCGCGGCCTTTGGCAATATCATGAAAAATAGCTGCAAGGATCAGCAGCTCTTTTTTTTGTATTTTCGGGAAAATCTCACAGCAGATAGGATGACGTTGATGATTTTTAGGGTCATTGAACAGATGAATATGTTTGAGTAGACGGATGCTGTGCTCATCAACGGTATAGACATGAAACAAGTCAAATTGCATCTGCCCAACTATCTGACTCCATTGCGGCAAATAGGCGGCCAACACGCCCAATTTATGCATTTGTCCAAACGCTTTGTGAAGTGCATTGGGGTGACGGGTCAGCGCGAGAAACTTTTCGCGTGCAGCAGGAATCGTATGCAAAAATTTATTCAATCGTCGCCGCGCGGTTCTTAATTGACGCATCGTAGAAGGGGCAACCCCATCAATACTCGAGTCATTGGCCATGAGCAAAAACATGTCGAGAATGGTTTCAGGTCGAGCTTGAAAAAGAGCGGGTTTTCGAGCTTCAATTAATGAACCACGGCGCTGAAAGTCGTGGTTCATGATCTCTGCTTTGATTTCTTCACCACGGTTTAAGATCGCTTGATCAAACAACTTCAAGAGCATTTTATTGAGTTCGGATACGCGGCGTAAGGTGCGATAGAACTCCTTCATCATTTTTTCAACCGCTCGGTTACCTTCGCCAGTAAATCCAAGATGTTCGGCGACTTGAGCTTGATGAGCAAAACCGAGTCGATTGTCATAACGTTTCAGTTCAAGATGCAGAGCGAAGCGAACTCGCCACAAAAAATCTTGGCACTCGGCCAATTCGCGAAATTCAGCGTCAGTAAGAAAGCCGAAGCGGCTCATTTCATACAGTGATGTTGCTCCAAAATGGCGACGAGCAACCCAGCTCAAGGTGTGAATATCTCTAAGCCCGCCAGGGGTAGATTTAATATCTGGCTCAAGATTATAGGCCGTATCGTGATAACGGGCATGACGCTCACGCTGTTCTTGAATTTTAGCTTGGTAGAAACATTCACTTGGCCAAAAAGATTCACTATGAATGGCTGATTGTAAACGCTGGAAAATACGGTCACTACCGCACAGTAAACGTGCTTCTTGCAAATTAGTTGCAACGGTTAAATCTGCTTTGCCAATCTCAATACACTCTTCTACGGTACGCACAGCATGGCCTACTTCTAGGCGTAAGTCCCATAATAAGGTAATGAATTGGCTGACTTTACTGCCAATATCTTCGGCTAATCGTGTTGTGGAAACGACTAAAATATCAATGTCAGATAAAGGGTGTAATTCAGCTCTTCCATATCCGCCAACAGCGGCCAGACAGAGGTCATTGAGTTTGTCAAAACCAAAATATTGCCAAAGACGATTAAGGAGCATATCCATATAATCGGCACGACCAACCACGAGATCACTGACCGGATGGCGAGAGAGAAACGCTTGACGTTGATGAGCGGAGAAAAGATCGAGTTGCTGTTTTAATTGCTCAACCGTGAGCTGTTGGTCGGTGTAATTTAGTGGGGATAAATAAGCCATAACAGTGCGGTCCATGCAAGGGAGTGAACTCAGTATGAACGCTCAATCTAACAGAAATCAAGCGCTGAGCTCAAGCTCCCTTTACCGACTATAGGGTCGGATTAGGCATTGTGAAAAATACGAGGGATAGTCTCTTCTTCGCGTAGCGTGAGAATTTCACAGCCATCCGCGGTAACCAAAATGGTGTGTTCCCATTGAGCCGAGTTTTTACTATCGGCGGTATAGACGGTCCAGTTATCTTCATCATCCAGACGGCAACCAAATTTACCCGCATTGATCATTGGCTCAATGGTAAAAATCATCCCTTCACGAAGCAGTGTGCGGTCACTATTTTTGTAGTGCACCACTTGAGGCTCTTCATGAAACTCTGCGCCGATACCATGACCGCAGTAGTCACGAACAATCGAGAATTTTGATCGCGGGTTATTTTTATTATTGGTTTTGATGTACTTCTCTATCGCAGTACCAATTTCGCCGAGTTGTACGCCTGGTTTCACTTTTTTTAAGGCTAAATAGAGACACTCTTGAGCCACCAGACATAAACGTTTGTCGGCTGGCTGTACATCGCCAATTAAGAACATCTTTGAGGTATCACCGTGATAACCATCTTTAATGACAGTAATATCGATGTTCATAATATCACCATCTTTTAAGACGGCAGGGCGAAGTAGTTGACCAAATTGCGAGTCTTGTTCAGCTGGAATGCCATGACAAACGATATGGTTAATCGATGTGCAAATGGATTTTGGGAAGCCATGATAGTTAAGAGGGGCAGGAATAGCGCCTTGAACTTCGGTAATATAATCGTGGCAAAGTTGGTTAAGGTGTTCAGTGGTCACGCCAGCTTTGACGTGAGGTTCAATCATTTCTAAAACTTGCGCAGCCAATCGCCCCGCTACACGCATTTTTTCTATTTCTTGAGCATTTTTAATTTTTACAGACATCGGCTTTCTCTATTCAAATTTTAGGCACTGGGTGCTAATCGCAATATTGTAACAGTGAGAGAAGGAAGCGCAAGAAGTGGTGTAAATAAGAATGGTTAAGCTGTGGCGATGGCGGTTATGTTACCAACCTCATAAATGGGGGATATTCTTCACACTTGAAGCTACAGTAGTGATGGCTAAATTTATTCAGCCCAGTCACATGGTCTGTCTATGATTATGGAGATGATGAGAACCATCTCTGGATCTCACCAAAGGCTAGCCTACGGCTGTTCAAGTTGGTCATTCATTTCCCGCCTGCCGGCAACTCTCAGTTGTTTGGATATAGAAAGAATAGAAACGGTAGCGAGATCTTCTCACTTAGTCTGTCTGTCGATAAAGCAGGAGCAGAGGCGGTGCCGCAATTTTTGCTAGTCAGATTAGTGCTAAATATGGTATAAAACGCGCCGGAACATCGGCCTGATTTCTTCTGTTAAGGCGAAGCAGGCAGAATCCACACACATTTATCTTTAAATCACACACATTCCGACACATGTTCCGGGGTGCTTCCAGCGTTGTAGCGTTGAGAGGTCGGCGACATGGGGGATGTGGAGGCCTAACCCCATAGAGGATTATTTAATGGCAACTGTATCAATGCGCGATATGCTGAAAGCTGGTGTTCACTTCGGTCACCAGACTCGTTACTGGAACCCAAAAATGAAACCATTCATTTTTGGTGCTCGTAACAAGGTTCATATCATCAACCTAGAAAAAACAGTACCAATGTTCAACGAAGCACTGGCTGAGCTTGTGAAAATCGGTGACAAAAAAGGTAAGGTACTTTTCGTAGGTACTAAGCGCGCAGCCTCTGAAGCAGTAAAAGAAGCAGCGATTGCAAGCAATCAATACTACGTAAACAACCGTTGGTTAGGTGGTATGCTAACTAACTGGAAAACCGTTCGTCAATCAATCAAGCGTCTAAAAGAACTTGAAGTTCAAGCGACTGATGGCACCTTCGACAAGCTAACCAAGAAAGAAGCGCTAATGCGTACTCGTGAAATGGACAAGCTTGAGAAATCTCTTGGTGGTATCAAAGACATGGGCGGTCTACCTGACGCTCTATTCGTTATCGATGCTGATCACGAGCACATTGCAGTTAAAGAAGCAAACAACCTAGGTATTCCAGTGTTTGCTGTTGTTGATACTAACTCTAACCCAGATGGTATTGATTACATCATCCCAGGTAACGACGATGCGATCCGTGCCGTTCAACTATACCTGAATGCTGCAGCTGAATCAGTAAACGAAGGTCGTAACAAAGACGTAGCGGCAGTTGCTGAAAAAGACGGCTTTGTAGAAGCGGAATAAGAGCGGCTCTTAGTCATACTTAGCCTTTTGTGGAATACCACGAGGCTAAGTCATAGTTAGTATTGGGGGCCAAATTATTAGGCCCCCAATTTTTAATCCTGAATCAACTGAGGAATAGAGAATGGCTGTTACTGCTGCTCTAGTAAAAGAACTGCGTGAACGTACTGGCGCAGGTATGATGGAATGTAAGAAAGCACTCGTTGAAACCAACGGTGACATCGAACTTGCCATCGAAAATATGCGTAAAAGCGGTGCTGCAAAAGCGGCTAAAAAAGCAGGTAATATCGCTGCTGAAGGCGCGATCATCATCAAAGAAGCAGAAGGTTCCGCCGCTTTGGTTGAAATCAACTGTCAAACCGATTTCGTTGCTAAAGATGGTAACTTCCTAGCATTCGCTAACGAAGTCGCTGAAGCGGCGTTAGCATCAAAACCAAGCCTAGAAGATCTACAAGCACAGTTTGAAGATGCTCGTGTGACTCTTATTGCTAAAATTGGCGAAAACATCAACATCCGTCGCGTTCAATACGCTGAAGGCAAAGCTTTGGCTGCATACAGCCATGGTTCTCGTATTGGTGTTGTGGTTGCTGGTGATGCCGATGCTGAAACTCTAAAACACATCGCGATGCACGTAGCGGCTTCTCGCCCTGAATACGTAAATCCTGAAGATGTACCGGCTGATGTTGTTGCGAAAGAGCGTGAAGTTCAAGTTGAAATCGCAATGAACGAAGGTAAGCCAAAAGAGATCGCAGAGAAAATGGTTGAAGGCCGTATGAAGAAATTCACCGGTGAAGTTTCTCTAACTGGTCAACCTTTCGTTATGGAGCCAAAGAAAACTGTTGGTGAAATTTTGAAAGAAAAAGGTGCTTCAGTATCGACTTTCGTTCGCCTAGAAGTAGGTGAAGGTATCGAAAAACAAGAAGGCCTGAGCTTCGCTGAAGAAGTGGCTATGGCTCAGAAAGGTTAATTGCCTTTTTGATGACCAAGATAAAGACCGTGGCCATGGCTGCGGTCTTTTTACGAATATCACTCCCTCGACGGTTAAAGAGAGCGGTTTTCGAACTCACGATGGTAATGATCATCAATACATTTACGCAGTAAGTTTATTTATGACTGTTAACTAACGATACTTTTTGAAAGGTAAAGTCCATGACAACAAACCCTAAACCCGCATATCAACGTATTTTATTAAAATTGAGCGGTGAAGCGCTTCAAGGTGAAGAAGGTTTTGGTATCGATCCAACGGTGCTTGATCGTATGGCACAAGAAGTGAAAGAACTCGTTGAGTTGGGTGTTCAAGTTGGTGTCGTCATTGGTGGTGGCAACTTGTTTCGTGGTGCAGGTTTAGCGGCTGCGGGAATGAACCGTGTTGTCGGTGACCATATGGGCATGTTGGCAACAGTGATGAATGGCCTTGCGATGCGTGACGCCCTACATCGAGCTTACGTGAACGCACGTGTTATGTCGGCCATTCCACTTAAAGGGGTGTGTGATGACTACAACTGGGCTGACGCGATCAGTCAATTGCGCCAAGGTCGTGTAGTAATTTTTTCTGCTGGTACTGGCAACCCATTCTTCACAACCGATTCTGCTGCTTGTTTACGTGGTATCGAAATTGAAGCTGACGTGGTTCTCAAAGCGACAAAAGTAGACGGCGTCTACAGTGCTGACCCTGTAGCCAATCCGGATGCGCAACTGTATGATAAGCTGGTTTACAACGATGTGCTGGAAAAAGAACTTAAAGTGATGGATTTGGCAGCCTTTACTCTGGCTCGTGATCATAACATGCCAATCCGTGTCTTTAATATGAATAAGCCAGGCGCGCTACGCCGTGTGGTTATGGGTGAAGCGGAAGGGACGCTGATCAGCTCCGCTGTATAATCACTCTCGAAATGAAATAAGAATTAAGGTGATATTGTGATTAATGAGATCAAAAAAGACGCTCAAGAGCGTATGGATAAAAGTGTAGAAGCGCTAAAGAACAATCTATCAAAGATTCGCACTGGCCGCGCTCACCCAAGCCTACTATCTGGCCTCTCTGTTGAGTACTACGGTGCATCAACGCCTCTAAGCCAAATTGCCAACGTAGTTGCTGAAGATGCACGTACATTAGCGATTACGGTATTTGATAAAGAACTTACGCCAAAAGTTGAAAAAGCGATCCTAATGTCTGATTTGGGGTTAAACCCAATGTCAGCGGGTACGGTTATTCGTGTTCCACTACCACCATTAACGGAAGAGCGTCGTCGTGATCTCGTTAAAATCGTCCGTGGTGAAGCGGAAGGTGGTCGAGTAGCCGTGCGTAATATTCGTCGTGATGCTAACAACGATCTAAAAGCGTTATTGAAAGACAAAGAAATTTCAGAAGATGAAGAGCGTAAGGCTCAAGATGAAATTCAAAAATTGACCGATACAGCCGTCAAGAAAATCGATGACGTCTTAGCGGTAAAAGAAAAAGAACTTATGGAAGTTTAATTTCTACAAAACCCTAACAGAAAAACGCTGTGCTCACAGCACAGCGTTTTTTTATGCTACTCTTCACCATCTTTTTTCTTTATTACGTTTCTATGCAAAATTCGCAGCTCTCGTTAGATGTTCTCCCTCAACATATCGCCATCATTATGGATGGCAATGGTCGTTGGGCAAAAGCACAAGGTAAACCTCGGATCTTTGGTCATAAAAATGGGGTTGCTGCGGTGCGTAAAACGGTTTCTACCGCAGCAAAACTGGGGATTCGAGCCGTGACTTTATTTGCTTTTAGCAGTGAAAATTGGCGACGCCCAGAGGAAGAGGTCGGCGTATTGATGGAGTTATTTCTTCGTGTCTTATCGACCGAGGTCAAAAAACTGCACAAAAATAATCTGCGTTTACGTGTTATTGGCGATACCAGTCGGTTCAGTGAGCGATTACAGAGTAAAATCGCCCAAGCTGAGGCGTTGACTCAGCATAATACCGGTATGGTGATTAATATCGCGGCGAACTACGGTGGAAAATGGGACATCACTCAGGCGATGCGCCATATTGCTCTTAAAATCAGTCGTAATGAGATCAATGTGACGGATATAAATGAAGCCTTGATCGCTGAGCATTTAACGATGGCTGATCTTCCAGAAGTCGATTTATTGATTCGTACCAGTGGTGAATGCCGAATCAGTAACTTTCTTCTTTGGCAGTTGGCTTATGCAGAAATGTATTTTACTCCGGTCTATTGGCCTGAGTTTGGTGAAGACAGTTTAATTGAAGCTGTGACTTGGTTTGTTAATCGTGAGCGCCGATTTGGTTGTACCGGTGAGCAAGTCAAAGCGTTAATGACACCATAAAATAGGACTTCTCAGTTTGAAGCAAAGAATTATTACTGCGCTTTTACTTGCCCCTTTAGTGATTGCTGGCATTTTTTGGCTCCCGCAATCTGGCTTTATTTTAGCGTTGGCGGTCGTCACGTTATTGGGGCTATGGGAGTGGACACAATTTGTTTCTTCTTCCTCTCGTTATCTTGCTTTATTGCCCGGTATTGTGGTCGGAGCGCTAAGCTATTGGTTGCTTGTTCCTCAGCTTTCTGTATTAAGTGCTTTGCAACCAATGCATTACGGCATCTTAGTGATCGGTTCACTGTGGTGGATTATCGCTAGCGGTCTCGCTATTACTTATCCCAAATCACGATCTTGCTGGGAAAACTCCAACTCAGTACGCCATTTATTCGGAGTGCTGACATTATTGCCTTTTTTTTGGAGTGTGATTTTTTTACGCTCGGAATACATTACCGCTGACAGTTATCACGGTGCAAAATTGGTACTGTATGTCTGTTTGATTGTCTGGGCCGCAGATAGTGGTGCTTACTTTTCTGGCAAGAGTTTTGGTAAGCGAAAAATGGCTCCGGCTGTCAGTCCAAATAAAACCATTGAAGGATTAATTGGTGGCGTAATCGCTGCCATGTTGGTGGGTTGGTTATGCGCCAGTTGGTTTAATATTCAATTTGCTTCCACCGTTATTATGTTGTTGACCATTTTAGTCACCGTCGTGATTTCTGTGTTGGGCGATCTGGTAGAAAGTATGTTTAAGCGGGTGTCTGGCATTAAAGACAGCAGTAAGATCATTCCTGGCCACGGTGGTATTTTGGACCGAGTGGATAGCCTTACGGCCGCTTTCCCGGTATTTGCTTTATGTTATTTCTTATTTTAATGCTGGTGAAACAAGCTTTTATCGGCATAAACCATGACGGTTTTTGTAATGCGTAAATTAACCATTCTCGGAGCTACTGGCTCTATTGGCGCGAGCACCCTTAAAGTGGTGGCCGAGAATCCTGAGCACTTCAGTGTGGTGGCTTTGGTGGCGGGCAGCAATGTCAGCAAAATGCGCGAGCTTTGCCAAACATGGCGTCCGAAATATGCAGTGATGGCTACGCCACAAGCGGCGCAGTTATTATCCTCTCAATTGGCTGGACTTTCACTGGCAACTGAAGTGTTGTATGGCGAAGAGGCAATGTGCCATGTTGCTTCTAGCGATGAGGTTGACACTGTGATGGCGGCGATTGTCGGCGCCGCCGGTTTGTTACCGACGATGGCTGCGGTTAAGGCTGGTAAGCGCGTCTTATTGGCGAATAAAGAAGCTTTGGTCATGTCTGGGCAGCTCTTTATTGACGCTGTTGAGCAATATGGCGCCGAATTATTGCCTGTTGACAGTGAACATAATGCGATTTTTCAATGTTTACCTGTTGATATTCAAACTCAGCTCGGGCGCTGCCATTTACAAGAGCAAGGAGTGTCTCATATTCTGTTGACTGGCTCAGGCGGGCCATTTCGTTATGCCGATATCGAGACCTTAGCTCAAGTTACTCCAGAACAAGCGATTGCGCATCCTAATTGGTCGATGGGACCCAAAATATCGGTTGATTCTGCGACCATGATGAATAAAGGGCTTGAGTATATTGAGGCTAAGTGGCTATTTAACGCGTCTCGTGAACAGCTTAAGGTTTTGATCCACCCGCAATCAGTCATCCACTCAATGGTTCAATATCGGGATGGTTCGGTGATTGCACAGCTCGGCGAACCAGATATGGCGACGCCGATTGCACAAGCGCTGGCTTATCCAAGACGGATAAGTGCCGGTGTTAAGTCGCTAGATTTTACCCATATGAGCGAGTTGACCTTTATGGCAGTAGATTATCAGCGCTACCCTTGTTTGCAATTGGCGATAGATGCGTGTTATATCGGTCAGCATGCAACAACTTCACTCAATGCTGCCAATGAAGTGGCCGTTGAGGCATTTTTACGAGGACAGATTCGCTTTACTGACATTGCCGTGATTAATGAAAAGGTATTGTCGAGCGTATGTGGGACAAACAGTCCGTTACATTCCTATCACTTGGAAAGCCTACTCGAGCTGGATACAATGGCGCGCAGTCTGGCTAATCAACACTTGAAAGAGCGTATGTTATGAGTGGCGTTTTATGGAACTTTGTTGCCTTTATTGTCGCCTTAGGCATTTTAGTCGCGGTACATGAGTACGGGCATTTTTGGGTGGCAAGAAAGTGTGGCGTTAAAGTAGAAAAGTTTTCGATTGGCTTTGGACGAGCGATTTGGAAACGCCTAGGCAAGGACGGAACTGAGTACAGCATTTCTGTTATTCCACTTGGCGGATACGTCAAAATGCTCGACAGTCGAGTAGATGATATTCCTCGCGAGCAGTACCCATTCGCTTTTGATAAAAAATCATTGTGGCAGCGTACGGCCATCGTTGCCGCAGGGCCAGCTTTTAACTTTTTATTTGCTCTCTTCGCTTATTGGTTGGTCTTTATTATCGGTGTACCGGCGGTCAAACCGGTGATTGGTGAAGTCGCACCATACTCGATTGCTGCCGATGCAGGGGTAAAACCTGGTATGGAAATTAAGGCCGTTTCAGGTGTTAAGACTCTTGATTGGGAGTCGGTGAATATGGGATTAATTCGCCATATTGGTAACCAAAGCCTCACATTGACGGTCTCTTCTCCAGATGAGATTGGCATTGAGCAAATCAAGACTTTTAACTTGGCGTCATGGAACTTTAACCCAGAAACAGAGTCTGCTATGGGAGCGCTAGGATTTAAACCTTTTGTCCCTGAAGTCTCTACGGTACTCGCGACAATTTCTACTGGTGGCGCTGGTGCTAAAGCTGGACTGCAAGTGGGAGACCGTTTGACTCATATTAATGGTCAAGTGATTTCATCTTGGCAACAGGCGGTTACTGAGATTCAGGCCAATCCAAATCAAGCGTTAGACATTGGTATAGAGCGTGCACAGCAACGATTGACGCTCACTTTGGTTCCAGAGGCTCGAAGTGTGTCTGGACAGATGATAGGTTTTGCTGGTATTTCGCCACAAGTGGCTGAATGGCCTCCGGGATACCGCTTTGACTTACAGTTTGGCGTGGTCGACTCAATCGGTAAAGCGTTTGAAAAAACGGGACAAGTGATCGACTTAACCATCAGTATGCTGAAAAAGCTGATTGTCGGTGATGTGGGGCTGAATAATCTCAGTGGGCCGATCTCCATTGCTAAAGGGGCTGGGACCACGGCTGATTATGGCTTGGTTTATTTTCTCGGTTTCTTAGCCTTGATCAGTATAAACTTGGGGATTATTAATTTAGTTCCGCTGCCAATGCTTGATGGCGGGCACTTACTGTTCTTCGCGATTGAGGCTGTGATTCGACGCCCTGTTCCGGAAAAAATACAAGAAATTGGCTATCGACTCGGAGGCGTGATCATTTTCTCCTTAATGGCGGTAGCAATATTTAATGATTTTACTCGCCTGTGATTGATTCGCATTAGGCAATGGTTGTAGTAAGGACTAACTAAAACAAATATGGCGATGAAAAAAATCCTGTTCGCGACACTGCTCGCAACAAGTGTATCCGTTAGTGGTGCCGAAAATTTTGTAGTACAGGACATTCAGATTCAAGGACTGCAGCGAGTGGCTCTCGGTGCTGCGTTATTGAGAATGCCTGTGCGAATTGGCGATACCGTTGATTCTCAAGATGTTGCACAAATTATCCAAGCGTTGTATGCCTCGGGTAACTTTGAAAACGTGAAAGTTCTGCGCGATGGTTCCTCGTTGATCGTACAAGTTCAAGAGCGTCCAACCATTGCCAGTGTCTCTTTCTCTGGCAACAAAGCGATTAAACAAGAGCAACTACAACAAAACCTTGAAGCTTCGGGTATTCGAGTCGGTGAGGCTTTGGATCGCACCAAGCTGAGCAATATCGAAAAAGGTTTAGAAGATTTTTATTACAGTGTCGGTAAGTATAACGCCAGCGTAAAAGCAGTGGTGACGCCTTTACCGCGCAATCGAGCTGATTTGAAGTTTATTTTTACTGAAGGTGTCTCGGCAAAAATTCAGCAAATTAACTTTATCGGTAATGAAGTGTTCAGTAATGAAGATCTTTTATCTCGCTTCAATCTGAACGTCGATTTGTCATGGTGGAACTTCCTCTCTGATGATAAGTATCAAAAACAGGTTCTAGCAGCGGATATTGAAGCACTACGCACTTTTTACTTGGACCGTGGTTATTTGAAGTTCCAAGTTGAATCGAGCCACGTTTCTATCTCTCCAGATAAAAAAGGTGTCTACATCACCTTGAATCTGAATGAAGGTTTACCGTACACGGTAAAAGATGTCCAATTTCGCGGAGAGTTAATTGGTAAAGAAGACGAGTTTAAGGCTCAGGTTCCCTTTGAGTTAGGTGAGACTTATCAGGGCTCGGCAGTCACACAGTTGGAAGAAAGTGTTAAACGTGTTCTTGGTGAAGCCGGTTATGCTTATCCTCAAGTGCGTACGATCCCTGAATTTGATGATGAAACACAACAGGTTTCTCTCATCGTGCATGTTGAAGCTGGTAAGCGTATTTATGTTCGTGACATTCGTTTTATCGGTAACAATGCCACTCGTGATGAAGTTTTACGCCGAGAAATGCGTCAAATGGAAGGCAGTTGGTTGAATTCGCGTGCGATTGATACTGGAAAAACGCGTTTAAACCGCTTGGGCTTTTTTGAAACGGTTGATGTACAAACGGTTCGTGTTCCTGGTTCAGACGATCAAGTTGATTTGGTCTATACCGTCAAAGAGGCTAACTCGGGAAGTATTAACTTTGGTGTTGGTTATGGTACCGAATCGGGGGTGAGTTTTACCGTCGGATTAACCCAAGATAACTTCTTAGGAACCGGTAACCGTGTCGGTGTCACTGCAACCACTAACGATTATCAACAAAATATTACGCTGGAATACCGTGATCCTTATTGGAATATTGATGGCGTCAGCCTTGGCGGCCGCGTCTTCTACAACAAGTTTGAAGCCTCAGAAGCCGGGATTGTCGATTATACCAACCAAAGTTATGGTACCAGTTTGACTTGGGGATTCCCGTTTGATGAACTCAATCGTTTTGAGTTTGGTGTTGGTTATACCCATAACAAAATTGGTAATTTATCGCCTTATTTACAAGTTGAGCAGTTCCTGTGCAACTTAGGCGATTGTGATCCGAAAGAGTTGATCACCGATGATTTTGATGTCAACGTTGCTTGGACTCGAAATAACCTTAACCGAGGTTTTTTCCCAACCGCCGGTAACCATCAGCGTGCGTTTGCTAAAATGACCACTCCGGGTTCCGATGCGCAGTTTTTCAAGTTGCAATACGATGTGCGTCAATATTTCCCATTAACCAGAAAACATGAATTTACCCTGCTACTGCGTGGTCGTTTAGGTTATGGTAACGGTTATGGTCAAACGGACGGTAAAGATAATCTTTATCCGTTTTATGAAAACTTTTATGCTGGTGGTTTTACCACCTTACGTGGATTTGGCTCTAACTCGGCGGGCCCTAAAGCGGTATATCGTGACTATTCCAGTTCAGGTAATGGTCAAGATACGGCGACCAAAGATTCAGTCGGTGGTAACGCAATTGCCCTTGCCAGTTTAGAATTAATTGTGCCGACGCCTTTTGCATCTGATGAAGCACGCAGTCAAGTCCGCACCAGTGTCTTTGTTGATGTCGCTAGTGTATGGGATACAGAGTTCGATTATCGCTCCAATGCCTCGTTTGGTAATCAGTATTACTATGATTACTCCGACCCAAGCAAATATCGCGCATCTTATGGTGTTGCACTGCAATGGATGTCACCGATGGGGCCATTAGTCTTCTCGTTGGCGAAACCTATTAAAAAATACGATGGTGATAATGAAGAGTTCTTCACTTTTACTATCGGACGAACCTTCTAAATAGAGGAAAGTATGTTAAAAAATACCGTTAAAGCGGCCAGTGTTAGCCTGATTATTCTTAGTTCTGCTTTTTTTGCCAACGCTGCTGAGGCCGCGCAAAAAGTAGGTTTCATCAACACTGCACAAGTATTTCAAGCATTGCCACAACGTGAAGTGGTTTTGCAGAAAATGCAGGATGAGTTTAAAGATAAAGCTGCAGAGCTACAAAGTCTTCAAGCTCAAGCCAAAACGAAAATTGAAAAATTAAGACGTGATGCTGAGCTGATGAGCCAAGATGACGTTGAAAAATTGCGTATGGAAATTGGACAATTGGATAATATGTACCAAATGAAAGCGCAAGCGTTAGAGCGAGCTTCTGCACGTCGCGAAGCAGAAGAAAAACAAAAACTGTTTAAAATTATCCAAGACGCTGTGCAAAAAGTCGCGGAAAAAGAAGGTTATGACCTGATTGTTGATGTTAGTGCTATGCAATACGGTAAACCACAGTACAATATTTCTGAGCAAGTAATTAAAGCAATTAAATAATATTCGATGACTATGATGACACTAACTTTAGCCGATTTGGCAACCATAACCGGCGGCACCCTATACGGTGATGCTAACGTGAAAGTAAGCGCGGTCGCGCCAATGGATAGGGCCAAGGAAGGGGATGTCACCTTTCTTTCTAATACTAAATACGCTAAACACCTTAAGTTGTGCCAAGCGTCAGTAGTGATGGTGAAAGAGTCGGAACGAGAGTTGTGTCCATCGAACGTATTAGTGGTCGCTGACCCTTATATTGCCTTTGCTAAGGTAGCTCAGGCATTAGATAAAACACCTAAACCAGCGTTGGTCGGCATAGCACCGAGTGCGGTTGTCGCGACAGATGTCCAACTCGGTAAGAATGTAGCGATTGGCGCCAACGCAGTGATTGAGTCGGGAGTGGTTCTCGGTGATAACGTAGTGGTTGGTGCAGGATGCTTTATTGGTCATAACGCACGATTAGGCCATAACACTAAGCTGTGGGCTAATGTTACGGTCTATCACAGTGTACAAATCGGTGATGACTGCTTAATTCAATCTGGTACCGTGATCGGCTCTGACGGTTTTGGCTATGCTAATGAACGTGGCGAATGGGTAAAAATTCCACAAATGGGCACAGTACGGATTGGTAATCGCGTTGAAATTGGTGCCTCGACAACCATTGATCGTGGTGCACTGGATGACACTGTGATTGAAGATAATGTGATTATTGATAATCAGCTACAAATTGCTCATAACGTACACATCGGATATGGCAGTGCTCTTGCTGGTGGTACAGTGATTGCTGGCAGTACTCATATTGGTAAATACTGCATTATTGGCGGGGCGACGGTCATTAATGGTCACATTACCATTGCCGATGGAGTCACGATTACCGGTATGGGGATGGTGATGCGTAGTATTGAAGAGAAAGGTATGTATTCATCCGGCATTCCGCTGCAGCCGAATAAAGAGTGGCGTAAAACCGCCGCACGCGTGCATCGAATTGAAGAGATGAATAAGCGATTAAAAGCCTTAGAAAAGCAATTTGAGCAAATCAGCCACTCATAATGGCTTGATTTGCTAAAAAGGCTCGCCGTACGCGAGTCTTTTTTATCTCTATGTTCTGGTTTAATCATGGTTGGTATATCGGCTGCTATGGTCTGCTGTTTAGGATCTAAGCTTTAGTCAGATTGATTGCCCCGTTGCCTGCCACTCTCAGCGGTTTGAGTATATAATACAAGCCAACTTATTTGCTCTGCTTTGGGCCTGTTTTCGTGATGATTTAAGCGGAACAGTTTTCCTATCTTAAAGAGTAGGGCGCAGCATTTAATCTATTTATTGATAGGAATATGACTTTGACTACTGAAAAGAAAATGATGAATATCACTGAAATTCAGAGCCTGCTTCCACACCGGTACCCTTTTTTGTTGATCGATCGAGTGACCGATTATGAAGAAGGTAAATACCTTGTTGGGCTAAAGAATGTTTCAGTGAATGAACCTCAGTTTACTGGTCATTTCCCTCAGTTGCCAGTTTTCCCAGGCGTGCTAATTTTAGAAGCCATGGCTCAAGCGACTGGGTTGTTGGCATTTAAAACCTTTGGTGCACCAAAAGAAAACGAGCTGTACTATTTTGCAAGCATTGATAATGCAAAGTTTCGTAAACCAGTTGGCCCTGGCGATCAATTAATGATTGAAGTGGAATTTATCAAAGAGCGCCGAGGTATTGCTCTTTTTAACGGAGTAGCCAAAGTCGATGGCGACGTGGTTTGTTCCGCCGAACTTAAATGTGCACGCAGAGAGTTTTAAGATGATTCATCCAACGGCACAAATCCACCCAACCGCGGTGGTCGAAGATGGCGCAGTGATTGGCGCTAATGTCAGAATTGGTCCATTTTGTTATGTCGATGGCAAAGTGGAGATTGGTGAAGGTACTGAGCTGTTATCACACGTTGTTGTCAAAGGGCCGACTAAGCTTGGTAAAGACAATCGCATTTTTCAATTCGCCTCAATTGGTGAAGCTTGTCAGGATCTCAAATATGCGGGTGAAGATACTCAACTGATTGTTGGAGATCGCAATACGATTCGTGAAAGCGTCACTATGCATCGTGGTACCGTGCAAGATAAAGGTATCACCGTTGTAGGCAGTGATAACTTGTTTATGATTAATGCACACGTAGCCCATGATTGTGTGATTGGTGATCGCTGTATTTTTGCCAATAATGCAACCTTAGCTGGACATGTCAAAGTCGGTAATCAAGCCATCATTGGTGGCATGTCAGCAATTCATCAATTCTGCCACATTGGCGATCATTGTATGCTAGGTGGTGGATCGATCGTTGTACAAGATGTGCCGCCTTTTGTGATGGCGCAAGGTAACCACTGTGCCCCTTTTGGCATTAACGTCGAAGGTTTAAAGCGTCGTGGTTTTGAAAAAGCGGAAATACATGCGATTCGCCGTGCTTATAAGGCGTTGTATCGTAATGGACTCACTTTGGAAGAAGCCAAAGTAGAAATTGCCAAAGAAGCGGCGAGTTTCCCTGCGGTTCAGCGTTTCCTAGATTTCTTAGCAGACTCAGCTCGCGGTATCATCCGTTAGTTTTAGACTTGGCGTTAGACAAAAGATCGCCATTTATCGGCGATCTTTTGCATTTTATGCGATTACCTATCAGAGGTATTGAGGAATGGAACAACAACCTTTACGTATTGGTATTGTTGCGGGGGAATTGTCGGGGGATACCCTCGGTGAAGGCTTTATTAAAGCGATCAAAACCCGTTATCCTAATGCTGAGTTTGTCGGGATTGGCGGCCCGAAAATGATGGCTCAAGGCTGCCATTCTCTGTTTGATATGGAAGAGTTAGCCGTCATGGGCTTGGTGGAAGTGCTCGGACGCTTGCCTCGTTTGCTCAAAGTGAAAGCCGAGTTGGTCCAGTATTTTACGCAAAATCCACCGGATGTCTTTATTGGGATTGATGCGCCAGATTTTAATTTACGCTTGGAGCGAGATTTAAAGCAAGCGGGAATTAAAACGGTGCATTATGTCAGCCCTTCTGTATGGGCTTGGCGTCAAAAGCGAATCTTTAAAATTGCTGCAGCCACGGATCTGGTGCTCGCTTTTTTACCGTTTGAAAAAGCGTTTTATGATCGGTTTAACGTACCGTGTGAGTTCATTGGCCATACCTTGGCCGATGCTTTACCACTTCAGCCCGATAAGCAAGCGGCTCAGCGTTTATTAGGGTTAGATGAACAGAAGCGCTGGCTTGCGGTGTTGCCAGGCAGTCGTAGCGGAGAAATGAAGCTGCTAGCTAAGCCGTTTATTGAAACGTGTCAACGACTGCATCAAACTTATCCAGAATTAGGGTTTGTTGTTGCGCTGGTCAACGCGCAGCGGCGCGAGCAGTTTGAAACGATTTGGCAACAAGTGGCTCCTGAGCTGGATTTTACCTTAGTTGATGATACCGCTCGTCATGTGATTACGGCATCGGATGTGGTGATGCTGGCGTCCGGTACGGTCGCATTAGAGTGCATGTTACTCAAACGGCCGATGGTGGTCGGTTATAAAGTCAATGCCATTACCGCTTTTTTAGCAAGACGCTTACTCAAAACCCCTTATGTTTCACTGCCGAATATTCTCGCTGGGCAAGAACTGGTGAAAGAGTTTTTACAACAAGAGTGCAACGTTGATAACCTGTATCACGAGTTAACTCGGTTGTTGCAAAATGATAACCAAGCATTAGTAGATAAATTCACAGAGATGCATCATTGGATCCGCAAAGATGCGGATCAACAAGCCGCGCAAGCGGTACTGACATTAATAGGAAAATAACCGCGTGACCATAAAAGCCAATAACGATCTGCCCCCTTTTATTCTTCCGGCTGGCTATCACTGTATTGCCGGTGTTGATGAAGTCGGACGCGGGCCACTGGTTGGGGATGTGGTCACGGCTGCGGTCATTCTAGACCCAACGCAACCGATTAATGGTCTGAATGACTCTAAAAAACTGTCAGAAAAAAAGCGCCTCGCGTTACTACCAGAAATTCAAGCGAAAGCGTTAGCATGGTCGATAGGGCGTTGTTCACCAAGGGAAATTGATCAATTGAATATTTTCCAAGCAACGATGCTGGCTATGCAGCGTGCGGTAACGGGTTTAGCGATTCAACCTGATTTCGTTTTAGTTGATGGTAATAAAGTGCCTAACTTACCGATGGCTGCTGAAGCCGTAGTGAAGGGTGATTTACGAGTCGCGCAGATCAGTGCGGCATCGATCATTGCGAAGGTGGTACGCGATCAAGAAATGGCTGAGCTCGATCTGCTTTACCCGCAGTTTGGTTTTGCACAGCATAAAGGTTATCCGACCAAAGCGCATTTTGCTGCTATCGAACAACATGGAGTGATTGATCAACATCGACGTAGTTTTGCTCCCGTCAAGCGCGCATTAGGTTTATAGCCTCAGATTTCCCCTGATGGTTTTACGCGTCTACGGATTAACGTAGAATAGTACGATTACCCGATCTAGCCTTCGAAGCCCCTAGGATTCAATTGAATGTCAGACCCAAAGTTTATCCACTTACGTGTTCACAGTGATTTTTCCATGGTGGATGGTTTGTCCAAAGTCCCCCCTCTGGTTAAGCAAGTGGCGGCGATGGGGATGCCAGCCATGGCCCTGACCGATTTTACTAACTTATGTGGATTGGTGAAATTTTATGGTACTGCGCATAATTGTGGCATCAAACCGATTATTGGTGCTGATTTTACGCTGCGTTCAGAAGAGTTTGCTGATGAACTGACCAAAATCACTATTTTAGCCAAAAATAATCTTGGTTATAAAAATCTTACCTTATTGATTTCAGAAGCGTATTTGCGTGGTCATATCCAACATCAACCAGTGATTGATAAACAATGGTTGGTCAAGCATGCCGAAGGTTTGATTATTCTTTCTGGTGGTAAAAATGGTGAAATCGGCCGAGCGTTATTAAAAGGCAATCAAGCGTTAGCGGAAAAGTGCGTAGAGTTTTATCAAACCTATTTCGCCGATCATTTCTATTTAGAGCTAGTGCGCACAGGGCGAGCGGATGAAGAGAGCTACTTACATTTTGCTCTCGACTTAGCAGAGCAAACGCAATTACCGGTTGTGGCGACCAATGAAGTGGTTTTTTTAAACGCGGAGCAATTTGATGCCCATGAAATTCGCGTTGCCATTCATGACGGTTATACCTTAGAGGACCCAAGACGGCCTAAAAATTACAGCCCTCAGCAATATTTACGCACCGAGCAAGAGATGTGCGAGTTGTTTGCCGATATTCCACAAGCGCTCGAGAATAGTGTTGAAATTGCCAAACGCTGTAATGTGACCGTTCGCTTAGGTGAGTATTTCCTACCTAACTTTCCGACGGGCGGATTAGCGATTGAAGAATTTTTGGTCGTGAAATCCAAACAAGGATTAGAAGAGCGCCTAGAGTTTTTGTTTCCCGATCCACAAGTTCGTGCCGAGCGTCGCCCTGAATACGATGAGCGTTTGGATATTGAGCTGCAAGTGATTAACCAAATGGGATTTCCGGGTTACTTCTTGATCGTTATGGAGTTTATCCAATGGTCAAAAGATAATGATATTCCGGTTGGTCCCGGTCGTGGTTCAGGTGCTGGTTCTTTAGTCGCTTATGCGCTGAAAATCACCGATCTTGATCCCCTTGAATATGACCTACTATTTGAGCGCTTTCTTAACCCTGAACGGGTCTCGATGCCTGACTTTGATGTCGATTTTTGTATGGACAAGCGAGATCAGGTGATTGATCACGTGGCTGAATTATACGGTCGTGATGCTGTATCCCAGATCATTACCTTCGGCACCATGGCGGCGAAAGCGGTGATCCGTGATGTGGGACGGGTATTAGGGCATCCTTTTGGATTTGTTGACCGTATCTCTAAGTTGATCCCCCCCGATCCCGGCATGACGCTTGAAAAAGCGTTCAAAGCTGAGCCTGCACTGCAAGAGTTGTATGACGCTGATGAAGAAGTCAGAGAGCTGATCGATAAGTGTCGGATCCTCGAAGGGTGTACTCGAAATGCCGGTAAACACGCCGGAGGCGTAGTGATTTCGCCGACCACGATCACCGATTTTGCGCCGCTGTATTGTGATGCTGAAGGCCATCATCCTGTTACTCAATTTGATAAAAACGATGTTGAATACGCCGGATTAGTAAAATTCGATTTCTTAGGTCTGCGTACGTTAACCATCATTGACTGGGCATTGGGGTTAATTAATCCACGTCGTGCGGCTCTTGGTGAAGCGCCACTACGAATTGAAGCGATTCCGCTGCAAGATGAAGCTTCATTCCGATTGCTACAAAAATCTGAAACGACCGCCGTATTCCAGTTGGAATCGCGCGGAATGAAAGAGCTTATCAAACGTCTAAAACCGGACTGTTTTGAAGATATTATCGCTTTGGTGGCGCTGTTTCGTCCTGGGCCTTTGCAGTCCGGCATGGTAGATAACTTTATTGACCGTAAACATGGTCGTGAAGTGATCTCTTACCCAGATGAAAAATGGCAACATGAGTCATTAAAAGAAATTCTAGAACCGACTTACGGCATCATCCTCTATCAAGAGCAAGTCATGCAGATTGCTCAGGTGCTAGCTGGTTATACCTTAGGCGGTGCGGATATGCTACGCCGTGCGATGGGTAAGAAAAAACCAGAAGAGATGGCTAAGCAGCGCGCTGTATTTAAAGAGGGTGCTGAGAACAACGGTATTGATGGCGAGTTGGCGATGAAAATCTTTGACTTGGTAGAGAAATTTGCCGGTTATGGATTTAATAAATCTCACTCTGCGGCCTATGCTTTGGTGTCTTATCAAACGTTATGGTTAAAAACCCATTATCCTGCTGAATTTATGGCGGCGGTAATGACCGCGGATATGGATAATACCGAGAAAGTGGTTGGTTTGGTTGATGAGTGCCAACGTATGGGATTGACCGTGTTACCGCCGGACATTAACTCTGGTTTATACCGTTTTAATGTTGATGAGAACGGGGCGATTGTGTACGGTATTGGAGCGATCAAAGGTGTTGGTGAAGGGCCAATCGAAGCAATTTTAGACTCGCGCAGTAAAAACGGCTATTTTAAAGACTTGTTTGATTTTTGTGCTCGAATCGACCTTAAAAAAGTTAATAAACGGGTGATTGAGAAATTAATCCTTGCCGGAGCATTGGATAGGTTAGGTCCCCATCGGGCGGCAATGATGGCCTCGTTGGATGATGCGGTAAAAGCCGCCAGCCAACATCATCAAGCAGAGGCCTTTGGCCAAGCTGATATGTTTGGTGTTCTGACCGATGCTCCTGAAGAGGTGGAACAAAAGTATACTCAAGTTCCTCCTTGGCCGGAAAAAGTCTGGTTAGAAGGGGAGAGAGAAACGTTAGGGTTGTACTTAACGGGTCACCCGATTAATCAGTATTTAAAAGAATTACCTAAATATACCAGTTGTCGCTTAAATGAAGCGACGCCGACACGACGAGATCAATCGTTAACATTAGCGGGTTTGGTGATTGCTGCTCGAGTCATGACCACCAAACGTGGTAGTCGAATTGGCTTAATGACTTTGGATGATCGCTCTGGACGCATTGAGGTGATGCTTTATTCTGATGCCTTAGATAGGTATGCAGAATTGTTAGAAAAAGATAAAATTCTGGTTGTTTCCGGACAGGTCAGCTTTGATGACTTCAATGGTGGCCTTAAAATGTCTGCGCGCGAAGTCATGGACTTGGGTAGCGCGCGTGAAAAATATGCCCGTGGTTTATCGGTGTCGATTGCACAATCGCAAATCGATGAGCAATTTTTTGAGCGCTTTAGTCAAATCTTAGAGCCTCACCGAGCAGGGACTGTTCCTGTCAATGTATACTATCAACGCTCAGATGCGAGGGCGCGTTTGACGTTGGGTACGGAGTGGCGGGTTACGCCGAGTGATACATTGCTAGATGAA
This sequence comes from Vibrio sp. 11986-1-5, assembly GCF_963878025.1. Lineage (NCBI taxonomy): Bacteria > Pseudomonadati > Pseudomonadota > Gammaproteobacteria > Vibrionales > Vibrionaceae > Vibrio > Vibrio sp. 11986-1-5. Next base: position 58,897 of record NZ_CAWNVW010000011.1, read on the forward strand.
TTACAACAGTTACTTGGTAAAGACCAAGTAGAACTCGAATTTAACTAAATTCAGCTGCGCAATTGACGAGCTGAGTAAAAAAGGATCGGTAGATGAGCCTAAATTTTTTAGATTTTGAAAAACCTATTGTCGAGCTTGAAGCGAAAATTCAGGCGCTACGCGATGTCTCTCGTCATGGTGCAAGTTCTTCGGTTGATCTTGAAAAAGAGATCGAACAATTAGAGAAGAAAAGTTTAGAGCTAAAAAAGAAAATTTTTGGTGATTTAGGTGCATGGCAGGTCGCTCAATTGGCACGCCATCCTCAGCGCCCTTACACTCTTGATTATATCAATCATATCTTTACTGAATTCGATGAATTGGCCGGTGATCGAGCGTATGCCGATGATAAAGCCATTGTCGGTGGCATTGCCCGTTTAGATGATCAACCTGTGATGATCATTGGCCATCAAAAAGGTCGTGAAACACGCGAAAAAGTCAGACGTAACTTTGGTATGCCAAAACCAGAAGGTTATCGTAAAGCGCTGCGTTTAATGGAAATGGCTGAGCGTTTCAATATGCCTATCATTACCTTTATTGATACGGCGGGTGCTTATCCAGGTGTTGGAGCTGAAGAGCGTGGCCAGTCAGAAGCGATTGCCACGAACTTGAAAGTGATGTCCGGTTTAAAAGTGCCGATTATTTGTAACGTTGTTGGTGAAGGCGGCTCTGGTGGTGCGTTAGCGATTGGCGTCGGTGATTACGTCAATATGTTACAGTATTCAACCTATTCGGTTATTTCTCCGGAAGGCTGTGCTTCAATTTTATGGCGTGATTCTGACAAAGCGCCGCAAGCGGCCGATGCGATGGGACTCACTGCGCCTCGTTTAAAAGAGTTAGCCTTGATTGACGAAGTGGTTGAAGAGCCTCTTGGTGGTGCACATCGTAATCCTTTACAAATGGCTAATAATCTGAAGGTCACTTTGCTGCGCCAGCTCGCCGATCTACAAGGTTTGCAGCATGATGCGTTGTTAGCTCGTCGTTACCAACGTTTAATGAGCTACGGTTACTGCTAAATGGCCATTAATCGTTTGATGATGATTCACTGAATCTGATTAAAAGGGCTGGAGAGAATCCAGCCCTTTTGCTTTTCTGTCTCCAGCGATACACTGAGCATTATTTATCTCGACCTAAGAAGATCAGTATGGATTTGTACCAGCATTTTTCTCATCAACTGCAAGCCCATGATACGAAAGATTTGGTTTTGGCGTTTAGTGGCGGTGTCGACTCACGAGTGCTGTTGCATTTACTGGCTCAATATCGAGATCAGTATGCGGTTAATGTGCGTGCGGTGCATGTCCATCATGGATTGAGTCGTAATGCCGATCATTGGGTTGAGCAATGCCGAACTTGGTGTCATCAAAACCATATCCTCTTTGATGTTGAATATGTCACACTCGATCGCAATAGCGGTGAAAGTCTTGAAAAATTAGCACGCGATGAGCGCTATCGGGTATTAGCGCAATACGTCAACCAGCAAGATACCTTATTATTGGGCCATCATGCCGATGACCAACTAGAGACTTTTTTTTTGGCTTTGAAGCGAGGAAGTGGCCCTAAGGGGTTGTCTGCTATGGCCGCCTGTGCTTCCTTTAGTCAAGGTCAATTACTTCGGCCACTGTTAACCGTCACTCGACAACAGATTGAACAATTTGCCCAATCTCATCAATTATCGTCAGTCAATGATGAAAGCAATGCTGATCTGCGCTATGACCGTAACTTTTTACGACACCAAGTTGCGCCAATTCTTACTCAGCGTTGGTCCTCTTTTCGTCAAGCCGTACAACGCAGTGCCGAATTATGTGCAGAACAAGAAACGTTAATTGAAGAGTTGTTGGCGGAAAAACTGGCGAAGATGATTAACTCTGACGGTGCTTTATCGATTCAAGGACTAAAAGAATGTAGCGATGCCATGCGGCGACAACTGATCCGTGCGTGGCTAGCCAAGCAGCAGCGTGCGCTACCCAGTCGCCAGCATACCGAGATGATCTGGAGTCAAGTGGCACTGGCAGAGGCGGGCGCTAACCCGATTTTACATCTCAAAGCGTATGATATTCGTCGTTTTAATGATCTTCTTTTTTGTGTTAATTCCGTCGCCGATATCAGTGAGTGGCGGCAAAAGATCCGCTTAGATACCCCCCTTATACTTCCCGATCGACTTGGCGAGTTAACTTTATCGTTAAATCGACAAGGCAATATCCGTTTACCGGATGAGCCTGAGGCTTTGCAAGTGGTCTTTGATCCGACAGGGCTAAGTGCCTGTCCAGTGGGTCGAGCTGGATCTCGTAAATTGAAGAAGCTATTCCAAGAATACGCCATACCCAGCTGGCAACGACGTCGTATGCCGATTTTACTCGAGCACAATAGGGTCGTCGCTATCGCAGATTTATTTGTCGATCGTGATTTTGTTGGGCAAGAGTGCCAACTGATCTGGGATAAGTCGCCGATGATTTCTTTGCACAGAAATGAGCCTAAGCAGAGTAATACTTAGGCTTTGTATTGATTGTTACCTATCGCTAACCGATAATACGCAGCATAAGTTAGGTGAATTCAAGGTGATGTTTGGATTGGCTCAACAATACTCTGATAACGAAACCGTGTAAGGGATGAACATGAAAAAGATCGAAGCGATTATCAAACCATTTAAACTGGATGATGTCCGTGAAGCGTTGGCAGAAGTCGGGATCACGGGGATGACGGTCTCTGAAGTGAAGGGGTTTGGTCGCCAAAAAGGGCATACTGAACTCTATCGTGGTGCCGAGTACATGGTGGATTTTTTACCTAAAGTAAAATTAGAAATTGTCGTCAGTGAAGAGATGGCCGATCAGTGTGTGGATACCATCATTGAAACGGCGCAAACGGGAAAAATTGGTGATGGAAAAATCTTCGTCAGTGATATTCAGCGAGTGGTACGTATTCGTACTGGTGAAGAAGATGAAGATGCGATTTAATCATTACCACTTAAGAGATTAAAAGTTGTTTCGCTTCTTAGACGTTAAGTGATAAGAAGTGAAACCGTTTGTTTTCTATTCTGGTGAGTCTAATGAAAAAACGCTATCTTTTACTTTTACCAGTAATGATAACACTGACGGTCACGATTATTTTTCATCTTATATTCTCTATTTCTAAACAGCCACAACTGCTCACCTTAGGTCAAGATACGCTGGGGAGAGATTTAGTTTGTTATCAAAACCCTCACGCTGAACCGATTGATCATGATGGTCAGTTAACGGTATTGGTGTGGAATATCTACAAACAAAATCGTGAAAACTGGTCGAGTGAACTGACCCGATACAGTGAACATGCTCAATTACTTTTGCTGCAAGAAGCGAATATGACTGCTGAGCTACGTCAGTGGATCAGTCAACAAGCTTGGGACGGTGCTTATGTTGATGCGTTTCGTGTCTTTGGTGCCTCTTCTGGGGTACTCAATCTTAGCTATCATATGCCACGTTTAGCTTGTGCCTATACGCAACTAGAACCTTGGTTGCGCCTACCTAAATCGGGTATTTTTGCTCATTATGCGCTGAGTGATGGTCAAACCTTGGCCGTGGTTAATTTGCATGCAGTTAACTTTACCTATGGGCAAAAAGCTTATCGTGAGCAACTTGAATCTCTGCTTAGTGCGTTAAGGAAACATAATGGGCCGATGATTGTTGCTGGTGATTTTAATAGCTGGAATCAACAGCGAGCGCGATTTTTAAAGTCGGCATTGTTATCACTGCACATGAAGGAAGTCGAATTTTCTCCTGATCAGCGGCTAAGGTTTATGAAGGGGTTACCTTTGGATCACGTCTTTTATAAAGGATTAACCTTAGAACAAGCTCAAGCGCCAGAATCTGATGCCTCTGATCATAATCCAATGTTGGTGTCTTTTCGTTTATAGGCCTTGATAAATAGGCACTTTAAGCCGCAATACAGCTTGTTTGTACCTCGCAGTGTCAGCCTGTTGATGGTAGCTTGGCTATGTTGGCTTATTGATATTCAGTATTCGATAGCACATTTTTACCAAACCAATATCGAATCAGATCTTGTAATGCCGGTAAGGAGGTCGGTTTTTCTAGGCGGCCATCCATCAATAGGCTGATCATCTTTAGCTCATGGTTACCTGATTCTCCGGATAGTGCGATGATTGGAGTGTTAGGCGTATGCGCTTTGATGATTTGACTAGCCTCAAAGCCATTCATAACCGGCATTTGAATATCCATTAAAATCAAATCAATAGGCTGTGTTTTAACGATATTTACCGCACTTTCACCGTTGTTGGCTTGCACGCTATCAATCCCTAGTTGATCTAAATACAGTTTAACTAATGTACGCTGTATCTCTTTATCATCGACAATCAGTATGGTCGGGGTTGGATTAGGGTTTGATAACGGCTGTGGATTGGGGAGGCTATCTTCCTTAGCCGTTTGATTTGAGTGCCAATCGTTGAAATAAGGGGTTCGCAGCGAATCTGCTCGTGGTGCATTGGGCACAATCGGAAAGTACAAATGAAATTCCGTAAACTCCCCCAATTTAGATTTACATTCAATCCGACCACCAAATGAACGCATGACGCGTTGGCAGTAGCCGAGCCCTAAACCACTCCCGCCACTTTTTTGGTAAGAGAAAAAGTCCTCGAAAATCTTATCAGCAATAGCCTCATCAATACCTGGCCCCGTGTCTTTAAATATTAATACGTGTTCATAACTGCCTATTTGGGTTGTTATTTCAATTTGACTATCAGGGTAGGAGTCAAAATAATAGATGGCATTACGAATCAGGTTGAAAATAACAAAGTTGAATAAGGTTTCATTGAGTTTTACGACAAAGTCGTCTTGTTGTGGTAAGTGAATTCGCTCAATCACTTTCTCATTCTCAAAACCGTACTGGCTGACTGCTTGATCGACCGCTTTGTGAATAGAAGTCATTGTCACCGGTTCGTGTTCTGGCGAAGTATCGCTCACTTCACGTAAGATGATATCTATGAGTTGGCGTCCACGTTGAATGGCAGCTTGGCCATTCTCTATCTCTAATTTTATCTGTTGAGCAGAAGATTGACGTTCAACATGCTTCTTTAAAATCTCAAAACACAATTGAACTTGAGACAGTGGATTGCGCATTTCATGAGCGATCGAATTGGCCAGTGCACGGCTTTGATGAATGCGACGATCAGCTTCAATAATACTTTGTATTCGGGTTAATAAGGTTTGAAGAGCAGAGATTTCTTCGTGAGAAAACATCTGATTATTGATCTTATGCGGTGATATTAATAAATGTGTCACTGATTTACCATGACCGAATAGTGGCATCACTAATGCGGTATTGTTGGCGCTCATTTTATCATAGAGCGCTTTGACTGGACTTTTTTCGGCGTTTTTATCATCCAGTTTTTCAAACAGTTCATCAAAGACTAGGGCCGTTTGTTTAGAGGAAAGGTAACATGCGTAAACAGACTCACTGTGGTTACTGCTAACCAGACGCAGCTTATCACTTGGTATTTGTAATAATTCTCCCAAACGGCGCATTGCATTATCGATGGACAGTTTAAAATCTTCTTCTAAAGCGAGAATTTGCTCAACGGGTGTCTGTCGATTGCCATAAATCAGTAATGAGGCATAACGACTTACTTTTTTATAAAGTGGCTGCCAAGTAATACCGATCAGCGCGCAAAATGGAATGACAAACAGCCACTGATGACTATCGGTGATAGGAATAAAAATGGCACCTAAAGGGATAGTCAAAACACCACACACCAACAGAGTATTAAGGCCTAGGTAAGTAAGGTATTCGACGCTGTAGAAGCGTGATGTTAATAGGGCATAGCCTACAAATAACATTTCACTGATCGAGAGCGCTGGCGGTAGCCAAGTGAGTGAAAAATTTTGAAGGAAAAAGGTAAAGCCTACATGGAGTACTAATGTTGACAGCATGTATACTAAGATACCTGCAATCATATAGTTAGTTTTGGCTAATGTTAGTTTACTACTATTGGTTCGCATTGCGACCAAGTTAAATAATGTTAGTATCACTGAACATAGCATTGCACTAAAGAAGTATGGCGTATGTGATCCAAACTCAATAATAAACTCGCTTGGCCCTATTATCTCAACATGCTTTATCGTAAGGTTAGATTGTGAATTAATGATTATCGAATAGGCCGCGATAGTAATGAATATTAGTCGTTGCCAAAGATATATTTTACCTTTTCTTTGTTCGGCAGAGAGCTGACATGAAAAATAGTAGGCAAAAACAAAAGCTAGTGATGCAGCAATATTGGCAAGCTCTGCCATAAAAATAGCGCTATCTGTACCAAGTTCAACGAGCCAATCAGTATGAAAATACGAATTGCTTATTATCCAAGCAATGATACAACAGGAATAGGCGATATAAGAAGCATGATATGTACCGAATACCACTTTATTTTTTTGTTTAAGGCGATAAAAGTAGTAAGTTAACCAGATTAACACTATCGCTACGCTAGTAAGAAGTGTAATTGCTTTAGTATAGAGAATTGCTCCTAAATTGATATCAAGCATACTCTCTCCTTTTCATTATAGTATCCTGCTTACTTTGACGGACTGCTTGTTTATAGTCATAAAAGTCATTATTACTAAAGGCTTTGTCCAACATTTCAATAATCCAGAATCCGCGGAATGTCCTTTTATGGTCGTTATTTAAATTACAATATCCAGAATGAAAATACGCTTTGGGCTCAATAGTTTTATAAAAGTTAAGTATGAAAGGTTGTTCGATAATAGTAAAACTGACTTTGTATCCAACCAGATGTAATATTCGAACAAGTTTTTTTTGAGCAAGATAGAGAAAATAGAGCTTTTGTTGAGTATTACCACTGACTGTCAAGCGTAGTATTTCGCAGACGGCGCTTTTGACGGACAATCGTAATTGAAATTGCCGATCGAATTCTGGTAGAGAGTCGCATTTTGACAATGTTGGCTGGAAAATAGGCAAGGCAGCGAAAACATCATACCCTTGATCGGGTAAACAAAATTGCCACTGTTTATTGCTAAATTGCGGCGCATAACTGAGCCACGTCTGACGCGATGACCAATCTTGTACTAACATTGAAGCGACTAAAATAGGTACCTTTCCATCATTAGGGTGTTTGAGCAACACGAAGTGTTTGCCCGTTTGTGATAATGACAATAGAGGCAACATCTCGTACCACTTCTCACCTTGGATAAACAGCTCAAGATTGCTTAAGGTGATGGCCTCTTTGATGAGCATTTTTTGCGGATGACTTGGCGTCGTGACGAGAAGATCGGAATTTTCTATGTTGTCGATCAATAAGCCATAGTAAGCCTGATCTTCCAGTGGCAGCTCAATATCACCATCACCAGCGGCAGTATCAATGACGGAGTTCGCTTTGATGGCTGCTATCTCACATTCACACCAAAAGTCCAGCCAATGTCGGTAACACTCGCTCACTACTTGCTCAAGTAGTGCTATCTCTTCAGATAAGGTGCTTGGATAATTCTGAATGAGTTCGCGATAGTCGATCTGCTCAAATAATACAGAGAAACTTTTATTACGATGCTCAGGAAAAAGAGTGACTAATTGCTGTTTACGATGCTCTGTCACCGAGAGGAATAGCTCGGAACGCTGTTGCGATGGATAGGTGTTGATTACCAACGCGATGAGCATTTGTTGTTTTTGGTCAACAGGCATATCGCCCGTCAACAGTGAACGTAAAGATAATATTAATTGCATCGAGTGAACCTAGCCTAGGTTTATTTAATTATTTTTATTGAGGAAAGCATTAGTAATATTCAGTTAATTAACGATAACATATTGAAAACTAGTAGCATATCCGATGGCAAGTCTACTACTTGCGTTGTTCGTTCACAACTTAGTTTTGGATAGCTCAAAAAATGTGACGTGGTTAAATGAGAATATTGAAGAATGACTGAGGGGGAGGCTGATGATTGAGCGATAAACCTTGTTTAAGTAGGTATTGAATCCCTTAATCAATCTGAGCGTAAGCATGATAAACTCAATGTCTATCTATTTAGATTTATTGGGATAAACCATTATGCCGTCAAATTTACCTAAATCGTTTAGCCGTCCATTTTTAAAAATGTTTCATCTATTGGAAGCGGTACTACTTATTGCCATCACTTTGGCAACGGTATATGCCATTGGACACGAGTTCATACATATTTTTGTTGAAAAACAAGTATTACTGACGGATATCCTGTTGATGTTCATTTATCTCGAGGTGTTGGCGATGGTGCAGCAATTTGTCGTTAATGGCAAAATTCCTGTCCGTTATCCTATCTACATCGCGATAATGGCCATTGCCCGTTATATTACCTTAGGTATGAAAGATTTGGATGCAATCCCTGTTGTTTGGCTCTCTTTTGCGGCGTTTATTTTAGCAGCGGCAACACTGCTCATTCGTGCTGGACATCACTATTGGCCGTACATCGATAGACATACTCAAGATAAAGACGAATAGTTAATTTAGCAAAGCTGATGAGAACGTTATTGATACTCAAAGTGGGCTGATTGAGACCAAGGTTGCCACTTTAGGGTCAATCATCACAAGGTAAGTGTTTGTCTTTTTAATACACGAAAAAAGAGTGATACGTTGCGTATCACTCTTTGACCCGATTCACACGCTCACTTGCGTTACATCCACGTACAGTTTTAAGCGTTGCCCCGGTTGTAAGTATCGTTGATTGGCAAGCTCATTCCATTTGATGATATCTTGGGTATTGATCTTAAAGCGCGAAGCAATATCGCTTAAGGTATCGCCACTACGCACTTGATAAAATACAGTGCGGATGATCGCCCCTTCACTGCTTTGTTTCCAAATGACCAATTGTTGACCCACTCGTAGAGTATCTTGTGGGCTCATTGCATTCCAACGCGCTAGGGCTTGATAAGAAACATTGTGCGCGCGAGCGATTGTCCATAGGCTTTCACCACTGCGTACGGTGTGATTCAGTTTGTATTGACCTCGCGCTAAAGATTGTGTTCTTGCTAGGCGGTTATTAGCGCTTAATGCGTAAGCTTCTTCATCCGTGACTGAGGTTGGGATCATTAAATGTTGCCCGACACGAATCGTATGACTGGTGAGATTGTTAGCGGTTTGAATAATTTGTGTGGTGGTGTTGTGCCGCTGAGCTATCACACTTAGGCTATCACCGGCTTGTACTTGATAGCGAACCAACTTCATCCCTTTACCACGGTTGGATTCGACTTGCTCACTAAACTCATCCACTTTATCGATGGGTATTAATAGTTGATGCGGACCTTCTGGCGCAGTCGCCCACTGATTATAGGCGGGATTATAGCTTTGTAATTCTTTAACGCTGATCCCTGCATAATTGGCCGCAATGGCTAAATCTAACTGCTCTTGAGGGTCAACCAAGGCTAATACTGGTTGATTACGAATACTAGGAATGCTGATCCCATATTGCTCTTGATTAGCAACAATATCTGCCAAGGCGAGTAGTCTAGGCACATAACTACTGGTTTCTTTTGGCAAATCTAAAGAGAAAAAGTCGGTATCTTTACCGAGTCGAGTATTTTTTCTTATTGCACTCGAGACTCGGCCACCACCGCTATTATAGGCTGCAATGGCTAAATACCAATCACCGTCAAAACGCTGATTCAAACGAGCTAAGTATTCGAGGGCAGCATCGGTCGCGGCAACCACATCTCGACGTCCGTCATACCAAAAGTTTTGCTCCAAACCAAACATATTGCCTGTGGCGGGCACAAATTGCCATAATCCGGCGGCTCGACCATGAGAGTAGGCAAAGGCATCGAATGAGCTTTCTACGATCGGCAGTAAAGCCAGCTCTAACGGCAGCTCTCGTTGTTCAATCTTTTCAGTGATTAAGTACAAAAATGGTTCGGCACGTTTGGCAACAGTGACGAGATGATTGGGATGATTAAGATACCAATTACGATAATAATCGACCGTGGGGTCGTCAGCGATTGGTAAGCTTAGTTGCATGGCTATACGTTGCCATACATCATCTTGTTCTTGCGGTGAGCGAACTTCAATTTTAGGCGTCGTCACGTGAGGTTTAACGGCTTTCTTAGGTGCTTTTTGCACTTGAACCTGCTGATGGTTGGTTTTTACCTTCCCTTCATTGGTTTCTGAACTGGTCTCTATCTCTGGCTGGGTAAGCTGGCAACCTGCCAATAGCAGTGCAATTACCCAGCTGAATTGTACTCGCATATCACACAGCCTTGTCATAAATTGGCTGCTGATAATACTTGTCGTATTGAGCGGATGACAAGTAGCAAATCGTTAAAATTCATTCTTCCACTCACGCAAGGCGCTAAAAATAGCGAGTGGATCATGCTGTGTCGTTCGATTAGCGACGGACTTAATCACGCTCGGAACCTCGGTACGTAAGAAAGGATTGACCCATTTTTCACGTTGTAAGGTAGTAGGGAGTGTAGGTTGGCCTTGTGCGCGCATACGAATAACCGTATCTCGATAAATTTGTAACTGTTCGTTATCGGGCTCCACTGCCATCGCAAAAGCGACATTACTGGCTGTGTATTCATGAGCACAATAGATTTCGGTTTCTTCCGGTAGACTCAGTAATTTATTGAGTGAGGAAAACATTTGCTCCATTGTGCCCTCAAATACGCGACCACAGCCTGCAGAAAACAGAACATCGCCACAAAAAAGCTTGCTGTCGCCTACGTATCCGATATGACCTAATGTATGCCCGGGGAGGCCTAAGACCATAAAACGTTCATTGAACAACTCAATTTGGTCACCATCTTCAACAGGATGAGTGAGAGTGGGGATCGGTTCTTGAGCGGGCCCAACAACGTCTACATGAGGATATTGGCGGACTAATTCGGCGACACCACCAATATGATCGTGATGGTGATGAGTGATCAGAATGGCTTCTAAGGTTAATTTTTGTTGTTGTAAGTAAGCTAAAACAGGTTGAGCATCTCCAGGATCAACGACGGCACAACGGCGATCGCTATTTTCAATCAGCCAGATGTAATTGTCATTAAATGCAGGTATGCTTTTGATGTGTAACATGAGTTATCTCCAGTCACGTGGTAAAGCGATTTAGCAATGAAACCAGCACGCAGTCAAAAAAAAATTGAGAGTCCGCATTCTTGGTCCCAACTCAAAAATGGCCAGTGGGTGTGCGAATCTATTCAAACCCGGCTTGACGAGTGGTGTCCTAAGCTTTTCGGTTATCACATGCTAAAATTGGGTGGTTTGAGCTGTGAGCTGTCCAGTAGTAATTGTACTATTCAACATCAAGTTCATCTGGATATCCATAATCCACTTCATACGGTTATCGCCGATGCTTATGATTTACCCTTTTTGGAAAAGAGTATTGATGTCGCGATTATTGCTCATCAATTAGATTACTGTAACGATCCACACCGAATATTGCGTGAAGTAGACCGAGTTTTAATTGATGATGGTTATGTGATTATTACGGGTTTTAATCCGATCAGTTTAACTGGTCTTGCTAGTATGATGCCTTGGCGCAAACATAATCTTCCTTGGAGTGGACGAATGTTTACCTCGAGCCGCATTAAAGATTGGCTCAGTGTGCTGAACTATCAAGTGTTAGAATGTGATCAATACGCGCTTTTTCCGATGCAAAAATATCGTCCGCTGTGGGCTTGGTTAGAAAATGCCATGGGTGGCTGGGCGAGTCCGTTAGGAAGCTTATATTTCATTGTTGCTCGTAAACGAACCTATCCACTTAAACCGATCAAACCGCACTGGCGTTTGAAGCGGCGTTTCTCGCCAGTCGGTTTTAACTATCGGGTCAAGTCAGAAGATCAATAGTTGATGTTATTTCCAAGCGCTTGTTGATCCAGACGATAGCGAGCCTATGTGCCATTCTAAGTTGACTTGGTAGTCATGAATTTAGGGTTGATAACCGACATCGTCTTCCGTTGGGTTTTCCGCCGCGCTACGTGCCAATTGATCACACATTTCATTTTCACGGTGACCGGCGTGGCCTTTTACCCAGCGCCAGTCTACTTTATGTCTTGCGGTTTCTTTTTCTAAGGCTTGCCATAAATCGGCATTTTTCACGGGTTTTTTATCTGCCGTTTTCCAGCCTCGTTGCTTCCAGTTATGAATCCATTGAGTGATGCCTTGACGAACATATTGGCTGTCGGTGGTTAGGATCACATTGCAAGGTTCTTTTAAGCTTTGCAGTGCGATGACTGCTGCGAGCATTTCCATTCGGTTATTCGTGGTGAGACGATAGCCTTTTGATAAGGTTTTTTCGGTTTGTTTATAGCGTAGCACTACGCCATAACCACCGGGGCCTGGATTACCTAAGCACGACCCATCAGTGAAAATTTCCACTTGTTTGTTCATGATTTGATACTATTGGATTATTCACACAATTGGCATAGTCTGACATAGATATCCTTATGAATACTAGCAGCAATTCGCAACACAATCGTATTGTGGTGCTTGATACCGAAACGACGGGTATGAACTTTGAAGGTGGACCTCATTATGAAGGGCACCGAATTATTGAGATCGGCGCGGTTGAAATTATCAATCGCAAGTTAACTGGACGGCATTTCCATGTTTATTTAAAACCGGATCGTGAGATTCAACCTCAAGCAATTGAAGTTCATGGTATTACCGATGCCTTCTTAGTCGATAAGCCACAATATAAAGAAGTCCATCAGGAGTTTTTGGATTTTATCAAAGGGGCTGAATTAGTGGCTCATAACGCGTCATTTGACGTCGGCTTTATGGATTATGAGTTTGCCAAAATAAACCCTGCGATCGGCAAAACTGAGCAGTATTGCAAAATTACCGATACCTTGGCGATGGCGAAGAAAATCTTCCCCGGTAAGCGCAATAACCTAGATATTCTTTGTGATCGTTACGGGATAGATAATTCGCATCGAACCTTGCACGGCGCTTTGCTTGATGCGGAAATCCTCGCGGATGTTTATTTATTAATGACCGGGGGGCAGACATCATTACAGTTTTCTGCCAGTTCACAAAGTGGCGAGCCGGCTGGTAGTTTTGTGCAGCGCGTACAAGGTGAGAGGAAAAACCTTAAGGTTTTGCGTGCATCAGCCGATGAAATAGAAGCTCACCAACAACGTTTGGATGTGGTTGAAAAAAGTGGAATTTGCCTCTGGCGTCAGTAGGAGAGAGTATGTTACGGCTAGGAATAGTGATACTGAGTTTGTTATGCAGTATAGGAAGTTTTGCCAGCAATGAATCATCGCTTACCTTGCTTGATAACCGTTTTCGGGTGGATCCTACGATTTCACAAATTACCTTTGTCATTTATCGAGAGCAAAACTCCCGTCCTGTGGTATTAGTTCGCCCGGATGGCTTTAAGTATTATGCTTCTCGTCACCCTGATTACGTTCGATGGTATCAAGAGTCATCAATGGACATTGTTTCGATTGATAAACCGATGCCGGGACCATGGCAAGCTATCGGACAGATTTCGCCCAATAACCACGTGCGTTTGATTTCGCATTTGCAATTGGAAACTGATCAATTACCACATCGCTTATATCAAGATGAAACAATTAAATTTACCGCGCGTTTAACCTCGGACGGTGAGCCGCTGTTATTAAGAGATTTCCTTGATCGGGTTAAGCTTACCGTGACCTTTACTCGTTATGTCGACGATGAACAACAGTTACCTCAAGAAATGCGACCAATTCCGGAAGTCATTGGTCAATTTACCGATGATGGTCGAGGATTAGATGAAAAGCCGGGTGATGGTGTTTTTACCGTTGCTTTACCGATAACTCCTGAACCGGGTAAGTATCGTGTGCGTATTACATCAGGCAATGGCGTCTTTTTACGCGCTCAAGAGCAGGTGATTTTGGTTTATCCCACTCCTGTCGTGGCCACCTTTATTCAATCTCGTACCCAAGGTGTCGCCCACCAAATCAGTTTTAATGGTGAGCGAGGGATGATAGAGCCAGGCTCAATGGTCGCTCATATCGAGCATCGAGAGTTAGGGCAGCCACCATTCCTTGCCCAAGGACAAGCCGATCCTTCTGCTTTAGGTGTTGTTCTAACGGTCCCTAATGAGAAGCAATTTGGTAATTTTGCATGGAATGGGCAAGTATATGCAACGGATTTATCCACGCAAAGGCCGCTCATCTTTCCCATTCGAGAACAAACTTATGGCGTGGTCAGTGAAATTGATTTAGCGACGACTCGGCGTATGCAAGAAGCTGAGTTAGAAAATCTTCGTCGTTTAGAGCAAGAAAAGCTCATTCAACACATGCGAGAGCAAGCGCGTCGGCGTACGATGATGTACATTATTTTTGGTAATCTTTTTGTTATTGTTGTTGCACTTGCTGGATGGTTTATTCATCGTAAGCTGAAAGCGAAAGCGGTTGCTACGCAAGAAATGAATCTAAATATTCCGAAAAAACCGTAAACTACCATTGCTAAGAAGAGAAAATAACCGCAACAAAAAAGGAGGCTAGCCTCCTTTTTGTTTATTGAGCAAACGCTAAACGCTCGTTTTTTCTGATTGAGTTGTCCCCTTTTTCTCGTTTGAAGTTACGCGACTTCTTCGAGTTTGGGGTGAGACTTTTTTGCGGCAAGTTCCTGCGGGTCAAAATCATCTACGTTAATCGTGTATAGACGATGGGCCTCAGCTTCAATCAATAGATCTGCTTCCCACTGAGTAAGCAACTGCTTCTCTAAACCGATTTTCGCTAGCTGATCTAACTGAGTAAAGGGGCGACGCTGATTGAGCGCGTCACACATCTTAGTAAAGATTGGCTCAGCTTGGAGAATAATACTCAACGCTTGTTCTATCTTACCTGCTGGGTTGTGTTCGGTTGGCAATAAGTATTGATTACGTCCTAAGCGTGAACGTGCAGCACTAGGGGTTTGCAAGATCTGAGCAACCTGACTATCTAAATGGTCATTGGGCGCTTTACGAACTCGTCCAATAGGCATAATCAGAACGCGAAGTAACTTACCAATAATAGGATTAGGGAAGTTAGCTAAGAACTCATCAATCGCTAGTTCAGTTTGCTTCAAGCTATCTTGCAGTCCCCAATGGACAAACGGTAAATCTTCACTTGGTCGTCCATCATTTTCAAAGCGTTTTAGAGTCGCAGAGCTTAAGTACAATTGACTTAATATGTCTCCAAGACGGGCGGATAAGCGCTCTCTACGTTTGAGAGAACCACCCAGAACCGCCATCGAAATATCGGCCAGTAATGCTAAGTTGGCACTGTAACGATTAAGTTTTTGGTAATAACGCTTGGTGGGGCCTTTGTTTGGCGCTGCCGAGCCATAGCCATCGGTAATCCCAAACCAAATACTGCGCACCAAGTTACTTAACGTGAAGGAAACATGGCCGGCAAGAGCTTGGTCAAACTGCTCAACGGCATCTGAACGGTCTGAGTATGCGGCTTCCATCTCTTTTAGCACATAAGGATGGCAGCGGATTGCACCCTGACCAAAGATGATCATGGAGCGGGTTAAAATATTCGCGCCCTCAACGGTAATGGCAATCGGTGAACCTTGGTAACCGCGTGCCAAAAAGTTGGCTGGGCCTAAGCAGATCCCTTTACCGCCGACAATATCCATCGCATCGATAATTGAGCGTTGACCACGATGAGTACAGTGATATTTAACAATCGCTGAAATAACCGACGGTTTTTCGCCTAAATCGATGCCTGCCACGGTTAAATTACTCGCTGCATCCATCACATAAGCGTTACCGCCTAAGCGAGCGAGTGGTTCTTCAATGCCTTCCATCTGGCCGATAGGCTGTTTAAACTGGCGACGTATACGTGCATAAGCTCCGGTTGCTAACGCCGCAGTTTTTAGGCCACCCGTTGAGTTTGAGGGAAGAGTGATACCACGACCAACCGATAGACACTCCACCAACATACGCCAACCTTGCCCCGCCATTTTTGGCCCACCAATGATGAAATCAAGGGGCACAAAGAGATCGGTCGCTCGGGTCGGACCATTTTGGAAAGGGACATTGAGCGGGAAATGACGATTACCAATCTCAACTCCTTTTAAGTGAGTTGGGATCAAAGCACAGGTAATACCTAGCTCAGGTGTATCACCTAATAAGCCATCAGGATCTCGTAGTTTAAAAGCTAAGCCAAGTACCGTAGCGACGGGCGCTAAAGTGATATAACGCTTGTTCCAGGTGAGACGCATACCAAGTACTTCTTTTCCTTCCCATTCGCCTTTGCAGACCACGCCAAAATCTGGAATAGAGCCAGCATCTGAGCCTGCTTCTGGGCTGGTAAGTGCAAAGCAGGGGATCTCTTTACCTTCCGCGAGGCGAGGTAAATAGTAGTCTTTCTGCTCTTGGGTACCATAATGTTGCAACAGCTCACCTGGGCCTAAAGAGTTTGGAACACCAACGGTGGAGGAAAGTACTCCCGATACACCAGTTAATTTTTGCAGTACCAGAGATTGCGCATAAGCTGAAAATTCTAAACCGCCGTACTTTTTCTTAATGATCATCGCGAAAAATTTATGATCTTTAAGATATTGCCAGACTTCAGGGGGAAGATCGGCCAGTTCATGAGTGACTTGATAGTCATTAACCATTGCGCAGACTTCGTTAACCGGGCCATCTAAGAAAGCCTGTTCTTCCGCACTCAGTGTTGGAGCTTTGATATTTTTCAGTTGTTGCCAGTCTGGTTTACCTTTAAATAGTTCGGCTTCCCACCATACAGTTCCAGCTTCGAGGGCCTCTTTCTCTGTTTGTGACATAGCAGGTAAAACTTTTTTAAAGACACGTAGAGCTTTACCACTGATTAAACTTTGGCGAACGGATGGTACCGCAAAAATAGCGATTGCTGTTAAATAGATAACCCAGCCAAAGAAGCCTATTGGACCAAACAAAGTTAAGCCAAACATGGTTAAGGTTAAAGCGACTAATCCAGTAAAGAGTGAAGTGCGATGGTATAAGCAAGCGCTTAAGACCAACAAGACTCCAAGTATAGAGAGCAAGATATCCATAATTATTTCCTTTTACAGACTCAATGAGACCTGATTGGTTGGGTGGTCTAACCAGTTGGATTGTAATCAATATATTAATGAAATGTAAAACGTCAAATCGGTCAAAAAGTGATCTCAGTGAAAAGAAAACTGTAAATTGTGCGTCAAGCGTCAATTTTGGAGTGGAAATAACATCAGATTAGGTCAATTTGTTGAGTGCTGACTCTCGACAGATAGCCTCGTTTGGGTAAACTCAACGGCATACCTAAGTTTCCTTAGTTGAAGCTTACCTGTCAGCAGAATAACCAAGAGACCAGATTATGTATCATGATTTAATTCGCCGTGAACTTAACGAAGCTGCCGAAGTATTGAATGCCTTTTTAAGCGATGAAAACAATATCGCGCAAATCGAAGCTGCCGCCAAAATGATTGCCGATTCTTTCAAGCAAGGCGGGAAAGTACTGTCTTGCGGAAATGGCGGTTCACATTGTGATGCGATGCATTTTGCTGAAGAGTTAACGGGGCGCTATCGTGACAATCGTCCGGGCTATCCTGGAATTGCGATTTCAGATCCCAGTCATCTTTCTTGTGTAAGTAATGATTTTGGTTACGATTATGTCTTTTCACGTTATGTAGAAGCGGTAGGAAGTAAAGGCGATGTGCTGTTTGGTCTTTCCACTTCGGGTAACTCAGGCAACATTTTAAAAGCGATTGAAGCGGCGAAAGCGAAAGGGATGAAGACGATCGCTCTTACTGGAAAAGATGGCGGAAAAATGGCAGGTCTTGCTGATGTGGAAATTCGTGTGCCACATTTTGGTTATGCTGATCGTATTCAAGAAGTGCACATAAAAATTATTCACATTGTTATCCAATTGATTGAAAAAGAGATGGCATAAATCGAGTGATGGATTGACGGTATGTCAATCTTATTGCCGATGGTTTATTAGGAGTGATATAAACCATGTGTGAATTACTTGGTATGAGTGCCAATGTTCCGACCGATATCTGTTTTAGTTTTACAGGCTTGATGCAACGCGGCGGTAAAACGGGTCCACATCGTGATGGGTGGGGCATTACCTTTTATGAAGGTCGTGGTTTTCGGACGTTTAAAGACCCAGCACCAAGTTGTCAGTCACAAATCGCTCAATTGGTACAAAATTATCCGATAAAAAGCTGTGCAGTGATTAGTCATATTCGCCAAGCCAATCGCGGGGCGGTTAATTTAGAAAATACTCACCCATTCACGCGTGAATTATGGGGACGCTATTGGACTTTTGCGCATAATGGTCAACTGGTTGATTACCAGAGTTTGGCGCAAGGGCGTCATCGTCCAGTTGGTCAAACCGATAGTGAAGCGGCATTCTGTTGGTTACTGGATAAGTTAGAACAGCGTTACCCGCAGATCCCTGACAATATGCTGTCGGTATTCCAGTATGTTAGTCAATTATGCGATCAACTGCGTGATAAAGGTGTATTTAATATGCTTTTGTCTGATGGCGATTATCTGATGAGTTATTGTACTAACCATCTGTACTGGATCACTCGTCGTGCACCATTTGGTCATGCAGCATTGATTGATGAAGATGTTGAAGTGAACTTTCAAGAAGAGACGACGCCTAATGATGTGGTCTCGGTGATTGCTACTCAACCTTTGACTGGCAATGAAATATGGCAACGTATGAAACCAGGCGAATTTAATTTGTTCCATTTAGGTGAGCGAGTGGCGACGAATGTTGATCAATTGACAGCGGTCGCCTTTGCCCAAGCCAAGCCGGGTAACCAGGCCCCTAGTGAGCCGTTAGGCTAAGAGTTTCATCAAAACAAAGGGGAGTCGATACTCCCCTTACTATTTCGTGGCGTGAGCTACTGATCCGCGTAGCCATGAATTCCTAAAATATGACCATCCAAAAGGGCTTTGCCGTTTGTCATGGCTAAGCGTCCTTCGACAAACCACTGTACGACTAAGGGATAGATCCGATATTCCTGAGATTGTACTCGAGCAGTCAGGCTTTCTACCGTATCGTTATCAAAAATAGGCACTTTGGCTTGTAAAATCACCGGGCCGCCATCCAATTGCTCGGTAACAAAGTGGACGCTAGTGCCGTGTTCTTCATCACCAGCATGAATCGCTCTTTGGTAAGTATTTAATCCCGGATACTTAGGCAGTAATGAGGGATGAATGTTGATCATCCGCCCCAAGTAATGACGAACAAAATCACTACTTAAGATACGCATATAGCCAGCGAGTACGACCAAATCTGGCGAATATTCATCCATCCATTTCATTAAATCAGCGTCAAATGCATCACGAGTATCATAGGCTTTAGGATCGATAAAGTGCGCTGCGGCTCCCGCTTTTTTCGCTCGCTCTAAAGCGTATGCTGTTGCTTTGTTTGAAAAAACAGCCGTTACTTTGCCATTATGGATACTTGTCTCACAAGCATCGATGATCGCTTGTAAATTGGAACCATTTCCTGAAACTAAAACAACAATACTTTTCATGAATTATTTGATCTCTACTTGCTCTTCATTGGTTTGTGCTTGAGCTATCTCACCGATAACCCATGCCGTTTCACCTTCTTGCTGTAGCAGTTGAACCGCTGCTTGTGCTTGGTCTTGAGGCAGAGCAATCACTAAGCCGACACCACAGTTAAACGTACGATACATTTCACGCGTTGCCACATTACCTTTCTCTTGTAGCCAAGTGAAAATCGCTGGCCATTGCCAACTACTACCATCAATAATCGCTTTAGTACCTTGTGGTAATACACGAGGGATATTCTCCCAGAAACCGCCACCAGTAATATGAGAAATGGCGTGAATATCATGCTCTGCAATCAACTTTAAGCCTGATTTAATATAAATCCGAGTTGGCTCTAGTAGATGTTCGCCAATGGTTTTACCCGCTAAGAGTTCATTCTTATCAGCTCCAGAGACTTCAAGAATTTTACGGATCAGTGAATAGCCATTAGAATGAGGACCGCTCGAACCGACAGCGATAAGTGCATCACCCACAGCCACTTTTGAACCATCGATAATCGCTTCTTTTTCAACCACACCAACACAGAATCCGGCTACATCATAGTCTTCACCTTCGTACATGCCGGGCATTTCTGCTGTTTCTCCGCCGATTAACGCGCATCCTGCCTGGACACAGCCATCGGCAATCCCAGAGACGACATCTGCTGCTGTATCGACGTCCAGTTTTCCGGTCGCATAGTAATCAAGAAAGAACAGGGGTTCTGCACCTTGTACAATCAAATCATTGACGCACATCGCCACTAAATCGATACCGATGGTGTCGTGTTTTTTCATATCCAAAGCTAAGCGCAGTTTAGTGCCTACGCCGTCAGTGCCGGAAACCAAAACGGGATGCTTGTATTTGCTTGGAAGTTCACATAGGGCACCAAAGCCACCAAGGCCACCCATAACTTCAGGACGACGAGTACGCTTTACTGCGCCTTTAATTCGTTCAACCAGTGCGTTGCCTGCATCAATATCTACGCCAGCATCTTTGTAGCTAAGAGAAGTGTTGTTACCGCTCACGGGGGAAGTCCTCGATCTAATTGGATATGAAAACGCCGCTATTCTACAGGGCTTAAATCAAAAAGGAAAACGTTTGCGTCAGTTTTTTTATCCAGCTTTAAACGCTTAAAATAGGTAGAAATGCGTGTATAATCGAAAAGTTTATTTAAATTATGCCGGAGATGAAAATGAAAGTTGTTGAAGTGAAACACCCTCTAGTCAAACATAAATTGGGTCTAATGCGAGAAGGTGAAATCAGCACTAAACGTTTTCGTGAGCTAGCGACTGAGGTTGCCAGTTTATTAACTTATGAAGCGACCTCAGATTTTGAAACAGAAAAAGTGATCATCGAAGGTTGGGATGGTCCTGTTGCTGTTGATCAAATTAAAGGTAAGAAAGTCACCGTGGTGCCTATTCTACGCGCGGGTCTTGGTATGATGGATGGAGTATTAGAACATATTCCTAGTGCAAGAATTAGCGTTGTCGGTATTTACCGTGATGAAGAAACTCTTGAACCAGTGCCTTACTTTAATAAACTGGCATCGAATATTGAAGAGCGTATTGCGCTGGTGGTTGATCCTATGTTGGCGACTGGTGGCTCGATGATTGCAACGATTGATCTTCTCAAAGAGAAAGGATGTAATCAAATAAAAGTGCTCGTTTTGGTCGCTGCGCCAGAAGGCATTGAAGCGTTACAAAAAGTTCATCCAGATGTTGAACTGTACACCGCCGCCATTGATGAGAAACTCAATGACAAAGGCTACATCGTGCCTGGTTTAGGCGATGCTGGCGATAAGATTTTTGGTACTAAATAACCGCGTTTTTCATTCGCTAAGTAATATAAACATGATGAGGAGCTAAGGCTCCTCATCATGTTTCAGCTTTGGCTGTTTTTTAAGCTCAGCGTGCCAGTTTTTCTGGTTGGATTACGGCGTGCAGCGCGATCGGTATTATTGTTTTGTTTCTCGTTACCGTGTTGCTTACGCTGTTCTCGGCCTTTCTTTGAGTTTGGCACATGACGAAACTCATTGGCTTGACGACCCTGATAAGTTTTATGGGGAGCTTCGGAGGTGGTTTTGGATTGCGCCAGTCGACTATCAAACAATTTTGCATCGGTGGCTTTGCGGATCTGTTGGCCTGAACTATCGGTTTTTGAGGCTTCTTCGGTACTGACTGAACCTTCGCACATCGCGAGTATCTCATTGACTTCCGTATCGGTTAAATAGCGCCATTGACCATTCGGTATGCCATCTAGTGTGATATTCATAATACGTACACGGCGCAATTTAAATACTTCATAGCCCAATGCTTCACACATGCGACGAATCTGTCTATTTAATCCTTGGGTAAGGATTATTCTAAATGAGTACTGGGTCTCTTGAACGACTTTACATGGCAGGGTAACGGTATCAAGAATATTGACCCCCGCAGACATTTGACGAATAAATTCTGCACTAATGGGTTTATTGACCCGTACCACGTATTCCTTTTCGTGGTTATTACCGGCACGTAAAATTTTATTAACGATATCGCCGTCATTAGTCAAAAAAATCAACCCATCAGAGGGTTTATCTAGGCGACCGATGGGGAATATACGTTTACTGTGTCCAATAAAATCGACAATATTACCAGGGACATCTCGTTCGGTGGTACAGGTGATGCCAGTCGGTTTATTTAACGCAATATAAATAGGTTTTTCTTTATAGCCGACCGGTTTGCCATCAATACATACTTGGTCGTGTTCAGTGACTTTGCTGCCCATTGGTGGCAGTTGCCCATTAATGGTTACACGACCTTGCTCAATCAGTTTGTCGGCCTCACGGCGCGAACAAAAGCCCGTTTCACTAATGTATTTATTTAAGCGTTTTTCGATTAACGATGACATGAAAACTCCTGACGTTTCTCAACGGAATGGTGAAAAAATGAAATGAAGTAGATGAACGGATCATTTTACCAGTTATTACACTTTAACCAAGCCGTTTTTGATGACGTTCTCGATTCTCACTTTTCTGATTTTTACTTTTTTTTAACAGTAGATAAACCGCACCACTTCCACCGTGAAAGCGTTGTGCACTATGCGCGCATTGTACTTCATCAATTTGAGTTAACCAGCTAGCGACAAAGCTTTTCATTAAAGCTTGTGGCGTAGATCTCTCCCCTCGACCATGGACGATAAGCACGGTTCGCAAGTCCATTTTTATGCATTGAGCGATAAAGTGAATCACTTCGTCGCGAGCTTGTTTTAGGGTCTTGCGATGCAAGTCTAGTCGTGCTTGTAAGGGGTATTTACCTAAGCGGAGTTTCTTATACACCCCATCCTGAATGCCTGCTTTTTTATATTCAATGATGTCATCAGGTTTGAGCATGGGGGCGCAATCGATGGAAAGATAATCCGGTTCTTGCGTCGATAACGTGATGGCTGCTTGGCGTTTGGCGAGTTGTGCTTCGGTGATAGTATGCGGTTTGTTAAGTTGTGCGATATCGTGAGCCAGTGGTTTCACATCATCCATCATTTGCTGAAATAGTTCTAAATCATCGTTAGGCATCATCACACCTTAAATTCGCAATTGGCTTTGTAAGTTGATTATACCGATGAAGAGAAAGCGTTGATCAGTTTGTTATTAAAAAAACCGAAGTAGACAAATTATCTACTTCGGTGCATAGCGTGAGACTATTTAACAATCGAAGCTAAGCGATCTAGTGAGGAGATTTGTCCTTGATCACTTTGTAAACCAAGAAACCGGCTAATAATAGCTTAAAACTGACAGCGATAGTGCTAACTGTCTGCCAAACTAAGCTGATTGCATTACCCAATTATTGCTTGAGTTTGATCGTTTCAGTCTCTTACAACGTGTTTAAAGACGTTGGTAGCTTAAAATAGTGTCTAAAGTTGGATGCTGATCTGGATCAAATGTAGTTAATTGGTTGCATTTATGTTTAAGCTTGCGTGCATTGAGTCACGTTTTGTTCGCTTTGTTTAAGTTTTGTTCGAACGTCATCTGGAAAATTGAAAAGCGTCGAAAAGGACTTGCTTCACAAAAAAGAATCGGTAACATACTCGCCATAGAACAGTGAATAGCACAGTTTTGTAGTGCATCTCTGAGTTTAGGAATAGCGGACCAGAGAGATTTCCTCGTTAGCTAGTTTAGAGTAAAAATAAACTCAGTGAATAGTTCAGTTTGGTAGTGCATCTCTGGGTTTAGGAATAGCGGACCAGAGAAGTTTCTTCTTTCGCTAATCTAAAGTAAAAAATCAATTCGGTGAATAGCGCAGCTTGGTAGCGCATCTGGTTTGGGACCAGAGGGTCGGGGGTTCGAATCCCTCTTCACCGACCATATTTAAGGCCTCAGCCATTGTGCTGGGGCTTTTTCGTTATTGCTTAGCTGGAAAACAAGTTGCTTGTTGGCTTTGATTACGTTGAATGACATCAAAACCTTGGTCTTGTAATAACGTTAACACACTATCTTTCCCTACCAAATGAAGTGTCCCCACAACAACGAGATAGTGGCCTGATAATGAAGGCAGAAAGTCTGGCGAAATTAGCTTATCTACCCATTGATGATTGCGCTTGGTAATCAATGAATCTTCCATCTCAGCTGACATCTCCGTCTGTTTTAAAAGCTGTTCTAGCTTTACGCTATCGCCTCTTTGCCAGCTTTCGATCAGACATTCAGTGATGCCGTGTTGGTTTTCCCATTCATCGAGTAGCGCTATCAATAGCTCTTGTCCGTCATTAGGTAAATTCGTTAACACATCGATTTGATATTGTACGGTTTCTAAAGGAAGCAGCGCGATACCGATTTGCTCGGCTTGGCGAATAAAATGTAGGTCAACCCCTTGTTCTGCAAAATAACCCAACTGCTGGAGATGTAAAAACTGCAGTTGTAGAGCGGTACTCCATGGCGGCAGCTTTGCCAATCGATTGATGTCTTGTTTGAGTAATTGCGCTGCGTTGACCAGTTGACGATATTGTTGTGTGGTCAGTACTTGTTGACTGGTTACCGAAGGCGGTGGATAGGTGACTGCTTGCGAGTTGCTCAGATCGACTTCAATAATTAAGCCGTTACTGGTTACGAGACGTTCATAAAGAGTACTTGATAAAGGGTACATGGATGATTTACCCACATGGATAGACCCAACGATATCAAAAGACAAATTTCCTTTTGTTGCTTGCCAGTGGAGTGGCTCTGCATGAAGGCCTAGGGCGAAAAAAAGGGCCAAATAAGAGAGCAATCGAGAATTCAACAAAATAGCGTTCACCTTAAACTTGAGTTAAACAGATACTTTAGCGTAAATAACATAATGAGAATGGCTATAAACTTAAGATCTTAATCACAAATTTACTTTTATTTTTCAGATGATGATCAGTGATTGCTCTTACGAAAAGTGATCATTATCTCAATAAGTAAATGGAATTATGATATTGACGTGATTGAGATCGCAGTAATCTCGTCAAAATAGAAGTGTCGATTTTGACGTTAAATTTAACTCATTGATAAATAATTATTTTTTATTTTTATAAAACCTAAAATTTGAACGTGATCACTGCTTAGTATGATTAATTTTACGCTGCAAAATAACTCGCGTTATGGTTGGAAGATGAATCATGGCAATCATCGGATAATGCCGTCATTAAGGGAAGAAAAAGAGTTTACTCCTTCCTGTATTTCCAATCGAAAGAAGGTAATTCTATGTTGAACAAGAGTGTAATCGCCATTTCAGTCACCGCAATATTAGCGGGATGTTCAATGATGAGCTCGTCTAATCAAACGCTAGTCAATTCACTGGCGGACAATTTAGGTATTCAATATCACGTCGTCACAAATCACGGTGCTAACGAGGGATTGGCCTGTGAAGCTCTTGGGGCGGAATGGGCGTCATGTAATAAAGTGAACATGACGCTTTTTAATCAAGGTGAGGCGATAAAATCGAAAGACTGGGCTATCTACTTTCACAGTATTCGCTTGATTTTGGATGTAGAGAATGACCAGTTTAAAATTTCTCGTGTCACTGGCGATTTACATAAACTAGAACCAACAGAGAAATTTGCCGGTTTTGCGGCGGGTGAAGAAGTTGTTTTACCACTTATCGGTGAATACTGGACGTTATTTGATACCGATTTTATGCCTGGCGCATTTGTGGTCGCTCCTAATGCAGAGCCGAGAATTATTGCATCATTGAATACTGAAGATATTGCTTCGTTTGTTACAGGTATTGAGGGCGATAACCTCAAACGGACTCCTGCTGATAACAACGTTTTTGCTAACGCGATATCACGTTTTGAGCAGAATGCTGATTTAGCAAAACAAGAGGTTTCCACAACCTTGATCCCAACGCCAATGCACGTTGAAGCTGGTCAAGGTACGGTCGATATTACAGCAGGTATCGCATTGCCTAAAGAAGCATTCGATAGCGCTCAATACAGTGCAATTCGAGACCGTGCCGCCGTGATTGGTGTGGATGTTGCTGGTGATCTTCCAGTGATGATTTTAGTTCAACCTGCTGATTTTAGAGAAGAACTGGCTACATCAGGAGCCTATCAGTTAAGCATTGAAAACGATGGTATTACGATCAAAGCGTTTGACCAAGCGGGTGTGTTTTATGCTGTCCAATCTATCTTTGGCCTTATCGACAGCCAACAGATAGACTCTTTGCCACAATTGATTATCCAAGATGCCCCTCGCTTTGAATATCGCGGCGTAATGGTTGATGTCGCACGTAATTTTCATTCTAAACAAGCCATTTTAGCTACGCTAGACCAAATGGCTGCGTACAAAATGAATAAACTTCATCTTCATTTAACCGATGACGAAGGATGGCGGCTAGAAATCCCCGGCTTGCCAGAATTGACTGAAATAGGGGCTAAGCGTTGTTTTGACTTGGAAGAGAAACGCTGTTTGTTGCCTCAGCTTGGCTCCGGTCCGACATCGGATAACTTTGGTTCGGGGTATTTTAGCAAAGCCGATTATATCGATATTGTAAAGCACGCCAAAGCGCGCCATATCGAAGTTATTCCTGAAATAGATATGCCTGCGCACGCTCGTGCAGCGGTAGTGTCAATGGAAGCTCGTTACGATCGACTAATGGCACAAGGTAAGCCAATACAAGCGAATGAATACCGTTTGATGGATCCGCAAGATACTTCAAATGTGACCACGGTTCAGTTCTACGATAAACAAAGCTTCATTAACCCTTGTATGGAATCCTCAAGGCGCTTTGTCGACAAAGTGATTTCCGAAGTGGCGGCCATGCATATCGAAGCTGGTGCACCGTTAACCACATGGCATTTTGGCGGTGATGAAGCGAAAAACATCAAGCTTGGCGCAGGCTTTCAAGACGTAAAAGCTCAGGATAAAGTTGACTGGAAAGGCACGATAGATCTCTCTAAACAAGATAAGCCATTTGCACAGTCGCCACAATGTCAGACGTTGATTGCTGACGGTACCGTGAGTGACTTCGGTCACCTGCCGAGTTTTTTTGCAGAACAAGTCTCTAAGATGGTCGCTGATAAAGGAATCCCAAATTTTCAAGCGTGGCAAGATGGCCTCAAGTACAGTGAAGGTCCAGAAGCTTTCGCCACCACAAATAAACGCGTTAATTTCTGGGATCCGTTGTATTGGGGAGGAAGCGCATCGGTTTATGATTGGGCTCAGCAAGGCTATGACGTGATTGTTTCTAACCCAGATTACGTTTATATGGATATGCCGTACGAAGCCGATCCAAAAGAGCGCGGCTACTATTGGGCAACACGTGCTACCGATACGCGTAAGATGTTCAGTTTTTCACCTGAGAACATGCCACAAAACGCAGAAACGTCACTCGATCGCGACGGGAATGGTTTTACGGGCAAAGGTGAAGTGCAAGGCAAACCCTTCTATGGTCTATCGGCACAGCTTTGGTCTGAGACGGTGCGCAATGATGAGCAATATGAATACATGGTATTTCCTCGCGTATTAGCTGCGGCTGAACGTGCGTGGCACCGAGCTGAGTGGGAAAATAACTACAAAGTAGGTGTTGAGTATTCGCAAGGCAGCCAACTGGTCAACCAATCTGCGCTTAACCAAGATTACAACCGCTTTGCCAATGTGCTGGGTCAGCGTGAATTGGCGAAGCTTGAAAAAGCGGGCATCGATTATCGTCTACCAGTCCCAGGAGCGCGTATCGATAATGGCTATTTAGCGATGAATGTTCAATTTCCAGGTGTGAGCCTGCAATATTCATTGGATGGACAACAGTGGCTGGATTTTGATGCCAGTAATCCTCCTCAAGTCAGTGGCGAAGTCGCGCTTCGTTCGACGTCGGCAAGCGGAATACGATTCAGTCGGGTTACTGTTATAAACGAATGATATACACTCAAGCCTCTCTATCGAGAGGCTTTTTTATCTTCTGAGTGTTTAGCCATCAATCATGGTAGCGTACTTTGCTAAAACGAAGGCGGTTAGCATTGGTTACGACAGTAATTGACGATAAAGCCATTGCCGCGCCAGCCACCACAGGGCTGAGCAAAAAGCCAAATGCAGGATAGAGCACACCAGCAGCAATTGGGATACCGAGCGTATTATAAATGAAAGCACCAAATAGATTTTGCTGCATATTTCTTAAGGTCGCTTTAGACAGGTCGATAGCATTGACGACGGCTAAAGGTGAAGAGTTCAGCAGCGTCATTTGTGCACTTTCTATTGCAACATCACTGCCGCTACCCATTGCGATACCGATGTTCGCTTGAGCTAATGCTGGAGCATCATTAATGCCATCTCCGACCATGGCAACTTGTCGGCCTTGTTGCTGCAATTGTTCAATATGTTGCGCTTTTTGTTCTGGTAGCACCTGCGCAATAACTTGATCAATACCTAACTGCTTAGCGATTGAATCAGCGACGCTAGACTGATCGCCAGTCAGCATCACCGTGTAAATCCCCATTTGTTGTAGTGCTTGAACGGCTTTGGTTGCGCTAGCTTTGATGGGATCAGCGATGGCTATCATCCCAATCAACTGCTGTTGTCGAGCGATAGCGACTGGAGTCCATGCCTGATCTGCAAAATATTGAATGGTACTTTGTGCCTCTCTAGTGTCGATAGCGAGCTCTTGCATGTAGCTTAATGAGCCTAAATGTACCGTATCACCTTGATAAGAAGCTTGAACTCCTTTACCACGCTGATTCTCAAAGCGTTCAATACTTACCGCTGCTCGATTGTGCTGCTGCGCGTATTCACAAATGGCTTTCGCTAAGGGGTGTTCAGAATGCTGTTCTAATCCAAAAGCTAAACTGAGTAATGCCGATTCATCATTTTGAAAGCTCACGACGTGTTGAACGCTTGGTTTTCCTTGTGTTAAGGTCCCCGTTTTGTCAAAAACCACAGTATCGATTTTACTGGCCAACTGTAAAACGTTGGCGTCACGAATCAGTATGCCCATTTCTGCCGCCTTACCGATACCAACCGTAACGGAAAGTGGTGTTGCCAAACCGAGAGCGCATGGGCAAGCGATGATCAACACGGTGGTCGCGACTACGAGCATATAACTGGCTTTAGGATCAGGGCCGAACCAGAACCAGATTGCCGCTGCAATACAAGCTATCAGCACCACGATAGGGACAAATACAGCCGAGATTCGGTCGGCTAATTTGGCAATGGCAGGTTTGCTGCTTTGTGCTTGACGTACCATTTGAATAATACGAGCCAACATGGTTTGTGAACCGATCCCTGTGGCTTCAATTAATAAACTGCCATCTTGATTGAGGGTGCCTGCGGCAACGGTATTGCCCTGCATTTTATGGGCGGGAATCGGCTCACCAGTCAGCATCGCTTCATCAACATAGGAATCGCCTTCAATGACGACACCATCGACTGGGATTTTTGCTCCAGGTTTAATGCGCAATATCATGCCTTGTTGTATATGAGCAAGAGTAATGACTTGCTCACCCCGTTCGGTAACTAGGATGGCTTGTTGTGGCTGAAGATTGATTAGAGCTTGCAGTGATTGTGTGGTTGTTGATTTGGCTTTTGTCTCAATATAATGACCTAAAGAGATGAGGCCAATGATCATCGCTGAAGCTTCAAAATAGACATGTCGCGCTGCGGTGGGAAACCATTCAGGAAAAATAACCACCAACATAGAGTAAAACCAAGCGGCCCCTGTTCCTAAAGCGACTAGACTATCCATGGTGGCGCGGCGATGAAGCAGTGCTTGCCAAGCGTTGACAAAAAAATGATACCCAGCAGTTGAGAGCATTGCTAAGCATGCTATGCCAATCAACCCCCAACCAATTTGATCATAGCGATTATCGATCATCATGCTGCCGCCAGCCATTCCCCACAGCATCATCGAGCCACCAAGTACAAGGCCAATCAGCGCATTGCGTCGATGTAATCGCTGCGTTTTTGCCAAGTGTTGTTGCTGTTTGGTTTGCTGTTCAAGGGGGTCATCGACAGATTGGGCTTGATAACCCGCTTGCCTTACCGCGCTTAATAGCTGCTCAGTGATTGATTGTTGACTGAGCACTAATGCACTTTGCTCGGCTAAATTGACTTGTACTTTATTCACTCCGGGAAGAGCCGCGAGAGCCTTTTCTACCGAGGCTACGCAACTGGCACAAGTCATCCCTTCAATCAATAGATGTGTGCTAACTGTCGCTGGTTTGACGGTTATCTGCTCTTTTATGGTTTCATCAATGGCTGTTGGCGTCGGGACGAGCGTTTCCTCTTGAGAGCGAGGTTGACTTAATGTCGCTTGATAGCCTAAAGACTCAATACAACGCAATACATTATCAAGCGAGGTTTCCACATCGAGTTCAATAAACGTGGGTGACAACGAATGGATGTGCAGGGTAAATTCACTGTTTAATTGGCGCTCTAGTTTGCGCGCACAGCCCATACAATTTAAGCCTGATAAAGATAAAGCGTAATGATTCATGGTTATCTCTCCTAACTGATTAGAAGTAGGATAAACCTTGACCTTAAGGTAAGGTCAAGCGAATGATCATGACTTTTTGAAGTTTCTTGGGTCTGTGCGGTGGGAGTGATAGAATGGCGCGCAAAATTTCGCTCATGCCAAGCTTTGGCTGAAGTTTATGAAAAAGGTAATCAATAATGACGGTTAAAACTCGTTTTGCTCCAAGCCCAACAGGCTATCTACATGTCGGGGGCGCTCGTACCGCTCTGTATTCTTGGCTATATGCGAAGAGCCAAGGTGGTGAATTTGTTCTACGTATTGAAGATACCGATTTAGAGCGTTCTACTCAAGCGGCAGTCGATGCTATTCTCGAGGGGATGACATGGTTAGGCCTCGAATGGGATGAGGGCCCTTACTATCAAACGAAGCGTTTTGACCGTTACAACCAAGTGGTTGAACAGCTATTGGCTGAGAATAAAGCTTATAAGTGTTATGCCTCTAAAGAGTTGCTTGATGAAATTCGCGCCGAGCAAGAAGCCAATAAAGAGATGCCTCGCTATGATGCCAATCATCCTAAAATCAAAGCGGTGAATGATGCGGCAAAAGAGGGTGATCCTTGCGTGATTCGTTTTCGCAACCCAAAAGAAGGCAGCGTAATTTTTGATGATAAAATCCGTGGTCGAATTGAAATTCGTAATGATCAATTGGACGATTTAATTATTCGTCGTACCGATGGTTCGCCGACGTATAATTTCTGTGTCGTGGTTGATGATGTCGATATGGGGATTACCCATGTAATTCGTGGTGAAGACCACATCAATAATACGCCTCGTCAGATTAATATTTATCAGGCGATGGGAGCGACAATTCCAACATTTGCTCATTGTGCGATGATTTTGGGCGATGATGGTGCCAAATTATCCAAACGCCACGGTGCGGTGTCGGTGATGCAATATCGTGATGAAGGTTATTTGCCAGAAGCACTAATCAACTACTTAGTGCGTTTAGGATGGGGACATGGCGATCAAGAGATTTTTTCTCGTCAAGAAATGATCGATTTGTTTAGTCTTAATGCTATTTCTAAATCGGCTTCAGCTTTTAATACCGACAAATTATTATGGCTGAACAACCACTATATCAAAACGTCAGATCCTGAGTACGTCGCTAAACATTTAGAGTGGCATTTTACTCAGCAAGGTATTGATAAGCAGCAAGGTCCCGCACTATCTGAAGTAGTTAAATTAGTTGGAGAGCGCTGCCATACCTTGGTTGAGCTAGCAGAACAATCGCGCTATTTCTACCAAGATTTTACTGAGTTTGATGCCGATGCAGCGAAAAAACATTTACGAGGCGTTGCCAAAGATCCACTGGCATTAGCATTAACCAAGATTAATGCATTATCAGAATGGAGTGTTGATGCATTGCATCAAGTGATTGCTCAAGTGTGTGAAGAACTAGCGATTGGTATGGGTAAAATTGGCATGCCATTACGAGTTGCGGTTACCGGTGGTGGTCAATCGCCTTCAGTTGATGCGGTCATGTATTTGATTGGTAAAGATCGAGTTGTGCAGCGTATTCAAATGGCATTAGATTTTATTACTGAGCGTGAAGCAAACGCATAGTACTATTTATTTAAATGAATGATTAATTAAAAACTAATCTTATTGATAAAACCGTAGCTAATTAAGGCTGCGGTTTTTTTTGCTAGTTAATTAAGAACGAACTAATCAGGCTACGTTGTATTTGATGTGGTCAATCACTCTTTTTTATGTAAGCCATTACTTATTTTTAACTCTCATGACATTGGTTTAACATTCTTTAGATAATATAAGTCGGGTGGTTGATAAATAGCCTAGATTGATCTAGGTTGATAGACATTAAACTCTTGGATGCTCCATAGCATCTTTAGATAAATCATACAGTAGTGGTCCGTTTGGTAACGGAGGCCTTATCGTTTTTATGCAATCCGGTTGGGTCTACTAATGATAACAACGAGTCAAAAGGGAAATGATAATGAAAAAGTTAGTGGCGATGATATCAATGTCTTTAATGGCGGCTTCTTCTTCTGCAATGGCAGATGTGTATTTAGGCGGCAAATTAGGGCAAACCTGGCTGAATGATTCCTGTCGAGCTGGTGAACTTTGTGAAGATAGAGATACCAGTATGGGAGCCTTTCTTGGTTATAACATAAATGAATGGCTAGCTGTGGAAGCAGGTTATGACATGCTCGGTAAGTTTACTGGCATCGGATTAACCGATGATAGAGTGAAGGCGATTACTTTGGCGCCTAAATTCACTCTTGCCTTATCACCCAGTGTGGGTGCTTACGGTAAGTTCGGTGGCGCTTATGTCGATTATGGTGATGAAAGCGACTACTCATTTCTTGCCGCTGCAGGTCTAGAATTTAACGTTAGTCCAAATGTGTCTTTGCGTACAGAGTATCAAGTTCTCACGGATATTAATAATGATCAAACCAGAGCGGAAGCCAATACGGTATCACTTGGCGTAAGTTACCGCTTTGGCGCTTCAGCTCAACCAGCTCAAGTGGTTGAAAGTCGTCCCGTCACAGTAGTTGAAGAGGTGGTTGTTATTGAAGAGGTGGTAGATACTCGCCCTGTTTTTGTTAATAAAACCTATGATTTTCAGAGGCTTGATAGCAGTAGTTTTGCTTTCAATAGCGCGAGTTTAAATCAAGAAAGTAAACAGCAATTGACTGAACTGGTTCGTTTTTTAAATCAATATCCACAAGCTAAAGTCGTGATTACTGGTCATACGGATTCTACTGGTCCTGCGGCTTATAACCAAACGTTGTCAGAAAAACGAGCAAAAGCCGTTGCTGATGCACTAGTTGAGCAGGGAATCCAGCGCTCTCGTATAACTTGGCGAGGAGAGGGCGAGACTAATCCTATCGCTTCTAATAGTACAGCGGAAGGACGTGAGCTTAACCGTCGAGTTGATATCACCATTCCAGAGTTTGATTATCAAGTTAAACAATAGTGGTTTAATCGATTCATACAGCAATAAAGCTCACTTCGGTGAGCTTTATTATTTTAAGTCGATACTATTTAAGCGGCCCATAAAGATGAGAATATCAAGACAATCTTTATAAGCATCGAGTAAGGCTTTTTTGGTCTTTGTATAAGCGGCCAATTTACCATGCTTACTGATTGAACAAACGACACTTCTAAAGGTACATTCACCGTGCTCATTGTAATCACGCCAAGCAGCGATATAGCAGGCATCACGATAATCTGGGTTCTCTTTAGTTGGTCTGGGCTTATAGATGATTTTCGGTTCCAAACTATGCGGCAACCGAGTCATGAGATAAGGATCTTTAAGAATTCGTCGCCAGTGTTTTCCCCACATTTCACGTCCTAGCTCATTACGTAGTTTAATGGCTTTTTTTAAGCCTTTTTCTTCTCCTAAACGGATATAGCCTACTGACCGATGCAGTACAGTATCATCAGGGGTATGAATGTGAACTTTATAAGCCGTTTTCGCTTTTGAGATAAAACGATGGCCAGTATTCGTTTGTAGATTACTTTTTATCATGCCGATCACGCTATAGAGTTTTTTGTTAATAACAAGATTAGGCCAAAAATAATGGAGATAGTAAGTTTAGTCTAGAGGAATAAAAAAATGCTTCATCAACGTCAGGTCAACATTGTGCGAAAAAGGAGGGGGGAGACTTAATCATCATGGCGCTCCCGACTGGAGTCGAACCAGTGGCCTGTCCCTTAGGAGGGGACCGCTCTATCCTACTGAGCTACGGGAGCTTTGATTAATTTGGCGTGTTAATTGTATCTCATCAATACGCCAAATTGTGCATTTTTTTGATGGTATTTGCTGATTCAATAACCAGTTAGTCACGAGACTATTCTAAAAATGACACTTGTTTATGCATAACATCACCAATTTGAATGCTTGATGCTAGTTCTGGCTGATCAACGGTTAACTCGGCGTTTTTCTCATAGACGCGCGAGACAGTTAAGGTGATATCGCTTTGTGATACTTTATTACGAGGTAAACCGTTTTGATCGATAAACGATCCTGTATGCCAAAGTTGCAATTTGTCCCCTTCTTTTACGCCATGAATACGGCCTAGATCGATACTGACCGTTTGACCGAACTTAGCGACGACTTCCGGCAACGTGATTTTACAAGAAATTTCAGATTCGAGGTCCAGCATAATGTTCCGGCTTACTCGTAACAACATTTGACCATAAGTGGATGCCCAAAAACGGGCGCTACGAGTATCGACCTGACTGGTTTTTGCAAACGGCCAACTCGCGACTTCTCGATAATTTCTTCTCAAGATTTCACTCCCTGTTTTACCATCAAAGACTTGCATCTCGAGAGCAAACTGACGATTAATAACATCATCTCGCAAAACCTTTTGTTCAATCGTAGCTGTTAAATCATTAATCACCCCACCGATAATATAGTGAGCACCCGTATCTTGTGCGATCATTTGTATGCGAGTTGGATTGCGATGATTGATATCGTAATCGGTCGTTCCAACGGAGACAAAACTATGAGATTGTTGCGCTATTTGTCTATCGAGGATATCAGCAAAATCATCACCAATAGTATAAATTTGCCCCATTACCGCTTGTTGTGGCGAAGCAAGATCAATATTGCCGACTAAAAAGGTCTTTTTGTATTGTTCTTTGTGGCAAGCCCTTGCCGATGGATAAATGTCGATACGAGCCGTAACCTTCATGACATTGCCGCGAACTTTACGATTTTCAACGGAGATATAACGAACTTCATGGTTATTAAACAAATATTCCTTTCTATCGGTTTCCAGTAAAGGCATTAAATTACTAATACTACCAATATCTGCACCGGCAAAATTCACCGCTTTATACAGTGCATCTTCCAAAGCATGTAACCTAGCCACTTCTTCAGAGGAGACGATCGTCGCAGTGCCAGTCACTTCGTACCAAGCGGCATGACTTTTGGTGGCAACAAAAGCCATGAAAAGTATTGAAATTAAAAAAGAAATATTTTTTTTCATTATTAGTTACCAGTTGGGTATAAATCTTGCTTAGTAAGTGTTAGCTGATGTAGGTGCGCAATTCTGAATCAAAGACAGATTGAGAAAAGCAAAGAGCGTTCCAGTTTTGTCAAAACGGGTGAACGGGACGATAGCCTTAGTATATCTGGAGATGAAGAAAATGAAAAAATGGCTTGGTTTAGTACCTGTAGTCTTTTTGACGGCGTGTGCTTATGCGCCAATTTATAATGGTAAAGAGCCCTATTCTGGCTCACAATTTATGTTGATTGAAAGTCCACGCCATACGTTGGATTTCTTTATTGATAGTTTGACAGAAGATCTCGTTCAATCCAA
Source organism: Vibrio sp. 11986-1-5 (assembly GCF_963878025.1). NCBI lineage: Bacteria > Pseudomonadati > Pseudomonadota > Gammaproteobacteria > Vibrionales > Vibrionaceae > Vibrio > Vibrio sp. 11986-1-5. The sequence continues at coordinate 94,653 of NZ_CAWNVW010000011.1, forward strand.
TACTAGTGTGACGGCTCGTACCCCGATCGCGGTCACTTCGTTTGTGGATCTACAAGATATGGATACCACCAATTGGTTAGGTAACTCTGTTTCTGAAGGGTTAATCCACCAGTTTCAACGTCGTGGTTTCAAAGTAGTAGATTTTAAAACCACAGGGACAATTCAAGTCACCCGTCAAGGCGATTTTGCTTTTAGTCGAGACTGGAAAGATTTGGCTCAAGAGCAAGAAATTCAATACGTATTAACCGGCACAATGCTCCGTCAAGAAGGGGGGGTATTGGTTAATGCTCGGGTCGTTGGCATGCAATCACGAATCGTGGTTGCTACCGCTCAGGGATTTTTACCAGCCGATCGTATAGGACGTGACCTAGATACCTTGAATACCATTCGCACTCAAGATGGTGTACTTATTCGTTCTGATCCAACGATGACTCGCCCTTACAGTGTCATCCTGCGTCCTTAGGAGAATATGATGAGATCACAATTCCTTTTTTTTCTGGCCATCATCATACTGATCACAGGATGCCAACCATTACAGGCGATGCGTGAAGATGATTGGTTAACCGCTGTTGGCTACGCCAGCATCAGTGAGCAACGAGGGCGTGATGATGAAGAAAAACAAGTGCGTGCAATGCGCGCCTCGAAAATAGATGCTTATCGTGAATTAGCTGAGCAAGTTTATGGTATGCGGGTCAGTGGCCGTGCTGATTTGCATGATCAACGTTTAGGTACTGAACTTACCTCAGGTGCGGTGGATGGTGTGATTCGAGGAGCAGAAGTGGTTCGCAGTTATAAAGTTGGCGATAGCTATGTAACTGAACTGCGGTTAGATATCCGTAAAATGGATCGATTACGTAGTTATGGCGAAGTTCAACAGGTGCCAGAGAAACGCCAGCAAACCTTATTTTAACTCTTTTTTTCTCCAGAATACACAGAAGTGGCGGCAGATAATGTAGCCGCTTTTTTTTATGCTAAGGGGTTTGAGTTGAGAAGCTATCGAACAGTGAAAAGCGGACAATAACCAGCAAAAATGGAGCGAAAACCATCAAGCTTTAAGGTTAGTACCTAAGGTAGAAACGGTATGAGTTTGACCTGTTGCATTATAAGTCATGCCGATTTTTCCGTGACTTTGCTGCATCAAGTTGTTGAGCTTATTAAAACTGACTTGTGCTCTTGCCAGGGCTTCACCATTCACTAGGTTGGCTTGTTGGCAGTCGTTAATAATCGAACGAATTTGAGCCAGTAGGTTGTGTAAATGTTCATCTTCAGTGAGCTGATTAAGATGGGGATGACTCGCGATGCGTTGATCGGTTTGCTGTAATCGAGTAATTAAGGCTATTTTTTGTTTCGCTGTTGACTCGATATCGGCAGAAACGCGGCTAGTGATGGCTATTTTTTCTTGTTCCAATACCGCTGAAAGCTCTTGAGCATTTTTCAATTGGAATGCAACTAAATCGTTTAATGCTGCCATAAATCAACCACCTTTATGCATCGGTCTGACTTGAAAGTGAGGTGATGGTTAAAAACCGCCTAACTCTTTTTCAAACTTAATCATATTATCTGCGAGCTTTTCAGCATCAACGACATAAGAGCCATTTGCTATGGCTTCTTTAATCGCCGCAACTTTTGCCGTATCAAAGCTTGGCGTTGCCGCCATTTCACTGTGCATTTCACCAATCGCTCTGCCTTGGGTACTTAGAGATACCGCATCTTGTTGAGAGGATTGGGAGCGAGCAGCATTCGATGTCGATGATGCCGCTGTTGAATTTGTATCTGAACGAGCAGGTGAGCGATTCGTTGTTACTAACGACTGACCTGAACGTATGTTATCAATACCTGCCATAAATGAGCCTTTAAAATTGATCCATGGGTACCGTCATATCGACGGAGAGAGAGAAAACTTTAGTGCTTTGTTTACTCATCAATAAAAAATGATCGTAAAGGGCTTAAAATTGCACGGTAACTTCCCCCATTCCGCTCACTTGTGCATCTATTATACGGTTTGAACGATCATTTTTCACTTTTATCTGCTCGCCTAGGTTACCATCAGAGAGAGCCGTCCCTCTAGTTGTGATGTTCATCCCGTTACTAACAGCTCGGATCAACACGCTTTCATTTCGACAAACGACACAGATATCGTTACGATTGATCACATCCCCTAATTGTAAGTTTCTTTTCGTTTTTGCTCCAATTACCATATCTTGTGAGGAAAATCCTTGCCGTCGAAAGCGAAGCAGATCTACCATACTAAGAGTAATATCATTTTGCGTAATCGTTTGTCCTCTTGATAACGCATTAAGGGTTGTGACCATCGGAACCGTCATCGTTAGTCTCACGGGAACATAAATTCGCCAGTTATCCGCTGGGCATTCAACCAATACAGTGATATTACTAGCAGAGCCGCTATGAGATGAGGATGAGGTCTGTAGCTCATTGGGACAATCGGTAGCAAAGATTCTAGGATCAATGTTGGCCGCATTGACAACCAGTTCACCGCCTATCGGCTTATCGACGGTGTTGATGACATGACTTTCGGCTGCTCGCTGAATCTGTTCGATTTGCTCTGGCGTTGCAGAAAAAGCCGAGAGACTAAAGAAATATAATAAAAAGCCGATAGAGTTATAAAAAAAATGGTAGAACCCTCTACACTTAGTTGGGGAATGGGAAAATAAACGGGTCTTCGAATTCATAGTTCGTTTCTCTGATTTCTTCATGGCCTGATTTTAGACTACCACTTTTTTCCTATAAAAGTTTGAGATGGAGATGAGCTTATGACGGGTATTCTTGATTCTGTGAATCAGCGTACGCAACTTGTTGGTCAAAACCGACTAGAATTATTGACTTTCCGTCTTAACGGGCGTCAACGTTATGGTATTAACGTATTTAAGGTTAAAGAGGTTCTGCAATGCCCGAAGCTCACTGCCATGCCAAACTTACATCGCCTAGTTAAAGGTGTTGCTCACATCCGCGGTCAAACGGTCTCTGTGATCGATCTTAGCTTAGCCGTTGGTGGCCGTCCAACCGTGGATGTTGATAAGAGTTTTGTGGTGATTGCTGAGTTTAACCGTACCATTCAAGCTTTCTTAGTTAGTTCTGTTGAACGTATTATCAATATGCGCTGGGAGGCCATATTGCCGCCACCCGAAGCGGCAGGTAAAAGCAATTACCTCACTGCCGTCACCAATATCGATAATGAATTGGTTGAAATTCTTGATGTGGAAAAAATCCTCGCTGAAATTGCTCCAGTGAACGAAATTATGAATGCGTCGATTGGAGAAGAGATTGCTCATGCTGAGCAAGAGAAAGCGATTGTGCGTCGAATTCTTATTGCCGATGATTCTAGTGTGGCGCGTAAACAGGTACAAAGAGCGATTGAGTCAATTGGTTTTGAGTGTATTCTAACCAAAGATGGTAAAGACGCTTATGAAAAACTATTAAGTATGGCGAAAGAAGGCAGTATCTATGAGCAAATCTGTTTAGTGATTTCGGATATTGAAATGCCGGAGATGGATGGCTATACCTTAACAGCAGAGATTCGACGTCATAACGAATTAAAAAATTTATACGTTATCCTTCATTCATCATTGAGTGGGGTATTTAACCAAGCAATGGTTGAAAGGGTGGGTGCCAACTCTTTCATCGCTAAATTCAATCCCGATGAGCTTGGCAACGCGGTGAAAGCTGCGCTAGTAGAATAAAGAGAACTACATGACTGCTATTACTATCAGCGATCAAGAGTATCGCGATTTTTGTCGGTTTTTAGAGTCTCAGTGCGGTATCGTGCTGGGCGACAGTAAACAATACCTAGTGAGAAGTCGTCTTAGTCCACTGGTTAACAAGTTCAAGCTCAGTTCACTGTCTGATCTGCTGCGCGATGTAGTGACGGGCCGAAATCGTGAGTTGCGTGTCGCTGCGGTCGATGCGATGACTACGAACGAAACGTTATGGTTTCGAGATTCGTACCCTTTTACTGTATTGGCTGAACGTTTATTACCGGAAGTTGCGAAAAGCAAAAGGCCAATTAAAATTTGGTCTGCGGCGAGCTCTTCAGGCCAAGAGCCTTACTCGATGGCAATGACGGTTCTAGAGGTACAGCAAAAGCGTCCTGGTATGTTATCGAGTGTGGCCATTACTGCGACGGATATTTCCAGTAGCATGCTAGATATGTGTCGAGCTGGCATTTACGACAATTTAGCGCTCGGCAGAGGTTTATCGCCAGAGCGTCGTCGAGCTTTCTTTGAAGAGAACGGTGATGGTCGAATGCGAGTCAAAGATAACGTAAAAAAATTAGTTAACTTTCGTCCCCAAAACTTAATGGAAAGTTACGCTCTATTAGGTAAGTTTGATATTATTTTTTGTCGTAATGTTTTGATCTATTTTTCACCAGACATGAAATCAAAAGTACTTAATCAAATGGCGAATAGCTTGAATCCTGGTGGTTATTTATTACTCGGAGCATCAGAGTCACTGACCGGACTGACTGATCGCTTTGACATGGTTCGCTGTAATCCCGGCATCATTTACAAGCTTAAATAAGCGCTGTGTCTCCTTCGTACTTGAAGCGGCAGCGATGTTGGTGCATTTTCACCCCAATCACATAGCCTGTCTATGCTGATGGGACTTACTATTTACCGCCAACCTACAACTGAAAGCGGTTTAGTTATCGTTTTATCCTTTTAGACCCGACTGTATGTCGGGTTTTGTTTATAGCCAATCTCAATATGGCTAAATTCTTGCTTTGGTTTAACGTCGCACTATTGGCCTTTTCTTTTTGCTGCATGTTCTATGATAGTAAGACAGACTGAAGTATTGCAACGCATGATGAATCGCTAATTTTTTAAAGCATCTAAAACTTGGTACGTAATTTGCTTTTTAAATGGAGTAGCGGTCGGTTCTTAGCAAAGAGGCAAAACATGACTATTTCTTTTGATAAAGCACTCGGTATCCATCAACACACGGTTGGTGTTCGTGCACGCAATGCGGAAGTGATTGCGACTAATATTGCACAATCGAACACTCCGGGCTTTAAAGCAAAAGGAATGGACTTTGATCGAGCATTAAAGGCGGCAAGTTCAGGGGCAAGCATTAGTCTTAGCCGTACGGATGGTCGGCATATTCCTGCCTCAAAAACGGTGACAGGGGAAATGCTTTACCGCGTCCCGACTCAACCGGATACCGGAGATGGCAATACGGTTGATGTTGATCTAGAGCGTAACTTATTTATGCAAAATCAACTGCGTCATCAAGCCTCCCTAGAGTTCTTAGGTGGTAAGTTTAAGAACCTAACAAAAGCGATTAAAGGGGATTAATTAGATGAGCTTATTTAATGTATTCAATGTGACTGGTTCTGCAATGAGTGCTGAATCTGTTCGTCTAAATACGACATCCAGTAACTTAGCGAACGCAGATAGTGTTAGTAGTTCGGCGAAAGAGACGTATAAAGCCCGTCACGCCGTGTTCGGGGCAGAATTAAATAAAGCCCGTTATCATCGTGATCCCAATGTCCCAGTAAAAGTACTAGGGATTGTCGAAAGTAATAAACCGCTAAATGCGGAATACAATCCCGATCATCCTTTGGCTAACGACGAAGGCTTTATTTATAAACCCAATGTGAATGTTATGGAAGAAATGGCCAATATGATCTCTGCTTCACGTTCTTATCAAACCAACGTTCAAGTGGCCGATGCAAGTAAACAGATGCTGCTGCGTACGCTGCAGATGGGTCAATAAGGGTAGGAGGTAGCAAATGGCTGGCATAAATAACCTTGGTCAAAGCGGCTTGTCCTATATAGACCAACTGAAAGCATTACAAGAGCAGAAAAAGCCTACGGAAACGACTGGGCAACAAGAATTAAAACAAGAGGACTTCCTCTCGTTATTAACAAAGCAGTTGGCACAACAAGATCCATTTAAACCCGTGAGTAACGATCAAATGATTGCTCAAATGGCCTCTTTTGCCACCGTTGATGGCATTGGCAAAATGAACGGTCAATTTGAAAGTTTAAACTCGGCAATGACTTCTAATCAGGCACTACAGGCTTCGTCTCTAGTAGGACGAGATGTTCTGGTTCCCGGTTCTGCTGGAATGAAGTCGGATGTTGGCGGCATGGCGGCAATGGTCAAATTGCCTCAAGCGGTACAAAATTTGTTCATTCGTATTGAAAACGAAGCTGGCCAATTAGTGCGTACCTTTGACGTTGGTGCAAAACCTGGCGGTGATAATCGTGTCGAATGGGATGGTAATGATGAAAATGGAAATCCATTGCCTGAAGGTCGATATAGAGTCAGAGCATCCGGTTTGCTCGGTGGTGAAAATGCCGAATTTGGCGTGTCAACCTACGCGAATGTCAATAGTGTTCTACTCGGTAAAGGCGACGGTAATGTACTGCTCAATCTTGCTGGTTTTGAATCACCAGTACGACTTGCTGAAGTACTAGGAGTTGGCAAAGCATAATTATGCTCGCCAAACAGGAGAATTTGTTATGTCATATATATCGTTAAGCGGTCTTTCTGCTGCTCAATTAGATTTGAATACCACCAGTAATAATATTGCTAACGCCAATACTTACGGCTTTAAAGAGTCGCGAGCAGAGTTTGGTGATGTGTATTCAACGTCGCTATTTACCAATTCAAAAACCACCCCTGGTCAAGGTGTTCAAGCCAGTAAGGTCGCACAACAATTTCATGAAGGGTCAAGTATTTATACTAATAACCCGATGGATTTACGCATTGCTGGTACTGGATTTTTTGCAGTCGCTAAAGATCGCTTAATTCCTCAGCAAAATGAGCTCACTCGTAACGGCGCATTTCACCTTGATAAGAATAACTATATGGTGACCTCAAACGATCAATATTTACTCGGTTATGAAGTAAATCCTGATAATGGAGAGGTTTTATCGTATGAGCCTAAGCCGATCAACATTCCAGCTCAGTTTGGTAAACCAAAGCAAACCGGTAATATCGAATTATCCGCTAACTTACCCGCAAACGGTGATTTAAAAGATCCAGCGCTGTTTGATTTTACTGACCCTGATACTTACAACCGTACCACCTCATCGACCATTTATGACTCAATGGGGCAACCTTACAAGCTGACTACCTATTATTTGAAAGATCAAAATGAAAATAATAAGTGGAATACCTACTATACGGTTACGGATAAAACCGGTGAAAAACCACTCAATATCGCTGGTGGGGATGCTGCATCTCCAAATGGCCATGTAGGTCATACATTGCGCTTTAATAATGATGGTACGCTATCTAGTATCAATAGTGGTAATCCCATAGTCTCTGTTGCTTTTGGAGAAGGGGATAATCCGATTGATATGAATGGCGCTGATGGCACGCAGACTTTGGCTTTTAACCTCAATGGAGCAACACAGTTTGCTGCGCCATTTGAATTAACGAAGTTTGATCAAGACGGTGCGACGACAGGCTTTTTAACGAAAATCGATTTTGATGAGTATGGCAGTGTACTTGCCACTTATTCGAATGGACAAAACGTGACCTTAGGTCGAGTCGCTTTAGTTCGAGTGGCTAATGAGCAAGGTTTGGATAAAAAAGGTGGCACACAATGGGATTCTACCCAGCAATCTGGTGTTAAAATTTGGGGTGAATCAAGCAAAGGCTCATTTGGTACCATCAGTAATGGTGTGCTAGAACAGTCAAACATTGATATGACTCAAGAGCTGGTAGATCTAATTTCTGCGCAGCGTAACTTCCAAGCTAACTCACGTGCTTTAGAAGTGCATACTGGATTACAACAAACGATTTTACAAATTCGTTAACTCTAGTTTTATACCGTTCAATATGCCTAAGTTGCTTTGTCTACTTAGGCATGTACTTCTTTCTTCGTTTTTTCTCTTCGTTTGACCTTCACTAGTGATCTTTAGGTAGAACGGCATGCCACATGGCATCCTCAGTCTTCTCTTGCCGTTAAATTGCCGCTTCTTATTGTACAATTATCACCTCATCAACTTTAACTCTCTGATTAATAATTATAAAAATAATGGCACGTTAATTGCTTTTTATGATTAATTAATGATTGTGGAGAACGTCTGATGGATCGCGCACTGTTCCTTGCCATGAGTGGCGCTAAACAAAATATGCAGGCGATGCAGTTAAGAGCCAACAACCTTGCTAACGTCAGTACCACTGGTTTTCGAGCGGATTTAGAACAAGCGCGTTCAATGCAGGCGTATGGTGATGGTCTTCCTAGTCGCGTATTTAGTATGACAGAGCGTCCTGGACACCGTTTTGACCAAGGTAGCGTGATCACCACTGGACGTGACTTAGATATCACTATTCAGGGAGATGGTTGGATTGCTGTGTTAGATAAAACTGGCAATGAAGGCTTAACGCGCAGCGGCAATCTACGCATTGACCAAAACGGTTTACTGGTAAATGGTAATGGCCATTTAGTGTTAGGTGAATTAGGTGCACCGATCACGTTACCAATCCCGTTAAATAAAGTAGAGATTGGCAATGACGGTACTATTTCAGTTCGCCCACAGGGAGCGCCCGCTGACGCGATGGAAGTCGTTGATCGTATCAAATTAGTCAAACCTGACAATCGCTCGCTTTTTAAAGATATTAATGGCTTATTCCGAGCCAAAGATCCCGCTGCAGACTATCCAGCCGATGCCACAGTAAAAGTATTAACTGGTGCTCTTGAAGGTAGCAACGTCAATGCTGTCGGGGAGATGACCAACTTAATTGATTTACAGCGTCAGTTTGAAATGCAAGTCAAAATGATGAGCACAGCAGAAGAAATGGACAAAGCGTCTGACTCTTTGCTGCGTACGAGCTAAGTGAGAGGAATTTAGTATGCAACCTGCATTATGGATAAGTAAAACTGGTTTAGATGCGCAGCAAACCAATATTGCCACCATCTCAAATAACTTAGCTAACGCCTCAACCGTTGGGTTTAAAAAGAGTCGGGCGGTATTTGAGGATCTTTTTTACCAAAATATTAATCAACCTGGTGGTCAATCTTCACAAAATACTGAGCTGCCGAGTGGATTAATGCTCGGAGCTGGGGCGAAGGTTGTGGCAACGCAGAAAGTGCACACCAACGGTAACGTCCAGACCACCAATAACAGCCTAGATATGATGATTGAAGGCGATGGTTTTTTCCAGATCCTCATGCCGGATGGCAATATCGGCTATAGCCGTAATGGTCAATTTACGTTGAATGCGGAAGGTGCGATTGTCACTTCTGGTGCTGGGTATTTAGTTCAGCCAGAAATTGTTGTTCCAGAAGATGCTATTTCAATAACCGTTGGTAATGACGGTGAGGTTTCAGTGCGCTTACGTGGTCAGCAAGAGAACCAAGTCTTAGGACAAATCACTATCGTTGATTTCATTAACCCAGGTGGTTTAGAACCTGTTGGACAAAACCTGTACTTACCGACAGGAGCCAGTGGTGACCCTCAAGAAGGCGTTCCCGGTCTGGATGGGCTTGGCAATATCCGCCAATCCATGCTGGAAAGCTCGAATGTTAATGTGACTGAAGAGCTGGTTAATATGATTGAAGCGCAGCGAGTTTATGAGATGAACTCTAAAGTGATCTCCTCCGTGGATCAAATGATGAGCTTTGTTAATCAACAACTCTAATCACTGACTAACTAAGAGACTATGATGATGAAACGTATACTCAGTTTAGCCTTTGTGACATTACTTTCAGGATGCAGTTTATTACCCGAACCCATTGAAACAGCTGATGTAGTACAAGGCACAACCGTAGTCGATGCTGTTGAAGGTGACAGATCGTCTGACAGCAGTTCTGGGTTACTCGATACCTTACGTAACCGAAATGACCCGGTTGCTGGCGACCCTGCTTGGGCTCCTATTCATCCCAAAGCTAAGCCTGAGCATTATGCTGCTGAGACGGGATCATTATTTAATCTCGCACGAGCGGTGAGCTTATACAGTGATGCGAAGCCACGAGGAATTGGTGACATTATTACCGTGACTTTAAACGAAAATACCAAAGCGACCAAAAGTGCAGATGCTAAGTTAACCAAAAATAATGATGCCTCTATGGATCCACTCAGTGTGGGCGGGCAGGAGCTTACTATTGGTGATTATAACTTCTCTTACGCTTTGAAAAATAACAATCAATTTTCTGGCAGTGCGCAAGCAAACCAAAATAATAATCTACAAGGTTCGATTACTGTTGAAGTTATTGACGTTTTATCTAATGGGAATTTAGTGGTTCGAGGCGAGAAGTGGCTGATGCTTAATACTGGCGATGAATACATTCGCTTAAGTGGTACCGTTCGCCCTGATGACATCGGTTATGATAATACGATTGCTTCTAACCGTATCTCTAATACTCGAATTCAATACTCCAGTACCGGATCGAATCAAGATATGCAAGAGCCTGGATTCTTGGCACGATTTTTTAATGTCTCTTTGTAATCGGACGGTATAAGTCGATTTTTTGACACGATAAAATGATCACACGGCAATGCGTATCCACATTGAGAGAAGGTTAACGATGATGAAAAAAATTTTATTGCTCTTAATGGTGTTCATGGCAAGCAGTGCTCATGCCACGCGAATTAAAGATGTTGCACAAGTAGCCGGTGTGCGTAGTAACCAATTAGTCGGGTATGGTTTAGTAACGGGGTTACCTGGTACAGGGGAATCGAACCCGTTTACTGATCAAAGTTTTCGTGCCATGTTGCAAAACTTTGGCATTCAATTGCCTCCTGGTACGCGAACCAACACGAAAAATGTTGCCGCGGTAATGTTGACCGCTGAGTTGCCGCCTTTTACAAAGCAAGGGCAGACGATTGATGTGACGGTTTCATCGATAGGCTCAGCGAGTAGTTTACGTGGTGGCACATTGACACAAACCTTCTTGAAAGGCTTAGATGGCCAAGTGTATGCCGTGGCTCAAGGCAATTTAGTGGTCAGTGGCTTTAGCGCGACAGGGGCGGATGGTTCAAGTTTGGTTGGTAATAATCCTACGGTTGGCATGATTTCTAATGGGGCGATTGTTGAGAGAGAGATTCCTACCCCTTTTGGTCGTGGTGATTTTATCACTTTTAATCTTTTCCAATCGGATTTTACGACCGCTCAACGAATGGCCGATACCGTTAACCAATTTTTAGGTCCTGATATGGCCTCGGCGATAGATGCAACCTCAGTACGTGTTCGTGCGCCACGAGAAGTCTCGCAAAGAGTGGCTTTTCTTTCTGCTATCGAAAACCTAGAGTTTGAACCTGCGGATATGGCGGCAAAGATTATTGTCAACTCACGAACTGGAACGATTGTGATTGGTCAGCATGTACGTTTAAGACCTGCGGCTGTAACTCATGGCGGAATGACCGTTGCTATCAAAGAAAACTGGGGCGTTGATCAACCGAATCCTTTTGCTGGAGGAGAGACGGCGATTATTCCCGATACTGATATTGAAGTCGTTGAGCAGCAAGGAAAAATGTTCAAGTTAGAAACCGGAACAACTTTAGATGAGTTGGTCCGAGCAGTGAATGAAGTCGGCGCTGCTCCGTCAGATTTAATGGCAATTTTACAAGCATTAAAACAAGCGGGTGCTATTCAAGGCCAGTTAATTATTATCTAAGGAGTTCGTGATGGTGAATAACCCTAATGATATCGGCTTTATTCATGATATCGCCAGCCTAGATAAATTACGTCAACAAGCTCTGAATGGCGACAGTGGTGCGGAAAAAGAAGCACTGACCGCTGCTGCAAGGCAGTTTGAGGCTATTTTTACGTCGATGATGCTGAAGTCGATGCGTGATGCGAACTCCGCATTTAAATCGGATTTATTCAGTAGTAATAACGAAGATTTTTATCGACAAATGCAAGACGAGCAAATGGTCAGTCAATTAAGTGCTTCGGGCTCGCTAGGCTTAGCCGATATGATTGTTGCGCAGTTAACGGCGGCAGACAATGTCGCTGCTAACAATCAAGATAACGACCGTTTCCAAGAGGCGATGAATCGAGTTCAACAAGCGCGAGCGGTGGCAGCCGAGCGGCCTAATAGTGCCGTAGTAGTAGCATCTTCAGCGCCGACTCATGAATACCGCTTTGATTCACCACAGTCTTTTGTAACCTCACTCAAACCCTACGCCGATAAAGCGGCACAAGCATTAGGTATTGATGCTTCTTTACTGCTTGCTCAAGCTGCTTTAGAAACTGGCTGGGGACAAAAAATGGTCAGTAATGCTCGTGGAAGCAGTAATAATTTATTTAATATTAAGGCCGATAGAAGCTGGCAGGGGCAGCGTGTTGCCACTCAAACCTTAGAATATTACGATCAAACTCCGGTTATGGAAAAAGCCGCTTTTCGCGCTTACCCAAGTTTTCAAGACAGTTTTGATGACTATTTGCGCTTTTTAGAAAATAATCCTCGCTACAGCACCGCGTTAGAGCATGGTGGAAGTAATGAAGCGTTTATTCATGGAATTCATCAAGCAGGTTATGCGACAGATCCTCAATATGCAGACAAAGTACTACGAGTAAAAGCGCAGATCGATCAAATGGATAACAGTTAAATCGATAGGGTTTAGATTGCCGTTATTTGTTTTTGACTCTGTGGTCATTGCTTCCTGTGATAACAATCCTTTCATTTCGTCGCTTACTGAAGATATAAATAGGCTTTGGCTGGTTGGATCCGCAATCAGTTTCTTCTAGTGTTGCAGATTTATCTTTTATATTTCCTCGAGTTAGCTAACTCCCTTCATTGGCACATTTATTGCTTTTATAAGTAGTAATGGGGTCAGTAATGACTGGCGTTAATTGGTTTTTTGGGGGCAAGTATGGCGTCTGATCTTCTGAATCTTGGTGCGCAGAGCGTATTAACGGCTCAGAGACAACTCAATACCACGGGTCATAACATTGCGAATGTTAATACAGAGGGTTACAGTCGTCAGTCTGTGATTCAAGGGACCAATGCGCCTCGCCAACTCGGTGGTCAAACCTATGGGATGGGTGTACATGTGGAAAATGTTCGCCGCTCTTGGGATCAGTTTGCCGTTAAAGAGTTGAATCTTGCCACAACCAATCACGCTTTTAATAGCGATACAGAAGAAAATTTAGATATGCTTTCTAAGTTATTATCTTCTGTTGCCTCTAAGAAAATCCCTGAAAACCTTAACGAATGGTTTGATTCAGTAAAAAGTTTAGCCGATACCCCCAACGATGTAGGGGTACGTAAAGTTGTGCTCGAAAAAGCGAATCTTGTTACGCAAAATCTGAATGATTTCCATGAAACTGTGCGACGCCAGTTTGATATTACCAATAAAGGGCTCGACGTTGGTATTGAACGAATCAACCAGTTAGCGTTAGAAATACGTGACTTACAGCGTTTAATGATGCGTGTACCTGGACCGCATAACGATTTGATGGATCAGCATGAAAAATTAGTCGCTGAACTTTCCCAATATACTAAAGTAACGGTAACACCCCGTACCAGTGCTGAAGGTTTCAATATCCATATTGGTAGCGGGCATACCCTCGTTTCGGGAACGGAAGCGAGTCAATTAAAAATGATTGACGGTTATCCCGATGTCAAACAGCGTCGCTTAGCGGTCGTTGAAGGTAATACATTAAAATCTATTTCTGAAAAAGAGATTGGCGGAAAGATGGCTGCGCTATTTGAAATGCGTGATCAACATATTCCAGGATTACTGGATGAAATTGGTCGTCTCTCCATTTCTTTTGCTCATCAAGTCAACGAGTTACAAAGCCAAGGCTTAGATCTACGTGGTAATGTTGGTGGGCTGCTTTTTTCCGATGTTAACTCTGAAGTCAATGCTCGTTCACGTATTGCCACAGCCAGTGATTCGAATGCTGATATTCGAGTGTATATCGATGATCTCAGTCAGTTAAAAGGTGGCGAGTTTGCTCTGTCTTATACTGGCAGCCATTATGTGGCGACACTACCAGATGGTAAACAACAGATCCTCGCATTGAATCAAGGCAATCTTTATTTAGATGGGCTGCGTATTCAGGTTAATACTCCACCAGAAATTGGTGAGCGAGTGATCGTCCGCCCAACCCGTGATGGTGCCGCTCAGATTCAGATGGCAACCAATGATCCGACAAAAATTGCCGCTCAAAGCTATCAAGCCTCGACCTCCTTTGCTCAAGGGCGTGCTCAATTTCAAATTGACCAAGTTGGTGATATCAAAGAGTTTGAAGCTTATCTGGTCCCCAATACAGGCGCAGGGGATCATGAGATGCAAATTCGTGTAGTGGATAAGAATGGCCAGTTGCTCGCGACACAACCTTATTTATTCAATGACGACCAATCAAAGTTACCGATCGTGATTCCTGCTCAACAGGCCGGTGGCCAACCGACCGTCTTTACTCTGACTCGAGGGGCGATTGAGAATGATAAGTTTACCGCCAATTTAAATCCTGCGGAAGGTGATAACGGTAATTTACGCAAGATGATTCATCTGCAAACGACGAAAAAAATGAATGACAATGAGTCAACCATTATTGGCCTCTATCATAACTTGAACACCGATTTCGGTTTAAAACTCTCGACTTCAACTCGATTGGCGGATGTTGCTCGCTTAGAAAAAGAGGCGGCGGAATCGCGTATTGGTTCAGTATCTGGGGTTAATTTGGATGAAGAAGCGGCAAATATGATGAAGTTTCAGCATGCCTATATGGCCTCTTCGCGCATTATGCAGGCTGCAAATGACACGTTTAACACTATTTTGCAGCTCAGGTAGAGGGACAAGTAAATGTTAAATCGAATTTCTAGCTTCCATAACTATCAGTCGGTGCAAAACGATTTACGTCGCCAAGAAAATAAAGTTCATCACAACCAAGCGCAATTAGCTTCGGGCAAAAAGCTTTTGTCTGCCGGGGATAACCCCCTCGCGACGCATTACATTCAAAATGTAACACAACAAGAAGAGCAGTTACGTCAATATCTTGATGCGATAGTTCTGGTTCGCAATCGCCTTGAACATCAAGAAGTGATCATTTCTAACGCTGAAGAGTTTACTGATAAAGCGAAGCGTATGGTCATGGAAATGATCAACGGTTCATTATCTCCTGAAGATCGTGAAACTCAGGCGCGGCAAATTCAAGAAATTGCCAATAACTTTTTGAATCTTGCCAATGTACAAGACGAAACGGGTAATTTTATTTTTGCGGGAACTCGGCCGAAGAACCAACCTTTTTTTCGAGATAATCAAGGCAATGTGACCTATTACGGTGATGATTATCAGCGAAAAATGCGTATCTCCAATAATTTAGAAATGCCTTTTAATACCCCCGGCAATCAAATGTTTATGGATATTAATAATCCATTTGGTGATTTTGAACCAGAGTATGCATTACAAGAAGGCTCTGAATTATTGCTTGAGCGGGCAACGAACAGTGATGACGGTGATAATGCCAGCTATACGGTAACGTTTGTTGATATGCTCAATGGCGGTTTTGCTTATCAGTTAGAACGCGACGGTGAAGTTGTCGAGGTTAATGATTTCGATCCAAGAACAGGGGTTCAGTATCAAGGTCTTACTATTAATATCAAAGGCAGTATCACGGCCGGAGATAGCATCACTCTGAATCCACGTAAAACATTTACAGTATTTGATAGTTTTAAAAAAGCCATTGAATACTCCAAAGGTTCTGTTTCTGATGCCTCAACCACAGGCAAGCTTCATCAAATCACTGAAGAATTACACACAGCCTTTATTCATTTAAACCAAGTTCGTTCGGATGTCGGTGCTCGATTGAGTACCTTAGATCTACAAGAAGATCAACATGAAGATTTTAAAATCAGTCTGGCTCGCTCTAAAAGTCAGTTTGAGGATCTCGATTACTCACAAGCAGTGATTGAATTTAATGAAAACTCGAGAGCGCTGCAAGCCTCTCAGTTAGCGTTTGGGAAAGCGAAAGATTTAACCTTGTTTAATTACCTTTAAAGATGAGTAACCATCGTCGACTTCGTTATTAAATCGTCGTTTGGGGTTCGTGATTAACCTTATTTTTGCGAGCAAAGCTTAGTCTCAAAGGTGAATTTGTTCCTATCTTTGTGCCTTATGTGCCATGCCATAAGTGCGAAAATAGAGGGGCTTTTTGTCTTAAATCTCATTTTTTTTTCGGTCGGCTTTTCTTTGCCAGCTGATTGCAGGTGGAGCGGCAAAAAAAGCGGCAACTGCATTTCATGGATGTCGATGGAAAAGAAATATCGCCAACATTGTCAATTAAGTTGCTGATTATAAATAATTAATTTTTTTATTGAGTCTATTTGAAAAGTTGGCATGTTTATTGGATTAATTTAAACAGAGTGAATACCACCCGATCTTAAATATACCTTAGGGTGTATTTGGCAAGTGATTTACGGTCAGTGCTTCCAAGAGAGTAAAGCTGACCGCTTCGCAAAAGACTTGCGGACTCGATAGGAGAGCAAAATATGACCATTAATGTAAATACCAACGTGTCGGCAATGACCGCTCAGCGTTACTTGACCAAGTCGTCCAATGATTTGAATACCTCAATGGAGCGTCTTTCTTCTGGTAACCGTATTAATAGTGCCAAGGATGATGCGGCAGGTTTGCAAATTTCAAACCGATTGATCGCTCAATCTCGTGGTCTTGATGTGGCAATGCGTAATGCTAACGATGGTATTTCGATTGCTCAAACCGCTGAGGGAGCAATGAATGAGTCAACCAGCATTCTGCAGCGTATGCGTGATTTGGCCCTACAATCAGCCAACGGCACCAACTCAGATGCCGAGCGTCAAGCATTGAACGAAGAGTCGGTTGCTCTGCAAGATGAGTTAAACCGAATTGCCGAAACAACCTCTTTCGGTGGTCGTCGATTGCTCAACGGTTCATTTGGTGAAGCATCATTCCAAATTGGTTCTAGCTCTGGTGAAGCTATTATCATGGGATTAACCAGTATTCGTGCCGATGACTATCGGATGGGCGGCCAATCTTTTATTGCTACTGAAGGCAAAACCAAAGATTGGGGCGTTGATTCGACGGCAAACGATTTGAAATTAGAGTTCACCAAAAAAGATGGTCAAGAAGTGACACTCGATATCTTAGCCAAAACCGGTGACGATATTGAAGAGCTCGCGACTTACATCAATGGTCAGACTGATTTGCTCAAAGCCTCCGTTGACGAAGATGGTAAGTTGCAGATTTTCGTTGCTGAACCACATATTGAAGGTGATCTAACCATCTCTGGTGGGCTGGCAACTGAACTTGGTTTAACTGGTGGCCCTGGCGAAAAAACGACCGTGCAAAATATTGATATGCGCACTGTCGGTGGCTCGCAAAACGCGGTCGGTATTTTAGATGCAGCGCTCAAATACATTGACTCACAACGCGCGGATTTAGGTGCTAAACAGAACCGACTCAACCACAGCATTAATAACTTGGCCAACATCCAAGAGAACGTCGAAGCATCGAAGAGCCGGATTAAAGATACCGACTTTGCGAAAGAGACGACTCAGTTGACTAAGTCACAAATATTGCAACAAGCAGGAACGTCAATTCTTGCTCAAGCAAAACAGTTGCCAAACTCTGCAATATCACTATTGCAGTAGTCCTGGGAGGCGGCATTAATAAGCTCAGACGTGAGTATGCAATACCGCAACCTTGGCAAGGTATGGTTGTTAGAACAGTATAAGCTCTCTCAGATACGCCTGTTTATACTCGGAAAATAACCATACATTATGGTTAGCCATAATGTGTTCATTTCTCTTGATCTCCACATTGGCAATGGCTGCCAACCATAGCCCCAGTTCTCTCAAAGGAAAAGGGGCTTTTCTTTTTTCTGCCAATCCATTTCTCATATCCCCCCGGCCATTACTGCTAAATCTTGAGCGATTTATGTCGTTTTCAATTGGTTTTGTGTTCTATACCTCATATCTCTCTTTCTAAATGATTTAATTCATCTTGCTCAGTAAATCTTCTAAAGGAATGGTTCCCTAAGTCGCTATTAAAGATACTTTGAGAGAACTACGTGGTATCCGAGACGTCGGAAACCGTTCGGCAAGTTCCGCTACGTCTAATATTAATAGGAGACCAATTATGGCGGTAAATGTAAACACTAACGTGTCAGCGATGACGGCACAGAGGTACCTGAACAGTGCAACCAGTGCACAGCAAACGTCAATGGAACGTTTGTCTTCAGGTTTTAAAATTAATAGTGCAAAAGATGATGCTGCAGGTTTGCAGATCTCAAACCGTTTGAATGTGCAAAGTCGTGGCTTAGATGTTGCTGTTCGTAACGCGAATGATGGTATTTCCATGGCACAAACCGCCGAAGGCGCCATGAATGAGACCACCAACATTTTGCAACGGATGCGGGATCTTTCTTTACAATCTGCGAATGGTTCAAACTCAAAATCTGAGCGTGTTGCGATTCAAGAAGAAGTCACGGCACTTAATGATGAATTGAATCGTATCGCAGAGACCACCTCATTTGCGGGTAATCGTCTATTGAACGGTACTTTCCAAACGAAGTCGTTCCAAATTGGATCTCAGAGCGGTGAAGCTGTAATGCTGACCATGAAAGACATGCGTAGTGATAACGCGATGATGGGAGGAACCAGTTACGTTGCGGCGACTGAAGCGGATAAAGATTGGACGGTTAGTGACGGTAGTAACGATTTAACATTAACCCTGACCGATATCAATGGTGATGAGCAAATCATTAATATTACCGCCAAAGTTGGTGATGATATTGAAGAAGTGGCGACTTACATCAATGGTCAAACAGACTTAGTGCAAGCCTCAGTGAATGAGAAGGGGCAACTACAGATCTTTACGGGAAATAATGATGTCACTGGTGCAGTCGCTTTTAGTGGTGCATTAGCTACCGAGTTAGACATGCAAACGGGGCAAGCGATCACTATCGATACAATTGATGTGACGACCGTTGGCGGGGCGCAAAAATCAGTGGCGGTGGTCGATGCTGCGCTTAAATATGTTGATAGTCATCGTGCAGAGCTAGGTGCGTTCCAGAATCGATTCGGCCATGCAATTAATAACTTGGATAACATTAATGAAAATGTTAATGCGTCTAAGAGCCGGATCAAGGATACCGACTTTGCGAAAGAAACGACGGCATTGACTAAATCACAGATTTTAGGCCAAGCCTCAAGCTCTGTCTTAGCTCAAGCGAAACAAGCACCAACGGCAGCACTTGCGCTATTGGGATAATTTAGATTGAGTAATAATAAAAAACCCAGCTAAAGCTGGGTTTTTTAATTAATGGTGCGGAAGGAGAGACTTGAACTCTCACACCTTGCGGCGCCAGAACCTAAATCTGGTGCGTCTACCAATTTCGCCACTTCCGCACAAATTTTGTCGATAATCTAATTGACTCAAATCATCGTTATAATTGGCAGGTCTACCTGGATTCGAACCAGGGAATGGCGGCATCAAAAGCCGCTGCCTTACCGCTTGGCGATAGACCTGTAATACTGTTAATTTAATAACAGGTTTATCGTTAAATCAACTGTCTAACAGTAACTAACGATAAATGGTGGCTACGACGGGATTCGAACCTGTGACCCCATCATTATGAGTGATGTGCTCTAACCAGCTGAGCTACGTAGCCACGACTAATTAATGGTGCGGAAGGAGAGACTTGAACTCTCACACCTTGCGGCGCCAGAACCTAAATCTGGTGCGTCTACCAATTTCGCCACTTCCGCACAAATTTGTAGATAATCTGATTAATTCAAATCATCGTTGTAACTGGCAGGTCTACCTGGATTCGAACCAGGGAATGGCGGCATCAAAAGCCGCTGCCTTACCGCTTGGCGATAGACCTGTAGGTGATAGCAGGCTATGCTAACTTAATTAATGGTGCGGAAGGAGAGACTTGAACTCTCACACCTTGCGGCGCCAGAACCTAAATCTGGTGCGTCTACCAATTTCGCCACTTCCGCACTAATTTTGTAGATAATTTGATTAACTCAAATTATCGTTGTAATTGGCAGGTCTACCTGGATTCGAACCAGGGAATGGCGGCATCAAAAGCCGCTGCCTTACCGCTTGGCGATAGACCTGTAATACTGAACTTGGTGCGGAGGGAGGGACTTGAACCCTCACGTCCTAACGGACACTAGCACCTGAAGCTAGCGCGTCTACCAATTTCGCCACCACCGCAAATTCAGTGAATGCTGATACAGTATTGATGGAACTAAATAGTTGGCAGGTCTACCTGGATTCGAACCAGGGAATGGCGGCATCAAAAGCCGCTGCCTTACCGCTTGGCGATAGACCTACATCGGCGAACAGTTATCTACTGTTGACCTCTAATATGGTGCGGAAAGAGAGACTTGAACTCTCACACCTTGCGGCGCCAGAACCTAAATCTGGTGCGTCTACCAATTTCGCCATTTCCGCAAAACTTTATTTTTATAACGAGATAATGGTGCGGAAGGAGAGACTTGAACTCTCACACCTTACGGCGCCAGAACCTAAATCTGGTGCGTCTACCAATTTCGCCACTTCCGCATCTCGCTATCGTACCTTATCCTTGAGGAGTAGGTAAAATAAGTGGTGGCTACGACGGGATTCGAACCTGTGACCCCATCATTATGAGTGATGTGCTCTAACCAGCTGAGCTACGTAGCCATCTTTTATAGAGCGAGAAACTATAATCTATTCTCGCTATCAGTTCCAATAGTTTTTATATATTGAAACTTAAAGAAATAATGGCAGGTCTACCTGGATTCGAACCAGGGAATGGCGGCATCAAAAGCCGCTGCCTTACCGCTTGGCGATAGACCTACGGTGATAAGTTGCTTTGGACAGCTTATCAATAAATGGTGCGGAAAGAGAGACTTGAACTCTCACACCTTGCGGCGCCAGAACCTAAATCTGGTGCGTCTACCAATTTCGCCATTTCCGCATTATTTCCTAAATATTCTACGAAAGAACACTTAGGAAATGGTGGCTACGACGGGATTCGAACCTGTGACCCCATCATTATGAGTGATGTGCTCTAACCAGCTGAGCTACGTAGCCAATTGCTAAACTGCTTATCACTCACAGTCAGCTTTAAATTTCGAAGTTTTGAAGTTGCCTTCTCACTGCGAACGGTGCGCATTATGCGGATATGGCTGTAGAGCGTCAATAGTTTTTTTGAATAAATTCCCGAAAACCAACTGTTCGAGTTTTTTTTAAACAAAGCTGGCTATTTCTGATCAAAATCTATCCCAAAGCGAGAGATTTTCTTATTCTACATCAAACCGATAATCGTAGTTTATTGATGATTGATGTGAAAATAAGCCGTGAACGAGCGTTACAAAAAAGCCAACATTACGTTGGCTTTTTTCGATAGAGGTTAAGTGTTATACATTAAAGCGGAAATGGATGACATCACCATCTTTGACAATATAATCTTTACCCTCTAAGCGCCATTTTCCGGCTTCTTTTGCACCACTTTCACCTTGATATTGGATGAAGTCGTTGTAACCGATCACTTCGGCGCGAATAAATCCACGTTCAAAATCAGTGTGGATTTTTCCTGCCGCTTGAGGGGCTGTAGCTCCTACTGGAACGGTCCAAGCACGGACCTCTTTAACCCCTGCGGTAAAGTAAGTTTGCAAATCAAGCAGTTCATAACCTGAACGAATCACTCGGTTTAAGCCTGGCTCTTCAATACCCAGATCAGCAAGAAACTCAGCACGCTCTTCTTCTTCTAATTCAGATAGTTCAGCTTCAATCGCTGCACATACGGCGACGACAGAGGCATTTTCTTGGGCGGCATGAGCTCGGACTGCATCTAAATAGGGGTTATTTTCAAAGCCATCTTCATTCACATTAGCAATGTACATGGTTGGCTTAAGGGTGAGGAAATTAAGGTATCCAACCGCGGCAAGCTCTTCTTTGCTTAACGCTACTGAGCGTGCCGATCCGCCTTCTGTCAGTACGGGCAATAGTTTTTCTAAAACAGTAAGCTCAAATTTAGCGTCTTTATCGCCACCTTTGGCACGTTTCGTTTGACGTTGAATCGCGCGTTCGCAACTGTCTAAGTCAGCGAGAGCCAACTCAAGATTGATCACTTCGATGTCTTCAATAGGTGATACTTTTCCTGCGACGTGAACAATATTTTCGTTCTCAAAGCAGCGGACTACGTGACCAATCGCATCAGTTTCGCGGATGTTAGCTAAAAATTTATTACCTAATCCTTCCCCTTTTGATGCGCCAGCGACTAAGCCTGCGATGTC
The DNA here is from genome assembly GCF_963878025.1 of Vibrio sp. 11986-1-5. Taxonomy (NCBI): domain Bacteria; kingdom Pseudomonadati; phylum Pseudomonadota; class Gammaproteobacteria; order Vibrionales; family Vibrionaceae; genus Vibrio; species Vibrio sp. 11986-1-5. Next base: position 116,851 of record NZ_CAWNVW010000011.1, read on the forward strand.
CACAAACTCCATTGTGGTGGGTAATATGCGTTGCGGATTGACAATTTTTGCCAATGCGTCAAGACGCAAATCAGGCACTGGTACGACACCAGTGTTTGGTTCAATAGTACAAAACGGGAAGTTAGCCGCTTCGATACCTGCATTAGTCAGTGCATTAAAAAGAGTTGATTTACCTACGTTAGGTAAACCGACAATGCCACATTTAAAACCCATATTTGGTAACCTTATTCAGCTTTGAACGTGTGTAAGCGGTTTTGCGCTTTAGTTAGGCCATCTTTCAGTAAGATATCGAGACAGCGAACAGACTCATCTACTGCTGCTAGGATGCACTCGTGCTCTTGGTTAGGAGCTTTACTTAACACATAACCTGCCACTTTATCTTTGTGTCCTGGATGGCCAATGCCAATACGAAGACGGTAGAATTCTTTATTGTTGCCTAATTTACTGATGGTGTCTTTTAACCCATTATGACCACCATGTCCGCCACCCTGCTTAAATTTAGCTACACCGGGAGGAAGATCCAGTTCGTCATGAGCTATCATGATTTCTTCTGGTTTAATCTGATAAAACTTAGCAAGAGCCGCGACGGCTTTACCGGATAAATTCATATAAGTCGTCGGAATCAGTAAACGTAGGTCTTCGCCATTAACCAAAATACGACCAGTTAATCCGAAGAACTTCACTTCACTTTTTAGTGTCGTATTGTGCACTCTGGCCAGTTCTTCGATGACCCATGCACCTGCATTATGTCGTGTATTGACGTATTCAGGCCCCGGGTTGGCCAGACCGACAAGTAATTTAATTGGTTGACTCAAGGCTAGGATCCCTTCGGAAACGAAAAAAGCGCGGTATGATAGCATAGAAAAGCGCAAAAGGGCGAGATGGCTGATGTTTGACGCCGTGAAACAAAAATACCTCGTCATTTTGACGAGGTATTTTACCGATCAAAGACTACCGCAAGCTTAGTTAAACATAGCAGAGATAGACTCTTCGTTACTGATGCGACGAATGGCTTCTGCAAGCATGGTCGATAAGGTTAGCTGAGTTACTTTACCCGTTGCTGCCATTTCTTTAGACAAAGTGATTGAATCGGTAACGATCACTTGATCAAGTACGGAGTTTTTAATATTTTTGGCCGCATTGCCTGAAAATACCGCATGGGTTGCATAAGCAAATACACGTTTTGCTCCGCGCTCTTTAAGTGCTTCAGCTGCTTTGCATAAGGTGCCGCCGGTATCGATCATATCGTCGACAATCACGCAGTCACGCCCTTCAACGTCACCGATTAAGTTCATGACTTCAGAGACGTTAGCACGCGGGCGACGTTTATCAACAATCGCAATATCAATATCACCGAGTGCTTTTGCTGTCGCGCGAGCACGTACCACACCACCCAGATCCGGAGATACAACAACAGGATCTTCTAGATTACGTGCTTTCATGTCTTCCAAGAGAACGGGAGTACCGAAGATGTTGTCTACTGGGACATCAAAGAAACCTTGAATTTGCTCTGCGTGTAGGTCGATGGTTAAGACTCGATCAACCCCTACGTTAGAGAGAAAGTCAGCAACGACTTTCGCCGTAATCGGAACTCGAGCAGAACGCACTCGACGGTCTTGGCGTGCATAGCCAAAGTAAGGGATGACAGCAGTAATACGGCCTGCTGAAGCGCGGCGCATTGCGTCAATCATTACCACCAATTCCATTAAATTGTCATTGGTTGGGGCACAAGTTGATTGAATAATAAATACATCGCTACCACGAACATTTTCGTTGATCTGCACTGCCACTTCTCCATCAGAGAAGCGAGAAACAGTAGCATCACCAAGGGAGATGTATAGACGTTCAGCAATACGTTGGGCTAGTTCAGGTGTGGCGTTACCAGCAAATAGCTTCATATCAGGCACGGTGGAAACCTCAGGGTTGCGTCCAGTTTTTAATTAGGTTGGGTGTCGGCTGATTGGTAATCAGCCAGTGTCTCTTTTAGTGGTGATACGTTGCGGCCTTGAGCGACAAACGCAGAGACAGTGTCTGGGAGTTTCGCTAGGACAGCCTGCGCTTCTTTTTTGCTCGAAAATTCAGCGAAAACGCAAGACCCAGTCCCGGTCAATCTTGACGGCGCGTATTGTAGCAGCCATGAAAGTTGCTTATCAACCTCTGGGTACTCCAATCGGACAATTTTTTCGCAATCGTTTTCGTAGTTCGCATTGAGTAGGGTATTAATATCACGTTTTGCTGTGTTTCTCGGTAAATTGGGATGAGAAAAAATCACTTTTGTTGCAATACTCACATTTGGACGAACCACGAGATAATATTTTTCTTCTGGCTGCACTGGTTGGAGCTTTTCTCCAACACCTTCGGCAAAAGCGGAGAAGCCGTGAATAAAAACTGGAACATCGGCCCCTAAGGTTAAGCCAATTGTGGCGAGTTGATCATCGCTTAACCGACAGCCCCATAAATAATTGAGCGCCACCAATACTGTTGCCGCATTAGAAGAGCCACCACCAATTCCACCGCCCATGGGTAAGCGTTTGATTAATTGAATATCCGCGCCGAGCGAGCTCTGGGTTTGCTGTTGCAAGGCACGAGCTGCACGATAAATCAGATTGTCTTGCAGGGCGACGTCTGCTAACGGAGGTGTGAGAGTGATCTGGCCTGTTTGATTGACGGTAATCGTTAGTTCATCGCCATAGTCAATAAATTGAAATAATGTCTGTAAGTCGTGATAGCCATCAGCACGTTGGCCGGTAATGTACAAAAACAGATTTAATTTAGCGGGTGATGGCCACACCGTTGTTTGTTGTATCATGGTGTGAGTGTCCATTTAGAAATCACTAGGTTAATCGAAGTATCCTGTTGGGTGAGTAATACTCGGTCTGGCAAAGGAAGAGGTTTATCTTGCCAGGGGTATTCGCGGTAGCGATGGTAATCCACAGTCCAGCGAGAAAGGCCTTGTTTTTTTTGTAATCTAGCCAAGGTATTGTTCGAATTTAATTCAAAGTGATCCGCTTGAGTGGGTAAACCGATAATCCACGCTTGTAAAAGTTCGATAGGCAGCGTTAACCCAGTCAGAGAAGCAATCAATTGTTCGGCATTGTCAGCTCGGTAGACGTTGTCATCATGAGTGATGACTTGTGCACCCTGTTGATCAATCGATAAGTTTAATACCGTTTGCCCTAAAAATGTGCTTAGGCGTAGTTGGGTTTGCTGGGGGGATATTTGCCACTGAAAGTTGAGAGATTGACGCTGATTGGGATCAATATAGGCAAGTTTGCCAACCAGTTGAAACTGCTTAATGGTCTTTAAGCGAGCTTGGTGTGATTGCCATTCTACATCACTAATAGGGTCAGGAAGGCTGCTGCAGCCCCATAACCCTAAGAGTAAGGTGATCATCAGAAAAATACGTGGCGGAAATATTATCATATGCTCGTTATTTATCCATTTATGGGACACAAGAGCCGTCACTATACCATTGATATCACGAACTCGGGAAAACAAATCCCAATCGCTCTTTCAATAAATAGGTGCATCAAGTAAAATTCGCCGCTCAATCCACTTCTTATCAGAGAACCCTCGATACATGTCCTTGCTTGTTATTGGTATCAATCACAATACAGCTTCGGTTGAGTTGCGAGAAAAAGTGGCCTTTGGACCAGATAAACTGTCCGAAGCCTTACGCCATTTATCTGGTCAACCTTATGTCAAGGGAAGTGTGATTTTGTCAACCTGTAACCGAACTGAGCTGTATTGCGATGTTAAGGTGGCAAGTAAGAATAAGCTAATAGAGTGGCTATCTCAGTTTCATCAAGTCAATTTGGAAACGTTAAAACCCAGTTTATATGTTCATGAAGAGCAGGCGGCAATTCGTCATCTGATGCGCGTCGCTTGTGGGTTGGATTCATTAGTTTTGGGTGAACCACAGATTTTAGGGCAAGTAAAACAAGCGTATGCGGATTCGCGAGAAAATCGCATGGTGGATTCGGCCTTAGATAAGTTGTTTCAAAAAGCGTTTTCGGTTGCCAAACGCGTGCGGACCGAAACGGATATCGGTGGTCATGCTGTCTCCGTTGCTTATGCCGCCTGTACACTAGCAAAACACATATTCGAGTCATTGACCAAAGCTACGGTGCTGTTGGTTGGAGCAGGAGAGACCATCGAATTGGTTGCTAAGCACTTAGATGGTCACGGTTGCCAGCGCATGATCGTGGCTAACCGAACTCGTGAGCGGGCTATGGCTTTGGCGCAAAATTTTGACGCTGAAGTGATCACCTTAAATGAGATCCCTGATTATTTAGCACAGGCGGACATTGTGATTAGCTCGACCGCTAGTCCGCTCCCCATCATTGGTAAAGGGATGGTTGAAAGTGCACTCAAAGCGCGTCGCCACCAACCGATGCTGTTAGTCGATATTGCCGTGCCGCGTGATGTAGAATCACAAGTTAGTGAACTCGATGACGCTTATCTCTATTCAGTGGATGATTTACAGTCCATCGTTGAGAACAATATTGAGCAACGGAAGATTGAGGCAATTCAAGCCGAAGCGATCGTCAGTGAGGAAAGCGCGGAGTTCATGAGCTGGATGCGCTCGCTGCAGGCCGTGGATAGTATTCGTGACTATCGTCAATCCGCGAGTCACATCCGTGAAGAGTTACTCAGTAAAAGTTTACAAGCGTTAGCCGCTGGAGGCGATGCGGAAAAATTGTTGATCGAGTTAAGTAATAAACTGACCAATAGATTAATCCATACCCCAACGCGCGCGTTGCAGATGGCAGCGGAGCAAGGGGAGCCAGCAAAACTGGCAATTATTAGACAAAGTTTGGGTCTTGATGACCTGTAATTATTTGTAAATCCTTATTTATTAAAGAAGAAATTATGAAAGCGTCGATTTTAGTTAAGCTTGAATCTTTGGTGGAGCGCTACGAAGAAGTGCAACACTTATTAGGTGATCCTGCCGTGATCGGTGATCAAAATAAATTTCGATCGCTCTCAAAAGAGTACTCGCAGCTCGAAGAAGTCACCAAATGCTTCCAAGCCTATCAACAAGCTCAGGAAGATTTGCTGGCTGCAGAAGAGATGGCCAAAGAAGACGACGCGGAAATGCGCGAGATGGCGCAAGATGAGATGAAAACGGCCAAAGCTGAAATTGAGCGCTTAAGTGCTGAGCTGCAAATTTTGTTATTGCCGAAAGATCCGAACGATGATCGTAACTGCTTTCTAGAAATTCGTGCTGGTGCTGGTGGTGACGAAGCCGGTATTTTTGCTGGTGATCTATTCCGCATGTACAGCCGTTTTGCTGAGAAAAAAGGCTGGCGGATTGAAGTCATGTCGGCGAGTGAAGCTGAGCATGGTGGTTACAAAGAGATGATAGCCAAAGTTAATGGTGACGGAGCTTACGGGGTATTGAAATTTGAATCGGGCGGCCACCGAGTGCAGCGTGTTCCCGCAACCGAATCTCAGGGCCGTGTACACACGTCAGCCTGTACCGTGGCGGTCATGCCAGAAATTCCTGAAGCAGAAATTCCTGAAATTAAAGCCAGCGATCTAAAAATTGATACCTTCCGCTCATCAGGGGCGGGTGGTCAGCACGTTAACACGACGGATTCAGCGATTCGGATTACTCACTTGCCGACGGGGATTGTGGTTGAGTGTCAGGATGAGCGTTCTCAACATAAGAACAAAGCTAAAGCGATGTCTGTACTTGGCGCTCGGATTGTTCAAGCGGAAGAGAAAAAACGCGCAGCGGAAATCTCCGATACACGACGCAACCTACTCGGTTCAGGCGATCGCAGTGATCGTATTCGTACTTATAACTACCCACAAAGCCGTGTTTCCGATCATCGTATTAACCTCACTATTTATCGTCTTAATGAAGTGATGGAAGGTGATTTACAAGCTTTGATTGATCCCGTTGTCCAAGAGCATCAAGCGGATCTGCTGGCTGCGTTATCCGATAACCATTAGTTGATTAATCGTCATGATGATACAAGCCTTATTGGCTAAGGCGAAGCGGCAATTGACCGAGAGCGGCAGTGATTCGCCGTCTCTCGATGCTACTCTACTGCTTTGCCATGTGTTACAAAAACCACGTTCGTATTTACTGACGTGGCCAGATAAAGTACTCAGCCCAGACTTGGTTTCCGCTTTTGAAGCATTACTCGCACGGCGCATCGTAGGTGAGCCGATCGCTTATATTATTGGGGAACGCGAATTTTGGTCGTTGCCCCTAAAAGTTGCGCCATCGACCTTAATACCTCGACCTGATACTGAGCGCTTAGTTGAATTGGCACTCGATAAAGCTGAGCTTTGTGACGGTGATATCCTTGACTTAGGGACAGGAAATGGGGCTATTGCATTAGCCCTTGCTTCAGAGTTGCCTCAGCGTAATGTGCTGGGTATTGATCTACGCTCAGAGGCCGTTGAGCTTGCCGACGATAATCGCAAACGATTACGAATCACCAATGTCACATTTTTACAAGGCAGTTGGTTTACCCCTCTCGCTAACGGTATAAAGTTTGCTGTGATTGCCTCTAACCCGCCTTACATCGAGGAACACGATCCCCATTTACAGCAAGGCGATGTCCGTTTTGAACCTAAAAGCGCTTTGGTCGCAGGCGATAATGGATTAGCCGATATTAAACATATCGCGATAATGGCTCGTGAATACTTACTCGATCAAGGATGGTTATTGTTTGAACATGGTTATCAACAAGGCAAAGCGGTGCAAACCATTCTCAATGAACTAGGGTATCAACAAGTGGTTACCGAGCAAGATTATGCTGGTAACGATCGAGTCACCTTGGGTCAATATCGATTTTAAAGAGGAACACATGTACGAAGGACTTAAATCACTCCATCTTTTCACTATTGCGATTAGCGCTTTCTTATTGAGTGTTCGTTATATTTTAATGATGATGGATTCTCATTGGTTACAACATAAGTTTCTGAAAATTTATCCGCACATCAACGATAGTCTGTTATTAATCACTGGAATTTGGCTTATTGTGATCACTGGCTTTATACCTTATACGGCAGCAGCACCGTGGATGACCGATAAAATTACTTGTGTCTTGGCTTATATTGCTTTGGGCTTTTTTGCCCTCAAATTTGGCCGTAATAAACTGCTGCGCTCGTTTGCTTTTCTTGGTGCCATGGGGTGGTTGATTATGGCAGGCAAAGTTACCGCTTCTAAAGCTCCGATGTTTTTCAGTTAATATCATGGACTCGATAAATCTATGTTGAACTTGTTTGATGAAGATTTTGATGCAATGGATTTAGTGGAAGGTGCGCTGGCATTAAATAAGGCCATCAACCCAGAGACAAAGGTCGATTGGGCTCTCGCTGAGTTACAAAAGTTGTATCATCAAGCTGAGCTTGCTTTGGCTGATGAATCGAATGCAAAGCAGCGTTTCGCTCTATTTTTGGATGTTTTTTATCGTCAGTGGGGCTTTTGTGGTGATAAAGAGTCCTATTTCCATTCTCGTAATGGTTTTATTGATAAAGTCCTTGAGCGTCGTCAGGGAATACCCGTCAGTCTCGGGGCTTTATTACTCTATTTTGCTAGGCGCTTTGACTTTCCCGTACAAGGGATTACTTTCCCTACCCAATTTTTACTTGAAGTTCATTGGCCAGACGAAGCGCCCTTGTATCTTAATCCTTTTTCTGGCGAGTTTGTCTCGAAATACATGCTTAATGCGTGGTTGGTTGGTCATAAAGGTCCTTTAGCTCGTTTACAGGCAGAACACATCCAACCGACAGACAATCCAACGATTATTGGTCGTTGGCTAGCCTTATTGAAAAGTGCCTTGTTGCGCGAAGAGCGCTATACTTTGGCGCTGCGCTGTACCAATTTAGCGTTAACTTTTGTCCCTGATGATCCTTATGAGATACGTGATCGTGGTTTTATCTATCAGCAGTTAGATTGTCATCAGGTGGCGTTATCCGATTTCCAATACTTTATTGAACACTGCCCTGATGATCCTGCAGCGCAGTTACTCAAGAATCAAATGAATGCGCTGACGGTTTATCCAGTGACGCTGCATTAATCACAACTTAAGAGAACTCACTATGGAACAAAAAATTGTTCATATCGGTCATATTCCGGTCGCCAATGATCATCCCTTTACGCTGTTTGCGGGTATGAATGTGTTGGAATCTCGTGATTTGGCGATGCAAATTTGCGAGCACTACGTCAAAGTAACCGAAAAGCTTGGTATTCCTTACGTGTTTAAAGCGTCGTTCGATAAGGCTAACCGTAGCTCGGTACATTCATACCGTGGGCCTGGCTTGGAAGAGGGCATGAAAATCTTTCAAGAGCTGAAAGAGACCTTCGGGGTGAAAATCATTACCGACGTACATACCGAAGCGCAGGCTCAACCAGTCTCTGAGGTTGTCGATGTTATCCAGTTACCCGCATTTTTGGCTCGTCAAACGGATTTAGTCGAAGCGATGGCAAAAACGGGCGCAGTTATTAACGTTAAAAAACCGCAGTTTATGAGCCCTGGGCAAGTTGGCAATATTGTTGAAAAGTTCGCGGAATGTGGCAATGATCAAGTAATTTTATGTGAACGCGGTGCTTGTCACGGGTACGATAACTTAGTGGTCGATATGCTTGGATTTGGCGTGATGAAAAAAGCCTCTCAAGGCAGTCCAATTATTTTTGATGTTACCCACTCACTACAGATGCGCGATCCATTGGGAGCCGCTTCTGGTGGCCGCCGCGAGCAAACCGTAGAACTGGCTAAAGCTGGATTAGCAACGGGGATCGCCGGTTTATTTATCGAAGCCCACCCAACGCCTGACCAAGCAAAATGTGATGGTCCGTCAGCATTACCATTAGATAAGCTTGAGCCTTTCTTGGCACAAATGAAAGCCTTGGATGATTTGATTAAGAGCTTTGCACCGATCGATATTCGTTAAGTTAAGTCCTTGCGCTTTAAAAAAACGAGTAAGATAATTCCTTACTCGTTTTTTTTGTTTGGGCAATAAGGAGTGGCTAAGTATGACCCCAGCAATTGATTTAGCGAAAAAAAAGCACATCGCCCACACGATTCATCACTATGAGCACGATCCTAGCCACCCTAGCTATGGCTTAGAGGCTGCGCAAGCCTTGGGACAAGATCCGGCGACGGTATTCAAAACGTTATTGTTCTGTCTCAATGGTGAAGCCAAGCATTTAGCCGTTGCGGTGATCCCTGTCGAGAAAAAGCTCAACTTAAAGCTCGCAGCAAAAGCAGCAAAAGCGAAAAAAGCCGAAATGGCTGACCCTGAGGTGGCTCAAAAAGTGACGGGTTATGTGGTTGGTGGGATCAGTCCTTTAGGGCAGAAGAAACGCTTGCCGACTTTTATTCACAGCAGCGCCGAGACATTGACCACTTTGTGTGTCAGTGCAGGGAAGCGTGGTTTAGAGATCGAACTCAGCCCACAAGATCTCGCAAAGCTTACTGGCGGTGAACTTGCTGATTTATGCCAATAAATTTTTCTAGCCTGTTATGGCGAGTTGGTCGCTTGGATACTCTCGTCCATCTCGATGACGTCTATTGATGATCCTCAGATGAACGAGAGCTTTACTTATCATTTTCCTACTTGAATTTGCCACTGCCTTGGCGACATGATCAATGCTTATCCATCTGCGTGTTATCGACGACTTGGTTTTCACCGAGATCTTTTGGTAGTACTAAATTAAGAACAATCGCAACAATCCCACACAGGCTTACGCCTTGTAAACTAAATTCACCAATACCAAATGCCATGCCACCGATGCCAAAGACTAAGGTGACAGCGACAATAACTAGATTTCGTGATTTGTGTAGGTCGACTTGGTTTCGGATCAGCGTGTTGAGCCCAACGGTAGCAATTGACCCAAACAGCAAAATCATAATGCCACCCATTACTGGGATAGGAATGGTTTGTAACAATGCCCCAAGTTTACCGACCAAGGCTAATATAATCGCTGTTACTGCCGCCCAAGTCATAATCACCGGGTTAAAAGCTTTGGTTAACATGACTGCACCAGTGACTTCACTGTAAGTGGTGTTCGGTGGTGCACCGACCATACTGGCTGCCATAGTGGCAAACCCATCACCCGCAATAGTACGGTGTAAGCCCGGTTTCTTCAGATAATCTTTTCCGGTCACATTGGATATGGCTAACATATCACCTACGTGCTCAACGGCTGGAGCAATCGCGACCGGAATCATAAATAAAATGGCATTAATATTAAATTCAGGAAAGGTAAAGTTTGGCAATGCAAGCCATGCGGCTTGCTGAACAGGAACAAAGCTGACCACACCAAAGTAGAGAGAAACGCTATAACCCGCGGCAATACCTGCACAAATAGGGATCAGCTTAAAAAAGCCTCGCGAAAAAACACTCACTCCGACAGTGACCAGCAATGAAATCGCAGAGATCCATAATGCAGCTTGTGCATCGATCAGTTGTATTGAACCATCCCCTGTTCTACCTAGAGCCATATTGACTGCGGTAGGCGCGAGACCCAATCCGATCACCATAATAACCGGTCCAACGACCACGGGCGGTAATAGCGTGTGTACAAAGCCCACACCTCGAACTTTAATGATAGCGCCGAGTAACACATAGACTGCGCCTGCGGCCATTAGGCCACCCATTGTTGCGCCAATTCCCCAGGTCTGTACGCCATACATGATCGGAGCAATAAAAGCGAAAGAAGAGGCGAGAAAGATAGGTACAGATCGGCGAGTGATGAGCTGAAAGATTAAGGTGCCAACACCTGCCCCAAACAGAGCAACGTTAGGATCAAGCCCGGTTAGTAATGGAACCAAGACCAGAGCACCAAATGCGACAAATAGCATTTGTGCGCCTTGAATGGCATTTTTCATCGTGTTTTCCCTGAAGCAAAATAAAATTCGCGGGATTCTATCATCTTTGCAAACGATTGCTATGGGTTATGGATCAAACTTTTTCTGGTTTACGCTCATTAATCGATTGAAAAGGTCAGACGTTGTCACTAATGAAGAGGGATTGAGAGGCGGAAAAACTGCGGAAAATTGACACTGGCCCTCGTACAGCGCCTTGCCCCGACCTAGATAGTTGCTTATCATCAATGTTCACTTGGAATCTATGGTAACCGTATGCGCTATTTCGTTTTGTTGTTGATTGGGTTAATCAGTCTACCTGCATTGGCATTAACCAAAATCAATTTGTACCAAGCTGAAGTTGTGATGGATGAGCAGCACAACGATCCAGAAGCCGAGGCTCGAATTCGTGCCATGCAAGAGGTGGTTATTCGAGCGACGGGTAGTCAGGACTCATTGAGCAATGACGTCGTCAGTAAAGCGCTGCGTCAAAGTGCTCAGTATGCTAATCAGATCAGCTATGGACAACTCAATGATCAAAGAACATTAAGAGTGGCTTTTAGTGGGCCTCGTATCCGCGCACTGTTGACTCAAGCGCATTTAGCGTTTTGGCCTGAAGAACGGGCTAATATTTTAGTATGGTTAGTGGAAGAATCTGACTATGAGCGCCGTATTATTTGGGACCATTCACAAACTGACATGGTATCGCAATTAAAAAGGCAGGCTGAACAGCGAGGTTTACCCTTAACGCTTCCGGTTGGTGACTTTGAGGATGTGACGGGGATCCAGAGTTCTGATCTGTGGGGAGGCTTTACGGAGTCCATTGCGACAGCGAGTCAGCGTTACGCCAGCGATGCCATTTTAGTGCTACGAGCTCAAGGTTCTACTTTGCGTTGGGCGTTGTACGATCAATCGGCCGATCAGCTGCTAACCTCTCCGAAAGCACCCATGAGCGGGCAGACGTCAGGTGAGGAGGCTGTGAATACATTGATCGACGTATTGGCCAACCACTATGCTAAAAAAAGTGCTGTGTTAGTCGGCACTGAGTCCTCACAAACCCTTTGGGCTGCATTTAAACCGATTAATAATGCTCGGGCTTTCTTTACCTTAGAGGAGAGCGTCAGACGCTTAAGTTCTGTTGCCTCTTTGGATATTGTGAGTATTCAAGGGGATGAAGTTATCTTCAATGTGCATTTATTAGCTAGCGAAGCAGATTTCGCTCAAGAAGTGCTTCGTCTTCGTCAAGTGACGCAAAGAGCGGCGCCGAAGCTAATTGAGCGTAAGAACGTTCAGCAAGATAAGGCGAAAGATGGTCGTCAGTCAGAGGATGAGTCATCGGTGGTTACTCCCCCTAAAAGAACGCAGCTTTATTTTTCTTGGCAAGATTAAGTGAATTTTCTAAGGGGGGATGAATTTCCCCCTTATGGTTTATCAATGCAAATAACATTAAATAACGACGATTGACGTTATTTGATAAGAGCTATTAAATAAAAAATATTAATAGAGGAGTGGTTATGAGTGAAACAACCAGTCACTGCCAATGTGGTAGTCAAGGAATAGAGACCATTCATCAACGTTTAGCACTCACTCCTCAAGCATCCCATGTGGTGTATGAGCAGCTATCAGCAGCGCTGACACCGAGTCCATCGGTCGAGCATAGGAACCGATACTGGCTAACAAATGCGCAATTATTTGATGGCGAAACCCTGACGATTAAAGCAAATGCTAGTGTATTGATCGACAGTGGCAAAATTATCACGGTTCTTATTGACCAACCATTGCCACTTACCCAAGACAGCGTGATTGATTGTCAAGGCTATACATTAATGCCCGGTTTGATTGACGCTCATTGGCACTCAATGTTGTGTGCCATTACTAAGTCTCAAGCGATGATGGAAGAGATTAGCTATCTTCATCTCCTTGCCGTGAAAGAAGCGAACAATACTTTAATGCGTGGTTTTACGACCGTGAGAGATGCTGGAGGCCCGAGTTTTTCGCTTAAGAAAGCCATTGATAACCACTTGTTTGATGGTCCAAGAATTTATCCTTCTGGAGCAATGATTTCGCAAACATCGGGCCATGCGGATTTTAGAACTTCCGCCGACTTATTTAATTGCAATACACTCAGTAGTATTGAACGCGCTGGTATTTCTTCAATCGCCGATGGCCATGACGCGGTACTCAAGGCTGTTCGTGAACAATTGATGCAAGGTGCGGCGCAAATTAAGATAATGGCTGGAGGAGGAGTTGCTTCTCCTCATGATCATTTGTTTACCAATCAATATACTGCACATGAAATCAAAGCGGCGGTTGCGGCGGCCAGTGACTGGGGCACTTATGTGATGGTTCATGCTTACACCAGTGAGAGTATTCAACGAGCGATCGAATGCGGGGTAAAGTGTATTGAGCATGGTCAGTTATGTGATGAAAAAACGGCCCAGCTGATGGCTAAGCAGGGGATTTGGTGGAGTTTGCAGCCTTTCCTTGCTGATGAAGATTCTAACGTCTATCAAGATGAAGCAAATATTAAAAAGCAGAAATTAGTGGCTGAAGGGACGATAAGAGCTTACGAGCTGGCGAAAAAATATCAGATCAATACTGCTTGGGGCACTGATATCTTATTTACACCAAGCAATCTCAGTAAGCAGGGCAAGATGTTGTCTAAGCTGACACGTTTTTTCACGCCATTAGAAGTCTTAGCGATGGCGACTGGTAAAAATGGGCAGCTGCTAAAATTATCCGGTCACTGTGATCCTTATCCCGGCGCATTAGGCGTGATAAAAGAACAAGCATTGGCTGATATACTTTTAGTCGCGGGAGATCTAAATCATGATATTAGCTTTTTAGAGGATCCTGAGCACAAAATGACGATGATTATCCAAGCTGGAAAAATAAAAAAATCCCTTCTACCGATTTAATGTTAGTCCCAACTTCTCATTGGTTTGGACTAACATTCTCGATTAATGGTTATTGCTATTATTTAAGGTAACGGCAAGTTGAGCTAGGCGCTGACCAAGACGTTGTGCTAATTCACTTTCATCATGACTTAAAGTGGTATTTACAGAGTCTGCCACATGACTGGCTCCGTAGGGAGTACCTCCCGTTCGGGTTGTATGTAACTTAGGCTCTGAATAAGGAATCCCCATGATCAACATGCCATGATGCAGTAAAGGCAGCATCATGGTCTGTTGGGTCGTCTCTTGTCCACCGTGTAACGTTGCTGAGCTAGTAAATACGCAGGCAGGTTTATCAATTAACGAGCCTTTAACCCATAGTGGAGTCGTTTGATCCCAAAAATGTTTTAATGGCGCGGCCATATTTCCGAACCAAACGGGGCTGCCAACGGCTAAGCCATGACACTGCTCTAACTCATCTAGGGTTAAGTACGGCTCGCTCGCGTTTCCTTGCGTAGGTTCCAGCTCAGGAACGGTACGCAAAATCGCCTCACATCCAGAGACTGACTCAATGCCTCGGGCAATGTGCCGAGCCAAGCTTTGAGTACTGCCGTGACGGCTGTAGTACAAAACGATCAGACGGGTCATAAGATGTCCAGTACCTGTTCTGGTGGGCGGCCGAGACGGGCTTGTTGATTTACCACAACAATCGGACGTTCGATCAGAGAGGGGTGTTCTGCCATGGCTGAAAATAACGCCTCGTCCGAGAGGGAAGGATCGTCTAAATTCAGGGTTTTGTACAAGGCTTCTTTACAACGCATCATGTCGCGAACCTGACTATGGGGTAACTTTGCATAAATGGCTTTGAGTTGTTCAATCGTCAGTGGAGTTTGTAAATAATGAATAATATTAGGTTGTAGGTTACGCGCTTCTAATAAAGCTAACGTTTCTCGGCTTTTAGAGCAGCGTGGATTATGATAAATGGTAACGGACATCCTTTCTCCTTAATAAAGATGGTTTATTATTTAAGTGGTTCATTGTTCCGCGAATTGACGAGGCTGCGTCGTTTTCCCCTGTCGATATTATTAGGGGTTCACTCGTTTGCTGACCATCGACCACTTCGAGTCATTGTTGGCTAACAATGACTTGAGTCGCTAAATTTATCGTAGCGCTAAAAATCGATCTCTTTGTACCATGAGCTGATCGAGTCGTGCATCATAGCGAGCTTGTTGCAAACTTCCTAAAGGAGCAAGCTGACTGGCTTGGGTATAAAATTGAATCGCTTTATTCCAGTTCGCACCTAAAGCAAAAATTTCGGCTCGGGCTGCTAAATCTTCCGCACTATTACCACTTCGACTGTTGGCCTCTGCTAATAAATGCCATCCATTGACATCATTTGGGCGATCATGTGTGTAGCGCTGTAGCATTCGGATAGCTTCTGGAAACTGGTCATTTTTGATTAAGGCATTGGCGTAGTTTATCACCAACACCGGATTATTGGGTTTGCGTTGCAATGCTTGAGCCAGCATGGATTGTGCTTCTGTTGCACGTTCAGTATCAATCAGAAGATCACTCATCGCATCGAGGTAAAAATTATTGTCAGGATGGCTTTGTAGCAACGTTTTTAAGCGGCTTTCTGCTTCGTCGTATTGTTTAGTATCAAGATAAACGAGTGCTTTACCATAATCAAAAGCGGCAGCCATACTCGGGTCCGCTTTTCTTTGGTTACGTTTAAACCAATCTAATGCGGCTTCACTGTTGATTCCGGCGTAACGAGCGACAACTCGCGAGCGTGTTAAATGATAATTCAGAGAAGGGGCAACATTCACACTAGGAAACTGCTGTGCTCGAGCTCGGCTATCCGTAATACGATCTTCGGGTAGAGGGTGAGTCAGTAGCATCGGTGGTGGTGTACTGGCGTAACGATATTCGTCAGCAAGACGACCAAAAAAGCGTGGCATGGCATGCACATCAAACCCAGCTTTAGCTAAAGTCGCAATCCCAAAGCGATCCGCTTCTTTTTCATTACTGCGAGTGTAATTAATTTGGCTTTGCATACTACCCGCTGTCGTTGCGGTGATAGCGGCAATTCCTGCTTGAGGCGCGGCGATGGCTAACAGTAGTGAGCCAGCTAAGGCGGCAATCGTTGCTGGAGAGCGACGAGCTTGTTCCTCCATACTGCGTGCTAAATGGCGCTGAGTGACGTGAGCAATTTCATGCGCCATGACAGATGCGAGTTCACTTTCTGATTGAGCGTGTAGCAGTAGGCCAGAATGCAATGCAATATAACCACCGAAAAACGCAAAAGCGTTAATGTTACGATCGCGGATCATGAAGAAGGTAAATGGTGTTTTGACATCGTCGGAGCTAGCAACTAAGCGATAACCCAAGGTTTCGATATACTCATTAATGACAGGATCATTGATGATAGGACGGCTATTACGTAACATGCGCATATACGCATCGCCATAGATAAGCTCTTGATCAATTGTTAATGTTGAGCCCGCTACGGTACCAATATCGGGCAGCTCTATGCTATCACTCCCAAAACGGTTCGCATACGCACCGGAAAGAGGACTTAAGGTTGCCGCAAGGCAGAGGTAAACAAGAGAACGTTTTATTTTCATGGTGATAGGGAATGCTCCAAGCTTATCTTTCTCTAAGACACTGCACGATGTAATTGGTTTCCTACGCCGGAGAAAGTCATCTCGTTTACTGACGGCGGCAGTGGTATTATTGGTGTTTGCTTTATACACTGTGTTGCCACTTCTCCTCGCGTTTAATAACGAGGAACCATCTGATCCATCCATCGGTGGTTTGAGTCTATATTAAGGATTGAGCTCTAAAATGGAACCCAAGATTGTTGATTTGCCTAAGTCGTACTGCCTAATGACATTATTACTTGCAAAGCGTCACATCTTAGCGCTTGATGATAGACAAAATCTCACTATTCTGATTGGCAGGCAGAGTAATGTTGGTGTTCAAGGTTATCTCAACACGTTGCCTGTGCACTCTGTTAATTTGCCAAATCATGGCTATTTTTCGTGTTCTATTATTAAGGAGAGCCCGCTCGATGTTTGAAATGCTCAATCGTTGGTATCAAAGACGATTCTCCGATCCTCATGCGGTTAGTTTGGTCGCTATCTTATTTTTTGGTTTTGTTATTATCTATTTTTTTGGTCACTTGATCGCCCCATTATTGGTTGCGATTGTCTTGGCCTATCTGCTTGAGTGGCCTGTCACGCAATTATGCCGTTTAGGGATCCCGAGAACCTTATCAGTTTTGGTTATTGTATCGTTGTTTCTCGGGCTCATGTTAGTGGCGTTATTTGGTATTGTTCCAACCATTTGGCAGCAAGTAATTAATTTAATTAATGATATCCCTAATATGTATAACGGTTTGCAAAACTTTATTGCCAGTTTACCGGATCGCTATCCAGAGTTGGCCAATTTACAAATCGTTGAATCGTTAGTGAACAATGCTAAAAATAAAGCATTGAGTATGGGAGAGTCGGTCGTTAAAGGCTCATTAGCTTCGTTGGTTAGTTTAGCAACGTTGGCGGTATATTTGATTCTCGTGCCGATGTTGGTGTTTTTTTTACTGAAAGATAAACAAGAAATGATGTCGATCGCGAGTGGCGTCTTGCCTCGAAATCGACGTTTAGCGACCAAGGTATGGTTAGAAATGAATCAACAAATTTCTAATTATATTCGCGGTAAAGTGTTGGAAATTTTAATCGTTGGTGGCGTGAGCTATGTGACGTTTGCGATTTTAGATTTACGTTACTCTGCGCTACTCGCTGTAGCGGTAGGTTTTTCGGTTCTGATCCCCTACATTGGGGCGGCAGCGGTGACAATTCCGGTGGCGATTGTTGGTTTGTTCCAATGGGGATTAACGCCTCAATACTATACCTTATTGGTGGCATACTTCATTATTCAAATTTTGGATGGTAATGTACTGGTGCCTATTTTATTTTCTGAAGCGGTCAATTTGCATCCAGTTGCCATCATCATCGCAGTGTTAGTTTTTGGCGGATTATGGGGATTCTGGGGCGTCTTTTTCGCCATTCCTCTGGCCACATTAGTGAAAGCCGTGTGGCATGCTTTACCCAGTAATGATGACGACATGGCCTCTGTCGATGGTTAAATGACGGTGTGTTTTTTGCCTCATCATTGAATTGTTAAGCCTCATTATTATAAATGAGGCTTTTTGTTTAAAGATAATTAAGCGATGTTTATGTCGTCGTTGCGGAAAAAGAGTTAACTTTTGCTTACACTCTTAATATCCTCGTTTAAGTTTTGATTGAACTTGGCGATACAGTGATTAAGGCCAACTTCGCCCACATAAAAAATAAAAAGAACATCAGGAAGATTAGTAGAGGGAAATTATGAAATTTAGTCAAAAAATTGTGGCAGCTTCATCTGCACTACTGTTGGTCATTGTCGTTTCATTGTCTGTGCAACAGTTGACGACGGTTCGCTCAGAGGTGCAAGCTTTGGTGCACAGCAGCTTAAAAGAAATGGTCGCTGGAGTAAAAAATACCATTAGCTTGGATATGGGGAGCAAGAAAGGGATGGCTCAAACCATCACCGAAACTTTAGAACTTGATCCTTTAAACCGTCAATATGTCAGTAATGTGCTAGAAAAACCGGCGCTGAAAGGCAGCTTTTTATCCATCGGTTTGGGTTATGAATCAGATGGTTCCATGGTCGAGAATGACGACGGTTGGGATCCGGGTAGTGATTACGACCCAAGACGTCGCCCATGGTATATCGGCGCTAAAGCTCAGAACTCACTCGTCGTTACCGCGCCTTATGCTGACGCGTCGACCAATACGATCATCATTTCTATCGGCACGCCAGTACGTCATGCTGGACGCTTTATCGGCGCAATGTTTTATGATTTAGAGCTGACTCAATTAGCAGAAATGGTTAATCGAATTAACCTATTTGATGCGGGCTACATGTTTATTGTGACTGCCGATGGCTCAACCATTGCGCACCCTGAAACGCAATATAACGGTCAGAAGTTGACGACCTATTTACCCGATGTTCAATTAAAAGAGGGCATACAGCACGTTGATATTAATGGCCAGTCACACCTAGTCTATTTCAGTCGTGTCGCCAGTGAAAATTGGTATGTGGGAGCAGTGGTTGATGAGTCGCTAGCATTTGTTGCACTGACTAAACTACGTAATAGTTCGATTATTTATACTTTGATTGGTGTGATTGTCAGTATCATTGGCCTGACCTTATTGATCAAGGTATTGATGCGTCCACTGAGCGTGCTGAATCAAGCGATCAAAGATGTTGCTTCGGGACAAGGTGATTTAACTCAACGTCTAGATACCAATACCGATCAAGAGTTTGCTGAGCTTGCTCGCGGCTTTAATACCTTCACTGAGACATTACAAACGCAAATCAAGCAATCGAAAGCGATTGGTGAGGAGATCATGCGTGGGGCTGAGCTGACGATCATGAGTGTTGAAGGTTCATCTTCAGCGATGCGCTCTCAGTTGCAAGAGCTTGAGCAATTAGCGACGGCGATGCATGAAATGTCGGTGACCGCGACGGAAGTCGCCAATAATGCTCAAGGGGCCGCCTCTGCCGCAAAAGAAGCCGATGAAGCAACCATTGAAGGTTCGCAAGTTGTGAGTGTAACGACGCAATCGATCGATAAGTTATCCGCGCACATTGAAATGGCTGTTAAAGAAGTTCAAGGTTTGGAGTCGGCAACGGCTAATATTGAAACGATTTTAAAAGTCATTAACGATATCGCCGATCAAACTAACCTATTAGCACTCAATGCGGCGATTGAAGCAGCGCGTGCGGGTGAATCGGGGCGTGGTTTCGCGGTTGTTGCTGATGAAGTACGTACGTTAGCGCAACGAACTCAGCAATCAACGACGGAAATTCGCGGTATGATTGAGCAACTACAGATTGGCTCTAGCTCGGTATCGAAAGCGATGAAAGAGAGTAAAGATACGGCGGTAGATGCGGTTGCCAAAGCGCAGTTAGCCGATGGTGCATTACAGCGTATCCGCCATGCCATTCAGCAAATCAGTGATATGAACTTACAGATTGCTTCTGCGGCGGAACAACAGAGCTTAGTAGCGGAAGAAATTAACAGCAATACGGTGAAGATAAAAGATTTATCAACCCAAGTTTCTGACTCGGCTGAAGAGGCCAATATTGCCATGCAGGTTCAAGCTGAGAACGTGCGTGAGCAAGACGCCATTTTAGGTAAATTTATTGTTTGAGCGTACTGATTGATAATTAATCAGTCGTGACTAAAAAACCGCTCTGTTGATAATAGAGCGGTTTTTACTGAGCGAAGGGAATGCCTCTGCGACGTTATGCTTGATTTAAATAGTTAAGAACGACCTGATGATGATCTTTGGTTTTAAATTTATCAAACACATGAGCAACTTTGCCTTGTTCATCAATTAAAAAACTGATCCGATGCAGTCCATCGTAAGTTTTACCCATAAACTTTTTCTCTCCCCAAACGCCAAATTGATCCGCCAACTGATGATCTTCATCGGACAATAATGTGAAGTTAAGCTTATCGCGCTCAATAAACTTACCTAACCGAGCTACGGGATCAATGCTTACGCCGAGTACCACGACATTGTGCGCTGCAAGTTCTGCTTGAATGTCACGTAAGCCTTGAGCTTGTACAGTACAGCCCGGTGTCATGGCTTTCGGATAAAAATACAGCAGTACTTTTTTCCCTGCAAAATCTGCCAGTGAGATTGGCTTGCCGTGTTGATCCAGTCGAGTCAGCGTCGGTACTGTTGAACCTACGTGTAGAGGAGTCATGGTGATTATTTTCCTTTTATTGACTGTTTTTTATGAAATTGAGTGAGCCTCGCACATCCAGCTGTTGGCAGAGTGCGGCAAACTCTTCTTGTAATTGCATAAGATTATAGTCGGCATTGACTTGAGCTGTAATCGCAATATGAAATTGATCATGCTCGGTACTGAGTTTTGATTTGTGAATGGTTTGTGCGCTCAGTGAAGCCATACCAATGTATCGCTCGGCAAAGAAATGGGTAAATTTTTCAGTTAAGCCAAGTTTATCGTCAGATTCGACATACACTTCAACACTATAAGCATAATGTGGCTGATGATGCGGAGAAGTTCGTTTCATCATCGTGATCAGATCTTGTTGTTGTCCGAGTAACGGCAGTGTGCTTTCGACGCGAGTAATGCTGTTTGTATTACCAGAAACCAGCATTATTAAGGTAAATTCATTACCAAATAAAGCAATACGACTATCAATAATGTTACAACCAGCTTGAGTAACCAATTGAACGACTTGGTTACAAACGCCCGCACGGTCAGAGCCTATAGCGGTTATCACGAGATGTTGAATCATAAGGCCACTTAAGTTGAATGTTTTCATTGATGTTAACACAGTTAATAAGCGATATGAAAATCGTACATCTGGTGAATGGTCATGAGTCAATAATTGTTAATCACCTTCTTGCTGGAAGTTGACAATCCGTTGTACAAAACAAGTGTATAACCGACTAGCTTGATGTTGTGAGGCTAGCTACGTTTGTCTAGTCACTCAGCTTGTTTATCGATGCGCATGGCATGCATTCATTTATTTATCGCTGACTTGCAACGCCAAGTCATTTAGGTATATAACCAAACGAAAGAGCCATGCATACTCTCTTTTGCAATCATAACGAGAGTAATAACGTTGGTTTATCTGAACTAACGTTGTATTAATAGATTCTTGGGGGCCCACTGAGTGACTTCGACACGACTAGGTTCAGTGGCGCTGCTATAAGATTTGATAAATATTCACGGTTAGGTGTCATTTAAGCAGATCTCCCCCCTTGTGTTTTTTAAGTGCCATGCAGTACCATGCAAAAGTTATCAATTTAGGGAGATAGACATGTTTTCAGGAAGTATCGTTGCGTTAATTACGCCTTTCGACCATGACGGTGAAGTAGACTACGTTAGTTTACAAAAACTTGTCGATTATCATGTCGCCGCAGGGACTGACGCCATTGTTTCTGTCGGTACGACAGGCGAGTCATCGACCCTTTCGGTAGAAGAACATGTCAAAGTTGTGGCGAAAACGGTCGAGTTTTCCGCTGGGCGTATTCCCGTTATTGCTGGAACGGGAGCGAATGCGACGCATGAGTCGGTAACGTTTAGTCGTTTACTGAATAATACCGGAATTGCAGGTTATTTGAGTGTGACTCCTTATTATAATAAACCGACGCAAGAGGGATTGTTTCAGCACTATCAAGCGATCAGCCAAGAAACGGATATTCCGGTGATTCTTTATAATGTTCCGAGCCGAACGGCTGTTGACTTAAAACCAGAAACCGTTGCTCGTTTAGCGGAACTAAAAAATATTGTTGCACTCAAAGACGCAACGGGTGATTTAAGTCGTATTGCGTTACATCGTGAGCTTTGCGGTGACCAGTTTGTTTTGCTAAGTGGCGATGACGCTACTGGGCTTGAGTTTGTTAAACTGGGGGGAAGAGGCGTTATCTCGGTTACTAATAATATTGCGGCCGCAGATATGGCTAAAATGATGTCACTTGCGCTTTCTGGCCAGTTTGCAGAAGCGGAAATCATTAATCAACGTTTAATGCCTCTCCATAAGGGGCTGTTTGTTGAGTCTAGCCCTATTCCAGTGAAATGGGCGGCTCATCGATTGGGTTTAATTGCACACGGTCATTTACGTTTACCTTTAACTGAGCTTTCAGAATCCGCTCGCCCGTTTGTTGCCCAAGCTATGACAGAAGCTTGTATTCTATAACGTTTTACGGCTGAGACTCTTCTCAGCAACTTAGGAGTTTCAATGAAGTTATCCCACCAGCTGGTTGTTGGTTCGCTGGCTGTATTGGTGTTGAGTGCTTGTTCAAGTAGTCCGGCACAGCGGCGTCAAGCAAAAAATGATTTTGCTTACTTAGAGACTAAACCATTAACGTCTTGGGTCTTACCTGAAGGCGCGGTACCTCAGTTTTATCCTAACTATACGATTCCTGAAGGACAATTCCCTGGGAAAATCGGCCGAAAAGTGGATATTCGTCCACCTCAACAAATTCTTGAGTTAATTCCTGGCGCCCGTGCGGAGCGCCAAAATGGTGAAGTAACCTTGTGGATGATTCGTCAAGATGAAGCCGATAGAGTATGGCAAACGGCATTAACCATGATGGAAGAGCGAGGGATTGGCGCGGTAGAGCAGAGCGATAATCGTGTCGAAACCAGTTGGATTAATTGGGTCTCTGAAGATGAGGATACCACGCTTGGTAGCCGCTATGAGTTAACCCGTGTCGAAGCTAACAACCGTTTTGGTTTTAAAATATCCCTGATAGATTGGCGGGAAGATGGTAAACCAATGCCGGTAACCGCCAGTAATAAAGAGCGTTATAACGCTTTTATGACCAATTTAGTTACTAGCCGTTATGATCAGCAAGTGCGGGAAGAAGCGACGCGTCGAGCGCAAGAGTTAGTCAAGCAGATACCCATCACGATGGGCTCCGACCGTAGTGGTTTGCCGGTGATCATTGCTCGTACACCTTATGATGTGTTATGGCAGCGTATACCGACTTTATTACCTGAGATGGGCTTTACTATTGAAGAGCGTAATCAGTCTCAGGGAACTATTAAAGCGCGTTACGCCTCTCCTGATGATCAATTTTGGCATCATATTGGTGTCAAGCCCATGAATCTAAGGGCGGGCACTTATACTTTCTTGTTTGGTGATTTAGGTAATCGAACGTCAGTCAACGTAACCAACTCGGCAGGTAAACCTGTTGAAGAAGAGTTATTGAAAGAAATGGCTCCAGTTCTGGCTGCGATTGCAGAGAAATAGTTTAATACTAAGTTAAGTCATTACTACGACGAGGGATACTAATGTTAAGTATCCCTCTCTTTTTTAGCTTGTTCTGTTTTTTCTATTTCCTGCTCTGATGGTGTCGGTTCTGAGGAATCAAGTTCGGCAGTGATTGATTGCAGTTTTTTGTCTAGCTCGCTGAGCTTTTCAAAATCTTTTTTTTTGCTCATGGGTTGGAATTTGATTTTGGATAGGTATTTGAGTGCCGCTAAATTACCAATAATCAGGCTCATCGCAGCAATTGAAATCACCCATGGGTTGAATAAAAAGTCCATATCCGTCCTGCCTATGCAATATTGATGATGTACTGATTGTAGATCGTCTCTAGGTTTTGTAATACGGTTTGTTTGCCTAATAGGTCTTCAACTGCTAATTGTTCGGCGAGTACGTCAAGGGTTAATTGTGTTAAGCACCTTTCAGCAGTCAGTCGATGGCTGATATGCCAAGGCTCAAAAGCGACTCCGATACTATTTTGTTGGTAAGGGAAAAAAAATCCAAACGGTTTAATATGCTCTTTTAACCATTGATAGAATGGGCGTTGATGGGCTTGTAAATATTCCCAAGGCTCTAACTGCAATGACTCTCCGGCGGGTAATCCATGGCGATCAAAAACATCAAAATCAGTCCCCCAGTGATGGCGACTTGCGCCAGGTAACGCAGACCAGCGTAAAATAGCCCACACTCGTTGTTCTTCTGAGTAAAGAGAAGTGTCAATAGGTTGGCTATTATCATCTAAGATAGCGAGCTCACCATTCATTTTGCGATTCCATATACTTTGCTGACGCGCAAAAGATCGAAAACCGCTGGCGATATTAAAATTAAACCCAGCTGAGTCGGCCGCTTGTTTTAAAGCCAGCAAATCTTGGCTGACTTGGGGATGAATCCAAAAGTTTTTTTGGCCGACGAGCACCGCATTGAGGTGGTCGTCGGTTTTCCCCGTTAATTGTTTAGGTGACATCATTGGCCGAAAAGGTGCTCCAGCACGTTTTGATACATGTCCGTGAGTTTCTCTAAATCTGCGATGCTGACACATTCATTGACTTTATGAATAGTGGCATTGACAGGTCCTAACTCGACGACTTGTGCGCCCATCTTGGCAATAAAGCGGCCATCAGAAGTGCCTCCAGTGGTTAATAACTGGGGCTGTTGATGATTGACCTCTTGGACGGCATAAACCACCGCATCGAGTAGCGAGCCAGCATCAGTCAGAAAAGGATCACCACTCAATGTCCATTTTAGCTCATAGTCTAAACCATGCGCGTCTAATACCGAGTGCACACGACGTTTGATCTCTTGCTCGGTCAATTCGGTACTAAATCGGAAATTGAATTGCACACTAAATTCACCAGGTATTACATTTGACGCGCCGGTCCCTGCTTGTAAGTTCGGGATTTGGAAGCTGGTTGGCGGAAAGTAAGCATTGCCTTGATCCCACGTGGTCGCTGCGAGTTCCGCCAAAGCGGGTAGCGCTTGATGTACGGGGTTATTCGCTAAATGAGGGTAAGCAACATGGCCTTGTGTTCCTTTAATGGTTAGATCGCCAGTAATCGAACCACGACGCCCATTTTTAACAACATCGCCGACTTTTAAGGTACTAGAAGGTTCGCCGACAATGCACATATCAATCAGCTCATTGCGAGCCATTAACGCATCAACCACTTTAGTTGTCCCGTTAATAAAAGGGCCTTCTTCATCAGAGGTAATTAAAAAACCGATGGACCCCTTGTGATTAGGATGTTTCGCTAAAAAGCGTTCTACCGCCACTATCATGCACGCTAATGAGCCTTTCATATCCGCGGCACCACGACCATGCAGATAGCCATCAATGACGGTGGGGTCAAATGGCGGTGTATGCCACTGAAAAAGAGGCCCAGCAGGAACTACATCGGTGTGACCTGCAAAGACAAACAAAGGACCTTCGGTTCCTTTACGAGCCCAAAAGTTGGTCGTATCTTCGAAGACCATCGGCTCAATATTAAAGCCCAACGCGGCAAGGCGTTCAATCATCACCTGTTGGCAACCTGCATCATTTGGGGTGACGGATTCGCGACTGATCAAATCTTTTGCTAGCGCGAGTACGGGGCTATCTATCATCCTTATTGTCCTTGTGGTGATGGAAAAAGAGTGGCGTAATCATCGGTGCTAAAACCGACATAGAGTAATTTTTCGATACGTAAAATAGGGCGTTTAATCATCGCAGGTTGCTCAAGTAACAAAGGCAGAGCGGTCGTTTCATTGAGGTTCTCTTTTTGCTGTGGGCTCAATTGGCGATAAGTCGTTCCCCGTTTATTGATCACATTTTGCCAACCGAGCGCTTGAAAAAACTCATCGATTAATTCAGCAGTAATACCATCTTTTCGGTAATCATGAAATTGATATTCGACCCCCTTGGCGTCTAACCATTTTCGCGCTTTTTTGATGGTGTCGCAGTTGGGGATGCCGTAAAGAGTAATAAGCATAAGGTTCCTTTTCCTCGCTCTGGTGCCAATTTATCGTCATCATTGGCTGGTTAATCATTGGTATGACTCAGAGTTCAAATCCTAACAGGAAGCGCAAGTAGTGACAAAAAAACCTATTGATGATTTGGTTGAGTGTGCACAAATACTATGCGGATAGCACGTGGGAGATAAGAAAGTGGTTCTGTAGCGCTATCGATTGGCCTGTTATTGATCGAACGCAACATCTTAACTGACAAAACAGAAATAATGCACTCTGCACCATTTAGGAGGTATCAATGGAATTGAGTCCTGTTTTTGCAAGGCGGTTATATCTTGCTTTATTAGTTGAAAGTCTTGAACGACCAAATGTCCCTAAGTTAATTGAAAAAACCGGATGGCCACGTCGCACCATTCAGGATGTGATCAAAGCGATGCCGGGGATCGGAATTGAGCTCAGCTTTGTTCAAGATGGACGTCGTCATAATGATGGCTATTATCGGTTATCGGATTGGGGGCCGTTTGATAGTCAATGGGTCATCGAACGCCGAGCTGCTATTGCAGCAAGCCTTGGGTTTCATGCTTAAGCCAGCCTACGCTGGCTTTTTTTATCAGCTAATTATTATCGTTCAGTCTCTCAATAAGCACTATTATACCTCTTGGATTCATATACTAAGCTTAAACATATCACTTATTAACTTTTACCATTAATTTTTATATTCACCCTGTTAATCTTTATTTTGCATGGTGTTACCTCGACTTATTTGTTTTGTTTTCTATTATTCATATTTTATTTCGTTTTATTCTCCCTCTGCATTTAATTACAAGTTTCTGTTTTTAAATGGATTTTTTAGTATTTTTTGGTATTTGGTAATCCTTGGTTCGATTGTGAATAATACTTCCAGTCACTTGGGTTAGGTGTGCTTTCTTGGGTTGTGTAGATCGCCGATTAATTCGAGTGCAATAAACGTAAAGTCAATTAGTCAATTATTAGCCTTAAAAACTAAAGGGTATAAAAGAAATGAAAAAAACAATTATCGCTTCTGCAATTTTGATGATGTCTGCTTCTGTATTTGCTGCTGATGCGCCAGTTGACCATGGTCACGGTGTAATTAACTTTGTGGGTTCTATCGTTGATGCGCCGTGTTCTATTGCTCCGGAAAGTGTCGATCAGACTATCCAAATGGGTCAGATTTCCAATGTTCTATTAGAAAAAAATGGTGAGACCCCACTACGTCCTATTGAAGTACATCTTGAGTCTTGCTCTCTAGAAACAGCGAAAGCAGCCACTATGACATTCACCGGTAATGGTGACGCTGTTATGACTAAGTCCCTGGCTATCCAAGGTTCAGGTAAAGGCGCTGCTATTGCTCTAGTTAACATGCACGACAGCTCTTCAATTGAACTGGGTACAAAAACTAAGGGCATCTCACTAATTGAAGGTGAAAACATTCTGAACTTTGGTGCAAAACTTGTTGGTACTGTTAAAGAAGGCGAAAAAGCAGTCCCAGGTGAGTTTACTGCAACTGCAAACTTTATGATCAGCTACGAGTAATTTTAGTTCTAAATATTGTAGGACAATACGCGCAGGGATGCGCGTATTTATTTAATATTTAAGATTTGCATGGGGTTGGTAATTGAAACATATAAACAAAAAAACATTATCTCTGATTGTTTCATCGGTTATTTTGGGTGGAATAGAATCATCTCTTGCTGCAAATATTGAATTTAATACTGATCTACTCGATGTCAAAGATAAAGAAAGCATTGAATCTGGAGTATTTCAGCAAGCAGGATATATAGTGCCTGGTGAATACACCATGCAAATGGTAGTTAATAATATGCTGATTGGTGAACGTAAAGTACTCTTTTATGAGCAGAGCGAGAACGAATCACAAGTTTGCTTAACCGCTGACCTAGCTAATGAATTAGGCTTAAAAGCAGCCGAACTTGAACGGTTATTGACAAGCCCACCTATTTCGAAAAAAGCAGGTTCAGTTTGTTATAACCCTTCGGTACTTGAAGGGATGCTTATTAGAGGTGAATTAAATAAAGACACTCTGACATTTTCCGTACCTCAAGCTTATCGAAATTATATGAGTGACTCTTGGGAGCCACCTTCTCGCTGGGATAACGGAGTGAACGGTGCGTTGCTTGATTACGGTATTAACCTCCGTAATGACCATTCAGAATATAACAATAAAACCAGCCTGACCGGTTACGGTGTGGCTGGGATTAATGCTAACGTGTGGCGGTTACGAGCGAATTGGCAAGGTCGTTACCAACATAACGAAAATAAAAATGGTCTAGAAGATTCTCAAAGTGAGTTCGATGTACGTCGTGTCTATGCCTATAGAGCTTTACCAGAACTGCATGCAAAACTGACGTTGGGTGAACAAGATCTGGGCAATTCGATTTTTGACGGTTTCCAATTTACCGGAGCTTCATTGATCACCGATGATAAAATGCTGCCTCCGAATCTACGTGGTTATGCACCAGAAGTGGTAGGAATAGCTAAAACAAACGCCAAAGTAGTGATAAGCCAACAAGGCCGGATTATTTATGAAACGCAAGTCGCATCAGGGCCTTTTAGAATTCAAGATCTGAGCAGCTCCATCAGTGGCATGTTGGATGTGCAGGTAGAAGAGCAAGACGGTTCAGTGCAGACTTTTCAAGTTAACACTGCCACTATTCCCTATTTATCTCGCCCTGGGTCATTACGTTACAAATTCAACAGTGGCAAAGTTAGCAGTAGAGAACATGAGTTAGATGGTCCAGCCTTTGCCAGTGCTGAATTTTCTTGGGGGGTTAATAATGGCTGGTCACTACTTGGTGGCGGTTTATTTGCTAATAATTATTCAGCCGTATCTGTAGGTATAGGGCGAGATCTGCTTCAGTTTGGTGCTATTTCGTTCGATATTACTGAGTCACGTGCTCAACTTCCCGAAGGGACGAAAAGTGGCGGCTCTTATCGAGTCAACTACTCGAAAATGTTTGAACAGTATGACAGCCAAGTTGCTTTTGCAGGATATCGCTTCTCTGAGCGGGATTTTATGACCATGAATGATTTTATGGTCGCTAAAAAGATTGGTGAGCCATACCGTGGCGGCTCGAAAGAGATGTACAGCGTGGTATTGAGTAAACAGTTTAGAGATGCAAAGTTGGGAGCTTACGTTGACTATACACATCAGTCCTATTGGTCGCAGACTGATAGTGATCGAATTAGTCTTTCGCTCTCTCACTCCTTCGATGTGATGGACTGGCGAAATCTGAGTACCTCAGTGAGCGCTTATCATCTTGAGCAAAATGATCGCACTGATGATGGGCTTTATTTTACGCTGTCGGTACCTTTGGGAAATAATAAACACGTTAGTTACAGCGCTTCAACCATGGGCGGAAAAACCACCAATAGCATGAGTTTCTATAATCGAGTTGATGAACGCAACAGCTATTCAGTGACTGCCTCAACGTCACCGGCTGGTGAAAGTGCGAGCGGTTTCTATACTTATACTGGTGATAAAGCCAATATTATGGCTAACCTTAGCCATCAAACCGGCGGATCAACCGCAGTGGGTGTATCACTGAATGGTGGAATAACCGCTACAGGGCAAGGCGTAGCCGTGCACCGTGTGGGTATGATGGGCGGCAGCCGCATTATGGTCGACACAGATGGTACTAAGGATGTACCTGTGCATGCCGGTGGGCTGCCAACTTATACTGATAAATACGGTAAGGCAGTGGTGGCCGATGTTGCTAGCTACTATCGTCAACGTACCAGTATTGATGTCAATAAGTTAGGCGAAAATGCCGAGCCAATCGGCACACCAATATCCATGGGAACCTTAACGGAAGGGGCTATCGGTTATCGCCATTTCGATATGCTTTCGGGCAGTAAGTTGATGCTTGAACTGGTTAAATCGGACGGTAAATCGGTACCTTTTGCTACAGAGGTATTCAATGAAAAAGGTCAGGCCTTGGGGATGGTCGGTGAGGATGGCCTGGCTTACTTGGCTGGCCTACATGGTGGCGATGTCGTCGAAGCACGTTGGGGGAGAGAGCAACATTGTCACATACAGCTACCTTCACCATTACCTGCGTTAGACACAATGGTCAAACTCACCTGTACTAATGACCGATAGTTTATTATTAGATTGAGATAAACAATATGAACAATACATTGCGTTATACCTTTCCTATGTTACTGGCTCTGCTTGCAGGCCAGTCACAGGCAGCGGTCTCTTTGGACAGAACCCGGGTAATTTACCCGGGAGAGGCCAAATCGATGAGCCTTACCATTCGCAACAACAACAAAACCATGCCTTACCTAGCACAAGCTTGGTTAGAAGATGAAGAAGGTAATAAAGTTAATCAGCCTTTTACCTTGTTACCCCCAGTTCAGCGTTTGGAACCTGGCATGGAGAGCTTGGTAAAAATCCAGACACTCCCTAGTGTCGCGCAGCTACCTCAAGATAAAGAGAGCTTGTTCTACTTTAGCCTGCGAGAAGTGCCGCCACGCAGTGATAAACCAAACACGCTGCAGTTGGCTCTGCAAACACGCATTAAGTTCTTTTACCGCCCTGCGAGTCTCGTTGTTCAACCTGGCAGTAATAAAGGGCCGTGGCAGGAGCAAGTGACTTTGCAACAGGTAGACGGAAAATATCAGCTCAGTAACCCCACCCCGTATTATGTGACGATCGTTTCAGCAGCAAGCAGCGTTAAAGGTGATGGTGTGGAAGGGTTTGAAGCGGTGATGATGGCACCTAACGATAGTGCAATGGTTAATGTAGCCGTTGCAAAGCTTGGCCAAAACCCAACTTTTACTTATGTTGATGATTTCGGTGGCCGTCGTACCTTGAGCTATCAATGCACCAGCAGTTGCCGTTTGTTGCCTGAAAAAGCCGCCAAATAGGGAAGCAACCATGATGTGCATTCCATACATTGCGCTGCAAGCTGCAAACAGTGGTAACCGTTGGGGTAAATGCTGGATAGCGACTTTGCCACTCTTGACTCTGTTTCTCGCACCTTTGGCACAAGCGGGTAAAGATGAGCTGATGATGACCATCACCGCCGAGGTGGTGGGTCAGCCATGCTCACTACGCCCTGGGGATGAAATCATCCCTGTCGATTTTGGCAATATCATCAATAAAGAACTGTTGCGTGATGGCCGAACCCAGAGTAAGCCGTTTCAGTTGCATCTTGAACAGTGCGATCCAACCATTGCAGACAGTGTCAAAGTCACTTTTTCTGGTGTGCAAAGTGAAGATGCTACGTTACTGGCCCTTTCCGGTGACAGTAAGGCCAAAGGCATTGCGATAGGGCTAGAGCAAGGCGGCCAAGCGTTACCGATTAATAAGCCAAGCCGTGCCTTAACCTTAGCGGATGGGCCTAATGTGCTTGATTTTGCCGCCTATGTGCAGTTACTGCCTTCGGCACAAGCAGGGGTGACGCCGGGGGCCTTTAATGCCACCGCCAATTTCACGCTGGATTATGACTAACGACTACCGCTGGCAACGTGCTCCATGACATCCGCGATGGTTTATTTGATTATTATCGCCCGTAGCCGATGGCGGCTTCGACGGGCCTTTGCCACCTTACGAGGCCATTTGGCCGAAGGCGGCTTTTCACTTCACCCAGACAAAACCCAGATAGGTAAGCTAAGCAAAGGGTTCGATTGGCTGGGTGGTTGGTATAACGAGCAGGGAAGAGTGGGCATTGCGCCACGCGCCCTGCGCCATTACCGTACCCGATCTCTGCGGCTTTATGAGCAGGCTCGCCGCCAAGGCTATTCCCATCAGGAGTGCCTAGCGCGAGTGCAGAATTATCGGGTACGGTGGATAAGGTGCTTTAAATGAAAAATTATGTTGGGCATAAAAAAGCCTCTCGGTTCCTATCATGGCTGACGTTACTAGTTACTTCATGCTTGTCTGGACCCGCACTAAGCTGGCAATTTATTCAAACAGAAATGCCGGACGTTTACTCGCTATCCTTAGATGAGGGAGACATATTAAACGGGAATATAAGTGAGGCATCCCCCTCTACTAATCCAAAGGATCGCCCAGGGAATTTTCGAGTATTCATTTTGTATTCCACAATGACAGATGACCAAGAGTGTGGTTACAATTTACCAGCAATGTCTGTAGAACAATGGCAAGAGAGATGGCGTACGAATGCGAGTGATATAGTAAACAGCATAAGAAATAACTGTACAGTGCGATTTGAATATGATGAAGAAAAACTAAAAGATTACCGATTAATGATCTACATCACCACGACAACCAAATGGTATGATGGCGTATCATATTATCAATTTTTTATAGACATGTCTGGTGCAGGGGCGCCATCAGGTCCACCAGCTTCATGCGATGCACAGGTTCCCGACTCGATGAGATTTGGTATAATAAGTGGTCCTGGCCCCTACAAATCTGAGACGAACATGTATGTGAAATGCTCCCAGAAAACAGCATTCGACGTTAAGGTCAACAATAGCCGTGAGTTTATTGATCCTGAATCCGGTACTCGCATAACGTTCGAGGATTTTTCCACGGGTAGCTTGGCATTAGACTGCAAGGATGGATGTACTGTTCCGATCCCTGGTGAAATGACGGCTGCGCCGACTAAACCCGGTAAGTACCAATGGGCTGTTCCTGTTATTGTTGAGTACAAATAAAATTGCATCCTACTAGTTATTACAACCCACGAGATGGGAAGTTTAATCTCTCGGATGGACCGACAATCGTTGGTTGTTGTTCCCGAACTGTTAACAATGCTGCGAGTCATTGGATAATTTGAGTTAACCATTTCTAATATCCGGTTCGTACAGGCGCTATGTTTGGCTAACATAGCGCCTGTTCTGTATATAACTCTCCTGATATTTGCCTCGTTCTCAGTTCTCGCCCGGCCGTTTATTCACTCCTTGTGGTTCACTATTGCCCTAATCATTCGTGTCAACATTCACTGAACGTTATTCGCATTCTATTGATTTTAGAATAATTCTGAATTATTTCCGTCATGAAATCCCGTCTAATCCAATGACACTATCACATTGCCTAACGGCGTGGGTTGCGCAGGAATGAGAAAACGATTTTCACACACAGCTTGCCGCCCTCAATCGTTTAATAACTAAACCTCTAATATAGAAGGACAACCAGAAAACAATGCATTTATCCACGTTATTGGCGTTCGCAGCGCTAAGCTTATTTGGTGCTGTGGGGCATGCTACCGCTGCAGAGACTTCAACGACGCTGAGTAATGAGGTGAGCAGCCCGGATGAGTACCCTGTTATTACTGCTGCTGAAGTATCGGGTCTTGGGGGGGATTTAACTGTGCGTGCTTATGGGATTAAGCATCTCTATGAGACCATGGTTATCAGCTACTTTACATTGGTATGCCAGCATCGTTATGTCATTTGAAAATGAAACCTAAAAAAATGGCCTCACTGTTGAGTGAGGCCAAAGGGTATGGCTGCGAAATTTTGTTTAGGGGGAAACGAAGATAGGCAGCCAAAATTTTCTATAATGGGTAATTACCAAGGCGAGGCGAGTTCTTCCACTTCTTGATAGCCGGTGATTTTAATGTCAACACGGCGATTAGGAGCGAGACAAGCAACCTGCTCTTCTTTATTGGTTACATCGCTGCAGGTTGGATCAAAAATGGTCTTTGCTTGTACGTGCATTTGACTTTCTGGGACTCCGATATGCACGAGATAATTGGCTACTGCTTCTGCTCGCTCTTTAGCCACCCGATCTCTGACGAGATCCGCCCCCAAGCTATCAGAATAGCCAATCACGATAGTCTCCATCTGTTTTTTCGTGCTCATTTCTGATAGTTGTTGCTGCAGATTATCTAGAGATCGTAATGCTTCACTGTCTAATGTGGTTTGGTTGAGACTAAAGTTTACCTCAGCGTTAATTTCAAAGGGTTTATCAACGATCACGCTTACGGGTTGTTCTTCCTGTGCAGGAGTAACCGGTTCTTCGTAACTGGTCTGTTGAATAGGTTCAACCTTTTTCGTTCTAAAAGGATGATAAACCAATTCTAACGTGGCGATATTTTCATTGGGTGTAAATCGTGTTTGGTAAACTTCGCTATTCAGATCGGCGACATTTTTGATATATCTCCAGCGGGCTTGTATATCAAACTGATCGTTAATTTGATAAGAGAGACCAGTACCTAAAATAGCCGAAGCCTTGCTGCCTTTTTCACCAAGCCCTTCAGTGCGAGACCAATAAGCGCCGAATTCACCGAGTAAAGATAAATCGCCAACCAATGGGACTCGTCCATTAAGGCTGAGGCTCGCGCCTTGATTTTTAAATGGAAGATGATCGGTTTTTCCTTTACCTACATAAAGATAACCCGTTTCAATCGACAGGTAATCATTCAAGTCATAACCTAAAAATAGGTTGCCAGCAGTAGCATCATTAACAGAAGATTGAACCCCTTCGATGTTATTTAAACCATGAATATGTCCGACACCGACGCCTGCCCCTAAATAAAGATTTGATTCATCAGCTAATACAGTATGTGAAATACCAACCAGAATCATTGATGTGAGTAAAGAGAAACGAAGTTTATTCATTTTCTTATTTATCCTTTTTATAAACTGATAGTGGAGTTGATAACCCACAGATTCAATAATGTTTTTTAGTAAGTTGACTTAAAGTTAATATATTATTAGTGCAATCGAAATCTCTCTAGAGTTGTTTGCTTTTATTAACCCTTTTAAATCATTTTGATTTGTAAATACATTATGTTTTATCATAAAACATAATGTTAGTAATCAGCTTGAGTCTGAAATGTGTTACTTACCTCCTCTTGCGCAAACAAAATTAAAAAACGAACGAATAAAAAACGCCGTTCGTTTGTCTCATGAGAATAAATAATACCTTGAACTCACACTAAAGATAAGTTTAATTTTATTCCATATTATTCTGAAATGTACTTACATGAAAAATAATCCCGCCAAAAACGGATGATAGGTAAATTTTACGCTGTTTATCTACGGTTTTTAAATAAATATCATCCTGTGTAAATTGATTAAAGATACGATTTAAATCAAAATCAAGTTGCAAAGCCTCTTGTTTAACATAATCAATAGTGAATGATTTTATATCAAGATGCATCGATTTTTTAGAGTTATATGCCCTTGAAAAGCGCTTTAAGTGAAATAAAACTTCATCATTTTTACCTGTGAAGGAAAAGTCTTGAGTCCATGTTGAAGTTCCGTCATCTGTAGTTGTGCTCTTTATCAGCATTGTCCCAATAAAAGCATCACTTTCAGAACAAGAGCGATAAAAATTGAGACGAACAAAAGTCATGCCTGGTATGTTTTTTACATTAAGTGGTTTAGCTTCATAACTATTTATATAATTGGCCATGCACTTAATCTGTGATGATAAATCTTTATTTTTATCAATTAAAAATGTTTTCTGCCATGTCATATTTTGTTTTTTATCCAAATTAATAAATGAGATGGCTTCATTTGATATAAGAGCGTAGTAATGAATGCTTTTGTTTACGAGGTCAGATAATGTAATATATTTTTTATAATCATTTTCAGGTATATCATTTGTATAGATTATGGTTCGTTGATTGTCTTTATTATTTGGACGGATTAACGATATTTCAGTTATTTTTTCTTTTTCAGTTAAGTTTATTACAATTGATGTTACTATGATTATAGAGAGGATTAAAATAACTGGTATTAGCTTATTTATAGCTTTTTTAGATGAGTTATTCGCGTCTAATTTTTCAGTATTGATGCTGTCATCGATAATCTCTTCTCGATGAGCGAGTGAATCGCCTTGCATAGTCTCAATATCTAATTTTAAGATATAACCAACCCTAGGGACAGTATCAATGGCATTTTTGATGCCAATGGATTCGAATTTTCGTCTTAGTAGTAAAATGTTTTTATTCAAACTGATATCACTACTTTCTCTATCTCCCCAGATCTCTGTTAACATCGTTCTACGATCTACAACTCGTGTAGCATTGATGCACAGTTGAACCAGTACCGCAGATTCTTTATGGCTCAACTTGATCTCTTTTTTTTCTAAAATGAGTCGAAATGTTTCTGGCTCGAAAATGAATTTATCAGCGTACTTGTATTGTATGGTCATAGTGTTAAATCTTTTTAGTATAGTTATGAGTTAGTATTGTAAAGTTCGTCACTGCTTTATCTATCTTAGACTAGACGTTATTTAGTTAGAGTATAAATCATAAAATCGATGTCAAGTTGAAGATAGGTATATGACTAACGCTGCTTTCATAATATCAATGAGTTATCTTCTAATATAGGTTCACTTAGTCAGTAACCGGTTACTTGTGTGAAAGTTAAGATCCGAAGCTTATCAGTTTGTTAGGTTCTTGGTTTGTAGGTTATCAAACTATATTTGTTTTCTATTATTTGTTATCATTACTAATTAATCCATTTTAAAACAATGGCTTATGTTGTTATTGTCGGAGGTAGGGATGAACTGCTTAGGTGGTTTTATGTTTATAGAGAAAAGTACAAAAATTTTACTTTCTGTTAGTCCATTGTTAGGTTTTTCCTCATCATTTAAGTGGTTATTGTCGGGGTGTTGGTTTTTGTAAAAAATGCTGCTCTCGCTGGCCAGCGGTGTGCGGTGTTACGTTGAACGTAAGATGTTGTTACCAATCACCTAACTTCTATTTGTCGTTGAGTATAGAACCATCGCCCCTCTCTATTATCAAATGAGACGGAATGAATAGGTGTTATCTTTAAGTGAGAAATTCGTGAAATAGGTAAGAGTTTCGTAAGGATTGAATAATCAGCCTAGCTATTTTAAATGTATACGTTAAGTTTATGGCGTTTTTTCTCAATGAGGTGGCAAAACGAATGCTTTATTGCTTAGAGCGCTATGACCGATATGGTTTTCTTAAAGCCCCACTATTGGTCTGGTTTATTTGGCTGTTTTTAGCTAAAGCGTGGGTTGTTTTTGTTGTGGCAGGGGTGAGCCGAGACCATGGTTCTACGATTTTAACATTATTTTACCCAGACCATTCATTGTTTTATTTAGGTTTATCTATGGGGATGCCTAGCCTGGTATTGATGTGGCTGATCAATTTGCGGACTCCTGATCGTAGCTGGATTAACGGCATCGTGAGTTCAGGGAGATCACTGACTCTATTCATGGTTGGTTTGCAATTTATACAAACGCTTTACCATGTTTATCTAGAGCAAGGTTCTTTTGATTGGGTTAATGCCATCACATTAATCGTTCTGTTATGGTGTTTTTTATACTTATTTAACAGCAGAATCGTTCGCGACTGTTTTCGTCGTCCATTCACAGAGAGTAACTAAGGGGGATTCAAAGTAAACACTCGAATGAACAATGGTATTTTACAAAATAATCTATAGGAATATTGGTCGTGTTGAGCTATCCCAGATATATTTCGTTTATGTGAGTCAGTGTTTATCTCCTTCCTACTTTAAGTTGCGATACATTCGCACCAATTCTATCGTTATCTATATGCATAAGAGCTTGCAGTCTTATTGTCCAAGTTGTTGATGAATTATCACGTTGTATCAATTTCTGATTTGCTTATTAGAAAATATCAATATTTCCTAAAGTATTTTGCTAAATTACCGACATATCTATTCAAGTAGAATAGTTAATGAGCAATTTGATAAAACAGCATGTCTCTTTCGGTCAACACCAATGTTTCGGCGCTAGTTGCTCAGCGGCACCTTAGCCAAGCGTCAGTAGCCCTTCAGCAATCACTGGATCGATTATCTTCTGGTAAACGAATTAATCGAGCTAAAGATGATGTCGCTGGGTTGCAAATCTCCAATCGATTAGAAACACAGATGCGAGGTTTAGGCGTCGCAGCGCGTAATGCGAATGACGGTATTTCGATCATGCAAACCGCAGAAGGCGGGATGCAAGAGACAACAACCCTTTTGCAGCGAATGCGCGATCTCTCCTTACAGTCAGCGAATGGCTCGAATAGCCAAGCTGAGCGACGAGCACTTCAAGAAGAAATGAGTGCTTTGAATGATGAAATAAACCGAATTGCAGAAACCACCTCTTTTGCTGGGCGTAAATTGCTTAATGGGCGCTTTGGTTCAGCTTCTTTTCAGATTGGTGCGGCCTCTGGAGAGGCGGTACAAGTCGGTTTGAAATCGATGCGGAGTGACCAGTTGCTAATGGGCGGCTTTAAATATGTTTCTCTGCCTAAAGGTTCGGATTGGCAAGTTGAACAAGGGAATCACCAGTTGTCTATTTCGTTTATGAATCGCGCAGGCATAACGGAAACTGTCGATATTCAGGCTAAAGTCGGTGATAACATCGAGTCATTAGCGACTTATATTAATGGTCAAACCGATAAGCTGTCGGCTTCGGTTGATGAACATGGACAGTTACAGATTTATTTCGAAAATCAACATAGCCATTTTATTCACGGCCAGCCTTATTTTTCAGGTGGTTTGGCTGACCAGCTACAGCTTACCTTTGGAAAGTATGAAACCGTCAATGATCTTGATATCACCACCGTTGGTGGCGCGCAAAGTGCTGTCGCTGTGATTGATACCGCATTGCAGTATGTCGATAGTCACCGTGCCGAATTAGGCGCCCTTCAAAATCGTTTTTATCATGCCATTAATAACCTTGATAATATGCATGAGCAATTAGCTGCCTCAAATAGCCGGATCAAAGATACTGACTTTGCTAAAGAAACCACTCAAATGGTTAAACAGCAAATACTGCAACAAGTCAGCACGTCGATTCTTAGCCAAGCGAAAAAACAGCCTCATCTCGCATTGTCTTTACTGAATAATTAAAAAAAAGATCTATATCGACAGGTCATTTGAAAGCTTGAGTGAAAAAAATACCTTTTTTGTTATTTTTCCTAGTTTGGTGCGTTTTTAACCACAAAGTGAGTTTTTTTAAAGAAAAGTAAAAAAAATTCTAAAGGTTTTTCAGAACACGCCGCTAAGAAAATAACTTTGAGAGAACTACCTTGGTTTTACGAGACGTCGAAAACCGGAAACATCGGAAAATCAATTGGAGAAATTACCATGGCAGTGAATGTAAATACCAACGTAGCCGCAATGACCGCACAACGTTACCTAAATAGCGCGACTAATGCGCAACAAACGTCGATGGAGCGTCTATCTTCTGGTTTTAAGATCAACAGCGCTAAAGATGATGCTGCTGGTCTACAAATCTCTAACCGTTTAAATGTACAAAGTCGTGGTTTAGATGTCGCAGTGCGTAATGCCAATGATGGTATCTCAATGGCACAAACGGCTGAAGGTGCGATGCAAGAAACCACTAATATCTTACAACGTATTCGTGATCTATCATTGCAATCAGCTAACGGCTCTAACTCAAAATCAGAGCGTGTCGCGATTCAAGAAGAAGTAACCGCGCTGAATGATGAGCTCAATCGTATTGCTGAAACCACGTCTTTCGGTGGTAACCGTTTACTTAACGGCACGTTCCAAACCAAAGCATTCCAAATTGGTTCGAACAGTGGTGAAGCCGTCATGTTGACTCTTAACGACATGCGTAGTGATAACGCTAAAATGGGTGGGAACAGCTATGTGGCCGCAACCGAAGCCGATAAGAACTGGACCGTTAGCGATGGCAATAATGAATTAACGATGACACTTAATGATGTGAACGGCGTAGAGCAAACCATTAATATCAGCGCCAAAGTTGGTGATGACATTGAAGAACTTGCCACTTACATCAATGGCCAAACGGACCTAGTGCAAGCCTCAGTTAATGAAAAAGGACAACTACAGGTTTTCACTGGTAACCATAAAGTCGACGGCGATGTGACCTTTGGTGGCACGTTAGCGACTGAGCTGGCGATGGGGGCGAGTCAAGCCGTTACTGTCAGTACCATTGATGTCACCAGTGTTGGTGGAGCCCAAGAGTCTGTGGCTATCGTGGATGCCGCGTTACAATATGTCGATAGTCACCGTGCAGAACTTGGTGCCTTCCAAAACCGCTTTAACCATGCTATCAACAACTTGGATAACATTAACGAGAACGTTAATGCATCGAAGAGCCGTATTAAAGATACTGATTTTGCGAAGGAAACCACAGCGTTAACCAAAGCGCAAATCCTTGGTCAAGCCTCAAGTTCTATCTTAGCTCAAGCCAAGCAGGCACCGAATGCCGCATTAAGTTTACTTGGCTAATCAATCTCTGCCTTTACAAAGAATCCAGCTTCGGCTGGATTTTTTTATGTTTGAAATTGAGTTAGGTGGGGCGGTTTCTTGTAATCTTTAGCCATAGACGAGCGTTATTTTTTGAGCTGGATCGCCTTTTAGCGATGAGAAGAAAAAAAATAGAAAAATGTCGACTATTTCCCTAAAGGATATTTAATTGAGGCCGTTAAAGGATACGAGAGAAATGAGGTATACCGACGAGAGGTGAGAGACTTGAAGGTATACCAACTATCCGCCTAAGGAGATCAAACTATGGCAATTAACGTAAACACCAATGTGTCGGCGATGACCGCACAACGCCACCTGAATG
Source organism: Vibrio sp. 11986-1-5 (assembly GCF_963878025.1). Classification (NCBI taxonomy): domain Bacteria; kingdom Pseudomonadati; phylum Pseudomonadota; class Gammaproteobacteria; order Vibrionales; family Vibrionaceae; genus Vibrio; species Vibrio sp. 11986-1-5. The sequence continues at coordinate 157,393 of NZ_CAWNVW010000011.1, forward strand.
GTGCCGCTGAAGGTGTGCAAAAATCAATGGAACGCCTATCATCGGGGTATCGTATTAACAGTGCTCGTGATGATGCAGCAGGGTTGCAAATCTCAAACCGATTAACTTCACAAAGCCGAGGGCTTGACGTAGCAGTACGCAATGCAAATGATGGGATCTCTATTGCTCAAACCGCAGAAGGTGCGATGGGCGAAAGTACCAATATTTTGCAACGTATGCGAGATCTTGCCCTGCAATCTTCTAACGGTTCAAACTCACGCTCTGAGCGTGTCGCGATTCAAGAAGAAGTCACGGCCCTTAACCAAGAACTTAACCGGATTGCGGAAAGTACCTCCTTTGGTGGCAACCGGCTGCTGAACGGTACTTTTGGTAGTAAATCTTTCCAAATTGGTGCTGAGTCAGGCGAAGCGGTGTTGCTAACGATGGGAAGTTTGCGCTCTGATACGGCTGAGATGGGCGGAAAAGCGTATCGAGCAGAAACAGGCCAAACGCCAGATTGGAGAGTCACTACCGCGACTGAACTCACGCTTAACTATACCGATAAGCAGGGTGAAGCGAGAGAAATCACCATTAACGCGAAATCTGGTGATGATCTTGAAGAGGTTGCGACTTACATCAATGGTCAAAGTGAAGATATCAATGCTTCCGTCGGTGAAGATGGCAAGCTTCAGTTGTATGCCTCTTCGCAAAAAGTAACCGGTGATGTGACGATAGCTGGCGATCTTGCTACCGAAATCGGTTTTGGCGCAGGACAAGATGTTAACGTTAAAAACATTGATGTCACTACTGTTGCTGGTTCACAAGAAGCGATTGCTATTCTTGATGGCGCACTGAAGTCGGTGGATAGCCAGCGAGCTTCATTAGGTGCTTTTCAAAACCGATTCTCTCATGCGATTAATAACTTAGAGAATACTAATGAAAACGTCAATGCCTCGCGCAGTCGTATCCAAGATACGGATTACGCACGTGAAACAACGGCAATGACTAAAGCACAAATTTTGCAGCAAGCGAGTACCTCAGTATTAGCTCAAGCGAAGCAGTCACCATCTGCAGCTCTTAGCCTGTTAGGTTAACTGACGGTGCAATGGGCAGCATGGGTAGCTGAACGCGCGATTAGCGATTAAGCTACCTATAAGGTGGAAGGGAGATTGTTATGGAAGTACCATCCTACACATCGAACATCCAGCCTTACGGCTCGCAAAGTGGCACTAAACTTGCTTCAGGAAACGACAGCGTGGTAAGTGCTTCTTCGCAGGAGAGTCACCGTTCGGTGCGCAAGACAGAAAAAGTCAATGCGCAAGTGTCTGAACAACTAAAACGCAACCAAGAACAAGCGTTGCAAGCCGCGATTAAACAATCTCAACAAAGAGAGCGGATAAACGAGCAGCAACGCGCAGTGGTTATTGAGAAAATGGACGAGTTTGTTAATTCGATCAATAAAGGTTTGGCGTTTCGGGTTGATGAAGAATCCGGACGGGATGTTGTGACGATTTATGAAGCCTCTACGGGCGACATTATTCGGCAGATCCCTGAAGAAGAAATGCTTGAAGTATTACGGCGTCTCTCTCGTGAGCAGAGTCCAAAGTCAGGCTTGCTGGTGATTAAGGCGTAATCGTATGATTGAGGTGATTGGATGAGTTTAGGCCCAATGGGGATGAACACTGGTTTTGATATCAATAGCGTCGTAAGGACGATTGTTGATGCTGAGCGTATACCAAAACAGCAAAGCATTGATAATAAACGCTATGATAATGAAGCCAGTATTAGTGCCTATGGCAGGCTCAGAGAATCACTGGATACCATGCGAAATCTCATGGCGAATTTTCGTCAAGAGAAAGCGTTTGCTGTGCGCAAAGTTGACACTTCTGATGACCAGATTGTTTCTGCAACCGCTTCAACCGATGCGATTGCTGGGAGATACTCAGTCGATGTGTTGCAGCTTGCTCAAAGCCATAAAATTGCGTCAGAGGTTATACCGAGTGACACAAGATTTGGTGAGGGTAAGCTGCAAATTTCTCTCGGGAAAAGACAATTTACAGTTGATGTTGCTAATAATTCTCGGCTGACAGATGTGATACGAGAGATTAATGGCCATAAAAATAACCCCGGTGTGCGAGCGTCGATCATCAATGATGTCGAAGGGCCTCGGCTGATCATTGCTTCGAATTTATCGGGTGAAAAACACCAAATTTCAATTCAAGCGCAAGCTGAGTCTGGTAATCCGTTAAAACGCTTGGAGTATAAAACTTTAGAGCAAAGGGTTAAAGATTTAGAGAAAGCACGAGCTGAAGCGCAACAAATTATTGCTCCTTTGACGGCTGAGCAGCAAGAAATCGCGGCACAAGTGGCTGAAAAAATTGGTGCGGCCGCACGTGCTGTGGATAGCGAGCTCGCGGCTCAAGCTGAGCAAGTGGTCTCAACAACACAAGAGCTCGATGATGTCTCAAGTGCTGGCATAAAGGCTGCAGAAGAGGCTAATCGTTATTTAAGACCTGAGGAGCGCATTCCCGGTTGGACCGAAACTGCCTCAGGTACCTTGCTTGACTCTTACTCTGAACCTCAACCGGAACTCGATGAAAATGGCTTAGCAAAGGCCGCCGATATTCCTGGTTGGAGTAATACCGCGTCAGGCACGTTGCTTGATTCTTATGTGACGCCTAAAGAAGCCCAAGCCAAAATTGATGCCAAACTTGCCCAAGAGCAAGCCGCAATACAAGAAGCGATAAAAAGCGGCAATATGACTCCGGAGGAGGCAAAAGCCGCTGAAAGAGCCAAGTTATCTGCTGAAGAGCTTGCTGTTTTTGAAAAGATGGAACAAGTTCAAGCTCAATTAAAAGCCGCGCAGCACTCTTTTGATGAATATCAAGGGATGATCCAAGTTCAAGCTGGGCAAGATTCTTTGGTCCTACTTGATGGGATCGCGACATTATCCAGTGAAAATAACATAATTGAAAATGCTATCGATGGCGTTAATCTTACTCTTAAAGGTCGACATGACGCCAATCAACGGCCAGCAGAAATTGGCATAGAGTACGATAGGGATAGTGTTCGTCAAGACATTGAGCAATTCGTTGCGGCTTACAATCAATTTTATCAAATCAGTAAAGAATTATCGGCTGTCGATCCAAGGACAGGCCGCGCTGGACCGCTTGCTGGAGATAGCATTGTTCGTAGTGCCGATTCACGACTTAAATCGGTTTTTTCATCACCAATTGAACAAGGGCCTGAGCAGCTCAAAAGTTTGACGGAATTAGGGATTACTACCACCCGTCAAGGGAACTTAGAGATTAACTATGCTATGCTCAATCGCCAGTTGAATAATAATTTTAATCAACTGGGTGATTTTTTTGGTGGTAATCAAGGCTTTGCTCGACGAGTCGAAGAGGCGATTCAAGGTTTGACCGGAGCGACCGGCTCGATTAGAACTCGTGAGAACAGTATTACTGAGCAGAATCGTCGATTAGTCAATGATCAAGATGCATTGGATCGCCGTATGGATGGGTTAGAAAAACGAACTCATGCGAAATTTGCAGCCATGCAGGATGCGACAGGTAAGATGCAGTCTCAACTTGCAGGTATGATGAATGCACTGGGTTAATGGCATGCAGGCCGATCTACAAGCGTTATTTGATATTAATCAACAAATAAAAGAAAAGTTAACTATTGACGACATTAACACTGAAGAAATTCATCGCTTGGTCGATAATAGGGAACAACTGTTAGCGGTATTACTGAGTTATATCGTAGATAATCCGCAGTTTGCGCAGTCCGATGAATGGCAGAGCGCGATCCAAGAGACACAACATCTTGTTGAAATGATGCAGTCTAAAACCCTATCGATTGGTAACTCATTACGTCAATATCGATACGGTAATAAATCGCTTCAACAATACAAAAAGTTTTTATAAAGAGGAAGACTATGCGTGGTTCTTTACAGGCGTACAAAAAAGTATCAGTGGATAGCCAGCTCAGTGCGGCCTCACCGCATAAAATCGTCCAGATGCTGATGGCCGGAGCCATAGAGCGTTTGATTCAAGGAAAAGCGGCAATGCAGCAAGGCAACATCCCTGTTAAAGGTGAGCGTTTAGGCAAGGCTCTGGACATCATTATTAGTTTGCGTGGCTGTTTGTCGATGGACGATGGCGGGGATATTGCAAAAAACCTTGATCAATTGTATGAATTTATGATCACGCAAATCACTACTGCGAACCACAAAAACGAGCCGCAACCACTCGATGATGTGATAGATATTCTGCGTGAAATCAAGTCTGCATGGGATCAAATCCCTACTGAATATCATAACTTGACCGCAAGTGATGTAGGGATATAAGTTTTATCTTAAACTTTTAACCGATATCACACCAACTAAATGCTTGGTTGCCTTATTTTTTTAATTAAATAGAATAGAAGCCACTAACTAGCCAAGTGGCTTTTTTTGTTGCTGAATTTCACACGTTGTCTATTGTTTACTACTGTTGACTGTACAATTTAGTCAAAAGGAGTAAATGATTGGTAATGGTGCAACCACAACGTCCCTAAATTAAGGCAAATATTCTCACCTATGCAAGGTTTAGCAAAACTACTTGTCATCGAAGACGATCCTGAAATTCGTCAAAGTTTTCGTACAATATTAGAATTTGTCGGGGAGCAATGTGAGGTTATTGACTCTTCTCAAGCTCGGTTGATTGATTGGTCAACTTCATGGGCGGGATGTATTTTAGGCTCGATTAGCGCTCCTTTGTTATCAGATGAGCTGACACAAGCGTTGAGTCAAGCTAACCATATACCGTTACTTGTGGCAAACCAACACCATTTTTCTGTTGAATATTTCCCCCAATTTATTGGTGAATTAGAGTTTCCACTTAACTACCCACAACTCAGCGATGCGTTGCGTCATTGTAAAGAATTCTTAGGCCGTAAAGGCATAGCACTATCAGCACCTTCACGAAATAATGCTTTATTTCGTAGTTTAGTCGGGCAGAGTCTTGGTATTCAAGATGTCCGTCACTTGATTGAGCAAGTGGCAAATACGGAAGCGAATGTGTTGATCTTAGGTGAATCCGGTACCGGTAAAGAGGTGGTTGCGCGCAATATTCATTACCATTCCTCGCGCCGTAAAGGTCCTTTTGTGCCGATTAACTGCGGAGCCATTCCTGCTGAATTATTAGAGAGCGAACTGTTTGGTCATGAAAAGGGATCGTTTACTGGGGCGATCACCTCACGTAAAGGACGTTTTGAGCTCGCTGAAGGCGGAACCTTATTCCTCGATGAAATAGGTGATATGCCAACGAATATGCAGGTTAAGTTATTGCGAGTATTGCAAGAGCGATGCTTTGAGCGAGTAGGAGGCAATTCAACTATTAAAGCGGATGTGAGAATTATTGCAGCGACTCATCGCGATTTGGACAGCATGATCACTGAACAACGTTTTCGAGAAGATCTGTATTACCGTTTAAACGTTTTTCCTATTGAGATGCCAGCCTTAAAGGATCGTAAAGAGGATATTCCTTTGTTACTGCAAGAGCTGATGACTCGTATGGAAGCCGAAGGCGGCTCACCAATTTGTTTTACCCCTCGAGCGATCAATTCATTGATGGAGCATGATTGGCCAGGTAATGTTCGTGAATTAGCGAATTTGGTTGAACGAATGGTGATTTTGTACCCTAATAGTTTGGTCGATGTGAATCATTTACCAACGAAATACCGCTACAGTGATATACCAGAGTTTCAGCCTGAACCGTGTCGTTTTAGCTCCGTTGAAGAGCAAGAGCGTGACGTATTAGAAGATATTTTTTCAGAAAACTTTACCTTCGAATCTCATAATGATCTCAATGGTCATTTTGATGCAGCAAAGTCATTACCACCGGAGGGGGTGAATTTGAAAGAGCTGCTTGCTGATCTTGAAGTAAGTCTAATTAATCAAGCGCTTGATGCCCACAGTGGAATTGTTGCTCGTGCAGCAGATATGTTAGGCATGCGTCGTACGACATTGGTTGAGAAAATGCGTAAGTATAATATGCAACGCTAAAGCGAGTTTTTGGCGTGGTCAATAAATTGACTATCGTTAATGCATTGAAATTATTGAATAATAGTCTGGCTTGCATTTTGCATTTCAGACTATTGTTGTATATTAAGGCAAGATTTCGACGATGAATGATCCCGTACACAAACAACAGTCACATTTAGACTCTTTAGAAGATCAGGTTGAGCGTTATAAACAAGTGCTCGATGTGATGCCTGCGGGGGTGATTTTATTGGATACTCAAGGGATTGTGCGTGAAGCGAACCCTGAGGCACAACGCTTATTACAAGTTCCGTTACTTGGCGAAAAATGGTATAGCGTGATTCAAGTAGCTTTTGCTCCCCGTGAGGATGACGGTCATGAAATCTCGTTACGTAATGGTCGAAAAGTTCGTTTAGCCATTTCTGCGTCAACCACTGGTCAACTTATCCTGATCACCGATTTAACTGAAACTCGCTTATTACAATCTCGAATTGGTGATTTACAGCGTTTATCGTCTTTGGGACGGATGGTCGCATCGTTAGCCCATCAAGTGAGAACGCCATTATCGAGTGCCATGCTCTATGCTTCTAATTTAGCTGCAGCGAATTTACCGAGTGCTACTCGCGAACGATTCCAATCTAAACTGATTGATCGATTACACGATTTAGAAAAGCAAGTAAACGACATGCTGCTGTTTGCCAAGGGTGGCGATAATCGAGTCATCCAACCCTTTTCTGTGGCTGAATTGGTGGCAGAGTTCTCACCTATGATTGAAACGGCGTTAAAAAATAATCAAATCGATTATGATTTACAGGTTGAGCAAGAAGATACCGTACTATTAGGTAATGCCAACGCATTGGCTTCTGCTATCAGTAATTTAGTCATGAATGCCATTCAGATTATTGGTAAAGGGGCACAAATTGATGTTTTCTTTCGTGTCGTTAATGATGAGTTGAAAATATCAGTACAAGATAACGGGCCTGGTATCGCGCCTGAGCTGCACCATAAAATTATGGAGCCTTTTTTTACAACTCGTTCACAAGGTACAGGGCTTGGACTGGCCGTGGTGCAAATGGTCTGCCGTGCTCATGATGGACGACTAGAATTGCTGTCGCAGCTCGGTGAAGGCGCTTGTTTCACTCTGTGTCTTCCGATTGAACGTCAATCCCCTTCACCTCAACCAGATAATGGAGAATGATCATGGCGCAAAGTAAAGTCTTAATCGTTGAAGATGATGAGGGACTCCGTGAAGCCTTAGTGGACACTTTGGCCTTAGCCGGATATGAATGGTTAGAAGCTGATTGTGCTGAGGATGCTCTCATTAAACTGAAAACACATCCGGTTGATATCGTCGTCTCTGATGTGCAGATGGCCGGAATGGGTGGATTAGCACTGCTGCGCAATATTAAACAGCACTGGCCAAATGTTCCGGTGCTATTAATGACGGCCTACGCCAATATTGAAGATGCGGTAGCAGCGATGAAAGAAGGGGCAATCGACTACATGGCGAAGCCCTTTGCTCCCGAAGTGCTGCTTAATATGGTCAGTCGCTATGCACCAGTAAAGTCCGATGATGACGGTGATGCCGTGGTGGCGGATGAAAAAAGCATAAAATTACTGGCACTCGCAGAAAAAGTAGCGAGAACCGACGCTAACGTGATGGTCCTTGGCCCAAGTGGTTCAGGCAAAGAAGTGATGTCGCGTTATATCCATAATGCTTCTCCGCGTAAAGATGGGCCGTTTATTGCCATTAACTGCGCTGCTATTCCTGATAATATGTTGGAAGCAACGTTATTTGGTTATGAAAAAGGGGCGTTTACTGGAGCAGTGCAAGCCTGCCCCGGTAAATTTGAACAAGCTCAAGGTGGAACCATCTTATTGGATGAAATCAGTGAGATGGATTTGAATCTACAGGCTAAATTGCTTAGGGTCCTCCAAGAGCGAGAAGTTGAGAGGCTGGGCAGTCGGAAAAGTATTCAACTCGATGTACGAGTTCTTGCCACCAGTAACCGAGATTTAAAAAACTACGTGAAAGAAAATAAATTTCGCGAAGACTTATATTATCGTTTGAATGTGTTTCCAATCACTTGGCCAGCATTATGTGAGCGAAAAGGCGATATTGCACCGTTGGCGACTCATCTTGTCGAGCGCCATTGTAAAAAACTCGGTTTACCAGTGCCGACGATTTCCTCTGCTGCAATGGAAAAGCTTCATCAATACACATGGCCAGGTAATGTCCGTGAACTGGATAATGTGATTCAGCGAGCGTTAATTTTAAGTGAGCAGGCAGATATTACTCAACAGCATATTCTGCTCGAGGGACTTGATTGGCAAGATGCGTCAGGTTTACAACAGTTGGTCGAGCAAGATGAGATTTCCAGCCCACAAATTAAGCCTGTTGCGCAAAGTTTACCGAGTAATCCGACTCCATCGAGTCCTGTCGGATTGGGTGATGAGTTACGGGACCAAGAGTTTACCATTATTATGGAAACGTTAGTTGAATGTCATGGTCGACGTAAAGAGATGGCGGAGAAGTTGGGTATTAGCCCGCGAACATTACGTTATAAACTAGCGAAAATGCGTGATGCAGGGATTGATATTCCTGGGTAAATTGACGTGGCATATTAATTGCTCATTTACTCAATATGAATGAAATAGTCAAAGAATTGGCATTGAGAGGCTGTGATGAGATTAGATGGCTTAAACAACGAGATGCAAGCAATGATGGCGGAAGCGGCTAATGCTCGTCCGGCGGCAACTGGACAAAAAGTTGGCGCTGATTTTAGCCAAATGCTGACTCAAGCCATCAATACGGTTAATGGGTTACAACAATCATCAAGTCACCTACAGACACGCTTTGATCGCGGAGATGAAGGTGTGTCTTTATCTGATGTGATGATTGCTCGTAATAAATCGAGTGTGGCGTTTGAAGCGACCATTCAGGTACGTAATAAGCTCGTTGATGCGTACAAAGAGCTGATGAACATGCCAGTATAACCATAGGATGTAAACTGTGGCTGAAGACAAACAAACAACCGATCTGGCAATATCTTCTGGTGGAGAGCAGGCGCTTTCGACCTCAATGAGCTTAGATGATGGCTTGCAGAATCCTGATTTAGAAGAAAAAAGTACTTCTAAGCTTGATTTTGCCATGGGCGATTTAGATCTCTTACGCCAAATTGTGCTTGTTCTATCTATCTCTATTTGTGTCTCATTAATCGTGATGTTGTTTTTCTGGGTTAAAGAGCCGGAAATGCGTCCGTTGGGTGCTTTTGAAACTGAAGAGCTGATCCCCGTCTTGGATTATCTCGATCAGCAAAAACAGAACTATCGATTAGATGGCAATACGATTTTAGTACCCAGCAAAGATTTCAATAGTATTCGACTCAATATGGTTCGTTCAGGGTTGAATCAAACTCGTCATGCAGGCGATGATATTTTATTACAAGACATGGGGTTTGGCGTATCGCAGCGTCTTGAACAAGAAAGACTAAAACTCAGTCGTGAGCGGCAATTAGCCAAAGCGATTGAAGAGATGCGTCAAGTCAACCGTGCTCGAGTCTTACTTGCTTTACCGCAACAAAGCGTCTTTGTACGTCACAATCAAGAAGCTTCTGCCTCAGTATCATTAACTCTACGCACAGGGATGAACTTAAAACAAGAAGAGGTTGACTCGATTGTTGATATGGTTGCCAGTGCAGTTCCTGGTATGCGCCCGACTCGGGTGACGGTGACCGACCAACACGGACGCCTACTCAGCTCAGGTTCACAAGACCCAATCGCAACGGCTCGCCGCAAAGAGCAAGAGCTTGAGCGTCGCCAAGAAGAAAATTTACGTAATAAAATTGATTCGGTCTTAATCCCTATTTTAGGCTTAGGCAATTATACCGCCCAAGTTGATATCGAGTTGGATTTCAGTGCGATTGAGCAAACGCGTAAAGTATTTGACCCCAATACTCCAGCCACGCGCAGTGAATACACCTTAGAAGACTATAATAACGGTAATGTGGTGGCGGGAATTCCTGGCGCGTTGAGTAACCAGCCTCCTGCTGATGCCTCCATTCCACAAGATATTGCCCAAATGAAGGATGGCTCTATTTTAGGACGAGGCTCTGTCCATCGTGAAGCCACACGCAATTTTGAGCTCGACACGACGATCAGCCATGAGCGGCGTCAAACGGGTGTGATTAATCGCCAGACGGTAGCGGTAGCGATCAAAAATCGTGCAGTAGTTAATCCAGATACTGGGCAAGTGACTTATCAACCATTAAGCGAGAATGAAATCAGTGCGATTCGAACTCTATTGATTGGTACTGTTGGCTTTAATGAAAGTCGTGGTGATTTGCTTAAAGTGCTCAGCATGCAGTTTGCCGAGCCAGAGAGTGATGCGCTGATTGATATCCCTATTTGGGAAAACCCACACTTTAATGATTGGGTTCGTTGGTTAGCCAGTGCACTGGTCATCATCGTGATTGTTTTGGTCTTGGTTCGCCCTGCGATGAAGAAACTGCTTAATCCAGCGGTTGATGATGAGGATCAATTGTATGGACCTGATGGTTTACCCATTGGGGCTGATGGTGAAACCAGCCTAATTGGCAGTGATATTGAAGGGGGAGATCTCTTCGAGTTTGGCTCGGGGATTGATTTGCCTAATCTGCATAAGGATGAGGATGTGCTCAAAGCAGTACGTGCTCTTGTGGCTAACGAGCCTGAACTTGCGGCTCAAGTAGTGAAGAATTGGATGCAAAATGCCTAACGAGATAGTCAAAAAAGACGGTTCTGAACAGGGAATTGATATTTCAACCATTCCTGGTGAAGAGCGCGCTGCTATTTTATTGCTGAGCCTCAATGAAGATGATGCGGCTGGAATTATTCGTCACTTAGAACCTAAGCAAGTTCAGCGAGTGGGTAGTGCGATGGCCAAGGCGAAAGATCTTAGTCAAGATAAAGTTAGCGCTGTGCATCGTGCATTTCTGGAAGACATTCAGAAATACACCAATATTGGTATGGGCAGTGAAGACTTTATGCGTAATGCGCTAATCGCAGCGTTGGGTGAAGATAAAGCGAATAACTTGGTCGATCAGATTCTCTTAGGCACGGGTTCGAAAGGATTAGATTCACTTAAATGGATGGATCCAAGACAAGTAGCGACGATTATTGTCAATGAGCACCCACAAATTCAAACTATCGTCCTGTCTTACCTTGAACCGGATCAATCAGCCGAAATTCTGGCTCAATTTTCTGAGCGAGATCGACTCCAATTATTAATGCGTATTGCTCATCTTGAAGAAGTGCAACCATCAGCTTTAGCTGAGCTGAATGAAATTATGGAGAAGCAGTTTGCTGGTCAGGCTGGTGCACAAGCGGCAAAAATTGGTGGCTTGAAAGCGGCGGCCGATATTATGAACTATTTGGATAACAGCATTGAAAGTATCGCTATGGAGCAAATGCGTGAACTCGATGAAGATCTTGCGACGCAGATTGAAGACTTGATGTTCGTGTTTGAAAACTTAGTTGAAGTGGATGATCAAGGTATCCAAAAACTACTCAGAGATGTGCCACAGGATGTATTGCTGAAAGCGCTCAAAGGTGCAGATGAAACATTGCGAGATAAAATCTTCAAGAACATGTCTAAGCGTGCGGCTGAACTGATGAAAGATGATTTGGAAGCGATGGCACCGATCAAAGTATCCGATGTTGAAGCGGCACAGAAAGAAATCTTGGCGATTGCTCGTAAAATGGCAGACAGTGGTGAGTTAATGCTGTCTGGTGGCGCTGACGAATTCTTGTGATTAATTGGACGGTTGTTGACGACTTCTGTCCTCAATGTCTTTCTTAATGAACTAGCGGTCTTTTTAGTTCGCGATAGGATGCTTCATGACTGGACAAAGAAAGCGCGGTTTTATCCGTTTAGGCTCGGATGGTAATACTGAGTCACCCAAAAAGTGGGGATTACCCGATTATGGTGCGGAGCTGGGAAAGAAAGCCAAAGAAACGGCAATGAATTATGATCCCGCTTGGATGCCAAGTTTTGATGATCCTGAACCAGAGGTTCCTCAAACTTTAACCGATGAAGAAATTGAGTCAATCAAGCGCTCCGCGTATCAAGAAGGAATTGAGCAAGGCAAAGCGGAAGGTTATCAACAAGGATTTGAGTTGGGTAAACAGGGTGGTTTTGAGGTTGGTCACCAAGAAGGATTACAAACCGGTAAGCTCGAAGGGCTCGAAGCTGGCCAGCAGGCCATTCAAGAGCAAGTGAATGTTTTGATTGAATTGGCGGATCAGTTTGCCCAACCGTTACAATTAATGAACGCACAAGTTGAAAAACAGCTCGTCGACATGGTATTGACCTTAGTCAAAGAAGTGGTACATGTAGAAGTGCAAACCAATCCGCAAGTCATTTTAGATACAGTCAAAGAATCGGTCGAAGCGCTTCCTATTGCTGGGCATGCTATTCACTTAAAACTCCATCCTGAAGATCATGAATTGGTTAAAAATGCCTATGGTGAGTCTGAGTTAAGTTCACGCCAATGGACACTCAGTAGTGAACCCGCCTTAAATCGTGGTGATGTACAAATTGAAGCTGGTGAGTCGAGTGTCAGTTACCGTATGGAAGAACGCATTCGTAGCGTATTACAACGTTTTTGCGGTACTAATCGTCATCAAGTAGGACACGAGTAATGCTGTCATTGGCCGAGCGATTAGCGCAGTACAAAACACAAGGTTTAACAACGAGACCGGTTGCATCAGGTAAGCTTGTACGTGTGGTTGGGCTTACTCTAGAGGCGACGGGGTGCCGAGCACCAATTGGTAGTTTATGTAAAGTCGACACCATGTCTGGTCAAATGGAAGCGGAAGTGGTTGGGTTTTCTGGTGACAGTCTGTTTTTGATGCCCAGTGAGCAGGTGAGTGGTATTTTGCCGGGAGCAAAAGTAACACCTTTGACGGAAGAGGCGGGTTTGGCCGTCGGCATGGAGTTGCTAGGTCGAGTGATTGACGGGGTCGGTAACCCTTTGGACGGACTTGGGCCTATCTATACGGATCAACAAGCAACGTTCAATGCCCAACCGATAAATCCGTTATTACGTAAGCCAATTTCTGAGCCGTTAGATGTTGGCATTAAAGCGATCAACGGCCTATTAACGGTTGGTAAAGGGCAGCGTATCGGTCTATTTGCTGGCTCAGGCGTTGGTAAATCCGTCACCTTAGGGATGATGACTCGCGGCACGACTGCACAAGTGGTCGTCGTGGGATTAATTGGTGAACGTGGTCGAGAAGTAAAAGAATTTATTGAGGAAATACTCGGTGTGGACGGTCGTCAACGTGCGGTTGTGGTCGCAGCACCCGCAGACTCCTCACCATTGATGCGACTAAAAGGCTGTCAAACCGCACTGGCTATTGCTGAATATTTTCGCGATCAAGGATTGGATGTTCTGTTATTGATGGACTCCTTAACTCGCTTTGCTCAAGCACAACGGGAAATCGCCTTATCGGTAGGCGAGCCTCCGGCGACTAAAGGCTATCCACCCTCGGTCTTTGCTAAATTACCGGCATTGGTTGAACGAGCAGGTAATGGCGGTCCGAACCAAGGCTCTATTACCGCTTTTTTTACCGTATTAACGGAAGGCGATGATTTACAAGATCCGATTGCAGACGCGTCGCGCGCCATTTTGGATGGTCATATTGTTCTCTCAAGAGAAATGGCTGATGCTGGCCATTATCCAGCGATTGACGTTGAGAAATCCGTCAGTCGGGTAATGCCACAGATCACGACGGATGAGCATATGCTTATGTCTCGAGCGGTAAGACAAATTTTATCGATTTGCCGTAAAAATCAAGATCTAGTCTCGATTGGTGCTTATAAGCCTGGCACCGATAAGGCGATTGATAGCGCATTTACTCTCAAACCAAGGTTGGATCAATATCTTCAGCAAGAAATGAAAGAATCGGTGCCTTATGATATGTGTATTGGCATGTTAAAAAATGTCTTGAGCATGGAGTAGTCTTGCGATGGACAATGCGTTGGAATTTTTATTAGAGCAAGCCAAGGAGAAAGAAAACCAAGCGGTAATGGTATTGAGCAAGGCTCGCAATGAGCTTGAAGGCTACTATCAGCAATTGAAGCAAATTGAGCAGTATCGACTTGAATACTGTCAACAGCTTGTTGAGCGTGGGCAAGCGGGATTGTCCGCCAGTCAATATGGTCATTTAAACCGATTTCTTACTCAGCTCGATGAAACGTTAGCCAAACAACGCGGCGCGGAAAACCATTTTAAGCAGCAAGTTGAGAATAGTCAGCAACATTGGTTGCATATTCGACAGCAACGTCGTTCATATGAATGGTTAATTGACAAAAAACGCACAGAGCAGCGACGTATTCAAGAACGGAAAGAACAAAAGCAAATGGATGAGTTTTCGACGCTCAATTTTAATCGTCAACGGAATATGCCTAAGTAATCGTCAAGTTATTATCTGTACTTACATGACCTTGATGTTGAAGTCCTTCATCTCACTCGTTGCAGTGAATATATTTAATCATGGCGTAGTTTTTGCATTTATTTAGACTCAGAGTCCGATCATCTCATGCTACACACGATAATTATCGCGCGTAGTTTTATGATCCAGTATCAATGCGAGCGATGTGCCTATGAATATTAATTCAACTTCTTCCGTCGATAATACCTCCATCGCCAATCTGGCGAAAGGCTCCGCTGGGCAGAGTAGCCAAGATTCAGCTAATGCTGAGCCAAGTAGCTTTCTTGATAAGTTAACTTCGCTGCTGTTCAGCGCAAAAGGGGATACTCAAGTAACTAAGCACGATGAAGCCTCAATGCTAATGGTGGCCTCAAGTGATGGAGCTCATTCTGAAGTTGAACTTACGCCGTCAGAATACACAGACGCACCACATGGTTTATCTGAATCTGAACCGTCCCCTTCATTAGACGCTTCTGTTGATGCTGCTCTTGTACGAGCAAGCACTGAACCTCATTCTGAATTGTTTCCAGAAAACAAAAGCGCACAAGTGATGAATGAAGGTGATGATCTATTGGTACGTTTGCAGCAAGCGAATCAGACGCTGACTGGACATAACGGCAAGCCTTTGCCTCATCGTCAGTTCACCGAGTATGATGATACTGAGACCGCAATTCCGATAGCGGCTGAGCGCCACTCTCACTCCGATAATGGGACATTGCCAGTTGAAACTCAGGCCATGTACGGCGCGACAACTCAAGACCATCGTTATCAATATGATGATAAAGGGCAACTGAAAAACACAGCGATATCTAATGAATCCGATGATCTTGATGCTTATTTGGCGTCGTTCACGGTGACTCCAGAACACGCTATGGTGCCTACTCCGCTAGCGCCTGCCCAGTCTTCCACAGATAGTGAGATAATAGATGGTGAGGCGGGTGAACTAGTATTATCGACAGATGATATTGATGTCGAGCCTAGTTTAAGTGCTCAAGCGACTTATCTTTCAGCGAATCAAGGTGTTCACGCCTCTCCAAGATCAATGGATAGTGATCTGGCAAAAGTGGAGGATAATACTGACTCGCAAGATGGAGCACGTAGCAAAAAAGCGGTTGCTGTTGGGGTTTCTGCCGCATTAGCTGGTGCATCTTCTCTCGGCACTTCTCAACCAGCGTCTTCTTCTGCAAGTGTAGCGATGAATAATGCGGCTTCTCGGGAAGCTGAAGTAAATGCTGCTATTACCACGAATCGTGTGGCCGCTCAAACTTTGACTCAACCTACATTATTAGAGGGACAAGGCGTTAACGCGGCTTTAGCGAGTTCAACCTTGCTTGCTGGAGCGACAGTAAAAGCACGTTCAGCGAGTGACGGCGATGAGCATTCTTTAGCTCAACAAATTGCTGCGACGGCAACCCAGTCAGGAGTGAATGGTTCAACACCGCTGCGTCATGAAGCAACACCGATTCAAGCTCAAACTCTTCCTTTGATGCTTAACAAAGGGTTGGTTGCTGACGAAATGGCCGAACGAGTCCAGATGATGATGTCGAAGAATTTAAAAAATATTGATATCCGGTTGGATCCGCCAGAGTTAGGCCGCTTGCATATCCGTATGAATATGCACGCCGATGGTGCTAACATTCAATTTACGGTCACCAATGTTCAAGCGCGAGATGCTTTGGAAGGAGCGATGCCGCGTTTAAGGGAAATGTTAGCCCAACAAGGTGTGCAATTAGCCGATACGTCAGTACAGCAGCAGAGTTCTGGTCAGCAGCAAGGTTATGCGGCTGAGCGTGGTTCGGCGGGGCATTTAGGTGATGATGACCCACTATTCGATGATGAAAATATTGATGCTAACGTCAAACTTGATTTGAATGTAACAACAAAGCGTGATGGAATCAGTTATTACGCTTAAACTAATAAAAATAAACAGAACCACGTAGAGGATGTTATGGCTGCTGATGAAAATTCACAAGATGCACCGAAAAGTAAAAAGAAACTGCTGATCATTATCATTGCGGCGGCTGTCTTGCTATTAGGTGGCGGCGGTGCAGCGTTCTTTTTAATGAGCTCCGGCAGTGATCAGCAAAGTTCTGATACAGCGAACCGTCGAGCCGCTCCTAGCGTTGCTCCGGTTTCTTACGTTAACATTGCTCAGCCGTTTGTATTTAATGTCAGCGGTGATACGCGAGGGCGAATGGTTCAAGTCAAAGTCCAATTGATGGTTCGTGGAACCAATAATGAAAACTTGGCGCGTTTTCACTCTCCTTTAGTGGAAAGCACCTTGTTAGCGACTTTTGCTTCAGCGACAGTTGAACAATTACGTACTCCATCGGGACGCGTTGAACTGCGCGATAAAGCGACGGAAGATATTAAAGCCGCCATGACACAAGTGGTGGGGGAACCCGTGATTGAACGAGTTCTGTTTACCGATTTTGTAATGCAGTAGGTGAGTCAGTGACCGATTTACTAAGCCAAGACGAAATTGATGCGCTCCTTCATGGCGTTGATGGGGTTGATGACGAAGAAGAAAATTTAGACTCGTCGACAGCCTCTTCATTTGATTTTTCATCACAAGATCGCATCGTCCGTGGACGAATGCCGACGCTTGAGCTGATTAATGAACGCTTTGCTCGGCATATGCGGATTAGTTTGTTCAATATGCTGCGTAAGACTGCCGAAGTGTCGATTAACGGCGTACAAATGATGAAGTTTGGTGAATACCAAAATACGTTGTATGTTCCGACTAGCTTGAACATGGTTCGTTTTCGTCCGTTAAAAGGAACGGCGTTAGTAACGATGGAAGCGCGACTGGTTTTTATTCTGGTTGAAAACTTTTTTGGTGGTGATGGTCGTTATCATGCACGTATTGAAGGTCGGGAATTTACACCGACCGAGCGTCGGGTTATCCAACTATTGTTGAAAATTGTCTTTGCCGATTATAAAGAGGCATGGTCACCAGTTATGGGCGTTGAGTTTGAATACTTAGATTCGGAAGTCAACCCGAGTATGGCAAATATTGTCAGCCCAACTGAAGTGATCGTTGTCTGTTCATTCCATATTGAAGTGGATGGCGGAGGTGGTGATTTCCATATGGTTATGCCGTATTCGATGGTTGAGCCAATTCGAGAATTGCTCGATGCGGGGGTTCAATCGGATAAAATGGAAACCGATGTTCGCTGGAGCTCAGCACTGCGCGATGAAATTATGGATGTACCGATTAACTTTCGAGTTAACTTACTAGAACAAGACATTGCGCTGCGTGATTTAATGGACCTACAGGTTGGCGATATTATCCCAATAAAAATGCCAGAGCATGCGACGATGTTTGTCGAAGAGCTACCCACTTATCGCGTTAAGATGGGGCGCTCTGGTGATAAGCTCGCGGTGCAAATTTCACAAAAAATCAAACGTCCTGAAGCAATGAAAACCGATTTGGCCTTTTTAGGTAAAGATATTATTGCTGAACTAGAAAATGACGAATTAGCCGATGAAGAACAATCTTAAGCGTAAAAATAGGTAGCAAAGATGTCAAAATCAGATGATCAAAAGCTGGCAGATGAATGGGCGGCGGCATTGGGCGAAGATCCGAATGCTCCCGATGTTGATGTCGATGAAATACTGGCTGCTCCATTAGATGAACTAAAAGACACTTCACCGCCGATCACCGAAGATGAGCGGAGAAAGTTAGATACTATCATGGATATTCCTGTGACCATTTCGATGGAAGTAGGGCGATCTAAAATTAGCATTCGTAACTTATTGCAATTAAACCAAGGTTCCGTCGTTGAATTGGATAGAATTGCTGGAGAGTCACTCGATGTCATGGTCAATGGAACGTTAATCGCTCATGGTGAAGTCGTTGTGGTCAATGATAAGTTCGGGATCCGCCTGACGGATGTTATTAGTCAAACTGAACGGATTAAGAAGCTGAGATAGCGGATGAAAAAAACTTTAGGGCTCGTTTTACTCAGTTGCCCAGCTTTTGCCGCTCCCAGCAGTTCGTTGGATATAGCGACCACTTTAGGGTCGCTTTTATTCGTACTGGGCTTTATTCTATTTTTAGCTTGGTTACTTAAACGGATGAAAGTCCCAGTTTTTGGTCAGCAAAAGGG
Source organism: Vibrio sp. 11986-1-5 (assembly GCF_963878025.1). Taxonomy (NCBI): domain Bacteria; kingdom Pseudomonadati; phylum Pseudomonadota; class Gammaproteobacteria; order Vibrionales; family Vibrionaceae; genus Vibrio; species Vibrio sp. 11986-1-5. The sequence continues at coordinate 175,984 of NZ_CAWNVW010000011.1, forward strand.
ATTTCAGATCATTCGTCAACTTCCGGTTGGAACCAAAGAACGAATCATGATAGTCCAAGCAGGGGAGGAGCAGTTTTTGATTGGGGTGACCAGTCATTCGATTCAATTGATTGCTAAGTTAGACTCGCCATTAACTCAAGAGGCGCAGGAAGCAACGCCTTTTGCCAATCAATTGACGCAACTGCTAAAAAAACATGAGAAATAATCACCAATATTACCGTCTCACCCGTGTATTCTGTAAAGCAATGATGCTGCTCAGTTTACTTATTTGGGCTTTTTCGTCTCCACTTTATGCTCAGCAAGAGCTCGCCACCACGATTCCCCCGACTGCCGCTGGTGCACAAGGTGTTACCGTCTCAGCGATGGAGAGGGAGCAAGCGGGTTCAAGGAGTTTAGCCTTATCCAGTCGTAGTGGCGGCGGTGGGATTCCCGCATTCACGATGACAACTAACGCGGATGGCGGTGAAGACTACTCGATTAATCTACAAATTCTCGCTCTAATGACCATGCTGGGCTTTTTGCCAGCGATGGTTATTTTAATGACATCATTTACGCGAATTGTTGTGGTAATGTCGATTTTGCGTCAGGCCATGGGCTTACAGCAAACCCCTTCGAACCAAGTCATTATTGGTATCGCGATTTTTTTGACATTTTTCATTATGTCGCCAGTGCTCAATCAGATTAATGAACAAGCGGTACAGCCTTATCTTAATGAACAGATCAGTGCTCGGCAGGCATTCGACTTAGCTCAAGACCCCATGAAGTCTTTTATGCTTAAACAAACGCGACTCAAAGATTTAGAGACGTTCGTGAACATTGCTGGTTCGAATGCGCAAAATCCGGAAGATGTATCGATGGCGATCCTCATTCCTGCGTTTATTACTTCTGAATTGAAAACGGCATTCCAAATTGGTTTTATGTTGTTTTTGCCTTTTCTTATTATTGATTTAGTGGTTGCTTCGGTATTGATGGCGATGGGTATGATGATGTTGTCCCCGATGATCGTTTCTTTACCCTTTAAGCTGATGCTGTTTGTTTTGGTGGATGGTTGGAACTTAATTTTATCCACCTTGGCGGGCAGTTTTGCTTTATAGCGGGAGAGAAAAATGACACCAGAGCTGTTTGTTGAGTTATTTCGTGAAGCCTTATGGTTAGTGTTGATCATGGTTTGCGCGATCATTGTACCAAGCCTAATGATTGGCTTAGTTGTGGCTGTATTTCAAGCCGCAACTTCAATCAACGAACAGACATTAAGCTTTTTACCGCGTCTGATTGTGACTTTATTGGCATTAATGATGTTTGCTCATTGGATGACTCAAATGCTGATGGAATTCTTTTTCGCCATGGTTGAGCGCTTGCCACAAGTCTTATTTTAGGAGCTGTGATGGAATACCCAACCAGTGTCGTCCTAGATTTTATTGCTCATTACTTTTGGCCCTTTACACGCATTTCAGCCATGTTGATGGTCATGACCGTCACTGGTGCGCGATTTGTGTCGCCGCGTATTCGCCTTTATCTTGGTTTGGCTATCACACTGGCCGTCATGCCTGCCATCCCGGTGATTAGCGATGATTTGCAACTGCTTTCTTTTCAAGGTTTTTTAACCACCTTAGAACAAATCATCATTGGCGTTGCCATGGGAATGGTGACGCAATTTTTAATTCAAACCTTTGTTATCCTGGGGCAAATACTTGGTATGCAAGCCAGTTTAGGTTTTGCTTCGATGGTCGATCCTGCGAATGGACAGAATACGCCGCTGTTAGGTCAATTGTTTATGTTTTTGGCGACCATGTTTTTTTTGGCGACCGATGGCCATTTAACTATGATTCAGCTAGTGGTGTTAAGTTTCACCAGTTTACCGATTGGCGCTGGATCGCTGACTAATGTTGATTATTATGAGCTGTCTCAATGGCTGGGTATTATGTTTAAAATGGCGTTGAGCATGTCACTTTCGGGGATCATTGCGTTATTAACCGTTAACCTCTCCTTTGGGGTAATGACTCGGGCTGCTCCACAATTGAATATCTTTTCATTAGGTTTTGCCTTTGCCCTTTTAGTCGGCTTACTGATCTGTGGCTATATTGTTAGTGGTCTATTTGCTCATTATGATCTGTTTTGGGCAGAGGGTGAGCAGCAGATGTGTCGTTTGATCCGCTTGAACTGTTAGGAGACGCTCATGGCAGAGTCTGATGGACAAGAAAGAACCGAAGAGGCCACCCCTAGGCGCTTGCAACAAGCCAAAGAAAAAGGGCAAGTTGCAAGGTCGAAAGAGTTAGCTTCGGTATCGGTATTAATCATTGGTTCAGTCGCCTTAATGTGGTTTGGCGAAATGTTGGCCAGTCGTTTGTATACCACCATGGGACGATTGTTTTCGCTAAGCCGTGAAGAAATTTTCGACAGTAGTAAACTGTTCGATATTATTGCTGGTACGCTTACCCACTTAATTTTGCCACTGATCCTCATCCTTATTACTTTATTTGTTGCTGCGCTGATCGGGGCAGCTGGTGTTGGCGGGGTAAGTTTTTCTGCTGAAGCGGCGAGGCCTAAGCTGTCTAAGATCAGTCCGTTGAGTGGCTTTAAACGTATGTTTGGTATGCAGAGCTTAGTTGAGCTTTTCAAATCGATACTCAAAGTACTCTTAGTCGCGGGAGTGGCCTTCTATCTGATTGATGCCTCGAAAAATGATCTTTTCCAACTCAGTATGGATGTTTACCCACAAAATATTTTTCATGCTTTGGAAATTCTGCTTAATTTTATTTTGTTGATCAGTTGCTCGCTACTGGTCGTGGTCGCGATTGATGTGCCTTTTCAGATTTGGCAACACGCTGAAAAACTGAAAATGACCAAGCAAGAAATTAAAGATGAATACAAAGATACGGAAGGTAAGCCTGAAGTTAAAGGTCGGATTCGTATGTTGCAGCGTGAAGCAGCACAACGCAGAATGATGGCCGATGTTCCTCAAGCGGATGTGATTATCACCAACCCCGAACACTTTTCAGTGGCATTACGTTATAAACAAGGAACGGATAAAGCGCCGATTGTTGTGGCCAAAGGGGGGGATTTTCTGGCTCTTAAAATTCGTGAAATCGCCCGTGAACATGAGATCATGATTGTTGCCGCTCCCCCTTTAGCTCGAGCCATCTACTACACCACGGAGTTAGAGCAAGAAATTCCTGATGGTTTATTTATTGCAGTTGCTCAGGTATTGGCTTACGTCTTCCAAATTAAGCAGTACCGCCGTAAAGGGGGACAGCGGCCTGTACTGAAAACGCAAGATCTTCCTATACCACCGGATATGCGTTATTAGTGCATAGCACGTCAGATTAGGTTCTACTCCTGAGGCCGCGTATTACTTGTCCGGAATCGATAATAAGAGCAATAGGGCTCCATTACCCCCAAATTCTAATGGCGCTTGATGAAAAGCAAGGACATCAGGATGTTGAGCAAGCCAAAGCGGCACTTTCTGTTTTAGGATATGTTTACCTATCCCATGTTGTACGCAAGCACAGTGGACATTGTCTTTTAGGCAATAGGCAATCATTGCACCCAATTCTCGTTTGGCTTCCTGTTGAGTCATACCATGCATATCGAGAAACACCTCGGGTGAATAGACACCACGGCGCAGCTTTTTGACCTCATATTTAGAGATATCACTACGCGCATAACGGGTTGGTCCTTCATCACTGAGTAAAGGCACAAACTCATCGGAAAAATAAAAATGAGTATCGCTGGCTTCCCGTGAGTGTCGGCGAATTTCTTTTTGCTTGGGGTTTCTGTTTGGTGGCTGGGTTATGGTATCCTGAGGCAACTTTTTTACGCCTTTTACTGCCTCGTGAAACAGAGCAAAATCATCATTCGCATCGAGATCATCAGGGTGACTGATGTCGGTGTTTTTTTTGTTCATGAAGGTTAAATAATCAGTTATTTTCGGTATTGGCAGTATTGTAGCGCTTTTCGGAGGCAATTTTGGATAAGATTTTTGTAGATGAGGCGGTTTCTGAACTGCATACCCTTCAGGACATGATCCGTTGGACGGTGAGCCGTTTTAATGCGGCACAGTTATTTTATGGTCACGGAACCGATAATGCGTGGGATGAAGCTGTTCAGTTAATTTTACCGACTCTCTACTTACCGATTGATGTACCGCCCCATGTACTGAATTCGCGTTTGACGGGCAGTGAGCGTTTACGTGTGGTGGAGCGGGTCATTAAACGGATTAATGAGCGTACGCCTATTGCTTATTTAACCAATAAAGCGTGGTTCTGTGGTCTGGAGTTTTTTGTTGATGAGCGAGTGTTAGTGCCTCGTTCGCCAATTGGTGAATTGATCCAAGCTCAGTTTGCACCTTGGTTACTTGATGAACCGACTCGGATTATGGACTTATGTACCGGGAGTGGTTGTATTGCGATTGCTTGTGCTTACGCTTTCCCTGAAGCTGAAGTAGATGCGATTGATATCTCTGCTGATGCTTTGCAGGTTGCTGAACAAAATATTCAAGATCACGGTTTAGAGCAACAAGTGTTCCCCATTCGTTCAGATTTATTTCGCGATTTACCGAAAGAGCAATACGATATTATTGTTACTAATCCACCTTATGTCGATCAAGAAGATATGAACAGCTTGCCGGATGAGTTTAAGCATGAGCCAGAATTAGGGCTTGCGGCAGGTACCGATGGTTTAAAATTGGCACGACGTATTTTGGCTAATGCGCCTCATTATTTAACGGATAATGGAATTTTAGTTTGTGAAGTGGGTAACTCAATGATTCACTTGGTTGATCAATACCCTAATATTCCGTTCACTTGGTTAGAATTTGAAAATGGTGGCCATGGCGTCTTCTTACTCACTAAGCAGCAGTTGCTTGATTGTGCAGAAGAATTCTCACTGTATCGTGACTAATTAAGTTTGGCATTAATCATAGTCATTGTGATGAATTATCCTATTTCTACGCCGACGTATTATGTTGGCGTTTTTTATGGGGGATTGATGGCTTTTTCTGTGTAATTGAGTACCCAGAAAATGGCTTGCTATGATATTCGCAAGTGAAGGAGTACGGCGCTTTTTCAGGAAAACGTAAGTCCGGACTTTACATCATTGGCTAATCAAGCGAGTATGATTTCATGATTAACGAAAGCTCCTTTCTCAATGAGATGCTCGCAAATTATTTGGAGTTGCAGGTCGTCAACAGCACTGCAGTTTTAAGTTACAAGGGTATAGGTGTGAATAAGGATGCTAATGGGTAAATCGTGATTTACTTATTGATGGGAAGTTTGAGGAACACATGGCAGGAAATAGTATTGGACAACATTTTCGAGTCACCACTTTTGGCGAAAGTCATGGTGTTGCATTAGGGTGTATTATTGATGGTTGCCCTCCAGGCCTAGAAATCAGTGCGGCTGATTTACAAGTGGATTTGGATCGTCGCAGACCGGGTACATCACGCTATACCACTCAGCGCCGTGAAGCGGATGAAGTGAAAATCCTTTCTGGTATTTTTGAAGGTAAAACGACGGGTACCTCGATCGGTTTATTGATTGAAAATACCGATCAGCGTTCGACCGATTATTCAGATATCAAAGATAAGTTTCGTCCCGGACATGCGGATTATACCTATCATCAAAAGTATGGTGTTCGTGACTATCGTGGTGGTGGTCGTTCATCGGCACGAGAGACGGCGATGCGTGTGGCGGCTGGTGGTATTGCGAAAAAATACCTACAACAAGAATTTGGTATTGAGATCCGTGCTTATCTTGCCCAAATGGGTGATATTGCTATTGAAAAAGTGGATTGGAATGAAATTGAAAACAATGCGTTCTTTTGTCCTGACGCTGACAAGGTCGATAAGTTTGATCAACTGATCCGTGATTTAAAAAAGCAGGGGGATTCGATTGGTGCCAAAATTCAAGTTGTGGCGACCAAAGTACCGGTAGGGTTAGGTGAACCGGTATTCGATCGACTTGATGCTGATATCGCTCACGCGCTGATGAGCATTAATGCGGTTAAAGGGGTAGAGATTGGTGATGGCTTTGATGTGGTGTGTCAGAAAGGCAGTGAGCATCGAGATCTACTTACTCCTGACGGTTTTGCAAGTAACCATGCTGGCGGCATTTTAGGCGGAATCTCTTCAGGGCAAGACATTGTTGCCAATATCGCCTTAAAGCCGACGTCGAGTATTACTGTCCCTGGACAAACGATTACCCGTCAAGGTGAGCCAACAGAGCTTATCACTAAAGGGCGACATGACCCTTGTGTGGGCATTCGTGCTGTGCCGATTGCTGAAGCGATGTTAGCGATTGTTTTGATGGATCATTTACTACGCCATCGTGGGCAAAACCAAGCAGTACAGACACAAACCCCTATATTATAATGCCTATCAACAGAGTATCAGCGCCCGCTATAAAGCGCTGATACTCTTGTTAATTGCTTTTGATCGTCGACATTTTTAGAGTATTACGATCAGTGCAGTGGTTTATCGGTTTCAACTAAATGGAATGATGGTAAGCGCCATTTAAAACGCACCGCGGCCATGCGCAGAAGATAGCCGACCACTAACGTTGCAATGGTATTGGTTGTCTCATTGATGCCAAGTTCTAATAAGGTGAGATAAAGCCCTGAGGCAATCAAGGCTACAGAAGCGTAAAGCTCGTCATGCAATACCAGTGGCGGTTGGCGGCAAATTAAATCGCGTAATAGTCCACCAAATACCCCAGTGACTAAAGCTGCAACCATACAGATCATCACGTGATGCCCCATTGCTAAGGCGACCTTAGTACCGATAATACTAAACACGATCAATCCTAACGCATCCAAGCGAATAAATAAGCCTTTGAGTTTAATTACCCAGCGATAAATCCCAGTGGTTAATACACCGGCTAGGCAAGTAATCGCTAGGTACTCAGGATTTTTTACCCAGCCAAGCGGATAGTGTCCGAGAAGAATATCACGCACGGTTCCGCCACCAATCGCTGTTGCGCTTGCCACTAGCATAACGCCAAACCAATCCATTTTCCGACGACCAGCGCTAAGAGCTCCGGTCATTGCTTCTGCTGTGATGCCAATAATGTATAGAACGCTAAGCAGCATAGTTCACCTTAATAATGTGTTGATTACTTGTGCCAGAAAAAGGCGCAAGTGTAGAGCGAATCGGTCATTTTGACGAATGAGTTTTTATAGGGGGAAAGGGAAAGCCAGATTACTTAATCTAATAATTTTCTTTGAACTCTTTACCCTTCGCGTAAAAATCGCCAGAATGCTGCCCATTGAACCATTGAGAGTAACTATTGATGAGCCATCAATATCAAGATTTGATCGCTATTTTTAATCAAACCTTTTTTGCTGATTATCAGACAAAACTTGAATTAGGTGGCGACGAACCGATTTATTTACCTGCTGATGTGCACACGCCTTATCATCGAATTATCTTTGCCCGTGGATTTTATGCCTCGGCATTACACGAGATAGCTCATTGGTGCGTTGCTGGCCCCGAGCGCCGCTTGTTAGAAGATTTTGGTTATTGGTATGAACCAGATGGTCGCTCGGCACAAATGCAAGCCGAATTTGAGCGAGTAGAAATCAGGCCGCAAGCTTATGAGTGGATTTTAGCGCAAAGTGCAGGATTCCCCTTTACGGTAAGCTGTGACAACCTACATGGTGATTATGAGCCAGATAGGCTGGCGTTTATGCACAAGGTTCATCAGCAAGTGCTGGAGATATTAACCACGGGCTTACCTCCTCGAGTAGCACGATTGTCACAGGCACTACGAAGCTTTTATCGCACACCGCCATTGAGTACTGAACAATTTATAGTCAAATAATGAGAAGACGATGATTATTGAATTTGAAGAAAAATTACTAGATAGCATTGATGCACGTATTGAATCAGCATCCGATGATGAACTGTTTGCGGGCGGGTATTTACGCGGACATATTTCATTATCGGCAGCGACTTGTGAAGAACAGGGTATCAATGATATTGAGCAGCTTAAAGCGCTCATCGAGCAAAGTCTACAAGAGGCGCGTTCAGAGCTTAGCCCTGCTGATCAGGCGATTGTTTATGCTTTATGGCGTGAATTAAGCGCTTGATATTCTTGCAGAGCGTTCTTATTCAGAAATTTTGAACATCACCGTAAAATTTTTGTAGTTGCGCGATAACTGGCGAGTGTTTACTCTGTGCTTATTATATAAACAATGAGGTTATCCTATGAAAGTTATCGCATTTGGCGCGAGCACCAGCTCTCAATCTATCAATCAAGCGCTAGCCACCTACGCGGCAAAGCAAATTGAGGGTGCGCAAGTGACTGTATTGAATATCAATGATTATTCTGTACCTATGTTTAGCGAAGACCGAGAAAAAGAATTAGGTCAAGCTGAAGGTGCACAAGCCTTTTTACGTGATTTAGCGCAAGCCGATGCCTTTGTGATTTCTTTTGCTGAGCATAATGGACATTACCCTGCTGCTTATAAAAATTTGTTCGACTGGACGACTCGTATCGATCGTGAGTTGTTTAAAGGTAAGCCTGCGGTGTATTTTGCAACGTCACCAGGCCCTGGTGGCGCTCAGTCAGTATTGGCCGCAGCGGTTGCGTCAGCGCCATTTTTCGGTGGTAATGTTAAAGGTTCACTCTCTGTTCCTAGCTTCTATGATAATTTTGACTTAGCAACGGGCGAAGTAACTAACCCAGAGATTGCCGAAAAAATAAAAGCCACAGTAGCACTGCTTAGCTAAGCTTAGTGTTTTGTGTTAGTGAAGCCTCGCTTTTCAGCGAGGCTTCACTATGTTGGGGTGTTGATAGTGAGGCATTTAACATTCAGTTTTAGGCGCTGAAAAGCCGCGCATAAGGTGGTCAACAAGATCACGACTCTTTTTCTGTAATGGCTTTACCTTTCTTTAATTTTCTTACCCACATACGACTTGGATGTAATGAGGCCAATACATCGACAGGTAAAGGCAATGGCTCACCACAGATCTGTGCAGCCAAGACTTCAGCCATCAGTGGTGCCGAGCTTAAACCGCGGGAACCTAAACCCACTAAGGCATACAACTGAGGATATTGGGCAATGGTCGGAATTTGATGCTCTCTTTTTTGTGGTAGATCAGCGTATTGCTCAATAATGGCATCACGTAAGCCGACATTACCGACAAAAGGTAAATGATCACGGCTGACACAGCGAACCCCTTGACGTGATTGATTATCAGAAGTATCCACCATCATTGGCCAAGTTTGATTAGCCAGACAACGAGTTAACCGCGTGCTATTTTCTTGCTGTGCTTTTGCATCGAAGGTTTGGTCAATATGCTGTCTATCGTAACTCGCACCGATACAATGAGTAGCATGACGAGGGCTGCTTGGGGTTAGATAACCGTCATAGCAAACTACTGAACGTAGTGCTTGTAACGTCGAATTCGTTGGTGCGTGACTCACTTGTCCCTTAACTTTGCCCAGCGGTAAGTGCTTGCTTTGCGTAAAGCTATCAAATTGATGGCCATTGGCAATCACAACACACTGATGCTGAAACTGTTGCTCTTGACCAGTGAGTTGCCATGTCATGGTATCGGCTTGCCACGTTAACGATTCAATCGCTTGTTGGTAATGGGCCGTCATTAGCCCTTTGTTGGTTAAGTGCTCTAATAGCCCTTGAGTGAACTCTGCCGGGCATAACCAACCACCTTGTGGATAATGAATACTCGGTACGTCAACAGGCAAGCCAATCTGTAAACTGGTTTGCTCTGCGGTTAGGTAATGCAGTAATTGATCGGGGAATTCCCCTTGGGTAAGACGCGTTAATTTATCGGTAGACTTGTCATCCCACATTAACTGAGTGACTCCACACCAGTCGTATTCAAAGTCTATCTGCTGCGCGAGACGTTGCACAAATTGACGAGTAAACAGAAAAGCAGGGGCAAAGACACGAGATACATTGCTATGTTGGCCATTGAGTAGCGGATAGATGGCTCCCTGTCGATTACCAGAAGCACCTTGTGCTGGCGCTTTATCCGCGCAATATAAGGTAACGGAGATGCCGCGTTGGGTTAGGGCGTAGGCCAGTGTTGCGCTAGCAATGCCGCCGCCGATGATCGCTACATCATGGACAGACTCTGTCGCTTCAATCTGGTAATAAGGCTTAATATTGCAGTATGGCTTTTTATGCTCAATCCTACCGGCGAGCATTTCTCGCTTAGTGCCAAACCCTTTCACCTTGTTCATCATAAATCCAGCTTGATTGAGCCCTCGGCGAACGAATCCTGCGGCGGTAAAGGTAGCACAGGTGCAATGTTCTTTGGCTAACTGACTCATGCCATCAAATAAACGTTGGCTCCACATTTCTGGGTTTTTACTCGGAGCAAAGCCATCTAAAAACCAAGCATCAACTAAACCATGTTCAGAAACCGCCACTTGAGGTAAGCAGTTTTTAATATCTCCAAACCACAAATCTAAAATAACCGCACCATCTGCCAACGTAATTCGATGGCATTCAGGCAGCGCCAAAGGATAGGCTTGATGCAATTGTTCGGCGTAGTCGGTGAGTTCCGGCCAAGCTTGATGGGCCTTGATCAGATCGTTTTTATTGAGCGGATATTTTTCAAAGCTGATAAAGTGCAATGTCTTAATCGCTGCATTAGGGTTTTGCTGGCGAAATTGATCGAAACATTGCCATGTCGCGAGAAAGTTTAATCCAGTGCCAAAACCCGTTTCAGCAATCACAAAGTGCCGTTGGTCATATTCTCGCCATCTTTGTGGGAGATGATTCTGACTAAGAAAGACATAGCGTGTCTCTTCTAAACCATTGGCATTTGAAAAATAGACGTCGTCAAATTGGTCTGAGACAGGGGTTCCGGCGTCATTCCAAGCCAATTGTGCATGAGTGATGGAAGTCATAAGCGATGATTTCTAGCAAATAAGGCATTAATAGAGCAAGATTGTACGGATTTATAGGAAAGCTGACCACTTCTGTTACTTATCTTGGTTATCATTTAGCGGAATTTTGAATTATAGGAATGTCACATGAAACGAGTCGTCATCACCGGGATGGGAATTATTTCCAGTATCGGTAACAACGTCCAAGAAGTTTTAGCGTCTCTTAAAGCCGGCAAATCAGGTATCACAGCCTCTGAGCAATTCAAAGAACAGGGGTTACGTTCACAAGTTTGGGGTGATTTAAAGATAAACCCAGCGGATCATATTGATCGCAAGCAGATGCGCTTTATGGGTGATGCAGCGGCTTATGCTTATCTTTCTATGGAGCAGGCCATTGCCGATGCTGGATTGACTCCTGAACAAGTATCGAATGACCGTACCGGTATCGTGGCGGGTTCTGGTGGTGCTTCTTCACTTAACCAAGCTATTGCGGTGGATACTTTACGTGAAAAAGGCGTTAAACGTATTGGTCCTTATATGGTGCCGCGTACGATGTCTTCTACAGTATCGGCTTGTTTGGCTACACCGTTTAAAATTCGTGGTGTTAACTATTCGATCAGTTCAGCCTGTGCGACTTCTGCACACTGTATTGGTAATGCGATGGAACTGATTCAGCTTGGTAAACAAGATATTGTGTTTGCTGGTGGCGGTGAAGAACTGGATTGGACATTGACGATGATGTTTGATGCTATGGGTGCATTATCGACCAAGTATAATGATACGCCAGATAAAGCCTCTCGTACCTATGATGCTGATCGCGATGGTTTCGTTATTTCTGGTGGCGGCGGTATGCTGGTAATTGAAGAGTTAGAGCATGCTTTGGCACGCGGTGCAAAAATTTACGGCGAACTTGTGGGTTATGGTGCAACCTCTGATGGCTACGATATGGTGGCACCGTCTGGTGAGGGTGCGGCTCGTTGTATGCGAATGGCGATGCAAAATGTCGATAGCGTTGATTATGTCAACACCCATGGTACGTCGACACCTGTCGGTGATGTGAAAGAGCTGGGTGCAATTCAAGAAATCTTTGGCGGTCATAGCCCTGCGATTTCTGCAACGAAAGCAATGACGGGGCACGCGTTAGGCGCAGCAGGCGTTCATGAGGCGATTTATTCTACCTTGATGCTGCATCATAATTTTATCGCCCCTAGCATCAATATTGATAATCTTGATCCCGCTGCTGAGGGGTTAGATATTGTCACTCAACCACGTGAACAAGAGCTCAATACCGTCATGTCAAACAGCTTTGGCTTTGGTGGTACTAACGCCACGTTGGTGATCAAAAAATACCAAGCTTAATCACCTTCTTGTTCAAGGTGAGCCATTTCCAGAGCTGATCGGGATCACCGATCACACAGACGCAGACTCTGTCCCTTGAGAGCGGGACGAGATCCTTTTGTTCTGGGTATTTGCCCGGTAGCCTTTTGGCACCGGGTATTTTTATGCTCGACACACAGAGTGCTTTTCTGCACAATGCCCAACAAAATCTTCATCACGTATTGGCAAATGAGCCCTCAGGGTTTTAGGCCTACCATGATCCTAATGACAATCTAATAGTGTGAATTCGGCTATGAAAATCTTGATCGACGAAAATATGCCTTACGCTGAGCAACTGTTTAGTCAGCTTGGTGAGGTCATTCTTAAACCAGGCCGTACGTTAACGGCTGGCGATTTAATTGATATTGATGCATTGATGATTCGTTCGGTCACTAAAGTGGATGCTGATCTATTGAGTAAAGCGAATCGACTGGCTTTTGTCGGTACGGCAACAGCGGGGATGGATCACGTTGATCAAGCATTACTAGCAGAGCGAGGCATATTTTTTACCGCCGCGCCCGGTTGTAATAAAGTCGGCGTTGCAGAGTATGTGTTTAGTGTCTTAATGGTGCTTTCGCAGCAGCAAGGTTTCTCTATTTTTGATAAAACCATTGGCATCATTGGTGCTGGACAGGTGGGCAGCTACTTAGCCCATTGCTTGACAGGATTAGGGATCAACGTATTGCTTAATGACCCACCTAAACAGGCGCAAGGGGATACGCGAGTATTTACGCCTCTGGAGCAACTGTTGACGGAAGCGGATGTGATAACCTTGCATACGCCGATCACTCAGCAGGGCGAGTGGCCCACTCACCATTTAATTAATGAGCAGATATTGGCTGGTTTACGAGGCGATCAAATTTTGATTAATGCGGCGCGAGGTCCTGTGGTCGACAATGCGGCATTAAAGGCACGTTTACAACAAGGTGATGGCTTTACCGCAGCTCTTGATGTTTTTGAATTTGAACCGCAGGTGGATTTAGAACTGCTGCCATTATTGGCATTTGCGACGCCCCATATCGCGGGTTATGGTTTAGAAGGTAAAGCTCGTGGTACGACCATGGTTTTTAATCAATACTGTGAGTTTTTAGGCAAGGCGCTCTGGGCGAATCCATCCAGTTTATTACCCATAGCCCCTGTGCCTGAAGCAGTGTTGAATCGTGCTTGGGATGAAGCAACCTTGCTCAGCTTAACGCAACTTATTTATGATGTGCGACGAGATGATGCTCTGTTTCGTCGGCAGATACATCAACCCGATGCGTTTGATCAGATGCGCAAACAGTATTGGGATCGGCGTGAATATAGCGCAATTAAGCTAGTGGGTGATGACTCATGTCAATTAGAGCCACTGGCGCAACTCGGATTTACAATAGAGGTTACAAATGAGCCAAGAATTTAATGTTGCGATTTTCGGTGCAACGGGCGCGGTTGGGGAAACCATGCTGGAAGTATTGCAAGAGCGCAAATTTCCTGTCGGTGAACTGTTTTTACTCGCGAGCGAGCGCAGCGAAGGCAAGACCTATCGCTTTAATGGGAAAACCATACGAGTACAAAACGTTGAAGAATTTGATTGGTCATCGGTTCATATTGCGTTGTTCTCAGCCGGTGGCGAGCTGTCTGCCCATTGGGCGCCGATTGCCGCTGATGCAGGGGTGATTGTCATTGATAATACCTCTCAATTTCGTTATGACTACGATGTTCCATTAGTGGTTCCAGAGGTGAATCCACAGGCGATTGCCGAGTTTCGTAATCGCAATATTATTGCTAACCCTAATTGTTCCACCATCCAAATGTTGGTCGCCTTAAAACCGATTTATGATGCGGTTGGCATTGAACGAATTAATGTGACCACTTATCAGTCCGTATCTGGAGCAGGTAAGGCAGGAATCGATGAACTAGCAGCGCAAACGGCGAAGCTATTGAATGGGCTTCCTGTTGATGCAGGTACGTTTAGTCAACAAATTGCTTTTAACTGTATCCCACAAATCGATCAATTTATGGATAATGGTTACACCAAGGAAGAGATGAAGATGGTGTGGGAAACACAAAAAATCTTCAATGATCCTGCCATAATGGTTAACCCAACGTGTGTCCGAGTTCCAGTGTTCTATGGTCATGCAGAAGCGTTGCATATTGAGACTCGTAGCCCAATTGATGCTGAGCAAGTCATCAGCCTCTTGGAACAAACAGAAGGAATTGAGGTTTTTCAAGGACAAGATTTCCCAACTCAAGTCCGTGATTCCGGTGGTAAAGATACGGTATTAGTTGGACGCGTCCGTAATGATATTAGTCATCATAGCGGAATCAATTTGTGGGTGGTGGCAGATAATGTTCGCAAAGGGGCTGCAACCAACGCGGTACAAATTGCGGAAGTGTTGATCCGAGATTATTTGTAATTGACAAAATAGCCTCGTACGCTATCAATATCTTCGTCCATGACTGGCGAACAAAAAAACCACCTTGCGGTGGTTTTTTTATTTATCTTATCGAGCCTTATGGGCTGAAGGGTTATTTTTACAACCCCCATCAGCGCATTTACCATAAAGATATAAACTATGATTAGTCAGCTGAACATTGTAACGTGCAGCGATCTCTTTTTGACGCTGTTCGATAACGTCGTCAGAAAACTCAATCACTTCACCACAATCAAGACAAACAAGATGGTCGTGATGGTGCTGGGTTGAGAGTTCGAAAACTGATTTTCCACCTTCAAAATGATGGCGAGTCACGATACCAGCGTCATCAAATTGATTTAACACGCGATAAACGGTGGCAAGGCCGATCTCTTCACCGAGATCAATCAGCTTCTTGTACAGCTCCTCAGCACTAATATGTTGGCACTCAGGCTGCTGTAATACTTCTAAAATCTTTAGCCGTGGAAGGGTTACTTTAAGACCGGCATCCTTTAGCGCTTGGTTATTGTCTGACATATACTTTCCCGTTGATGATCTGCAGTCGTAAACAGAGGTCAATGTTGTTCCACATTATAGGCCACTCGATTAAAACAATAAACCACGAACTTCAAAGGGTTACTGTAATTACCACAAAATCGAGTTTCATCACGGAGAAATCTGATCTGACCAGTTACAATTATGCAACATTAACTTGTGTGTAGCTTCATTGAGTTAGATGCTCATCGAGCATCACGATCAGTGAAGATGAGATAGAGTCTAAGGCACGGATAGCATGAATAAAACACTTGAGAAGTTGTATAAACCCAATATTGTGAAGTGGGCATTAAATAGTTGGCCACCTTTTTGGGGATCTGGGATAAAAATCGAGTCAATCAGTGAAGACTTCCGCGAGGCTAGATTACGTTTAAAGCTTCGTTGGTGGAACAAAAATGCCAATCGTTCCCAATATGGTGGCAGCATCTTCTCTTTAACGGATCCTGTATATTCATTGATGCTGATGGGAATTTTAGGTCGTCAATATTATGTTTGGGATAAAGAGGCGAGCATTAACTTTATTAAACCTGGGCACAGCGATTTATACGCTGAGTTTTTGATTTCTCAAGCTCAACTGGACGCGATATTGGTTGCGACGGCGAATGGTGATAAATGTTTTCCTGAGTTTATTATTCATGTCAAAGATAAACAAGGTGAAGTTGTGTCTGAAGTACATCGCAAACTGTATGTCCGTAAAAAACCTAAGTACCGTCAAGACGGAGATTATCAAACAGATAATGCTGCGTAATCGCGTTCATCGAGACGATGGATGAGTGCGACAAAGTTGTATCCAAGCTTCTGCGGTGCGAGAAAGGTAACGTTCACTATGCCAGATAGCACTCAATGTCCAGTCAATACTTGGGGTTAGTGGTTTAATCAGTACCCCTTCATTTTGGATTCTTAAACAGAGTGGCTCGGGTAAAAAGGCGACTCCGATGCCACTTTTTACAAGCGCAACGAGAAAATCCCATTGGCTACTTCGCGCCGCAATTTGTGGTGTAAATCCGTGTGTTAGACATTGCTGATCAACATAATCGCTTAAGGTAAAGTCTTCTGTATAAAGATAAAAAGGTTCTTCTTTGAGTGATGACCAATCGATCTTTGCCATGGCAGACCAAGGCATGGTTTGCGGTAATACTGCGTAAATTGGGTAACTGTCTAGTACTAAGGTGCTGAGATGTTGTTCTGCATGACGCGATAACATAGTAATAGCGACATCCAACTCTCCATCAAGTACGGCTTGTTCTATTTTCCTTCCGCCATACTCGACTATCGTCATTTCCACCGCTGGATAGATTTGCCGGTATTGCCGGATCAACCCTGCATAAAGATGGCCAACCATCGGGGGAATACCTAAACGCAGTTGCCCCCCTTGGAGTTGATTTAGATCGATCAGTTCGGCTTCTAGTTGAGTAAAGTGAGCCAAAATTTCTTGTGCTCG
Source organism: Vibrio sp. 11986-1-5 (assembly GCF_963878025.1). Taxonomy (NCBI): domain Bacteria; kingdom Pseudomonadati; phylum Pseudomonadota; class Gammaproteobacteria; order Vibrionales; family Vibrionaceae; genus Vibrio; species Vibrio sp. 11986-1-5. The sequence continues at coordinate 192,606 of NZ_CAWNVW010000011.1, forward strand.
TAAATATACAATGTGTCCGGCATCGGTTAACCAAAAGCGATGACCTTGGCGATGGAGTAATGGTTGACCAATTTCTTGCTCAAGACTACGGATCATTTTACTGATCGTTGGTTGGGTAACAAAAAGCTTCTCTGATGCACGAGTAAAACTTTGTTGATTGATGAGTTCCACAAAATAACGTAGGGCTTTGATATCCATAACTGAGGCTCTGATGGTGGATTTATTCTATATTGGCATAATTTTTATAATAAAAATTCATTTTATGAAAATTTTAACGCTCTCTATAATGTGATTAATTTCACATTATGAGCGAATGATGCCATGAAAAAACTCAGAACCGTTTTGCTGACCGTTGGGCAAATTGCCGCGTTAGGCCTGATATGGTTAATAGCAGATCGCTTGGTTGATTATTTTCATTTACCGCTCCCTGCCAATCTAACGGGGATGCTGTTATTGCTTGCTTTGGTCTTCAGTAAAATAGTCAACGTTGAATGGCTACGACGAGGGGCTGCTTGGCTTTTAGCGGAAATGTTACTGTTTTTTGTTCCAGCAGTAGTTGCTGTGGTTAATTATCAGCCGCTGGTTCGAGAGCAGGGGGGGAGAATTATTTTAGTGTTAGTACTGAGTACGGTTTTAGTGATTGCGATTACCGCGTGGGTAGTCGATAGATTGTACCGTCTCGAGCTTAAATTAGCGCGTCGAAAAAGTAATAAGTTAGCGGGAGCCTAATAATGTTGCACTCGATTTCATTACTCGGTATGACGTGTTTGGTACTGACTTTAGCTCTGTATTACGTCTGTAAAATGCTTTATCAGCGTAAGCGAACGATTTTTTTAATGCCTTTATTATTAGCTCCACTCCTTTTGGTACTGATTGTTATTGGTATGGATATTCCTTATCCATCCTATATGGAAGAGTCTCGTTGGTTATTATGGCTACTTGGACCGGCCACCGTCGCCTTTGCGATTCCTGTGTACGATAATCGAGTCTTAATTCGTCGTCATTGGTTGTCATTGTCGGTTGGTGTGGTTGTGTCAGTGATTGTTGCTGTAAGCAGTACGGTCTTGCTGGCTCGCTGGTTTGAATTACCAGAGTTACTGCAGCGTAGCTTGGCGATGCGCTCAATAACGACGCCTTTTGCTGTGGAAGCAACGCGCGCCATTGGTGGTGAAAGTGACTTAACGGCACTGTTTGTCGTTCTCACTGGAGTTATTGGCATGGCCGTGGGTGAAAGTCTATTAACCTTCTTATCGATTCGTTCTCGATTTGGGCGTGGTGCGAGTTTAGGGGCTTCTGCCCATGGTGCAGGGACTGCGAAAGCGTATCAAATGGGTAATGCAGAAGGCGTGGTATCGAGTGTCGTGATGATGATAGCTGGGATGGTGACGGTACTGATTGCGCCGTTTTTAGGCCAGCTATTGTGGTAAATAGATCCAATCATTCATAAAGAGTTTGTGTTAAAAAGAACCGCCCAAATTAGGGCGGTTCTTTTTAGTCTTCTAGCTCAGCTAAGCACATTTCTTCATATACTTGTTGAACCCAAGCGGTCACTCGCTGCTCAGTAAGTTCAGGTTGACGGTCTTCGTCAATACATAAACCGACAAAGTGGCTGTCATCAACTAGGGCTTTAGAGGCTTCAAACTCATAACCTTCCGTCGGCCAATGGCCAACAATCGTTGCACCTTTGGCTTGAATGATATCTCTAACCGTACCCATAGCATCACAGAAATACTCAGCGTAGTCTTCTTGGTCACCACAACCAAAAATAGCCACGAGTTTAGTTGAAAAATCAATCGCTTCTAGTTCTGGGAAAAAGTCATCCCAATCACACTGCGCTTCACCATAGTACCAAGTGGGAATACCAAGCAATAAAAGATCAAAGTTATCAATATCTTCTTTACTACTTTTCGCGATATCTTGTACGTGAACCAGTTGTTTACCGAGTTGTTTTTGAATCATTTTTGCAATAGCTTCGGTGTTACCTGTATCGCTACCAAAAAAGATACCTACACTTGCCATAAAGTCTTTACCTTTAAATCAATCTGCTTGCGCGAACTATACCACTGTTATTTGTTAAAGTTAATCCACCTATTGACTTTCAAATTTCCCTTAACTTGTTATGGATTAAGCGATTTAGAGGATAAATTTACGAATCGCACGGAGTACTTCTGCTGGTTTTTCAGCATGTAACCAGTGGCCAGTATTAGCGATAACGTGTGCTTTTGCTCGGCTAAATTGTTGCTGGATGGCGGGTTGATGTTCTGCCATTAAGTAATTTGAATCGGCCCCTTTAATAAATAATGTCGGGGTTGAGTTACTGGCAATTGGTTCCCAGCCAAGAATATTCCAATAGTTAGCCTTAATGGCTGGTACGTTAAATCGCCAAGTCATAACACTATCTTGGTTGACCAGTGATTTCCCTAAAAATTGGCGGACGCCTTCCTCATCGATATGCTGAGCTAACAAGGTCATCACTTCACTACGAGAGGACGGTTTTTGTTCTAACACCGCATCGAGCCCATCAAGTACTTGTTGGTGACGATGTACGGTATAGGCGACGGGGGCCATGTCTAATATCACCAACTGTTGAACCGTTTCTGGTGCTAGATCGGCTAATTTCATCGCAACTTTACCGCCCATTGAATGACCAATAACGGTGGCTTGAGTTATCGACAATTTGGTAAGCAGTTGATCGACATCTCGCGCCATTAGGGCGTAGTTATGTTCTGAAGAGTGAAACGATTGTCCATGGTTACGTAGGTCAATACTCAGCACTTGATGATCGTGTTTCAGATCTCTTGCGAGTAGCCCTAAATTGTCTAAATTACCAAATAAACCATGGATCAGAACGACGGTGTGACCCTCACCTTCGAGTTTGTAATTAAGCAGTGCTGACATTTTATCTTATTAGTAATGGGTTTAACGTAGAGTATCGGTAAAGATCTCGCTATAATCCCCCAGAGTTTAAACATAGAGATTGTGAAAAGCGAATGAAAACAATTGAGGTTGATGAAGATCTATACCGTTATATTGCCAGTCAAACCCTACACATTGGTGAGAGCGCTTCCGATATTTTACGTCGCTTATTGAAGGTTGATAGTCAGAGTCTTGCGGCTACACCGGCTATCACTGCTCCTAAAGGGTTAGTGGTCAGTAAAGATGCGGCTCAAGAGACAAAAGTTGATAGTGTTAAGGCGATGCGCGAGTTACTGATTTCAGATGAATTTTCTGCACTGAAAAAAGCCGTTGATCGTTTTATGTTAGTTCTATCCACACTCTATCGTATCGATCCAGCGAGCTTCTCAGATGCCATGATCGTTAAGGGACGCAAGCGAGTTTACTTTGCTGATAACGAAGCGACCTTACTGGCGAACGGCCAAACGACAAAACCAAAAGCGATTCCAAATACGCCGTTATGGGTAATTACCAATAACAACACCAGCCGTAAACAGCAAATGGTCGAGCAAGTGATGCTGAAAATGAATTTTCCAGCAGATATCATTGAAAAAGTCACCCTATCTATCTGAAGTGACACGATCAGCCGTTAAAAGTCTGACTAGAACCTCATACTGGGCATATAAAAATGCGTATTATGAGGTTTTTTATTGATTATTATTTTTAAAAGGATGTCATTATGGCTATGCACCCTCGTGCAGGACAAAAAGCACAACAACAAGATTTACATAATATTCCGGCTTTAGTTTCTCATTACTACCTGTTTCAACCCGATGCGAGTAATCCGCAGCATAAGGTTGAATTTGGTACTTCCGGCCATAGAGGGTCGGCTGATAAATTCACGTTCAATGAACATCATATTTTAGCTATCGCGCAAGCGATCGTTGATCTACGTACAGAATTGGATACAACCGGGCCTATTTTTGTCGGTAAAGATACGCATGCTTTATCTGAACCTGCCTTAAGTAGTGTGCTCGAAGTGCTCATTGCCAATCAGGTGGAAGTCATTATTCAACAGGATAATGGTTATACGCCAACGCCGGGTATCTCTCATGCCATCTTGACCTATAACCAACAACATGCTGATAAAGCGGATGGTATTGTTATTACTCCATCACACAATCCACCTCAAGATGGCGGTATCAAATACAATCCTACCCATGGTGGACCCGCGGAAGGTGAGCTTACCAAAGCGATTGAAAACCGAGCTAATCAGCTAATTGCCGATGGTTTGCGCGGGGTGAAACGCGTGGCTATTGTTGAAGCGAAACAGTCACCTTTATTGAAGCAGATTGATTTAGTGAAACCTTATGTTGACGACTTAGTGAATGTTGTCGATATGGCCGCGATTCAGAAAGCCAAACTGAAGATGGGGGTCGACCCATTAGGTGGCAGCGGAATTGATTATTGGCGACAAATTGCTCAAACGTACGATTTAGATTTAACGTTAGTTAGTGAAGCGATTGATCCTACGTTCCAGTTTATGTCACTGGATAAAGACGGCGTAGTGCGTATGGATTGCTCATCTCCCTATGCGATGGCTGGCTTATTAGCACTGAAAGACCAATACGATTTAGCGTTTGGTAATGACCCTGATTATGATCGTCATGGTATTGTTACCCCACAGGGTTTAATGAATCCTAACCATTTCCTAGCCGTTTGTATCGATTACCTCTATCGACATCGCTCTGCGTGGAAATCAGAAGTCGCGGTGGGGAAAACGCTGGTTTCGAGTGCCATGATCGATAAAGTCGTGGCTGATTTAGGACGTGAATTGTGTGAAGTACCTGTTGGTTTTAAGTGGTTCGTGGATGGGCTATACAGCGGCCATTTTGGTTTTGGTGGAGAAGAGAGCGCCGGTGCGTCGTTCTTGCGTCAAGATGGGACCGCTTGGTCAACAGATAAAGATGGTATTATTCTGTGCTTACTTGCTGCGGAGATAACCGCGGTAACTGGTAAAAATCCTCAGCAATATTACGATCAATTGGCGGCGAAGCATGGTGAATCGCACTACAGCCGCATTCAAGCCGTAGCCAATGGACCACAAAAAGCTATCTTGAGCCAGCTTTCTGCTGAGATGGTCACGGCACAAACTTTAGCCGGAGATGTGATTACTGCTCGTTTAACCCATGCTCCTGGCAACGGCGCAGCGATTGGTGGGTTAAAAGTGACGACTGATCATGGTTGGTTTGCTGCACGCCCATCAGGGACAGAAGATATTTATAAAATCTATTGTGAGAGTTTTAAAGGCGAGGAACATTTAAAACAGATAGAGCAAGAAGCGCAAGAGATTGTCAATCAAGTCTTTAAAAATGCGGGACTATAACGAATCAGATGATGAGATTGGTTGAGTAAAAAACAGGCCATGAATGGATGTTCATGGCCTGTTTTGTATCACGTCATTGATGGCCATTCGTCAGGCATAATAAACCAAAATATTCCTGACTGGCTTTGGCAGTGCACAAAACCTAATTCTTCGCCTTGATAGCGTGGGCTTTGTTTATCTCGGCCGGTTAACCATTGTGGTTTCTCTAATCGATATAAAGGCTCGTCAATCAATGACTGTTGATGTTGATAACACCAATGACCTTGAATTTGAGAAGGATTGAGTGGATACCCTAAACATTCCGTTGGAATGGGTTCTGGCTGGAATGGGTTGGTATATAGGCGGCCTTGCATCAACAAATGGGGGCGAGCATTGGCCCATAATGGATATTGCTGACAAAAAACAGCATTGCTGGACAAAGGGAGTTGATGGTTGAGCATGTGGTTGAGTTTGAGATCTAGCCTATCTTCAGCGTTGGGGCCATACCATTTCTCTTGATGAAGTAGGTAGAACTTGATGGCTACTTCCCAATGTTCGTATTGTTCTGTTTTGCGGTTTTTGGCAATAAAATCTATCGAGCCTAGAGTTGTGCCTTGTTGATTAAGCTGAATCTCTTCTGATACGGCATTATAGCGAGGAGTCGCGGTGAATAATTGTTGACATAAAAATTGATAAATAAATCCTAGTCGCTGATTACCTTGATAAGTTGGCCATTGCTGATAAGACGGTTGAATAAAAGGAACTTTAGAGACTATTGGCTCTGCCCCTTGAAAGATTGGAGGAGTGGTTACCACCCATTGCATAAGCTGTTTTATATCCATCGTGAGCACCATCTACGGTTACCATTCCGTTTTCGACATTCTAGCCTGAAATTGTTATAAACACGTCATAACAATAGTTTAATGGAACAAAATATGAACAACTTACAGTTAGAAGCGTTGTTAAATGAGACCTTGTCTCCACAATTAGTGAAAGATTACTGCCCTAACGGCTTGCAAGTCGAAGGTAAAGCGGAAATAAAAAAAATCATCACGGGTGTTACGGCCTCGAAAGCGTTAATTGAACAAGCGATTGAACGTCAAGCTGATGCACTACTTGTCCATCATGGCTATTTTTGGAAAGGAGAATCAGAGGCGATTCGCGGGATGAAAGGGCAACGATTGCGACAGTTAATCAAACATGACATTAATTTGTTTGCCTATCATTTACCACTGGATATTCATCCTCAATTGGGGAATAACGCTCAGCTCGCTCAATTACTTGGCATTCAAGTGGAGGGCGGGCTAGAAGGGCATGCTCAATCTGTCGCTATGTACGGTTGCCTCAACCGTCATTACTCTGGTGATGAGTTTGCCCAGCATCTACAAACGGTACTTCACCGTCAGCCATTGCATATTGCTCCTGAGCAAAATGACAAACCGATTAAAAATATTGCTTGGTGCACGGGCGGTGGTCAAGATTATATTGAGCTGGCTGCAGAGCAAGGGATGGATGCGTTTATTTCTGGTGAAATATCTGAGCGCACCACTTATGCGGCACGAGAACTAAACATTCATTATTTTGCTGCGGGCCATCACGCTACCGAGCGTTATGGTGTTAAAGCATTGGGTGAATGGTTAAGCCGCGAACATGGTTTTGTGGTGGAGTTTATTGATATTGATAATCCGGTATAAATTAAAAGAGCGAGTAAATCTCGCTCTTGATTTTTTATCAGCTTGAACAGAGGAGCCTCATCGGCTGCTCTGTTCGTTGATTTGAAGTGGCGACCTATTGGCGCTCATGCAATGGCACAAACTCACGAAGTTTTTGCCCAGTATAAAGCTGACGAGGACGGCCTATCTTGTTGTTGACGTCTGAATGCATTTCATTCCAGTGCGCGATCCAACCTATCGTGCGTGACATAGCAAAGATAACGGTAAACATGGAGACTGGAATACCGATGGCTTTGAGAATAATACCTGAATAGAAATCAACGTTCGGATAGAGTTTCTTCTCCACAAAATAGGGATCAGAAAGAGCAATACGTTCAAGTTCCATAGCTACATCAAGTAGTGGATCGCTAATATTGAGTTCTTTGAGAACATCATGGCACGCTTCACGCATGACCGTTGCACGTGGGTCGTAGTTTTTGTACACCCGATGACCAAAGCCCATTAAGCGGAATGGGTCATCTTTATCTTTTGCTCGGGTCACGTACTCAGGAATTTTATCGACAGAACCAATTTCTTCTAGCATGCGTAAGCAAGCTTCGTTCGCTCCACCATGAGCAGGTCCCCACAGTGATGCGATACCTGCGGCAATACAAGCAAAAGGATTGGCACCTGAAGAACCGGCTAAACGAACGGTTGATGTTGATGCATTTTGCTCATGATCGGCATGCAAAGTGAATATTTTATCCATAGCACGAGCGACGACAGGATTAACTTCATATTCTTCACACGGATTAGCAAACATCATGTGTAGGAAGTTTTCTGCATAGGTTAAATCGTTACGTGGATAGATAAATGGTTGACCAATCGAGTATTTATAACACATTGCAGCCAAGGTCGGCATTTTTGATAATAAACGATAAGCAGCAATTTCTCGGTGTGTATCGTTATTGATATCCAGTGAATCGTGATAGAAAGCCGCTAATGCACCGACTACGCCACACATCACCGCCATTGGGTGAGCATCGCGGCGGAAACCGTGGAAGAAACTAGCAATTTGCTCGTGAACCATGGTATGGCGAGTAACTATCTTCTTAAACTCTTCGTATTGTTCACGGTTAGGGGCTTCACCATAAAGAAGGATATAACAGACTTCTAAATAATCAGCATTATTGGCTAACTGTTCGATAGAAAAGCCGCGATGTAACAAAATACCTTTGTCACCATCGATATAAGTGATTTGAGATTCACAAGATGCAGTGGCAAGAAAACCCGGGTCAAAAGTAAAGTAGCCATTTGAGCCTAATTGACGAACGTCGATTACTTGAGGGCCTATTGTCCCATCCATAATCGGCAGCTCAATGGGCGCTTTACCTTCAATATGAAGGGTCGCTTTCTTATCTGCCATAGACAATCTCCTTTGTTTATTATTTAATCCGTCCAGGATGTTTGTGTGTCATTCTTGTACGTCCGATCGCCATTAAAGTCAATTTTTCTCCTCCGATGTGTGCACTTACTTTGATTTTTTATACATATAAAGTTAAAAATCTGTTCTGTGTAGCAAAAATTGTTACATCATTTGTTGTATAATGTTGCCAGCCGTATAAAGGCGTAGCAAATTTTGGTAAAAACCTTATAAATTCAAAGCTCAAAACAATTCAAGGTAAAAACACTTAACCTTGTAATTAACATTTTTTTTACAATGTAAGCGCAGTTATCGCCGTTTATTTGTTGAATAAATGTTAGGTTTTGTCGGTTTGTTGCCAAATTTCATCGATAACTATAAATGCTTCAATTAGAGCTGAGTGAGCAAGCCCGTGAAAGAAAGAAAGTCAAGACCGGTTAATCTAGATCTGCAGACTATACGCTTTCCGATCACAGCCATCGTTTCTATCCTGCATCGTATCGCGGGGATCATAACGTTTGTGGCGGTCGGTATATTGTTATGGTTACTGTCCCTCTCTTTGTCATCACCAATAGGATTTATGGAGGCGAGTCATATCGTTAATGGCTTTTTTGTCAAGTTTGTTCTTTGGGGCATCTTAACAGCATTGGCCTATCATATTGTCGGTGGTATACGTCATCTTCTTATGGATATGGGGTATTTTGAAGAGTTAGAAAGTGGTGCGCTGAGTGCCAAAATATCATTGGTTATCACGCTAGTGTTATCAGTGTTAGCGGGGGTATTAGTATGGTAAAGCATGTTTCTTCGTTTGGTCGTAATGGGGTACACGATTATCTCTTGATTCGTGCCACGGCCATTCTTATGACCCTTTATACCCTTTACGTAGTGTTGTTTTGTGCTTTCACTGACATTACCTATTTAACATGGACTCAGTTTTTCTCTAGCACTTTCACTAAAGTGTTCACCATGTTGACCTTAGTTTGTATTTTGATTCATGGCTGGATAGGGCTTTGGCAAGTATTGACCGATTACGTCAAGTGCTCAAAGTTGCGTAGTGTTTTGCAATTGGTCGTTATTGCGGTGTTATTTGGATACTTTTTCTCTGGCCTATTCGTATTGTGGGGTGTGTAAGTGACTATTCCTGTTCGTGAATTCGATGCTGTTGTTATCGGTGCTGGCGGTGCCGGCATGCGCGCCGCGCTACAAATCTCAGAGCAAGGTTTAACCTGTGCTTTGCTATCTAAAGTATTTCCAACTCGTTCGCACACGGTCTCAGCTCAGGGCGGCATTACTGTAGCCTTGGGTAACTCACATAAAGATGATTGGCAGTGGCACATGTACGATACCGTTAAAGGTTCAGACTACATTGGTGATCAGAATGCAATTGAGTACATGTGTAAAAATGGCCCTCAATCGGTGATTGAGCTTGAGCGTATGGGACTGCCTTTCTCTCGTTTTGAAGACGGTTCGATTTATCAACGCCCATTTGGTGGCCAATCGAAAGAGTTTGGTGGTGAGCAAGCGGCACGTACTGCCGCCGCTGCGGACCGGACTGGTCATGCGCTGTTGCACACGCTTTATCAGCAGAACATTAAATACAAAACGACCATTTTCTCCGAATGGTATGCACTGGATCTCGTTAAAAACCAAGATGGCGCTGTTTTGGGTTGTACAGCGTTGTGCATGGAAACGGGAGAAATTTGCTACTTTAAATCGAAAGCGACGGTACTGGCTACTGGCGGTGCCGGAAGAATTTATGCGTCAACAACCAATGCGCACATTAATACTGGTGATGGTGTGGGTATGGCATTGCGCGCCGGTGTTCCGATGCAGGACATGGAAATGTGGCAATTCCATCCAACAGGGATTGCTGGAGCTGGCGTGCTAGTGACAGAAGGGTGTCGTGGTGAAGGTGGCTATCTACTGAATAAAGATGGTGAACGTTTCATGGAGCGCTATGCGCCTAATGCGAAAGACTTAGCTGGCCGTGACGTGGTTGCTCGCTCAATGATGATTGAAATCCGTGAAGGTCGTGGTTGTGATGGCCCATGGGGTCCACACATTAAGCTGAAACTGGATCATTTAGGTCGAGATGTTCTTGAATCACGCCTACCGGGTATTTGCGAACTGTCTCGGACTTTTGCCCATGTTGATCCCGTTAAAGAGCCGATTCCGGTGATTCCTACTTGTCATTATATGATGGGAGGAGTACCGACTCAGGTCTCTGGTCAAGCCATCAAACAAGATAGAAACGGCAAAGATATTGAAGTGCAAGGTTTGTTCGCTTGTGGCGAAATTGCCTCGGTTTCAGTTCATGGCGCAAACCGTCTCGGTGGTAACTCATTATTAGATTTAGTGGTATTTGGTCGTGCGACAGGATTGCACCTTGGTGAGACTTTAGCCGCGCAAACGGAAGCTCGCCCCGCAACACAATCAGATATCGAAGCTTCTCTTGCTCGTACGATGCGTTGGGAAAACAGTACTGGTGGCGAAGACCCGGTACAAATTCGTAAAGATTTGCAACGTTGTATGCAAAATAACTTCTCGGTATTTAGAGAAGGAGAAGCCATGGCAACCGGACTTGAAGAGCTGAAAGTCATTCGTGATCGCTTGAAAAATGCGCATTTAGCCGATAAGTCAAAAGAGTTTAATACTCAACGTATCGAATGTTTAGAGTTAGATAATCTTATGGAAACGGCATTTTCTACCGCCGTGGCGGCGAATTATCGTACGGAAAGCCGAGGCGCTCATGCTCGTTTCGATTATCCTGAACGTGACGATGCTAATTGGTTATGCCATTCCATCTACGATCCAGAAACCGAACAGATGAACAAGCGTGATGTCAATATGACGCCGATTCATCGTGATGCTTTTCCACCTAAAGCTCGTACATACTAAGGGAGGACTCAACTATGAAACTTAACTTCTCTTTGTATCGTTACAATCCGGATGTTGATAGCAAGCCATACATGAAAGATTATGTGCTCGATGTTGCAGAAGGTTCGGACATGATGGTGCTTGATGCTCTGATCTTATTGAAAGAGCAGGATCCATCGATCGCTTTTCGTCGTTCTTGCCGTGAGGGGGTATGTGGCTCTGATGGTTTGAACATGAATGGTAAAAACGGATTAGCCTGTATTACCCCTCTTTCTGCTTTGAAAGGCAGTAAAATTGTTATTCGCCCATTACCGGGTCTACCCGTCGTGCGCGATTTAATCGTCGATATGACACAGTTCTACGATAACTACGCCAAAGTGAAACCATTTTTGATTTCTGACGGTGAGATACCGCCTTCTCGTGAGCATCTCCAGTTACCTGAAGATCGCGCACATTTGGATGGGCTGTATGAATGTATTATGTGTGCATGTTGTACCACTTCTTGTCCGTCGTTCTGGTGGAACCCAGATAAATTTATCGGTCCAGCAGGATTGCTAGCGGCTTATCGTTGGTTAATTGATAGCCGCGATACGGCAACAGATGAGCGCTTGTCAAATCTTGATGATGCATTTAGCGTTTTTCGTTGCCATGGCATCATGAATTGTGTAAGTGTTTGTCCTAAGGGATTAAACCCGACAAAAGCAATTGGCCATATCAAGTCGATGCTGGTCAACCGCTCGGTTTAGATGAAAAGATTGCAGGCCTTCGGGCCTGCCTTTTATAGCTCGGCATAGACCGCAGCAAACGTGAAAACTACTGGTTAAGGGAAAATAATGCACAACGGCGTGATGAAGGCATGGCTCGAGTCTTCACACTTGGCTGGCGCCAATGCAACTTATGTAGAAGATCTCTACGAACTGTATCTAAGTGATCCTGATCTGGTGAGTGAGGAGTGGAAACGTGTTTTTGATGGTCTGCCTATGCAGCCTGATCATGTGGTTGAACAACCACATTCGCGTGTCCGTGACTACTTCCGTCGGCTTGCTCAAGAGACAAAGCATTACAATGTCCAAGTTAGTGATCCTGAAGTCGATGCAAAACAAGTAAAAGTTCTACAGCTTATCAACGCTTACCGTTTCCGCGGTCATGAAGCTGCCCAATTAGATCCTCTTGGTTTATGGAAACGCCCACCGGTGGCGGAACTTGACCCCTCATTCCATAACTTAACTGAAGATGACATGGAAGAAACGTTCAACGTCGGCTCTTTTGCCGTTGGCGCAGATACCATGAAGTTGAAAGATATCTATCAATCGTTGAACAAAATCTATTGTGGTTCAGTCGGTGCAGAATACATGCACATTATTGATACTGAGCAAAAACGATGGATTCAACAACGTTTAGAGCCAGTGTTAGGCCAACCTCAGTTTACTTTGGAAGAAAAGCGCAAGTTTCTTGAGGAATTAACGGCTGCAGAAGGTTTGGAGCGTTATCTTGGTGCAAAATTCCCCGGCGCAAAACGTTTCTCACTGGAAGGCGGTGATGCGTTAATTCCAATGATGAAAGAGTTAATTCGTCACGCGGGTACTCATGGTATGCGCGAAGTGGTGATCGGTATGGCTCACCGTGGACGCCTGAATATGTTAGTCAACGTATTGGGTAAAAAGCCACAGGACTTGTTTGACGAGTTTGCCGGTAAGCATGATGAGACATGGGGCACTGGCGATGTTAAATATCACCAAGGTTTCTCGGCAGACTTCGCAACCCCGGGCGGTGATGTGCACTTAGCGTTGGCCTTTAACCCTTCGCATTTAGAAATCGTCAACCCAGTGGTTATCGGTTCAGTTCGTGCTCGTCAAGATCGTTTAGGTGATTCTGAAGGAAACCGAGTATTACCGATCACCATTCATGGTGACTCTGCTATTGCCGGACAAGGTGTTGTCGCTGAGACATTTAACATGTCTTTAGCTCGCGGCTACTGTGTGGGTGGAACGGTTCGAATTGTTATCAATAACCAAGTCGGTTTTACCACTTCCAATCCTCGCGATACACGTTCAACCATGTACTGTACTGATATTGCGAAGATGGTTCAGGCGCCAATTCTTCATGTTAACTCAGATGATCCAGAAGCGGTGGCGTTCGTGACTCGTTTGGCTCTCGATTATCGTAATGAGTTTAAACGTGATGTAGTGATTGAACTGGTTTGTTATCGTCGTCATGGTCACAACGAAGCGGATGAGCCTAATGCGACTCAGCCGTTGATGTATCAGAAAATCAAAAAACATCCCACACCGCGCAAAATCTACGCTGATATTCTTACCGATAAAAATGAGTGTGACTTAGAAACCGCGACTCAGTTAGTGAATGAATATCGTGATGCGTTGGATCATGGTGAAGTGGTGGTGAAAGAGTGGCGGCCGATGACCATGCACTCGGTTGATTGGTCACCTTATATCAATCGTGAATGGAACGAAAACTGGGATAATCAATTTCCTCTCCAACGCCTAAAAGAGTTGGGAGAAAAAGTGTGTCAGTATCCAGAAAGTCATAAGCTGCAAAGTCGAGTTGAGAAAATTTACCATGACCGAATGAGTATGGTTTCTGGTGAAAAAATGCTCGACTGGGGAATGGCCGAAACTTTGGCTTACGCTACGCTCGTTGACGATGGTAAGCGTATCCGTATTTCTGGTCAGGACTCTGGACGTGGGACTTTCTTCCATCGTCACTCGGTTTTACATAATCAAGCCGATGCCAGTACTTATGTTCCTTTGGCGAACATTCATACCAAACAAGGTCCATTTGAAGTCATCGATTCTGTGTTATCAGAAGAAGCGGTATTGGCTTTTGAGTATGGCTATGCAACAGCCGAACCAAGCGGCTTAACCATTTGGGAAGCGCAGTTTGGTGACTTTGCTAACGGTGCTCAGGTAGTGGTCGACCAGTTTATTTCTTCTGGTGAGCAAAAATGGGGACGCTTATGTGGTTTGACCATGCTGCTACCTCATGGTTATGAAGGCCAAGGTCCAGAGCACTCTTCTGCACGTTTAGAGCGTTATTTACAGCTTTGTGCAGAGCAAAATATGCAAGTGGTGATTCCATCCACTCCGGCACAGGTCTATCACATGCTACGCCGTCAAGTGGTGCGTAAAATGCGTCGCCCACTGATCGTGATGTCACCGAAGTCCTTGCTGCGTCACCCACTTTGTACCTCAAGTATGGAGGAGTTGGCTAACGGCTCATTTTTACCAGCAATCGGTGAGATTGATTCGTTGGATGCCGCGAAAGTTAAGCGGGTTGTTTTCTGTTCTGGCAAGGTTTATTACGATTTGCTTGAGCAACGCCGAAACAATCAGCAAGATGATGTGGCTATTGTTCGTATTGAGCAATTGTATCCATTCCCAATTGAAGAAGTACAAGCAGCAATCGCACCTTATACCAATGTCGTCGATTATGTTTGGTGTCAAGAAGAGCCACAAAACCAAGGCGCTTGGTACAGTAGCCAGCACAATTTCCGCGCGGCTATCCCGGCCGGAGCGGATTTAAAATATGCGGGTCGACCAGCATCAGCATCACCGGCGGTGGGCTATATGTCGGTACACTTGAAACAGCAGAAAGCGTTAATTGAAGACGCTTTGACCCTAGCCTAAGAACAAGAAGTAAAAGGAAAAGACCGATATGACAGTTGAAATTCTGGTTCCAGATCTACCCGAATCAGTAGCAGACGCCACCGTAGCGACATGGCATAAACAGCCTGGTGATGCTGTCGCTCGTGATGAAGTGCTGGTTGAAATTGAAACCGATAAAGTGGTGTTGGAAGTACCAGCTCCTGAAGCTGGGGTGCTTGAGTCAATTTTAGAGCAAGAAGGCGCTACCGTGCTATCAAAGCAGCTATTGGCACGGATTAAACCGGGTGCCGTTGCTGGTGAGCCAACCGCAGACTCGACCGCTTCGACCGAGCCATCTCCTGATAAACGCCATAAAGCGGCACTCAGTGAAGAGTCTAATGATGCGTTAAGCCCAGCGGTACGCCGTTTGCTGGCAGAGCATAATTTAGAACCCGCTCAAGTTAAAGGTTCAGGTGTTGGTGGTCGCATTACGCGTGAAGATGTTGAAGCTTATTTAGCGAAAAATCAAGCTTCGACTTCAGCAGTAGCACCAGTTAGTGCGCCACTTGCCGCTGCCGCTCGTAGTGAAAAGCGTGTACCAATGACACGTTTACGTAAACGTGTTGCTGAGCGCTTATTAGAAGCAAAAAATAGCACTGCGATGCTGACGACATTTAATGAAGTCAACATGAAGCCAATTATGGATCTGCGTAAACAGTATCAAGATCTATTTGAGAAAAAACACGGCATTCGTCTTGGTTTTATGTCTTTCTACGTCAAAGCGGTTACTGAAGCCTTAAAACGCTACCCTGAAGTGAACGCTTCCATTGATGGTCAAGATATTGTTTATCATAATTATTTTGATATCAGCATGGCAGTATCAACGCCGCGTGGCTTGGTGACTCCAGTCCTAAAAGATTGCGATATGCTCAGTCTTGCCGAAATTGAAAAGGGCATTAAAGAGCTGGCGTTGAAAGGTCGTGACGGTAAGTTAACGGTAGAAGAGCTTACCGGTGGTAACTTTACCATTACTAATGGCGGTGTATTTGGATCATTGATGTCAACACCGATCATTAACCCACCACAAGCGGCAATTTTGGGGATGCATAAAATCCAAGATCGCCCAATGGCGGTGGATGGAAAAGTAGAAATCTTACCTATGATGTATCTTGCCTTGTCTTATGATCATCGTTTGATTGATGGTCGTGAGTCGGTTGGTTTCTTAGTGACAGTGAAAGAGTTACTAGAAGATCCGGCGCGTCTACTTCTAGACGTGTAATGTTTATCGGAGAGAGTTCTGCTCTCATCGGTTAACGGGTAAAAAGCCGGGCTTGCTCAGCGCCCGGCCTTGTTTAAGCCATTTGGCTACTCGCTCAGAGTACTCCTACAGACGTAAAGTCCAACCATGTATTGGGCTCTATGGAATAAAAATACATAAATGGAATAACACAATGAATTTGCATGAATACCAAGCAAAACAGCTATTTGCTGAATTCGGTTTGCCAGTCCCAGAAGGTTATGCCTGTGATACTCCGCAAGAAGCGTTTGAAGCTGCTGGACGGATTAGTACAGTAAAGAAAGTCGTAAAATGTCAGGTTCACGCTGGTGGACGTGGTAAAGCGGGCGGTGTCGAGCTGCATGAAAGTAAAGATGCAGTGAAAGCTTTTGCCCAAAAGTGGCTTGGTAAAAACCTTGTTACTTATCAAACCGACGCTAACGGTCAGCCTGTCTCTAAAATTTTGGTTGAAGAAGCTTCCAGTATCGCGAATGAGCTTTACTTGGGCGCTGTTGTTGACCGTGCAACACGTAAAATTGTGTTTATGGCTTCAACGGAAGGCGGAGTAGAAATCGAGAAAGTCGCAGAAGAAACGCCAGAGCTTATCCATAAAGCGGCGATCGATCCATTAGTCGGTGCGCAAGCATACCAAGGACGTGAACTGGCGTTTAAGCTTGGTCTACAAGGCGATCAAATTAAGCAGTTTGTTAAAATCTTCATGGGTTTAAGTGAGATGTTTACGCAGTATGATCTTGCTCTACTAGAGATAAACCCATTAGTGATTACCGGTGACGGTAATCTATTGTGCCTCGATGGTAAAATCAATATCGATTCGAATGCCTTATACCGTCAGCCTAAACTGCGTGAAATGCACGATGCTAGCCAAGAAGATGCCCGTGAAGCTCATGCAGCACAGTGGGAATTGAACTACGTCGCTCTTGATGGCAACGTGGGATGCATGGTTAATGGTGCTGGCCTAGCGATGGGAACCATGGATATTGTTAACTTACACGGCGGCAAACCTGCGAACTTCTTAGACGTTGGTGGTGGCGCAACGAAAGAGCGTGTGGCTGAAGCGTTTAAGATCATTTTGTCTGATGACAATGTTAAAGCGGTATTGGTGAATATTTTTGGTGGTATTGTACGCTGCGACATGATTGCTGAAGGGATTATTGGCGCGGTGAAAGAAGTCGGTGTTGAAGTGCCAGTGGTTGTTCGTCTTGAAGGTACTAACGCTGAACTTGGTCGTGATGTGTTGGCAAAATCGGGTTTAGATATCATTGCAGCAGAGTCATTGACTGACGCTGCGCGTAAAGTTGTTGCTGCTGCGGAGGGCAAATAATGTCGGTATTAATTAACAAAGACACCAAAGTCATTTGCCAAGGATTTACGGGTGGTCAAGGTACTTTCCATTCTGAACAAGCATTAGCTTATGGTACACAAATGGTGGGTGGTGTTTCTCCGGGTAAAGGCGGTCAAACTCATCTTGGTTTGCCTGTGTTTAATACTGTACGTGAAGCGGTTGAAGCGACCGGTGCCACAGCGACAGTGATTTATGTACCTGCGCCATTTTGTAAGGATGCTATTTTAGAAGCCATTGATGCTGGTATTGAGCTGATCGTGACCATTACCGAAGGTATTCCGACAATCGATATGATTGATGTTAAGGTCAAGTTGGAGCAAACCGGAGTACGGATGATCGGTCCAAACTGCCCTGGAGTGATTACCCCTGATGAATGTAAGATTGGTATTATGCCAGGACACATTCATAAGAAAGGTAAAGTGGGCATTGTCTCGCGCTCAGGTACTTTAACTTATGAAGCGGTTAAACAGACCACCGATGAAGGTTTTGGTCAATCAACTTGTGTTGGTATCGGTGGTGACCCAATTCCTGGCTCTAACTTTATTGATATTCTAAAACTGTTCCAAGACGATCCTGAAACCGAAGCGATTGTGATGATCGGTGAAATCGGTGGTACAGCGGAAGAAGAAGCGGCTGCGTTTATTAAACAGCATGTGACTAAGCCTGTTGTTTCCTATATTGCAGGTGTGACTGCACCTCCAGGTAAGCGCATGGGCCATGCTGGTGCGATCATTTCTGGTGGTAAAGGTACCGCAGAAGAGAAATTTGCGGCACTAGAATCGGCAGGCGTGAAAACCGTGAAAAGTCTGGCGGATATCGGTCAAGCTTTGCGTGAAGTTACCGGTTGGTAATACGCTGATAAAAATGAGTTTCTTATCTCGAAAGCCTCCAATTTACGGAGGCTTTTTTGTTATGGGGTTTAGACCTTGTTACTCCTAGAGCCCAAATCCAAATAGAAATCTCAATCAATTCCACTGCTGCTCTTGTTGAAAAGGCATAACATAGAAGCGAATTCTATTTTTGGTATCCAATCATAAAGTAATACAATGTTACTTCTTGTCTCATTTTGACAAAAAAAAGCCTTAGCATTATCAAAAATAAATCTCCAGATAAGGCAAATTCAGCGTCTTCTTTGCATTGTTGAATAATGCATGTTTGAACACCCATCAAATGTTATGTGGATGAAATCATGAAAAAACCAAATTTTGCCACTCTGGCAGTCCATGGCGGCGATCAGCATGATGCTGGTCATAATGCTGCCTTTCCACCGATTTATACCGCAAGTAGCTTTATTCAAACCGATCTCGAACAGTCTGCTGATTATGGCTATTCGCGAGTCGCTAATCCCACGCGTTATGCTTACGAAAGTGCATTAGCAGCATTAGAGCAAGGAACTTATGCGACAGCGACGGCGTCTGGTATGGCAGCGACATCCTTAGCCCTTGAACTGTTAACTCAAAATGCACACATTATTGCCATGCGTGGTGTGTATGGTGGTACACACCGCTTATTTGACAAGCTACGTAAACAGAATAATGGCTTAACGGTTGATTATGTAGATTTGAATGATCTGGCTGCTATTGAATCGGTAATACAAGACAATACCGCGATGATTTGGATAGAAACGCCGACCAATCCATTACTAGAATTGGTGGATATTCAGAAAGTTTGTGCGTTTGCCCGTCGCCACAGTATCTTGACTTGTGTTGATAACACCTTTGCTACTGCTTGGAACCAGACACCATTAACCCTCGGTGCCGATCTGGTGATGCTATCCACCAGTAAATACATTGGTGGTCACTCGGATATGATTGGCGGCGCGTTGATTACGGCTGATCCTGAGCTAGCGAAACGGATTGATTTTGCTAAAACAACCGTCGGTGCCATCGCATCACCTTTTGATGCTTACCTTGCTTTACGTGGTTTAAAAACGCTCGATTTACGTATGCAGCGTCAGTGTGATAATGCATTGAAAGTCGCACGAGCGCTGAGTGATCATCCTGCAATTGCAGCGGTGTATTATCCTGGCTTAGCAACACACCCTCACTATGCATTATGCCAATCGCAAATGCGCTCTGGAGGGGCGGTTGTTACCATTCAGCTCCAAGGTAATCGCACAGATAGCCAACGTTTCTTAAGCCGATTGCGTTACTTTATTTTAGCGGAATCATTAGGAGGGGTGGAAAGCATGATCAATCATTCCGCCTCTATGTCTCACGGCTCAATGAGTGAAGCAGAGCGCCAAGCGATGGGGATTTTTGATACCACATTTCGTTTATCGGTCGGAATTGAAGATAGCGATGACTTGATTGCAGATTTACTCACTGCACTTTCGGCGGAAGCCATATGAGTGATTATGGCGTTTGGACATTATTAACTCCACTAGTGACGATAGCCTTGGCGGTGCTGACTCGACAAGTAATTTTATCGCTATTGATTGGCGCTGTTGTTGGGTACACGGTGATTGCTGGTTTCAATCCATTGACGGGCATTGCTGATACTCTAGACAGTTATATTAAGGTATTTGCCAATGCAGGTAATACTCGCACCATTTTATTTTGTTTTATGGTCGGGGGGATTATTCGTTTGATTCAGATTACCGGCGGTACGCAAGCGATCATTCATAGCTTAACGGAGCGATCCCAACTGGTCAAAAGTCCTATCGCGGTACAGTTGTTAGCGATGTTAACCAGCATGATCATTTTTATTGAAAGCTCAATTTCTCTCATGTCGGCAGGAACGGTCAGTAGAGATTTAGCCGATCATTATCGAGTGTCGCGTGAGAAAATGGCCTATGTGATTCAATCTTCATGTGTAGCTACCTGTTCCACGGTGATGATCAATGGCTGGGGCGCTGCAATGATGGCAATCATTGGTGTTCAAATAAGCCGAGGTTATTTAGAGGGGGAGTCTTTCTCTATCTTACTTGCCTCAATGCCCTATAACTTAATGGCTTGGTTATCATTACTTGCTGTGCTGTTTTATATTTTTTCGGGCGTGGGCTGGGGGCCAATGGCTAAGGCTGATAAAAGGGCGCGACAAGGTCGAGTATTAAGAGAAGGTGCTTTGCCGATTGCCGGTGATCAGCAGGTTGAACCCATTATTGCAAATGGTAAACCAAGCTATTTTATCGTGCCGTTGTTAACGATCATCCTTATGGTGCCGTTTGGATTATGGGTTACTGGAAATGGCAATCTTACCTCTGGCTCTGGTTCTACGGCTGTCTTTTGGGCGGTCATGGCGGGCACTTGTATTTCGCTGATTTATTTTGTTGGAACTCGCGTTTTATCACTAGATGCTTTTTTCCGTCACTTACTCGCTGGCTATTCAAATATGATCCCATTGGGTGCCATTATGTCTTTAGCCTTTTTGGTTGGTGACCTATCAGCCGATCTGCAAACCGGACAATACATCACGCAATTAATTGATGGCGTGTTACCAGCTGGACTTTCGGCAGCATTTGTATTTCTGATTGCAGCGGTGATGTCTTTGGCGACAGGGACTTCATGGGGAACATTTGCGATCATGATTCCGATAGGGATTCAAGTCGGCGTGGCAGCCGATCTCGATCCACATTTATTGATTGGGGCTGCAATATCAGGGGCTATTTTTGGTGATATGACCTCGCCGATCAGTGATACTGGAATTGTATCTTCGATGGCAACAGGTAATGACCATATTGACCATATCCGTACACAGTTTCCTTACGTGCTGGTGGTAGGCTTGATAAGCTGCCTCATATTTGCTGTTTTAGGTAGTTGGTAAGATAAAATAAAGGCCTGTTAAAACAGGCCTTTATACTGACGTTAGGCTGAGGCGTTTAAACAGAGCGGCGGTTAACCATTTGGCTGAGCATAAACATCATGGTTGCACTGATGACCACTGAAGGGCCTGCCGGAGTATCGAATCGCCATGACAAGCTGATGCCAATCAAGACGGAAATAATGCCGATCAGTGAAGCTAATAACGCCATCTGTTCTGGCGTTTTAGCCATGCGTCTTGCTGTCGCCGCAGGGATAATCATCAGTGAGGTCATAATTAATGCGCCAACAAATTTCATGCCGACAGCAATCACTAAGCCAATCAGTAGCATCAGCACCAGACGCATCAATTCAATATTGACCCCTTCAACACTGGCCAACTCTTCATTCACGCTACTGGAAAGTAGTGGACGCCAAAAGAGATAGACGGCGAGACTGACCGCTGCAACACCACTCCAGATAAACCATAAATCTGCGGGACTGACGGCCAGTAGATCACCAAACAAATAGCTCATCAAATCAATACGGACATTGTCGAGAAAACTCACGGCAATCAGACCTAATGACAGAGAGCTATGGGCTAGAATTCCCAATAAGGTATCGGTCGCAATCAATTGCTGGCGTTGCATGGTCACTAAGATCACCGCTAGACTTAGGCTACAGACGAGCAGGGCAAAATAGAGGTTGATATCGAGGAGAAAACCGAGCGCCAAACCAAGCAATGACGCGTGGGCGAGAGTATCACCAAAATAGGCCATACGTCGCCAAACGACAAAAGAGCCAAGCGGCCCGGCAATAATCGCGATGCCAATTCCGGCAGCGATAGAAGGAAGTAAAAACTCAATCATGGTGATGATGACCGTGTGAATGATGTGAACAGGCTTGAGCATCACCTTTAACGGGTTGCCCAGCTAAGTCATGATGATGCTGATGTTTGTGTTGATAAAAAGCGAGAGTTTCTTTACTACGATGGCCAAACAGTGCCAGATAACTCGGATGCTGAGAAATATCGGCTGGGGAACCAGAACAACAAATATGGTGATGTAAACAGATCACTTCATCGGTTTTGGCCATGACCAAATGCAAATCGTGTGACACCATAAAAACAGCGCAGTTGAAACGTAAGCGAATGGTGTCGATAAGATCATACAAATCAATTTGTCCTTGAACATCGACACCTTGAGCGGGTTCATCAAGTACAAGCAAATCAGGACGCTGTAATAAAGCTCGTGCTAGTAACACTCGCTGATTCTCACCACCAGATAATTTATGCATATCGTGATGAAGAAGATGCTCAGCACCGACTAAGCGCAATGCGTCTAATTGTTCTTGTTGACTGTATTTTCCGGCTAAACGAAGAAAGCGACTTACGCTAAGTGGTAAGGTATCGTTTAACTTTAATTTTTGTGGAACATAACCAATCTTAAGATGTTTATCTCGCGAAAGGGTTCCAGAGTTTTGTTGATGTAAACCAAGTAGCACACGAACTAACGTCGATTTTCCCGCGCCATTCGGGCCAATTAAAGTGGTTATTTTACCTCTGGACAGAGAAAGGCTAATCTTATCCAGAACTCGGCGCTGATTGAACTCAACACAGATGTCATGCATTTCAATGAGTGTTGACATGAAAGAAACTCGTTTGCAATTGGGTGATGTTATAATGTAACATTTCGCAGTTATCAACGCTACCAGCAGGAAATTACCATGCTCTCTCGATTTACATTGTGCACTTTACTCATTGCTTTTCCCTTATCGGGATGGGCGAGTGGCATTTTGACCAGTATTAAACCGATTCAAATGATTACTCATGAGCTCACTGAAAATGTCAGTCAACCGGATGTATTGTTG
Source organism: Vibrio sp. 11986-1-5 (assembly GCF_963878025.1). NCBI lineage: Bacteria > Pseudomonadati > Pseudomonadota > Gammaproteobacteria > Vibrionales > Vibrionaceae > Vibrio > Vibrio sp. 11986-1-5. Next base: position 215,668 of record NZ_CAWNVW010000011.1, read on the forward strand.
TCTGCGAATGCGTCGCCGCACGATTATGCCCTGCGTCCTTCAGATGTAAAGCGGATTCGTGAAGCTTCATTAGTGATTTGGTTTGGTCCTGATCTTGAACCTTTCTTAGCGCGTTCTTTAAGTCAACATCCTAATGTGTTGACCCTCAGCCAGATCCCTAATTTAGAGCTTCGTGCCTATGGAGAAGATGAACATCATCATCACGATCATGATGGGCATAATCATGGCACTCATGACCCTCATTTTTGGCTTGGAGTTGTGCAAGTCAAACAAGTGGCTCAGGCAATCACGCAGCGTTTAGGCGAGATGGATCCTGATCATCGTCCACAATATGAAGCTAATTTAGCTCGCTTTTTGAAGCAACTTGATAGTACTGATCAAGCGATCGCTACCCAGTTAGCGGCGGTCAAAGCTGAATCATATTATGTTTTTCATGATGCGTACGCTTATTTTGAGCAGCGCTATGGTTTAAATAATATTGGTCATTTTACCGTAAGCCCTGAGCGTAAACCGGGCGCTAAAACCTTGATAAGCATCCGTCGTTCATTAACCGATAATCAAGTTAAATGTGTTTTCTCAGAGCCACAATTTCAACCTGCGGTAATTGAAACCGTTGTTCGTGGTAGTCACGTTCATATTGGCGTACTTGACCCCCTCGGCTCGAATATACCAGTACAGTCAGGGAGTTACTTTAAGTTTTTAGACCAGTTATCCAATAGTTTTTATAGCTGTTTGTCTCAATAGCGATGGCTGGTGGTGAGGGGCTGCTGAGGTTTACCTCGCAGCTTCTGCTTATTATTGTATGTGTTTTTAACTTCGGACCTCAATCGCCTTGGTGAGTGGGGTTCCTCGTTACCTTCCTTCTTTTTTACACTTATATCCTCCCATTTTACTCAGAGAGGCTTACTGATCTCGCACTTTTCGAAGTTGGGCGTTAATTACGCTTCATATCAGTAGTCGAAATCTGTTTATTACCATGTGTTAGGTATAAAATGCCGATTACTTTTCTTGGTATTGATGATTTTTGTCGCGACATATGCCGAAATCAACACACCAAAGTACCAATCCTACAATGACAAGGTCGTGGTTCAGTTGTGATTAATTGAACAGTGGTTTAGGCGTCTTGGTTAATTAATTTTCTTTGAGAAATAACCTGACCATGTTGTATTGGGTTGCTAGCCTATGATTCAGTAAAGGACGCATTTTGCAGCACATTATTCTGCTTATATTCTCTATTTTTAGTTGGAGTATTTTACCTGCTTACGCGAGAGATAGCGCACCAGCGGTGTTTTATCCATTACCAACACTTGCTCAAGGGAAAACTTTCATTGCACAAAATTTATTTCTTGGTGATGAAGGTGGGCTATGGATTCACGATGTGCACGGAAAAGTCATGTTTTTTGATGGGCAAACGATGCTACCTAAGCAAGGCTCTCTGTTTCGTGATAAGCAGCAGCAACTCACCTACGCACAAGGACGTTTTTGGACTTTTATCGATAATGAACTGTACCAAACACGGCCCGGTGCTGAGTCAGAATTAGTGCTGAGCTTAACTCCAGGAATATTAATAGAAAAAATTGGTGCTTCAAATGGTTACATTTGGCTCAGTGATGGGGCGCATTTTTATACTTATCATTTACAAACCAAGCAACTCAAAATTTACTCATTAGCGAAACTGTATCAGCTTAATCAAGCTAGCCAAGTGCACATTAATGACGCTGAATTGGTGCATTATAAGTGGGTGTTAGCCACCAATGTCGGTACGTATATCTCTGAGGCTCAAGCCTTTTCACATATTCGTCCGTCTGGAAAAAATCCAGTCCAGACGCTCTATTTTTCTCCCAAAAAAAATCATCTATTAGTAGGTACTCATAAAGGAGCTCTATTGATTGATATTTTTCACTCTGAATACCCATTAAAAAAAATAGGTGATGGTCAAGTCTTTGCGATCATTGAAGCCGAAGGTGAGTATTGGATTGGTAGTGATAAAGGATTATTTGTCTATTCTTTAGCGACGGAGAAAACGACCCAATTGATCAGTAACGAGCAGGGGCCTTATGGGTTACCTGAAGGTCGAATCTACGCTCTCGCTAATGATCAGCATGGCGGAATTTGGATTGCCACAGATCAAGGTGTGCGCTACTTTTCTCTTTTTAGTCAAAAGTTTACGCGTTATTTGGCAGATAGCATTACCCATGAACGTCTCAATAGCAAACTGAAACGCTTACGTCCCATACCAAGTAGCAACCAATATTTAATGATAACTCAGGATGGTTTGTATCTATTTGATGGGGAACAGCAGGGTAAAAAATTACGGGTTTACTCAGGAGTGGTGAACGATGCCCTATTGTTGGACGATCGACTGTGGATTGCCACCGAACAAGGCTTGAGATTACGTTCATTCAAACAACATCGTGACTTGTCAAATCTGCTCCCCTTTATTTTACGCCATTCATCGATTCAACATTTAACGATCGATAATGAGGGGCGATTATGGGGGGTCTCTAACAATCAGCTTTGGTCTTATCATCCCGATTCGCAGCATTACACGGATTTTGGTCACAATTGGTTGTTGGATAACAAGCAAGACTTAGCCGTTACAGCTTTGTATAGTAGTCGTGAACATGGCTTATTAATCGGTACTCGGCATGGTGTTTATGTCTTAAAAAACAGTCAAATTACTTATGACAAACGAACGGCTGATTATGGTACCAATTTAGCTATAACGGAAACGGCAACGGGGGAAGTATGGTTTGTCAGCGAGCGAGGGGTATTTCGACGTTTGGCTGATCAGCTATCGTTGTTCACTGTGCCGTTGATTGAAGAGAATATCCGTCTTAAATGTATAGTCAGTAGCCCACAAGGAATATGGTTAGCCTCTTCTAAAGGCCTGACTCTCTATCATGATGACGGCTCAATTAATAAACATTTTGGCTCTCCTCATGGCTTAGTCAATAATGAGTTAGAAAGCGGTGTCTGCTCCGCGTCTTATACTCAAGAGCAGATGCTATTTTCGTCAATGTTTGGCCTTCTGGCGATTCAAACATCATCCCTGGCTAATGCCGAGCCGCCTCATTCTTCGCTCATTTTTAGCCAAGTCAGTGTCAACTACCAACCGATACAGATTGGTGGGGCTAATTTATCGCCTTTGCGAGTGACCTATGGACAAGCCATCAGCTTTCAATTTGGTGCATTACCCGATGCAAGAGGGCAGGCATTAGAATTCAGTCTCAATCATGAGCCATGGCAAAGGTTTGAAGGTCCACAGCTCACGCTGAATCATCTTTTACCCGGTCACTACACCCTATCGCTGCGACATATTGGAGAAGATAGAGTTGATCAAACATTAAATTTTCAAGTATTAAAACCGTGGTATTTTTCCTATTGGGCGATGGCTGGCTATGTTGCGAGTGTATTGTTGGCTGGCGGATTACTGACCGGGTGGCGATCACGAGTAATGGACCGAGTGAATCAGGAGCTTAAGCAGCAGATTGCTAATAAAACCCGTCAGTTGCAACAGCAAAGTAAGATATTACTCAGCCATAACTTGTTATTACGTAAACAGATACAGATCCGTCACTTGTGGTTGGAGCGTTGGCAAAGTCAAAACCAGCAACTACTTAAACAGTTAGCCGTTCAGACTCACCCACATCATTCATCTGAAATGTCATTGTTGATTGAACAACTCACGGATCAGATAGTACAAATCAGCGCCTTTAATTCATCTGGTGAGTCGATGACCATCAGTTGTTCATTATCTTTGGTACTTGAGACTGTACTCCATAGCTGGCACGGTGAATTTGAACGAGCCAATGTTAAAATTGATTATCAACCGAGTGATATATTGCCTGATGTACTGGTTAAACAAGCGGGATTAGATGTGATTTTTAACGCCTTATTATCGGATGCGTTAAAGCGTTTGTATGCTCATCAGACATTGATTATCGAGACAATTGAACGTGAGGGGCAGGTTGTCGTGATCATCAAAGATTATGGTTCTACATCTGTTTTGCTGGATAAACTGATGGTGATTTCTAATGGTAATGTTCAATTTCCCCTTAATGAACTGGTGGCGCTATCTGGTGGAAATTTATCGATTCACTCCTCCAGTGAGCGAAACTTAATCGAGTTGATGTGGCCACAAGTTATCCCTATAGAATCGGCACAAACGTCGGAATTATCATCAAAACTGCAGAGTAATAATGAGTTGGAATGGCTACGAAAACTCAATTATGTTGTTGCTGAGTGTTATGCTGATCCTGAATTTACGACCTCTGATATCGCTAAAAAAATGTATCTATCGGAGCGTAGTCTACAGCGGCGGATGAAGTCCCTAACGGGCAAAACGTTTAAAGAATATTTAACGGAATATCGTTTAGAGCAAGCCTGTAGTTTATTGATGAGTGGTGGAAAAGTCTCTCAAGTTGCTTTTTTGTGTGGATTTAACGACCCATCGTATTTTAGTCAACGTTTTAAACATCAATATGGATTATCGCCCTCTCAGTTTGCGGAAGAGTCACAATAACCGAAACCAATAGCGACGGAGTATTACGTCGTATTGACCTCACTGGCTTTTGGGCTAAGCAGAACCATTCTCGTTGATTGCGTTATCGTTTACGTATTACTTAAGCTAACGTTGAGTCGTATGGAGTGATTTTTTAAGGAGAATATTACTCAGAAGTTGATCGAGAAAAGTAATTGAGCGGTCGATGAAAAAAATATCGTGGTATAGCCGGGGGACTATACCACGGGTGTCAATGACACCTTCGCTTGCTGCCGGAGTGATATGGGCAGTGCCATATCACCTCTGGAGTTCTATCTTCGGGTCAATTCCCGCTGACCAGTTGACTATAATAACTTCCGCTTTTTTTGCTTATAAAATTAACGCCAACCTCACCTAACAAAAGCGCCATTCTTGATTTTCTATGCTAACGCATTGTTTTTTTATCGATTATATTTTTTATTTTGACTGTTTATAGTGTGAATTGTAGGAATTGTCTTATAACAAGAAAATGATTTTGACGTTTTTAACGAGTCATTTTTTAGCGGAAATAACAATCTTGGCGGTTGATGATGTGGTCATGAGAAGATGTCAATTTATGCAATCTTTGATTTCACACAATGATTGCCCTTTATTTACCGAGTATTATCCAGTAATAGCAATCCTTCTCATTAACAATATTGTTTGTGTGGCCCTTAATGAAATTGTCTGAATTAAAAGCGGGTGAGTCCGGACTCATCACGGCATTGAATGAACTGTCGGTCGACGTGCGTAAAAAATTAATGGTAATGGGTGTATTACCTAATACGTTAGTCACATTAATCCGTCGTGCACCGATGGGCGATCCTTTACAAATTGAAGTTCGAGGGGTATCGATGGCCGTTCGAGAGAGCATCGCTGCTGCGGTTGAGGTGGAGAAAGCCTAATGCAATATCAAATTTTAACCGTAGGTAATCCTAATAGCGGTAAAACAACCCTATTTAACGGATTGACTGGAGCAAGACAGCAGGTTGGTAACTGGGCGGGAGTCACGGTTGAGAAAAAGACGGGGCGTTACACACACTCAGGTGATGAATTTTATATTACCGACTTACCAGGTATTTATGCGCTAGACAGTGGCAATGATAGCAATAGTATCGATGAATCGATCGCCTCTCGAGCCGTCCTGACTCACCCTGCGGACGTAATTATCAATGTTGTCGATGTTACCAGCTTAGAGCGAAGCTTGTATATGACGCTGCAGCTACGCGAGTTGGGCCGCCCAATGGTGGTGGTGTTAAATAAAATGGATGCGCTTAAGCGTGAGCGACAAACCATTGATGTTAAAAAATTAGAACAAGTGTTGGGCTGTCCAGTATTAGCACTCTCTGCCAATAATAAACAGCAAGTTACTAGCTTCAAGCAACAGTTGCATAAAAAAGTGGTACAAGGCATTGCGCTGAAACAGTTGGAGTTGGACTATGGTCTACCGTTTGAGCAAGCGATCAGTACCTTATTGCCACTATTTGCTCAACAAGAAGTCTCGGCCCGTTCTCTAGCGATAAGGGCGTTAGAAAATGATCTTATGGTGATCAATGGGTTACCAGAATCAGAACGCTTAAACGTGATCAGTGTACAGCGAGGGTGTGAGTTTGATATTGATTTGCATGTCGCAGACGTAAAATACACATTTTTACATCACTGTTGCCAGCAGGTCCGCCGCAGTGAAGGTAAACTTAGCCACAGTTTTACTGAAAAAGCTGACCAAATTATCTTAAACAAATGGATTGGCGTGCCTTTCTTTTTTGTCGTCATGTACTTGATGTTCATGTTTTCCATTAACATTGGCAGTGCATTTATCGACTTCTTTGATATTGGGGTAGGGGCTCTCTTGGTTGATGGTGGTCATTATTTGCTCGATGATCATCTGCCTATTTGGTTAGTAACCTTAATTGCTGATGGTCTTGGTGGTGGTATTCAAACCGTCGCTACCTTTATTCCTGTGATCGCCTGTTTATATCTATTTTTAGCCATTTTAGAGAGTTCAGGCTATATGTCTCGCGCCGCTTTTGTATTGGATAAAGTGATGCAAAAAATAGGCTTGCCAGGTAAAGCTTTTGTACCACTGGTACTTGGCTTTGGTTGCAACGTACCGGCGATAATGGCGACGCGTACCTTAGATCAAGAGCGTGAACGTAAGCTGGCCGCCGCGATGGCACCTTTTATGTCGTGTGGTGCTCGTTTACCTGTTTATGCTTTATTTGCTGCGGCATTTTTCCCACAAAGTGGCCAAAATATTGTCTTTGCTCTCTATCTGCTCGGTATTGTTGCGGCCATTTTTACTGGATGGGTATTGAAAAAAACCTTGTACCCAGGGTCAAGTGATAGTTTGCTAATGGAGATGCCAGATTATGAATTACCGACGTTACAAAACGTGCTGATCAAAACTTGGCAAAAACTGAAACGTTTTGTGCTTGGCGCGGGGAAAACGATTGTTATCGTTGTGACCATTCTGAGCTTTTTAAATTCACTTGGTACGGATGGCTCATTTGGTAATGAAGACAGCGATAACTCAGTGTTGTCTAGTGCCGCTCAGGTAGTCACTCCTTTATTCTCTCCGATTGGTATTAATCAAGATAACTGGCCTGCAACGGTTGGGATCATTACAGGTATTTTTGCTAAAGAAGCGGTTGTTGGCACGCTGAATAACCTTTACACCTCGGTTGATAGTGAAGATGAAGAGTACGATTTATGGGCCAGTTTACAAGAAGCGGTATTATCGATTCCTGAAAACTTAATGGGTCTTAACTTTGCTGATCCTTTGGGTATTGAAGTGGGTGATTTATCCGATACAGGTGCATTAGCGGAAGAGCAAGAAGTCGACGCTTCAATTTTTGGTAATTTACAACATCACTTTGTAAGTGGTTACGCGGCCTTTTCTTACTTAATTTTCATTTTGCTATATACGCCTTGCGTGGCAGCAATGGGTGCCTATGTTCGAGAGTTCGGCGCTAAATACGCAAGGTTTATTGCAGTTTGGACGATGGGCTTAGCATACGGTGCTGCTGCACTCTTTTATCAGGCGACCCATTTTTATGATCATCCTGTAACTAGTTCATTATGGATTGTCGGTATCATTAGCTTATCACTAGCGATTTATTATTGGCTTAAGAAAGTGGGGCGTGAATCGAGATCGCTACAGGTGCAAATAGCATGATTTTATCTGAACTAAAGCAATGCATTGAACAACAAGAGTGTGTGACTCGTAAAGAGCTCGCGCAACGTTTTGCTTTAAGTGAAGATGGTGTTGATGCCATGCTGGACGTGTGGATAAAAAAAGGGACAATTTCACGCTTAATCGATACTAATGCAGCTAATTATGTGACTCGTGTTCGTTATTGCCTAAACCGAGTTAATGGCTTATCGATGACGGTTACGATGTGACGGATTAACCCTACCATTAATAAAATAAAAAGCCGTACTGTACATGTACGGCTTTTTTGTCAATGAAGGCTTAACGTTAAGCTTTTGAGAATAAGTGGCTCAGCGCTAAGATACCTTGCAAACGAGTTAGCATTGCTTGTTGCTCATCGGCGTCGCGCTGCTGCCCTTGGGTATTTCCCCATACTGGTCCCGGCCAAGCGCAATCACTGGTAAAGCGCGCAATATGATGGATGTGTAATTGGGGCACGATATTACCAAGTGCTCCGAGATTAATTTTATCGGGCTGAAACAACGCTTCAAGTGCTTGGCTGATGGCTTGAGATTCCAATAAAAATTGCTGTTGTTCGGGCATGGGCAGATGATGAAGCTCTTTCAGATGCTCTCGCTTCGGTACTAGGATCACCCAAGGTACCGCCGATTCTTTATGTAATAACGCAACACACAGTGGGAAGTGACCAATGATATCGGTGTCTTTTGCCAGTTGTGGGTGAAGTTCAAACGGCATCGTTGCCTCCATTTTGGACGATTGTTCGATGTAATAAAGGCTGGCACAACGCCAGCCTTTTGTTCTTAATATATTATATTGATTCGTCGTTGACGAGAGACTCGCTACTTACATTCGTTCTAGAGTGTTAATGCCGAGTAGATCCAAGCCTTGTTTGATGGTTTTTGCTGTCAGCGCAGCAAGTTTCAAGCGGCTCTGCTTGCTCTCTTCATTGCTCGCAACCAAGATTGGACACGCTTCATAGAAACTAGAGAATTGACCAGCCAGTTCAAATAGGTAACCACACATGATGTGTGGCTGACCTTCACGGGCGACGGCTTGTACCGCTTCTTCAAACTGCAGCAGTTTAGCGATCAAAGCTTTTTCTTTTTCTTCACCAATAATGATTTGGCCAGTAAGTTCATCCATTGAAATACCAGCTTTAGCAAAGATTGAGGCAACACGAGTGTAAGCGTACTGCATATAAGGCGCAGTATTACCTTCAAATGCCAACATATTGTCCCAATCGAAAATATAATCGGTGGTACGATGTTTTGACAGATCGGCATACTTTACGGCAGCCATTGCGACAGTGGTGGCAATACTGCTTTTCTCTTCTACGCTTAAATCTGGATTTTTCGCTTCAATCAGTGCCGCAGCGCGTACTTGTGCTTCATCGAGTAGATCGGCAAGACGCACAGTCCCACCTGCACGAGTTTTAAACGGACGACCATCTTTACCTAGCATCATACCAAACGCGTGGTGTTCAAGTGACACATGCTCAGGGATATAGCCTGCTTTACGTACGATGGTCCACGCTTGCATGAGGTGCTGATGCTGTCTGGAATCGATGAAGTACAGAACACGGTCCGCTCCCAGTGTTTCATAACGATACTTCGCACAAGCAATATCGGTAGTGGTATACAAGAAACCACCATCACGTTTCTGGATGATAACGCCCATTGGCTCACCATCTTTATTTTTGTATTCATCTAAAAAGACAACTTGAGCGCCGTCATCTTCTTGAGCAATGCCCTTTTCTTTTAGATCAGCGACGATACCCGGTAGCATATCGTTGTACATACTTTCACCCATGACATTATCACGCGATAATGAAACATTGAGGCGGTCATAGTTTTGTTGGTTTTGAATCATGGTCACATCGACCAGCTTCTTCCACATCTCTAGGCAGAAAGCATCACCACTTTGCAGTTTCACCACGTAGTTACGTGCCTTAGCAGCAAATTCTTCGTCTTCGTCATAAAGTTTTTTGGATTCGCGATAGAAAGCTTCTAAATCAGAGAGCTCCATCGAGACTTCGCCAGACTGTTGCTGTACACGCTCAAGATTGGCAATCAACATACCGAACTGAGTTCCCCAGTCACCGATATGGTTGGCTCGGATCACGTTATGACCTAAAAACTCCAGCGTACGAACGACGGCATCACCGATGATTGTCGAGCGTAAATGACCCACGTGCATCTCTTTTGCCACGTTAGGAGCGGAGTAATCAACGACAATGGTTTGTGGTTCAGCTTTACTGACTCCGAGCTGAGCATCAGCAAGGGCCAATTCGGCTTGCTGAGCAAGAAAATCTTCACTTAAGAAAATATTAATAAAACCCGGCCCTGCGATTTCGGTTTTACTGGCAATGCCATCGAGATCCAATACATCAATCACTTTCTGTGCGAATTCTCGCGGATTCATCCCCAACTGTTTGGCGACGCCCATTACGCCGTTCGCTTGATAATCACCGAATTGTGGTTTTGCAGATTGACGTACTGCTGCAGGACTTCCTGCAGGTGCACCAGCGGCTTCAAGAGCCTGAGAGACTTTATCATTAATCAGTGCTTGAATATTCACACGCGTGTCCTTTGATTCTGGAAACTGGTTTGGTATGCATTTTATTCACTACAGGGTAGTAGAGTGCATATCTCGATTCTGTTGGTAATTTACCGCTCATAATAACAATTTTATGAGAAGGCACATAGGGAGAAAATTAGGTATTTTTCTACTTTAAAGAGGAATCTTGATACTATCAGCTGAAAATACCGATTTTGGATGATTATTATGTCTGAATTACTGATCAACTCTGGACTTCACCCTGAGCAGATGAAAAGTAAAGTTGATGATTTTATGGATAAAATTCATCAATTATGCAAGATTTTACACATGGACCTGTCATCGTTCGCGATTGATCATATCGCGCTTAGGATCAACCAGTGGCCACTGGCTCAAGCTGCTCATCAGGCTTGGTTGGAGTATGGCGCTTTACTCTCTGAGGCGAATATCAATGGTCGGCCTATTATCGTGTTGGATTTACGCCAGCCCATTGTTTATGAGCACAGGGCGATCGCCTGTTTAGAACTGCCTTATCCAGTGGAAGGAAAGTGTTACCCGACGCAAGGATGGGAGCACGTTGAATTTGTTTTTCACGCGGAGACCACATCAGCACACGCCTATCTGCAGGCTATTTTGCAACGCTTTCCTGAATTAGCGAAGCGTTGGGATTCATTAGCGGCATTGGGAGTTAAGGTTAAACTTTCCAGTCCACAAGGTGAAGGGGAGCGGCTTGCAAACCCAACGGTTGCTTTTAAATGGCAGGGAGTTTGCCTTAAGCTGCATCCTTACAGCTTAAGGCAAGTGATTGAGTCCGAAAGATTAGCCTAAATCATAAACTTTAGGGCGTAATTGAAACTCTGCTATCGAATCAATCGGTTGCCCAAGAGTAAAAGGAGGAGCATGATGATGACCTTGCCCTTGGGTATGCATAATTAACCGATTGGCGGTTCTCGGTTTTAATTGATTAACGACAAAGCGGATCATATCAGAGCGACTAAGTCGCTTGAGCTCTGCCAGTACGGTTTCTCGTTGATCAAAGGTCCAGTCTTTATTGCCAATGGCGACCCATAATCGTTGCGCTCGACTTCTTAACGTCGGATCTGGCGCGGAAATTTGGTTCCATAACCCTCTTTTACTGCTATGCCATTGATATTCGTTTAATTCGAGCAACACCATATAAAAAGCGTTTAAAAATTCATCGATTGAGTTGATCAGCTCAATTGGCGCTGCGTGTGGGGATTGAACGTAAAGAACAATGCCTGGATGACGGTTAAGGGGCATATTACCAGTACCCACCATATAACCGAGCTGTTGCTTCGTACGTATTTCATGGAAAAACGTCGCTGACATTAGATGATTAGCGAGTGAATACAAAGCAATACTGCGTGGTTGACTGTCTGGCGATTGATAATAGACCACGACCGCAGAATCATCCTGATTACAATGAACCTCGTGTTGAAAAGATCCATGGTTGCCTAGAGTTATCAGTGGGCGCAATGACTCCTGATAAGCTTGATCATTGACTCGTAAGGCTGTTTTTAGCATTTCTCCCAATACCAGCGCTTCTTGGGCGAGCCAGTCCCCGTAGACGAACATTTCAACATGCAGTTTAGAAAGAATCAATTCCACAAAGGGGGCGAGATGTTCGAGTTTTATGCTGTCAAGAGCATTAAGTAAGTCGATATAGGGGGGATTATTTGGTTGAAGTAACCCTGTCATCGCGTTAAATAACTGTGAAATAGGACGATCATGCGCTGCATTACGCCAGTTACGATTTAATTGTTGTTTAATCGTGGCAAAACGTGCTGGTTGAAAATAACGTTGAGCAAACTTATCCAAAATCATTTTCATCAATTGCGGTTGTTTTTGACTAAAACCAGAGATGGAAAGGGTAACACCACCTTGATGAGCATAGAGGTTATAACTCATCCCAGCGATTTCCGCTTGATAGGTTTGGGTGGCTAAACTATCTAGGAACATCTCTACGCATAAGCGAGTCATAACAATATTACGGGTGCTTGACACCGCATGAGGGCTATCAATAGCCATATAGATCACGCCTTTAGGGACGTGAAACTCAGCCTCTTGCTGATGCCATAATCTAAAACCGGCTAATTCTTCAACGATCTGTGGCTGCTCAGTAGTATCAACCAAGGGTTTAGGTTCTAATTGATGGCAAATAAAAGGATTTTTCTCAGGCAATTTGACTGGGAAATGAGGTGTCTGAGTATGGTATTGACTTAATTGTTGCTGAGTAAATGAACGGCAAGCATAGGGTGTTCCATACCATTGTGCGTTGCGATCATAGCTAAGACCTTGGGCAATTAGGGTTGCTCGCAAGTTCTCTGGTACCAGATAGCTGAGAATAGTTTTCAATAAGCGCTCATCATAGGCCTGCATCATGTAATCACCATACATGATGTCTTCCGGCTCATAGTGCTGCATATTGATGACTAAGTGGCTGACAATATCCAGAGGGCGTGAGGTTTCTTGATAGCGGAAAACGGATTCAAGTACCGCTCTTTTTTCTAGATAGCGCCATTCATTAAGTCCTTCACGGCCAATAAGCGCCAAGGTTTGGAATAGCATCTGAACAATGTCGTCGACGTGTTCAATACCTTGTTGGGTTAAAGTACAACTGATAGAAAACTCTCGGTAGTTACTGCCACTGGCTCCACCTCCAGCAGAGAGAGAGGTTATCCAGTTTCGCTCTCTTAGTGCCAGTAATAAGCTACCTTCTCCTTCATAGCCGAGTAAATGAGCGAAGTAGGAGAGGGGTTTATATCGATAATAGGCATCCGTACTCGGCATTGGGAAGCTTAAGAGCAGCTTACGAGTTTCTTTTAATGGCTCAACATAAAGCCATAATCCAGTGTGTTGTTGCTCAACAAAAGGGGGAGTAATGTTTTTGGCGGCTTGTTGAGTATTGACTATGGTCGAAAAGCCTTCTGTCCCCCAGCGTTGCAACTCATCAAGTGATTGCGGGCCAATGATCGCTAATGTCATGATATCGGCTGAGTAATACGTTTGGTAAAAAGCGATCACTTCATCACGGATTGATACACCGTCTCTATCGGCCAATGTCTGTTGATTTCCGACGGAAAATTTCGCAAAAGGATGAGCTGGATTGATGGTTTCTTTGTGTACTTGATATAAACGTCTGGAGTCATCATTTAGTTTCATCTTAAATTCAGAGTCAACCGCTTGACGTTCTTTGTCTAGGGCTTCTGCATTAAATAATGGCGCTAAAAAAAACTGACTGAAACGATCCAGCGCCTTAGCAAACGCATTGGGGTCGATATCGAAGAAGAAGCAGCTATGCTCAGTCCCTGTCCACGCATTATTACTGCCGCCATGCTGACTAATAAAATTTTGAAACTCGCCGACTTTAGGGTATTTTTCAGTACCCAGAAATAACATGTGTTCTAGGTAGTGTGCCATGCCAGGTCGGTCGCTAGGATCATCAAAATGACCGACTCGAACCGCCAGTGCTGCCGCAGATTTCTGTGCATCAGGTTCATGGATTAATAACAGACGTAATCCATTATCTAAAGTGAGATAACGATAATGATGATTATCATTGGGGCTTATATGCACAGAGGGTCTCCAAACGAGGGATGAGCATTAAGTATGGCGCTGAAATAACAGCCTGCCAATTGACGGTGATTAAAATTTTGAACAAACGGTCATTTTCATCGTGATAACAACTTTTTAGCAGAGTGTTAGCTTCATCGATGTCTTTAAACCGTAGACTGTTATAATTATGCTTATGGTCAATGTGCCCTAGCGCAAAGAGCATGCCGACAATAGGTTAATAGGTAAAGATATGAAAATTGTGATTATGCGTCACGGAGAAGCTGAACATTATGCGGACAGTGATGCAGAGCGGGCGTTAACCGAAACAGGAAAAGTTGCATCCTCGGCTGTTGCGCGTGTGTTTGCTAAACAATCAGGGTTAGATCAATTTGATAAAGTATTGGTCAGCCCTTACTTACGAGCTCAGCAAACTTGGCAGGTTATCTCGGGATGTTTTTCTGTGTCGAAGGTAGAGACCTGTGACGATATTACCCCTTATGGTCAGGCGGAAGATGTTTTTGAGTATCTAACGGCCCTGATTCAAACGCAGCAAATCGAGACATTATTGATTATTTCTCATTTGCCTTTGGTCGGTTATTTAGTGGCAGAGTTTGTTGCAGGCGTACCTGCGCCTATGTTTCCTACTTCTGGTGCTATCGGTTTAGAGTTTGATCCTGAGACAAAGCAAGCCAGCGTATTATGGAATGTCTATCCGTAATTAGGGCGAATAAACATTATCGATTACCCCAATAAGTTGAGGTTGATACTCTCAGCCATTGGGGGATAAAGCTGCCTTGCTTTTTAGGCGGCTTTTTTATCGTCCATAATGAACATGATGTTAGTGAGAGATAAGCTTTTGCTACTGGTCGTCATATTCTTGACGTACACAACTGGACTAAAACTTGCATCCTTAGCTACTCGGTAGGATCTCGTACACCGTTTTGTCGTAATTTTCCATTAACTTATTATTTGCAGGCCTATGAAATTTACGCTGCCATTTGCTCACAAATTACCTAAGATTCCACAACGCAGTCTCCCTGCAATTGGCGCGCCAATCATGGTATTGGCCACGTTGGCCATGGTGGTCTTACCCATTCCTGCGTTTTTACTCGATTTATTTTTTACCTTTAATATTGCGTTATCGATGGTGGTATTACTGGTAACCGTCTATACCCGTCGCCCGCTCGATTTTGCTGCGTTTCCCACCGTATTATTGATCGCTACGTTACTGCGTTTAGCCTTAAACGTAGCTTCAACTCGTGTGGTGTTATTGCATGGACATGAAGGTTCTGGTGCTGCAGGTAACGTGATTGAAGCCTTTGGTAGTGTAGTTATTGGTGGTAATTACGCTGTTGGTTTGGTTGTCTTCCTTATTTTGATGATCATTAACTTCATGGTTGTCACCAAAGGTGCTGGACGGATTTCAGAAGTAAGTGCACGTTTTACGCTTGATGCGTTACCCGGTAAACAGATGGCAATCGATGCTGATTTGAACGCCGGTCTGATTGATCAAGAGCAAGCACGAACTCGCCGTTTTGAAGTGACGAAAGAAGCGGATTTCTATGGTTCAATGGATGGTGCATCAAAGTTTGTTAAAGGTGATGCTATCGCCGGTATTTTGATCCTGTTTATTAACATTGTTGGTGGCTTAATCATTGGCATGATCCAATACGATTTGAGTTTTAGCCAAGCGATGGAAATCTATATTCTGTTGACCATTGGTGACGGTTTAGTGGCGCAGATCCCCTCGTTACTGCTTTCTATCGGTGCGGCCATTATGGTTACCCGACAAAATAC
Organism: Vibrio sp. 11986-1-5; assembly: GCF_963878025.1. Taxonomy (NCBI): domain Bacteria; kingdom Pseudomonadati; phylum Pseudomonadota; class Gammaproteobacteria; order Vibrionales; family Vibrionaceae; genus Vibrio; species Vibrio sp. 11986-1-5. The sequence continues at coordinate 231,291 of NZ_CAWNVW010000011.1, forward strand.
CGATGAAGATATGGGTGAACAGCTCATTTTTCAGTTATTTGATAATCCTAAAGCCTTAACGATTACCGCTGGGATACTGGGTGTTATGGGCGTGGTGCCTGGAATGCCACACTTTTCTTTTTTATTACTGGCAGCCTTAGCCGGTGGCGCTGCGTATTGGTTGCAACGTAAACAAACAAAAGAGAAAGAAGAGGCTAAGTTGCCCGTTAAAGTGGACGGAGATGCTCCAACATTACGTGAATTATCTTGGGATGATGTACAGCCTGTTGATGTGATTGGTTTAGAAGTGGGTTACCGTTTGATCCCTTTGGTCGATAGAGATCAAGGTGGGGAGCTGTTGGATCGTGTCAAAGGTGTCCGTAAAAAACTGTCACAAGATTTTGGTTTTTTAATTCCTCCAGTACATATTCGCGATAACCTTGAGCTGACACCAAATAGTTACCGGATTACTTTAATGGGCGTTGCTGTTGGTGAAGCCGAAATTAGACCCGATCAAGAACTAGCCATTAACCCCGGCCAAGTATACGGTATGATCGATGGTGAACATACTTACGATCCCGCCTTTGGTTTAGAAGCCGTGTGGATACGTGAAGAGCAGCGTGAGCATGCTCAAGCACTGGGTTACACGGTAGTGGATGCCTCGACCGTATTAGCGACACATTTGAGTCAATTACTGACCAATAACGCTGCACAATTAATTGGTCATGAAGAAGTACAAAACTTACTTGAACTACTTGGACGCACGGCACCAAGATTGGTTGATGGTTTTGTCCCTGACCAATTATCACTCGGGGTAGTGGTTAAAGTACTGCAAAACTTACTCAATGAAGCGATCCCAATCCGAGACATCCGCACGATTGTTCAAACTTTGTCTGAATATGCAGGTAAGAGTCAAGAACCTGACATTTTGACCGCTGCAGTACGTATCGCATTGAAACGATTAATTGTACAGGAAATCAATGGTATAGAACCTGAGTTGCCGGTTATTACTCTTATCCCTGAGCTGGAACAGATATTGCATCAAACCATGCAAGCTTCAGGCGGAGAGTCCGCAGGCATTGAACCTGGTTTGGCGGAACGTTTACAAATGGCGCTTAGCCAAGCGACTCAAGAGCAAGAGCTTAAAGGGGAACCCGCTGTATTATTGACTTCTGGTGTCTTGCGTTCAACGTTAGCTAAGTTTGTCAAAAATACAATTCCAAATCTCAGAGTTCTCTCCTATCAAGAGATCCCGGATGAGAAACAGATTCGAATTGTACAGGCAGTGGGTAACTAACCACGTTAACCAACAGTACGGATATCTGCCTTGAAAATTAAACGATTTTTTGCGAAAGACATGCGAATGGCGCTGCTGCAAGTGAAAGAAGAGCTTGGAGCGGAAGCTGTCATTATGTCGAACAAAAAAGTCGCAGGAGGTGTCGAAATTGTCGCCGCGGTTGATGCGGATTCAGCTTCATCCTCCCCTGCTCCTGTCGCGACGAAATCTTATCGAGCCTCGCCAGCTCATCATGATAATCGTAAGCCCAATCTATCCACTCGTCATAGCGCAAGAGAGCTGGAAGACGATCGAGTCAGTTTAAAAGCCAGCAATGCCAATGGTGCTTCCATGACTCAGCGCTTTGCTAGTATGCTAAAACAGTACAGCCAAACACCGGATACCGAGCATCGTGCAGAAAATGAAGACTCATTAACAGCATTATTGCAGCGCAACCAGGCTAAAACGACGCCTAACCGACAATTGGCGAATGAAAGCGCGCTCGCAAAGTTAATGGCCGAAGAGAGTCCAACGTCTCGTCAACGACCCCGTTTAGATTCTTCACGTTACGAACCGAAACGAGACAATGAACCAACACTGACTCAGCAAGAGTTAGAGAGTATGCGCGAAGAGATGAACTCAATTCGACGTTTACTTGAGCACCAAGTATCGGGATTAATGTGGCAAGAAGTGGAGCGTCGCGAGCCTTTGCGAGCGATGCTGATTAAGCGTTTGGAACGCATGGGTGTTTCTTTGGAGTTGGCTGATCAACTCGCTTGTTATATCCCCGAGGAAACGCCGCCACCGAAAGCTTGGAAAGCTTTACTCGGCTTAGTCTCCGATCAAATCCCTGTAGTCAAAAAAGATATTTTACAACGCGGCGGTGTCGTTGCATTACTGGGTCCAACTGGAGTGGGTAAAACGACGACGGTTGCTAAATTAGCGGCTCGTGCAGCGATGGAGTATGGCTCAGATAATGTCGCATTAATTACTACTGATACCTATCGAATTGGTGCTCATGAACAACTCTCGATTTATGGTCGAATTATGGGTTGTCCAGTAAGAGTTGCTAAAGATTCCAAAGAGTTAGCCGATGTAATTCATCAGTTACGTAATCGACGCTTGATCCTCGTTGATACTGCAGGTATGGGGCAACGTGATGTACGTCTATCTGAGCAATTGGATACCTTAATGCAAGAGAGCGATGAAGTGATCCATAGCTACCTTGTATTACCCGCTACAGCACAGCGTAAAGTGCTACAGGAGACGATTGAGCACTTTCGGAGAATTCCTCTTTCTGGGTGCATTATGACTAAGCTCGATGAGTGTTTGAGCTTAGGAGAGTTTGTCAGTGTTGTCGTTCAAAATGCGCTACCCGTAGCTTACATTGCTAACGGACAGCGTGTACCCGAAGACATAGTGATTGCTCAGCCAAAGTACATGGTGGCAAAAGCAAATGAGTTACTAGAGAAGTCGACAGAGAATGAACCTCATTACTGGAATAGCGATTCAGAGAGATTCTAGGCGGCGGACAAATATGACGAATAAAATGATATATGATCAAGCAAGCGGCTTACGCCGTTTAACTCAACCTTCAGTGACCAAAGTCATTGCAGTGACGGGTGGAAAAGGCGGAGTTGGCAAGTCGAACGTAGCTCTTGGAATGGCTATCTGCATGGCTCGCCAAGGGAAAAAAGTCATGGTGTTGGACGCCGACTTAGGATTGGCTAATGTTGACGTAATGCTCGGAATTCGCCCTAAACGTAACCTAGGTCACGTATTAGCGGGCGAATGTGAATTAAAAGACTCCATTGTTGAAGGGCCGCATGGTATAAAAATCATTCCTGCGACATCGGGTACTCAATCGATGACCGAGTTATCTCATGCTCAGCATGTTGGGTTAATCAGAGCATTTGGTTCCCTTGAAGATGAGATGGATATTCTATTGGTCGACACGGCTGCAGGGATTTCTGACATGGTAGTGAGTTTCTCTCGTGCGGCGCAGGATGTGGTTGTGGTAGTATGCGATGAACCGACTTCTATTACCGATGCATATGCTTTGATCAAACTTTTGAGCAGAGAACATCAAGTTGAGCGATTTAAAATTGTCGCCAACATGGTGAGGAGCTATCGTGAAGGAAGAGAGTTATTCGCAAAATTGACTTTAGTCACAGAGCGATTTTTAAATGTTGGCTTAGAACTCGTCGCCTGCATACCTTTAGACGATAATGTGAGACAGGCAGTAAAAAGACAGAAAATTGTCGTTGATGCTTATCCTCGCTCTCCTGCTTCATTGGCGATTAATTCGTTAGCCAATAAAGCACTCACTTGGCCCATACCACGAACGCCAAGTGGTCATTTAGAGTTTTTTGTAGAGCGACTGCTTAATCGAACTGAACCAGTAGAGGAACCTTTTGGTGAATAAAGCGCTGACTTACGATCAATACGGTAATATGACTAGCCAGAAGCTATTTCTGGAAAAGTATGCGGTATTGGTTAAGCGTATCGCTCATCATTTAATCGGGCGTTTACCACCCAGCGTACTCATTGAAGACTTAATGCAAGCTGGCATGATTGGCTTGCTTGAAGCGCAAAAAAATTACGATGGAAGTAAAGGGGCAAGTTTTGAAACCTATGCAGGGATTCGAATCCGTGGTGCAATGTTAGATGACATTCGTCGTGGAGATTGGGTTCCCCGCTCGGTCCATAAGCATAATCGAGAGATCAGCCAAGCTATCGCGATATTAGAGGGTGAATTATGTCGCGACCCTAGCGATGCAGAAATTGCGCAGTACCTAGGGATGTCTCTTGAACACTATCACAATGCATTAACGGATATCAGTTGCTCAAGGATAGTGGGTATCGAAGATTTAGGTGTATCGGATGATGTTATTTCACCATTGGATGATGAGGAGGACAATGCCCCTTTTCAGGGTGTGGCCGACGAATTGTTTCGTAAAGCATTGGTTGAATCAATAAAATCACTTCCAGAACGTGAAGCTTTGGTACTTTCGCTCTATTATGATGAAGAGCTAAACTTAAAAGAAATCGGTGAGGTAATTGGCGTAAGTGAATCCCGCGTGAGTCAAATACTAAGCCAATCTATGCAACGTCTGCGAACTAAGTTGAGTTCTTGGACACAAAACGACTAAATATCACTGACTTTGAACTCAGTGGAGGCAATTTTGAATAAAAATATGAAAATCCTTATTGTTGACGATTTTTCAACAATGCGCCGTATAGTAAAAAACCTACTTCGTGATTTGGGTTTTAATAATACCCAAGAAGCGGACGACGGTTTGACGGCGTTGCCAATGCTAAAAAAAGGTGGTTTTGATTTTGTGGTGACCGACTGGAACATGCCTGGTATGCAAGGTATTGATCTGCTGAAAAATATTCGCGCGGATGCAGAGCTTAAGCACTTACCAGTACTGATGATTACTGCAGAAGCCAAGCGTGAGCAAATCATAGAAGCTGCTCAAGCAGGGGTTAATGGCTATATCGTAAAACCATTTACGGCTGCAACATTGAAAGAAAAGTTAGATAAGATTTTTGACCGCCTATAATTTTAAAGCACTGGTCAAAAGTTCATTGCGATTTTTTTGCATGTAAGCGGTAACGTTAAGCGTACAAAAAACAGTCAGCGAACGGGTATTTATCCATTATGTGAGCAAGGCTAAGACAGGATGATTTCATTAGAACAAGCAAAAGAACTCGTTCAACTATTAGAAAATGGGCAGCAAGATAGCGCCAATACACTGGTTCAACAAGTGTATGAATCTGAAGGCAATCCAATGCTAAAAGAGATCGGCGTGTTGACTCGTGATCTGCATGATTCATTGCGCCAATTTCAAATTGATGAACGAATGAGTCAAATTGCTAACGACGAAATGCCTGATGCTAGAGATAGATTGCATTATGTTATTGATAAAACTGAAGTCGCTGCGAATAAAACAATGGATGCGGTTGATCGCTGCTTGCCTATAGCCGACAACCTACATGGAAGTTTGCTACTCATTCGACCACAGTGGAATGCGCTCATGCGCGGTAAAATTGACTTGAATGAATTTAAAGCACTTTGCCATCGTATTGATGATCTTCTTTCACAAATAGAAGGCAATAGTAGTGAGCTTCGAGGGCAATTAACCGAAATTTTGATGGCGCAAGATTTTCAAGATTTAACGGGACAAATTATCCGCCGAGTGATCACCTTAGTGAATGAGGTGGAAGGTCGCTTAGTAGAGATCTTGACCGTATTTGGTAAAAATCAATTACAACAATCAGGAAAAGTTGAAAAAGCACCTTGTGAGCCTGAGGGACCAATTATTAATCCTCATGAGCGTATAGATGCAGTTTCATCGCAAGACGATGTCGATGATTTATTATCGAGTCTTGGATTTTAGGGGTAAAGTATGAGCTACGATTTAGACGACGACATTCTTCAAGACTTTCTGGTTGAAGCTGGCGAGATTCTCGAGTTGTTATCAGAACAGCTAGTAGAATTAGAAAATAACCCACAAGACCGTGAACTTCTCAATGCCATTTTCCGCGGTTTTCACACTGTAAAAGGGGGCGCTGGCTTTCTCTCGCTCACCGAACTGGTAGAAACCTGTCACGGCGCAGAAAACGTGTTTGACTATTTACGTAATGGTCAACGTAGTGTCAACGCTCGTTTGATGGATGTGATGCTGCGTGCTTTGGATACGGTTAATGAACAGTTTCAAGCGGTACAAAATCAAGAACCATTACAACCAGCTGATCCGATATTAATTCAAGAATTGCATGATATGTGTAAGCCTGAATCTGAGGATGAACCTGAAGGTGCTGTGTCGATTGATGCTGTTGAAGAAATTGAACCTGAACCTGAACCAGAATCTCATGCAGAAGCACCGTCCGAGGATGTGAGCGCTCAAGCCCCGAGTAACAATCATATCGATGCTAACTCGATTGATGATATTAGTGATGATGAGTTTGAAAGCCTACTTGATGAGCTGCATGGCAAAGGCCGTAGCCCTGGTGCGGAAAAACCAGCCAATGATGCTGTCAAATCTCAGCCCTCACCAGCCGCCGCTTCTGCCCCTGCTGCTTCTGGTGATATTACCGATGATGAATTTGAAAAGTTACTTGATGAGCTGCATGGCAAAGGTAAAAGCCCTTCATTACATAGTTCTGTAGAAACGCCCGCTCCAACGGTATCGTCACCGCCAGCTGCAAAATCCACACCATCAAATGTGAACGCTAATGGCGATATCATGACTGATGAAGAGTTTGAGCGTTTATTAGATGACTTACACGGTAGTGGTAAAGGACCATCGGTTGAAGAGCTAGAAATGGCTACGCGTCCAGCGGCAACCAATACCACTCAAGCAGTGAAACCCACAGCACCAGTCAGCCCACCTACTGAAAAGAAACCAGTAGAACCGTCAAAACCTAAGGCTGCCGCTCCTGCGGTGTCAGCCAAGCCTGTTCCGGCGGAAAGCAACTCAGATAAGAACGAGCTAGTGGCCGCAGGTTCCGGTGGCGCTAAAAAACCGCAAGTTGAGGCGTCAGTCAGGGTTGATACCTCGACACTCGATACCATCATGAATATGGTGGGTGAATTGGTCTTAGTACGAAACCGATTGTTAAGTCTTGGTCTTAATAGTAACGACGAAGAGATGTCGAAAGCAGTCTCTAATCTGGATGTGGTTACCGCAGACTTACAAGGCGCGGTAATGAAAACGCGCATGCAACCAATCAAGAAGGTATTTGGCCGTTTCCCTCGCGTTGTTCGCGATTTGGCTCGAACTCTAAACAAAGATATTGTTTTGGAGTTGAAAGGGGAAGAAACGGATCTTGATAAAAATTTAGTTGAAGCGCTTGCGGACCCATTGATTCACTTAGTACGTAACTCGGTTGACCATGGTATTGAAATGCCAGACGATCGTGTTGCTGCAGGAAAACCACGTACGGGTAAAGTCATACTTTCTGCGTCCCAAGAAGGTGACCATATTGAGCTGGCTATCGTTGATGACGGCGGTGGTATGGACCCCGATAAACTGCGAGCAATTGCGGTGAAACGTGGCATGATGGATGAAGATGCCGCTTCTCGACTGACTAATAAAGAGTGCTTTAATCTTATCTTTATGCCGGGCTTTTCCAGTAAAGAGAAAATCTCTGATATTTCCGGGCGTGGTGTAGGGATGGATGTGGTTAAAACCGCCATTAATACACTTAACGGCTCGATTGATATTGATTCTGAGCTGACCAAAGGAACGAAAATTACCATTAAAGTTCCGCTAACATTGGCTATTTTGCCAACGTTAATGGTCGGTGTTGCAGGTCATCCATTTGCTTTACCGTTAGCGAGCGTTAATGAAATTTTCCACCTTGATTTAAGCCGGACCAATATTGTCGATGGTCAGCTAACGATCATTGTGCGTGAAAAATCTATCCCGCTGTTCTACCTACAGAATTGGTTAGCTCCTCAGGCGGGTAAAGTTGAGCCTCGTAAAGGCCATGGTCATGTAGTGATTGTGCAAATTGGTAACCAACGCGTTGGTCTTGTTGTGGATACATTAATTGGTCAGGAAGAAGTGGTTATTAAACCACTCGATAAGCTGTTGCAAGGTACGCCTGGTATGTCAGGTGCCACTATAACCAGTGATGGTCATATAGCCTTGATACTTGATGTCTCTGATTTACTTAAGAAATACGCAGCTGCTTCGCGTATTTAGTGGTCGATAGACCACTCAATTGATAAGGGTAACTATGCCGATTAAAGTCTTAGTTGTTGATGATTCAAGTTTCTTTCGACGCCGAGTGAGTGAGATCATCAACGCTGAATCGCGCTTAGAAGTGATTGATGTCGCGACTAATGGCCGAGAAGCTGTCGATAAAGCCATGCGTCTAAAACCAGATGTCATCACTATGGATATCGAGATGCCGGTGATGGATGGGATCAGTGCTGTACGTGAGATCATGGCCAATAATCCGACGCCAATATTAATGTTTTCGTCATTGACTCATGATGGTGCAAAAGCAACGCTGGATGCGTTGGATGCTGGCGCTTTAGACTTTCTGCCGAAAAAATTTGAGGATATAGCGCGCAATCGAGAAGATGCGGTGACTTTATTGCAGCAACGAGTATTACAAATTGCGGCAAAACGCAATTTTATGCGTCGTCCGGTTGTAACTAGTAGTATAACCACGGCCAATACTGCCTCACCACGGTCTGTAGCTGATTCACAAACGCCAGCTCAGGGGCGTTTGGCTACAGCACCTTCCGCGCTATCACGTTTCAAAGCAAGTGGTAAAAAATATCAATTAACCGCGATTGGTACGTCAACGGGAGGCCCCGTAGCCTTACAGAAAATTTTAACTAAATTACCGGCTAATTACCCTCATCCGATAATTTTGATCCAACACATGCCAGCCACGTTCACAGGTGCTTTTGCTAGTCGCCTTAATTCTTTATGTAAGATTCAAGTGAAAGAGGCGGAAGATGGTGATGTTCTTAAGCCTGGTACCGCTTATCTTGCACCTGGTGGAAAGCAGATGATGTTAGATGGACGCCCAGGAGCAGCCAGATTGCGTATTATTGATGGTGGTGAGCGGATGAACTATAAGCCATGTGTTGACGTAACATTTGGTTCCGCCTCTAAAATTTTTGGTGAGAAAGTTTTATCAATGATTCTGACAGGGATGGGGGCTGATGGCCGTGAAGGGGCTCGAATGCTGAAATCTGCTGGAGCAACTGTATGGGCACAAGATGAAGAGAGTTGTGTTGTTTATGGCATGCCTCAAGCGGTTTCCAAGGCGGGTATTTCATCTGAAGATTTGCCGTTAGATCGTATCGCGGAACGCATGTTAATTGAAGTTGGCTTGAGTTAAGGAAACGTTAATGATTGTTTGGAGTGTGGCAAACCAGAAAGGAGGCGTAGGTAAAACGACTACGACCATTACCCTTGCTGGCTTATTAAGCCAACAAGGTAAGCGCGTTTTGCTGGTCGATACCGATCCCCATGCATCATTAACGACTTATTTAGGCTATGATTCTGATGCCGTACCGACGAGTTTGTTTGATCTGTTTCAGTTGCGTGAGTTTAATGAACAAAATGTTGAGCCATTAATTCTGCGCACCGATATTAAAAATATGGATCTTATTCCTGCTCATATGTCATTAGCGACTTTAGATCGCGTGATGGGTAATCGCAGCGGTATGGGGCTGATACTTAAACGTTCATTACTTGCTTTACGCCATCGTTATGACTACGTACTGATCGATTGTCCACCGATTCTCGGAGTGATGATGGTCAATGCGTTAGCAGCGAGTGATCGTATTTTAATTCCAGTGCAAACTGAATTTCTAGCAATGAAAGGCTTAGAACGTATGGTCCGTACATTAGCGATCATGCAAAAGTCACGTAATCGTGAGTTTAAAGTGACCATTGTGCCTACGATGTATGACAAACGAACTCGTGCGTCATTGCAAACGTTGACTCAACTAAAAAAAGATTATCCTGAACAGGTATGGGCCTCAGCTGTTCCTATTGATACTAAATTTCGTGATGCAAGTTTAAAGCGTCTACCTGCTTCGCATTTTGCAGAAGGGAGCCGAGGTGTGTTTGCTTATAAACAGTTGTTACTCTTCTTAGAGAGGTTGGCTATCGATGAGTAACTCCTTACTATCTAGTGAACAAGCGTTAGATGATTACTTCGCGGCTTTATTAGAGGAAGAGCTGGAACAGCCAGATTGGCAAGATGGTCCTTTTACGACCACGCTTAGTCAGCCAATAGATGAACCTCAACCGCTGCCTGCTCGTCAGCGCAGCGCAGATAGTTACATCGAACAAGAATTGGTTGAATTTGAGCTACCTAATTTAGATGATGTACAGCGTTTACTCAGTCAGCTAGAGAATAATAATCCTGTTGCCGATCTTGATCTTGAAGTTGTCATGGCAGAAAACACCGCTCAGATAGCTCAAACGGTTATTGAGAGATCGGTAGAAGAAATTCAAGAATGGGAAATTGAAGAGGCGCTCGTTGAAGCTGATCCTGTCACCACGGTCAAAGAGCCTGAGATGTTTGTTGAACAACCATCTCCTCAGCCTTTGGTGGTAGAGCCTGAGGTGATTGTTGAGCCAGAGATAGCCAATGACACGTTAGTCAGTGAAGAACCACAACCTGATCCATTCGGTATCGGCCAGTGGCAATGCTCAGTTCGTGAACAAAATTTTCAAGTTTTGTACTTCGATGTCAATGGCGTTACTTTCGCAGTGCCACTGGATGAGTTAGGTGGTATCCATCGTAAAACCACATTGAATCATTTGATTGGACGTCCCGCATGGTATTTAGGTCTGCAAACTAACCGTGATTCACAGCTGGATGTCGTTGATACCGCCAAATGGGTAATGTCTGATAAGCTAGCTGATGACACGTACAAAAAAGAATATCAATACATAGTTATGTTAGATAACAGCCTGTGGGGCTTAGCTTGTACTAAACTATTAGGTACAGAGTGGTTAAGTAGCGACAAGGTTCGTTGGCGAGAGCAAGTTGGCAAGCGGCCATGGCTTGCTGGTATGGTTAAAGAAAAAATGTGTGCTTTGATTCATGTTAATGCATTAATCGCTATGCTTAATGCAGGCCTTGATGTCCAAGCGCTCGATAAATAATACATATTTTGTCGGTCACGACTTAAAGAGGAAAAGGTATGTCTGAAGTAGAAGTGAGAAAAGAACACTCAAATGATGAAGTGCTTCAGTGGGTAACATTTCAACTAGAAGAAGAGACTTATGGCGTCAATGTGATGCAAGTCCGTGAAGTGTTACGTTACACCGAAATCGCACCCGTCCCAGGGTCGCCTGACTATGTCTTAGGTATTATTAACCTACGTGGTAACGTTGTGACTGTTATCGATACGCGTTCGCGTTTTGGCTTAATGCAAGGTGAAATCACCGACAACACACGAATTATTGTGATTGAGTCTGAGCGTCAAGTCATTGGTATCTTAGTTGATAGTGTTGCTGAGGTGGTTTACTTACGTTCATCAGAAATTGATACGACACCAAGTGTGGGTACGGAAGAGAGTTCTAAGTTTATCCAAGGAGTGAGTAATCGCGACGGAAAACTGTTGATCTTAGTCGATCTCAATAAACTGCTATCGCAAGAAGAGTGGGACGATATGGCTCATCTTTAATGAGTGATTTTTTATACTTTACGCCTCCCATCCTTATGGGGGGAGCGGCGTTGATTATCGTACTCTTTACGCTTGGATTGTGGTTTTTGCGCCGCTCATTAACTCGTCAAGGCGATTATTTTCGTCAGCAAGTTCGCCAGCTTGATAAAGAGTTGCAAAAAACTACCAAGCAGTTATTTGAGGTGCGTTCTGCAGCGATAGGACTGGGACAAAAGGTTACCGGACAACAAGAGATTATTACTCATTTAAGTGATCGTCTTAAGCAGTTAGAAAATGTTGATACCGATGCCCGCCTATATAGTCGGGCAAGTAAAATGGTTAAGCTAGGTGCCGACATTGATGAACTCATCGAGGAGTGTGAGTTACCGAAAGCTGAAGCTGAATTAATGCTATCATTGCAAAAAAAATTGGCTGGTAAAGAATCCATTCCGCCTTTAAGTAGTGACCCAGAAGGGCGTATGTCTACGACTAGTACTGGTAAGAAACCGACTCGTAAACCATCTCTTTAAATAAAAACTAAATGGGAGCGTTGTGCTTCCTTTTGGTTTTTATTTCTGTAAACAATAAATAACAGATAATTACCTGTTATTTGATAATGGCCGATGGCTGTCTGATTTTTCATCGATAATGATTAGCTTTAAAGCGAGTTTCACTCTTATTCTATTTGTGTTTAGCGTGCTGTGTTAGTATCAAAGGCCGTTAAATAGTGCGTTGATACTTTTCAGCGACTACCGAAAATGATTCAAAGCAATCGAAAGTTTCTTTTGCTGATGAATGAGCGTTAATATCTTGGTGATATTGAGTAAGACAAATTCGGTAATAATATGATATTTTAAGGCTCATTTTGTTGTATTCACCCTATATTTACATCGTAAAAGTCGAGCAGCGCCATGACTTTTCACCAATTGGATTATGACCATGCCCAGCCGTTTGTCACGGATAGCAATGTTTTTATTGATGCTGGTACTGGCCGGATGTAGCTCGGTACCGGAAGATGCACGCAACGAATCACATCCTAGTGACCCATTAGAAGGGTTTAACCGCGCGATGTGGAAAATTAATTACGATTACCTAGACCCTTATCTAGCGCGTCCTGTTTCGCTGGCTTATGTCGATTATGTGCCATCACCATTAAGACGTGGTTTAGCGAACTTTTTATCTAATTTAGATGAGCCGGCCAGTATGGTTAATAACCTGATCATGGGTAACGGTGAAAAAGCACTCGATCACTTTAACCGTTTTTGGTTAAACAGTACTTTTGGACTTTTAGGATTGATTGATATTGCATCAGAAGCCGGAATTCGTAAGCATGACGATAAGCAATTTGGTGATGCGATAGGTTATTATGGTGTGGGCAATGGACCTTATTTAATGGTGCCGGGATATGGACCTTATACTGTTCGAGAAGTGGCTGATACGGTTGATGGGTGGTATGTCCCGCTCGCGTATTTGAATATTTGGGGCAGCATTGGTAAATGGGCGGTTCAAGGAATGGAAACTCGTGCCGCTTTAGTGCCTCAAGAGGCCATGCTACAGCGTTCTCCTGATCCTTATGCGTTAACGCGAGAAGTTTATTTACAACGCCGTGACTTCAAAGCCGAGCGAGACACGCAAAGCTATGATTCTGAGCAAGAAGATTTTCTCGATGATTATCTCGACGGCGGATTCTAGTTTTCTCAATGCTATCTGTTAATAACTTTGAATGCGCGCAGGTCACTGAGCATAAAGTGACCTGCGCCTTCAGTCTTCATTTCTGTTGTTCATTTTCATCATGCTGACATAACACGCCCACTAAAATAGTCATTAGTTACAATGTATTCCGTATTACGAATCAGCTCATCTTGCACTTCCGCCCAGTGCCAATCCTGATGATGTCCCGCCATTGGTATTACGCCACCGACGCGAATATTATAGGGTGTTAACTCTCTGGCCCAACTTTGGGTAAATCCGGCAACCATAGAATTCGTATTTTCCATTCCCGCTTGTTGCTGTGTGGTATTGTGCCAGACGAGGTTAACAATCACCCCTTTTGCTTGATGTTGACGCATCCTTTCTGAGCAAGTTTGACCAAAGGTAAAGAGAGAAGAGGCCATGTTTGCTAATTGCTGAATAAAACGCTCTGTAGGTTGTTCATCGACTAAAGAAGGAAAATGCACACTTGGCCAATGATTGATTAACACATCTGGCGCTGAATGGTAGGTGGTTTCAATATAGTCAAATAACTGATGAATACTTGCTGGAGAACGGTCGGGTAACGTGTAGTAATGAACACGATGACTGATCGCGTAGCAATGCTGCCAAGTAGTGACTAAAGCACTATGATCAGTATCGCATATTATGACATTAGCACCCAAACGAGAAAAATGCATCGCCAGCGTTCCGCCAAGTAGCGAATTGGCTGAGGTAATTAAAATTAATGCGCTTTTAATTTTCATAGTGTGCCTTCCTTGGAGGAGACTATAACCATTGGGTGAATTAAGCATGGTTGAAGGGGGGAAATGATGGTGTGAATTGCTTCAAATAAACCAGGAAGGTTAAAAAGTAATCGTTTTTTCTTTGCGCTTATTCACATTCGGTGAGAAGTCTTAAGCAAAAATATACACTGTTGCTCTAGGTGTGGTTAGCTTTTGGCTAATAAAGATCCAAACGTTTTGGCTGATAAGAGGCTGTTTTCGATGTTGTTGAGATGCTTCCTACACTTGGGCTCGTAATTGATCTTTTCTGAGTGATTGATTAAGAATAGGGTATAGATCCATGAGCATTAACGTCTTGGTCTCTTGCTGTGCGAGATGTCGGCGGTCATGTCCAGAGAGATTTAAATATACCTCTTCTGGGAAATTTTCAGTATCTTCTGGTAGGTAGGTGAGCACTTCTGGTTGCAAATAGTGCGACAATTTAGCGCTAGCTATACCACCAGAATGAAACAGCCTCGCTTGCTGAGCCGAAATAGCGTAAGAGCTTTGATCATTGCGTAGTGCTTGGCATGCTGGCAGTTCAAAGCGTTGACGTAGCTGTTCTTCAGTTGTGCGCTGAGTGGTGATCGGCTCGACTGGCGCGGTATCGCGAACGTCATTGGAGAAGAGTGCCATAAACAAAGCGAAATCGGCATGACGACCTTGCTGTACCGCTTGGTTGACCCCAGTTCCGAGCTGTAACTCATTAATTATTCCGGCTTTATCTAATGTATGTACTTGCATGCTTTCTCCTCAATGCATCACTAATAACGGCATATGAAGAAAAAACTTTAATAAAAAAGCCTACCTTATTTAAGGTAGGCTATCGGCTGTTGAGTATGACTTGACACTCACCAGCTGGTCAGCGAGATTACTTCGCGAGATTTTGTGCAACAAATTCCCAGTTCACTAGAGCCCAGAAGCCATTCATGTAGTCTGGACGCAGGTTACGGTAATCGATGTAGTAAGCATGTTCCCACAGATCGACCGTCAATAGGGGTGTGACTCCCTCTTCAGTGATTGGTGTTGCTGCGTTAGAAGTATTGATAATTGCCAACGAGCCGTCTGCTTTTTTCACTAGCCAAGTCCACGAAGAACCGAAGTTGTTGATCGCAGAATCGGTGAATTTTGCTTTAAAATCAGCAAATGAACCAAAGGCCGCATTGATGGCTTCTGCCACTGCTCCTGTTGGCTCACCACCGCCGTTTGGAGATAAGCAGTGCCAGTAGAAAGTGTGGTTCCATACTTGTGCAGCATTATTAAAAATACCGCCAGTTGACGTTTTGATGATCTCTTCGAGAGATTTACCTTCAAACTCAGTACCAGGGATTAAGCCATTTAATTTTACTACATAAGTATTGTGGTGTTTACCGTGATGGTAATCCAAAGTCTCTGCTGAAATGTGTGGTTGTAGCGCATCTTTTGCGTAAGGTAGTGCTGGTAGTTCAAATGCCATTGTTCAATTCTCCGTTGTTGAGAGGAAAGAAACGACTAAGCAGACGAGGTCAAATATAGGTTACGGCCCACGGCTGATGTAGACACTTCTTTGATTGCTTCCAGTGTTATTCTAATGGAGTCGGTAAAACTGACTTGTGACCTATTTTAGCAAGTTTTTACTTTATTAACACCCCAAGTGAAAGAAAAAGTTCAGTTAACTCAATAAATCGCGATCATTAGCATTTCAGTTTGCTAAACCCATAAACAGAATGTGCTTTTTATTCTCTCTTAATGATTTAGAATGGAGGGGATTAACTTAGCCATCCATTAAGAGGAAGCAATGGAAACCATCGATAAAATCAAACAGCAACTTGCTGAAAACCCAATTCTTCTTTATATGAAAGGGTCACCTAAACTGCCAAGCTGTGGTTTCTCTTCTCAAGCCGCTCAAGCATTAATGGCGTGCGGTGAAAAATTTGCCTACGTGGATATCTTACAAAACCCAGATATTCGCGCAGAGCTGCCAGTGTATGCGCAATGGCCGACTTTTCCGCAGCTATGGGTTGAAGGTGAATTGATTGGTGGCTGTGACATTATTTTGGAAATGTTCCAAAAAGGTGAATTACAGCCATTAATTAAAGAAGCTGCTGCACGTAACGCGACAGATGAAGCATAATACTGTATAAAAATACAGTTTAGCTTGATTTTTTAGGGCCACATTGGTTAATGTGGCCCTAATTTTTTAAATTTTAGACTGTTATGAGCCGCTTATTCATTGCTGAAAAACCCAGTTTAGCCCGAGCCATTGCTGATGCCTTGCCCAAGCCCCATAAGAAGCAGCAAGGTTTTATTGAATGTGCTAATGGTGATAAAGTGACTTGGTGTATTGGTCATTTACTTGAGCAAGTAGAACCTGATAGCTATGATCCACGATACAAGAAGTGGAACTTAGCAGATTTACCTATTCTTCCGGAAAAGTGGCAGCTACAACCGAGAAAAACCGCGAGTCAACAACTAGCAATCGTGCGTAAGTTACTGAAAAGCAGTCAAGAAATTATCCATGCTGGTGATCCTGACCGCGAAGGCCAGCTATTGGTTGATGAGGTGATTGATTATTGTCAGGTTGCTAAGCAAAAGCAGCACAATATCCAACGTTTATTGATCAATGATCTTAACTTGCCGGCGGTGAAGCGCGCACTTTCATCGATGCGCAGTAATCGTGAATTTATTCCACTCTCAGTCTCTGCATTAGCGCGCTCTCGGGCAGATTGGTTGTACGGCATGAATATGTCTCGCGCTTATACTTTGCTCGGGCAACAAGCGGGTTATCAAGGAGTATTGTCTGTTGGTCGAGTGCAAACTCCTGTACTGGGATTGGTGGTGCGCCGTGATGCAGAGATTGCCCATTTTGTTGCTCACGATTACTTTACCTTACACGCCTTGATCTCCTATCAAGTAGAAGGGCATGAGTTTGATATTCGAGCTCGCTGGCAGCCTAGTGAAGCCTGCCAGCCTTGGCAAGATGAAGAAGGGCGAGTGTTAAACCGCGCTTTGGTTGAAAATGTTGCCCGTCGTATTCAAAATCAGCCTGCAATGGTTACAGCGTCAGAACAAACGCAAACTAAGCAAGCACCACCACTGCCTTATTCATTATCCGCGTTACAAATTGATGCTGCCAAGCGCTATGGTTTGAGTGCTCAACAAGTGCTGGATATTTGTCAGTCATTGTATGAAAAATACAAGTTAATCACTTATCCACGTTCTGACAGCCGTTATTTACCCAAAGAGCATTTCGCTCAGGCTGGTACGATATTGACGGCGATTGCGCATAATCTACAGCCATTACAAACTGCGGTTGCGAGTGCTGACCGTACATTACGTTCTAAAGCGTGGAATGACAGTAAGGTTGATGCGCATCACGCGATTATTCCGACGCCCAAGCAAAGTAACACCCATGGACTTTCTGCCGCAGAACAGAATATTTATCAGCTGATTGCTCGCCAGTACGTACTGCAATTTTATCCTCCTGCGGTGTACGCTGAAGCTAAACTTGTTTTTACCATCGCGGGAGGAATTTTCATTGCTAAAGGCCGACAATTGGTATTCGCGGGTTGGAAAGGTGTTATTGGGCAACAAGAGCAAACCGAAGAGGGAATTGATACGGTTCCACCTTTGCCTGTAGGTACACAGTTAATATGTCGTGAAGGTGAAATAAAAGCCTGTAAAACCGAACCCCCCCGCCATTTTACCGAAGCTACATTGTTGCAAGCGATGACGGGGATCGCCCGTTTTGTGGAAGATAAAGAGCTTAAGAAAATTCTTCGTGAAACCGATGGGCTTGGTACAGAAGCCACCCGAGCGGGCATCTTAGATACATTATTCAAACGCCAATTGCTGACACGAGAAGGAAAACAGATTAAAAGCACCCCAGCCGGTAAAGGGTTAGTCGAGGCGTTACCACTGCAAGCGACTTACCCTGATATGACGGCACATTGGGAACATCAGTTACAAGCAATGGCGGAAAGAGGTCAAGCTTATCAACCCTTTATTGAAGATCTGGAGCGGCAAATCAGTCAATGGGTAGAGCAAGTCAAACAACAACCTGTTCCCGCTTCGTTGCGAGCTTTACCGCCAGTTAAACGTCCGGCTTTTAAAACCAAGAGAAGGTCGACAAGCAGTAAAAGAAAAAGCTCGTCTGCACGCTGAGCATCAGCAGCATAAAGGTGTTGTTGTGCGACGATTTGCCACTGATTGATGAAGTAATTAGGATTTGTTGCGTGAAAGTTAGAATAAATCCACATAAAAATAATAGCCCTGTTGCATAGGCGGTTAATATTTTCCATAGTAAGCATTGGTTCTTGGATGAATATCACAAAGAATCAGGATGGAATCATTATACAGAGGCAAAAATGCCCGTTATCACGCTTGCGCTAGGAATACACCATGTTAAAGATACTTAGAGCCCTCAACGTTCGTCAGAAAATCTTGGTGATCGAACTTATTTCTCTGACTATTATTGTTCTTATTAGCCTTTATGGGGTAAGTAAGTTACGAGAAATGGCCTTTCAAGAACGTCAACAAAGTGTTGAAAATCAAGTTCAATCAGTGGTCAGTTTAGTCGATTATTATGCTCGTTTAGCACCAAGAATTGGTGAAGAAGAAGCTAAGCAACGAGCGATCGAAGCGATCAAGGCACTCCGATATGACAATGATAACTATTTTTGGGTGATGACCGCCAATGCTCGTTTAGTACTGCATCCTTTACGCCCCGAAATGGACAATCAAGATATGAGTCAAGTTCGTGATGGTGCTGGTCGTTTTCATTGGCAACAAATGGCTCAGGTTGTGCAACGCCAAGGAGCCGGATTTGTTGAATATACTTTTGTACCACCCAGTGGCCCGATTGAAGACAAAATTTCCTATGTTGCGCAAGCCAGTGGTTGGAATTGGGTTATTGGCACCGGCGTTATCGTTAATGATATCAATCAAACCGTCTATCAAAATGCCTTATTCTATGTCGGTTTTGCTTTAGCAGGGGTAGTGATTACTTTGCTATTTTCGAGCATTATTGGTAAAAATATCACCGATCCTCTGGCTTTGTTCGTTACCAAGGTTCAGCGCGCAGCGCAAGGGGATATGACGGTGCGTTTTAATCCTAAAGGACGTGATGAGATTGCTAGCTTAGGGCGTTCGATAAATTCGATGATCGAAAGCACCCATCAAGCTTTAATTACCGCCAAGCAGTCAGCAATGAACGCCGCTGAGATGGCGTCATCAATTGCTTCGGCCAGTGAGGAGACTGCAACCAGTACTCAATCGCAGCGAATGCAACTAGAGCAATTAGCAACGGCCATGAATGAAATGAATGCAACCATTCGTGATGTCGCGCAAAATGCCGAGCAAACTGCTGCATCGACGGATGATGTCGCCAATCAAGCGTTAAGTTGCAATAGCATGATGGAGAGAACCGAGCAAAACATCGAGCAGTTATCTCAAGAAGTCTCACAAACCGATCAATTGGTTGAAGCGCTACGTAATGACGTTGCAGGTATCAATGAAATTGTTGATGTGATTCAAGCCATCTCTGAACAAACTAACTTATTGGCGCTCAATGCGGCGATTGAAGCGGCGCGTGCTGGGGAGCAAGGTCGTGGCTTTGCGGTGGTGGCGGATGAAGTGCGTCATTTGGCTGGCCGTACTCAGCAATCGACGCATCAAATTCAGCAAACGATCGAGTCTTTGATTGCCAGAGCGGGCAGTGCGTCTCAGGCAATGAAGCAATGTCATAGCCGTGTGACGGAAAACGTACAAACCGCAACCGAAACTAAGCAAATGTTAAAACAGATGGTGACTGAGCTTACTCGCGCGAATGACATGGTGACCCAAATTGCCACTGCAGCGGAGCAGCAAGACACCGTAGCAGAAGAGATGAATAGCAATGTGAGCCATATCAATCTGTCGGCTGATCATATTAGCCAATCGGCGCAAGATTTGGCTGAACAAAGCCAGCATCTGGCTGATAGTGCCAACCAATTGGATGAGCAGTTACAGCGTTTTAAAGTATAACAACCGAGTTCATATCGGTTGTTATTGAGTCGGATAAAGACAACAAAGTGGAGAAGAACTCTCCACTTTTTTATTGCCCTAACGTTGAATATTAAGAGCCAACCACGTTAAATCACTGCTTGACGAACCTTGGCAGAGATCCATTCACTCACGACTACCGTTGCCAAGACGACTAAAATAATCAAGGTGACTTGAGGCCAAGCGAGGACATTTAAACTCGATTGCAATTGCATACCGATGCCACCCGCTCCAACTAAACCTAAGATCGCACTTTCGCGGATATTAATATCCCAACGAAAAACACTAATCCCAAAGAATGTCGGTAGAACTTGCGGCACAATCGCATAATTTAATACTTGAGATCGACTTGCTCCAGTGGACGTAATGGCCTCAACTTGAGTGAGGTCGGTTTCTTCAATCGCTTCATACAATAATTTACCAACAAAACCGATTGAGCGTAGTGCTATGGCCAAAATACCAGCCAGTAAACCAGGACCAAGAATCGAAACCAGTAGCAATGCCCAGATCAAAGAGTTAATTGAGCGGGAAGCGACGATGATAAACAACGCGATCGGCCTCACTAATACTCTAGAGGGCGTGGTATTGCTGGCGGCCAAAAATGCCAGTGGTGTAGCCAAAATGACACCCAATAAGGTACCTAGGGTTGCCATATTGAGCGTGTCCCATAATGGCAACCACAAACGCTCCATATAAGACCAACGGGGAGGAAAGGCTCTGTCTAATAAATCAGCAGCGGCTTGAGGAGCATCGTAGACAAACACCCACATGGTATGTTCTGTCATGATATTCCAGCAATAAATAAACAAAGCCAGCAGTAACATCCAACCCACCCAAAGTAATAATTGAGTCTTTGGCGTACAATATTGCCAAGTTAGGCTTGAGTTGAGAGGGTTCATTTCACGTATTTCCGTAGATAGCCAGAAGCATATTCACTGAGCATCACAATCGTAATAATCAGTAAGAGAATGGCGCCAGCACTGTCATATTCGTAGCGCGAGAGAGAGGTATTGAGTGTTGCGCCAATGCCACCGGCCCCAACAATTCCGATTACGGCACTCTCACGAAAGTTAATATCGAGTCGGTATAAGCACAACCCAAGTAGACGCGGTAACACCTGCGGCTGAATAGCGTAATTCACTCGCTGTAGCCAAGAGGCTCCAGTAGCTTGGATTGCTTCGATCGGTGTCGGATCTATTCCTTCTATTTCTTCGGCCAGCAATTTACCGATAAAACCAATCGTAGCGAAAGTTAAGGTCAAAAAACCCGCAAAAGCACCAAAGCCAAATAAAGCGACGAAAAAGATCGCAACGATGATTTCTTGCAAAGAACGGCTAAGGGCAATAAAAGCGCGACATATCATATAAACCCAAGTTGGGCTTAAGTTTCGAGCCGCTCCAAGACCCACTGGAATCGCTAAAGCAATACCTACCACAGTGGAAGTTAAAGTCATGGTTAAACTTTCGATCATACCAGCGGAAATATCTCGCCAGCGAGTAGAGAAATCAGGCTGCAAAAAGCCAGCAATAAAGCGTTGCGCTCGCTCTAATCCTTCGTAAATGCGAAGCCAGTTTATATCCACACTGCCGATAGCTATCCATAAGTAGGCCAAGCAAAGAATACTTAAAGTCCATCGCCAAACGCTGTTTTTAATGATTTGTGGTGGCTTTCGCCACTGTTCGGGATAAGCGGTTTTACTCATGCGTTCACCAATTGAGGATCGGTACTGGCGATTAACTCTGAGTCTTGATTGGATTCAGGTTGGCGCATACTCGTCCAGTCTTCTTCACCATAAATTTGGGTTAATACTTGTTCGGTCAGTTGCTGTGGAGAGCCATCAAACACGACTTCACCCGCTTTCAAACCAATAATTCGGTCGGTAAACTGCTGGGCGAGGACGACATCGTGAATATTAATAATCGCAGGTAAGCCACGCTCATTACACATTTCAACCAATAAGCGCATGATTTGGCGACTGGTTTTAGGGTCTAAGCTAGCGGTTGGCTCGTCAATCAAGAGCAGTTCTGGATCTTGAGCTAGAGCACGAGCAATACCTACCCGTTGGCGTTGTCCGCCAGATAATGCATCGGCTCTTTTGTCAGCATGTTGAAGTAAGCCAACGCGGTCCAGTAGACGATAAGCGTTGCTAATGTCTTGCCCCGGATATTGCCGCCAAAAACTACGCCAAAACGAAACATAACCTAATCGCCCTGAAAGGACGTTCTCCATCACCGTTAAGCGATCCACGAGGGCATATTCTTGAAATATCATGCCAATTTTGCGTCGGGCTTGTCGTAACTGAGTTTGAGAAAGCTGATTGACCGTTAAATTATTTAGGGTAATTTCCCCATCACTAGGTTCGACTAAACGGTTGATACAGCGAATTAAGGTTGATTTTCCTGCCCCAGAAGGGCCAATTAAGCCAACAACTTGTCCTTTGGGAACACTAAATGAAACGTTATTGAGGGCCTTATCGCCCGTTTGATAAGTTTTGCTTAATCCATTGATGGTCAACATGAATCCACTCCTTGATAATAAAAAACGCAAGATGAATCAGTATCATCTTGCGTTTAAGGGTTAACGACAGGTGTATTGAACACCCATGGCTTGATCGATTTCACGTACTACAGACCAGTGTTCTTTGAAGGTAATAGGAATAAACTGTGCTTCACCCGACTGAGAGAATTCTTTTTCCATCGCTGTACCTTTCCAATCAAAACTGAAAAAGGCTTGGCGGATTTTTTCTTGTAAATCAGGGTGTAGGTTGTACACCACGCCATAACCTGTGGTAGGGAAGCTATCGGATTTAAAGATCGTGTTATAGCTGTCTGGGTTAATCACGTTTCTTGCGACCATGCGCTTGGCAACAGAATTGGCAATGGCAGCGGCATCGTAGTCGCGGTTAACCACGCCTAAAATGGAGTTATCGTGAGCGCCCGAGAAGGCGGGGGTATAATCTTTGCCTGCGGTTAATTGGTAACTCGCTTCAAGTAGCGCTTGTGGCGCTTTAAATCCCGAGTTAGAGGTTTCTGCAGTAAATGCCAAGGTGCGACCACGCAGATCTTCAATCTTTTCAATTCCAGAGCTTGGGTAGGTAATAATTTCCATTTCATAACCGTAGCTGCCGTCTTCTCTGGCCATCATCGCAAAAGGACGAAAACCTGCACACGCTACCGCTAATGGGTTTGAACCTGTGTTAAACCCAGCGATGTGTAAACGTCCTGAACGCATGGCTTCAATCTGCGCTGCGTTAGAATTGACCGGGAAAAACTGGACACGTTTACCTGTTATTTTCGCCATATGGTCTAAAAATGGTTTCCAGACATCCGCGTAAACCGCAGGGTCTTCGACAGGCGTATAAGCAAAAATCAGAGTTGATGGGTTTATCCATGCTGATGGATTAGTGGGAATATCTGCAACCAGATCGCCATCATTATCTTTATAACGTGAGTCGAGTGAGAATTGTGCGTGAGCAAGTGGTGTGGCGATTAACGCCAGTGCAACGCATTGAGCTAGCAGTTTCATTGATAAAACCTCAGGTTGTCATCCTTAAACAAGTCCGTACACGGTAGAAGGTCAAGATGACTTTTATGTGAATACATCGTTAAGGCTTGATGACAATCATTATTCTTGGTGATGAACAATCAATAAAACAATGGATCTGCGCTTACTTTTGATGGGGGATGCTGAGATGCTCACAAAGGTCGTCATTGGCTTTGCCCATCGAGCGATCAGCTATGATAGATTATAAGTTGCTTATCAAAGTAAGTTTAAAAACAGCGGTTTTATGTACCTGAGCTGCTTATTTTTCGGTTAAAAAGAGTAATCATTATGATGGATCGTTTATTTGGTAGTAGTCGATTTTTAGTGTTAGCGGTTATCG
The DNA here is from genome assembly GCF_963878025.1 of Vibrio sp. 11986-1-5. Lineage (NCBI taxonomy): Bacteria > Pseudomonadati > Pseudomonadota > Gammaproteobacteria > Vibrionales > Vibrionaceae > Vibrio > Vibrio sp. 11986-1-5. The sequence goes on from NZ_CAWNVW010000011.1 coordinate 255,083, forward strand.
TGACTAGCTTTGTTGCTGCGGTGATTTTATATCTCGTTGTCCTCTCCATCATGTTCAGCATCGTTAGTAACTTGTGGGGTGGGATTCCATCTGGCGTTACTCAAGGAAAAATGTTGGCGGTAAGGTTACTTAAAGTCTTAGACATCTCACTGATTGCGATTACCTTTCAAATTATTGCTGCCAGTTTATACCGTCTTTTTATTCGTCCATCAGCCTTAGAGGCAAGCCCATTTCTTTCTGCCCTCGCGATTAGAAATTTTCACGATTTAAAAATCACTTTATTGCAAGTCGCGGTTGTGATCATGATCATTCTTTTCCTAGAGCATTTAGTGGAAGTGGGAGCCAGTATTGAAACGCTGTATCTAGGTGGCGGGATGAGTATGGTGATAGCTGCAGCCATTTGGGCATGGAAATCGATGAAATAAAGTGGATTAAATTTCACTCGTTTTACTGGCAAAAAACCAATCATTGAATTAGTATAAACTAAATAAGCTTTCACTAATTTTGTCGAGGTGGCAGTAATGAAACCAAATGTACATGAATTTTTTGACGCTAACACGTTCACTTATAGTTATGTCGTGGTTGACCCTAGTACATCAAAATGTGCAATCATCGACTCGGTGCTTGATTATCAACCAGCGTCAGGCAGAACATCTTATGAGTCTGCTGATAAACTGGTCGCCTTTGTTGAACAACAAGGTTTATCGGTGGAGTGGATTTTAGAAACCCATGTCCATGCCGATCACCTAAGTGCTGCGCCCTACCTCAAGCAAAGACTGGGCGGTAAACTGGCGATAGGTCAGCATATTACTGTGGTGCAAGATACCTTTGGAAAGCTGTTTAACGCAGAAAGCGATTTTGCGGTGGACGGTAGCCAGTTTGATCATTTATTTACCGATCAAGAGTCATTTACGGTAGGCAACCTTCAGGCTAAAGCGATTCATACTCCGGGACACACACCAGCGTGTATGACTTACCTGATTGGTGACAGTGCTTTTGTTGGTGATACGCTGTTTATGCCTGATTACGGTACCGCGCGTTGTGATTTTCCGGGCGGAGATGCGAAAACGCTTTATCACTCCATTCAAAAACTGTTCACTTTAGCCGATGAAACGCGTGTATTTATGTGCCATGACTATAAAGCGCCGGGAAGAGAAGAGTATCTGTTTCAAACCACGATTGGTGAAGAGCGTATGCATAATATTCATGTGGGTCATGGTGTGGAAGAAGCGGCGTTCGTAGCCATGCGTCAAGCTCGAGATGCGACTTTATCGATGCCGACTTTGATCTTACCCTCAGTTCAGGTCAATATGCGTGCTGGCGTATTACCGCCGGCTGAAGACAATGGTGTTCAGTATCTAAAAATTCCGCTTAATAAAGTTTAACTAACAAGGATAGCCTGATGTTGACATTGATTAGATTAACTCCACAACTGACTGTTGCGCCGCAAATTGAGCCTAGTGATATCGAACAGATCGCTGGTTTAGGTTTTAAATCGGTGATCAATAATCGGCCTGATGGCGAGGAAAGTGGCCAGCCATTAAATCAAGCGATTAAACAACATGCTGAGCAGCTTGGTTTAGCTTATGTTCATTTACCCGTGGTGGGTGGCCAAATTAGCGAAGCTCAGATCCATCAATTTGGCGAATTGTTACAGACTCTTCCTCAACCTATTTTGGCCTTTTGTCGTACCGGAACCCGTTCTAGTATGTTGTGGTCACTGGCAAGTCAAGATAGCGCGATGTTCAGTGAGCGTCTGAAGATTGCTACCAAGCAAGGCTTTAAGCTTGATGGTCTCGGCGAACGATTTGCTCAGCGTTAAGCTCAAGTGCGGTGAGTGAAATTAAAGTAAATAGGAATCAGCCAATGAAGCCTGCTTGGCGTCAATATCTGCCCATAGTGACTTGGTTGCCGGCATACACTCGCCAGGCTGCCAGCAAAGACGGAGTGGCGGCTATCATTGTCACCTTGATGCTGGTGCCACAAAGTTTAGCTTATGCGATTGTGGCTGGTTTACCTCCAGTTTATGGCTTATATGCCAGTATTTTACCTCTGGTGGCTTACACTCTATTAGGAACCAGTAAAACGTTGGCTGTTGGCCCCGTTGCGGTGATTTCGTTAATGACCGCAGAAGCGATTGCACCCTTACATGATGTTGGGACACACGCTTATGTAACTGCTGCGGCGACGCTGGCGTTTTTATCTGGGCTGATGCTCTTAATCATGGCGGTGTTTCGCTTAGGCTTTTTAACGACGTTTTTAAGTCACTCGGTACTCTCTGGTTTTATGACCGCCTCTGGCGTTGTGATTATTTGGGGGCAATTACCTAAGTTACTGGGCTTATCAGCGGCGTCTGACTCGCTCGCTGAAGTACTGGCTGCGGTGCACTATCCTACCTTATGGATGGGGCTGGGGAGCTTAGTTCTATTGCTGCTTGGCCGACGTTATTTTGCCTCTGTGTTACAAAACCTTGGTTGCTCTGCATCGTGGGCGGGCCATATCAGTAAATTACTGCCGGTGATGGTCATGGTCGCGAGCATATTGATCATTCATTACTTTCCACACCATACTCAAGGGGTGAGTGTGGTTGGTGCTATCCCGACGGGGTTGCCAAGTTTCGTGATGCCGGTGTTTGAAGCCAACTTAGTGGTTCAACTGTTGCCAGCAGCGCTGCTGATCAGCGTGGTGGGATTTGTTGAGTCAGCGTCGGTTGGGCAAACGTTAGCGGCGAAAAGACGTCAACGAATTGAACCAAATCAAGAGCTCATCGCTTTGGGTGGGGCGAATATTGCCTCTGCGATACAGGGCGGGTTTCCGGTTACGGGGGGACTTTCTCGTTCAGTGGTTAACTATGATGCGGGAGCGGAAACACCATTGGCGAGCATGTTGACCGCGATAGGGATCGGCATCACTGTACTGTATTTCACCCCACTGTTTAGCTATCTCCCTCACGCGGTTTTGGCGGCGATTATTATTGTTGCTGTATCGGCTTTGATTGATATTAAAGCCATTTTTACCACTTGGCGCGCGGCAAAAAGCGATGGCGTGGTCATGCTAAGTACCATTGCTGGAGTGCTCTTTATCAATATTGAATGGGGGATCATTATCGGTGTGTTACTCTCATTAGTGATTTTTTTATGGAGAACCAGTCAGCCACACATCGCGGTGGTTGGATTAATCGAAGGGAGTGAACATTTTCGTAATGTGCAGCGTTTTCAAGTTAAACAGAGCAAAACGGTGTTAACTTTACGCATCGATGAAAGCTTATATTTTGCCAATGCCCGTTATTTAGAAGATAAAATACCGGAGTATTTAGCCAGCTACCCTGAAACCCAGCATTTGGTGTTGATGCTGTCTGGCGTTAATCGTATCGATAGCAGTGCCTTAGAAAGTTTACATTTGATCGCAGAGCGTGTTGCTCAATCGGGTATTACCATGCATTTGTCTGAAGTGAAAGGACCAGTGATGGATGAGATGCGACGTTCAACGTTTTTAGAACATTTCACTGGTCAAATCTTTATCAGCCAATTTCAAGCTTTTAGCCACTTAACTCAAGCAGAGCATCCGGATGAGGATTGGCGAATTTAACGCTACGCCATGGGAATACTTCTGTGATTAATCTCTCATATCTATCATTCGCGGTATAAATCTGTATAATTCGCCGCCTATCTATACCCTGATAACGTTCACCGATAGCCAGCTTGGTATCGGGCCATGTTTAGGGGATCAATATCTATTGATTGGCGTGTGGCTCTTAGCGGTTGTCACCCCAACGGTTCATTCATATTCATACCTAGGAAGACTTCTTTGATCTCTACTGCCAACATCACCATGCAATTTGGTGCCGAACCCTTATTTGAAAATATTTCTGCTAAATTTGGCAACGGTAACCGTTACGGGTTAATCGGTGCGAACGGATGTGGTAAGTCGACTTTCATGAAGATCCTCAGTGGCGCGCTGACACCAAGCTCTGGTAACGTTTCGATGACACCTGGCCTAAAGCTCGGCGTTCTGAGTCAAGACCAATTTGCTTTTGAGCAATTTAGCGTGATTGATACCGTGATCATGGGCGATCGTAAGCTGTGGGAAATAAAACAAGAGCGTGAGCGTATTTACGCATTACCGGAAATGAGTGAAGCCGATGGCATGGCGGTGGCTGAGCTAGAAAGCGAATTTGCCGAGATGGATGGCTATACCGCGGAAAGTCGCGCGGGGGATATTTTACTGCAAGCCGGTATTGAAGAATCGCTGCATTTTGGTTTGATGCAACAAGTCGCCCCAGGTTGGAAACTGCGTGTTTTATTAGCGCAAGCTCTGTTTGCTAACCCCGATATTTTATTGCTTGATGAGCCGACCAACAACTTGGACATTCACACCATTAACTGGTTAGCAGAAGAGTTGCAGCAGCGTAAATGTACCATGATCATCATCTCTCACGATCGCCATTTTCTTAATGCCGTCTGTACCCACATGGCTGATATTGACTATGGTGAGCTACGCATTTATCCGGGTAATTATGATTACTTTTTAGAAGCATCAAGCTTGATTCGTGAGCAACTGTTAGCGGGGAATGCTAAAAAAACCGCTGAGTTGAATGAGTTACAAGATTTCGTTAACCGTTTTGGTGCCAATGCTTCTAAAGCTAAGCAGGCCAGTTCTCGCGCCAAGAAAATGGATAAAATCAAACTTGATGAAGTGAAATCAAGTAGCCGAGTGAGTCCACATATTACCTTTGGTGAAGGGAAAAAATTACATCGTCAAGCCCTTGAGTTACAAGAGCTAGCCCATGCTTTTGATGAGGGCCCCTTATTTGAGCAAGGTAATTTGTTGTTAGAAGCGGGTACTCGTTTGGCGGTGATCGGTGAAAATGGTGTCGGTAAAAGTACTTTATTGCGCTGTTTAGTCGGTGAATTGGCTCAAACGCAAGGCGTAGTGAAATGGTCAGAAAATGCCTCCATCGGTTATTGTCCTCAAGACAATACCGCTGATTTTGATAACGATTTAACCGTCTTTGAGTGGATTTCACAATGGCGCACCGCAAAGCATGATGATCTAATTGTGCGTGGTATTTTGGGGCGTTTGCTGTTTAGTGCTGATGATGCCAACAAAAAAGCCAAAAGCTGCTCCGGTGGAGAAAAAAAACGCTTAATGTTTGGTAAATTGATGATGTTAGACGTTAACGTTTTGGTGATGGATGAACCCACTAACCACATGGATATGGAAGCGATTGAAGCGCTAAACACAGCATTAAAAGGCTATAAAGGCACGTTGATTTTTGTTAGCCATGACCGAGAGTTTGTATCTTCGCTGGCGACATCGATTATTGAGATCAAAGATAAACGGCTACAGGTGTTTCAAGGCACTTATGATGAGTATCTTGCTCACCAAGAGAAACTCCTCAGCGCCGCCTAGATTGTCTTGTTAATGCTCACTTGATTGCCATTCAGGTAATTTTTGAATCGCAATCGTTAATGCATTAAAGCAATCTACATCAATAGCGGTGTGCAGGTTCTCTTGCATTATTTGCAGCGCCTGAGGGATAGGAATCGCGCCGCGATATGGTCTTTCTGCGGTAATCGCATCGAAGATATCAGCGGTAGTGATGATCCGAGTCATTAGTGAAATCTCTTCACCTGCTAATTGTCGCGGATAGCCCGTTCCATCCAGTCTCTCATGATGAGCGGCTGAAATAGTTGCCAGAGAGCGAAACGCTGAGATATTAAGTAAGATTTGTTCGGTAAGTGAAGCATGAGCTTTAACCGCTTCCCATTCCTGCTCGTTGAGCTTGCCGGGCTTGTCTAAAATAGTATTGCTGACTCCCAGTTTTCCCAAGTCATGCAGCAAAGCCGCGCGTTTTAGCCAACGGCGTTGGAGAAGGTCAATACCTAGCTGCTCGGCGATCAAATCCGTATATATCGCTACGCGCTGGCTGTGATCAGCGGTATAGGGACTTTTCGCATCCACAATCTTGCCAAAGGCACTGACGATGTCATCGAAATAGTCATCATCGAGATAAATATTCGCTTGGGCTGGAGCCATTGCCATGACTCTTTGACGTATATCTTGTGCTTTTAGACCATCAATAAAGGATTGGGTTTGAGCAATGGAGAGTAGGGTATCCACTAACGTTGGATCAAACCATTGACCACTGCGTGATTGCACTTCTTGTAAAGCTGCGGCGAGATTGTGTTGGTATTGAAATACGTCCACGACTTGAGAGAGCAGGGCAATACGGGAGTAAAGTGGGATTTGATCTTGTTGTAACTGCTCGGGCTTTCCACTGCCATCCCAATGTTCATCTAAACTGTGTATGCCTTGTGCAACGGGCTCAGAAAAGCGTAGCTCACGAGCAATATCCGCCCCTCGCGTGCAGCGGGTTTGAATTAACTCTTGGGCGTAATCTCCGCCATTTTTCAAAATATCCAGTGTGGTGCTGATCCTTTCGACCCAACTTTGCCCAGCGCCGGCATGCCTGATGACAAAGTTTATCGCGCTGGATAAACTGGTGCCGATGGTTTTGTAATTACGTTTAAATGTACGATCATCAGTCATGTACAATTCACAAATACGTGCCGCGTTACTACTACAGCCCGCATCTTTGAGTAATAAGGTAAAAAACAGATCGTGGCGTTGCCTCTCATCTAGGCCAATGGCTTGACCTATATGCATACCAATCCAGCAGCAACGAATACAATGCTCTGGTGGCTGTCCTTCCGTCATATCTAGCGCGGTAGTTAATGCCAACATTAATTCCGAAAGTGGTATCTGAGTCTCGGGATAAAATGGTGTGGTGTGATGCTTTAAAATCGATTCGTTCTGCATCAATGGCGCTTCTTAATGGTCACTATGGATAGTTCTAGTTTAGTCTATTGGCGACAGGATAGGCGTTAAATTAGCGACTATCAGTCAATAACACAGTATGAATCTATCTCCTTCTTACTTTGAGATGCTGCTATGTTGGCTGAGTTCGTTTACCCCAATGGCACCGTTTGTCTATGCCATTGGGGGTAATCTCACTTACCACTTACCTGCAACGGCAAGTGGTTTGGCGATATATTGTGCAATGTGGAACCTTAATGTTGCACTAAGCATGTTGCGCTTCAATTTGATTGGCTTTTTGATAAGCTGGATGAGTAGCTAGCTGGCGTAAATAACGCGCGATATTGGGATAGTTGTCGATCACACCATCTTTTACTAATAATTCTGCAATAAACGACATCATAATATCGGCTCCGGTAAGCCGCTCGGCAACTAAATAGGTTTTACCTGCTAAAGATTGGTCAAAATAGCCCATCACTTGCGCCGCTTCGTGATCAGCATAGCCTTTTAAAAAGTTGGTCTGGCAACCATCTTTGGCGACAAACATTTGTAGTAATAACGGTAAAATTGCAGAACTTTCAGCAAAATGTAGCCATTGTTGATAGTTAACGTAATCAATACTGCCACGTTGCGGGGCAAATTGTTGGCCGTATTTTTCAATTAAATAATCGGTGATGGCAGCCGATTCGGTGACGATCAACCCATCATCTTCAAGCACCGGAGATTTACCGAGAGGGTGTACAGTTTTTAGTTCCGGTGGTGCGAGAAAAGTAGATTTATCCCGTTGATAAGCGACAATTTGATAGTCGAGTCTCAATTCTTCCAGTAACCAAATAATACGCTTTGAGCGTGATTGATTAAGATGGTGCAGGGTGATCATGAGCAATTCCTTTTAGATTGAAAGTGGTTGATTGACTTCAATGACGACTTTGCCAAAGTTTTTACCTTCCAATAAACCGATAAAAGTTTGTGGCGCATTGTCTAATCCAGTGATGATTTGCTCGCGGTATTGGATTTTTCCTTCCTTGAGCCATTGGTTCATTTGGTGAGCAAATTCGCTATAACGATCGCCATAATCATCAAAGATGATAAAGCCTTGCATGCGAATGCGTTTAGTCAGTAAAGTCGCCATCAGTAAGGGGAGGCGATCAGGGCCAGCGGGTAAGGCAGTCGCGTTATATTGAGAAACCAAGCCACAGACAGGCACACGAGCTGAAGTATTTAGCAGCGGCAGAACTGCATCAAAGACTTTACCGCCGACATTTTCATAGTAAACATCGATGCCTTGTGGGCATACTTGGCTGAGCTGTTGAGCAAAATCATCCGCTTTATGATCAAGGCACTCATCAAATCCTAGAACTTGTTTGGCATAGCGGCATTTTTCTGCTCCTCCTGCAATGCCTACTACCCGGCAACCTTTAATTTTGCCAATTTGGCCAACGGTTGCGCCAACCGGTCCCGTTGCTGCGGCGACAACCAAGGTTTCTCCTGCTTTAGGCTGACCAATATCCAGCAGTCCCATGTAAGCAGTAAAACCAGGCATCCCCATCACGCCTAATGCGTAAGAAGGCGTTTTCGGGGCATTACCGAGTTTCAATAAGCCTTCACCATTTGAAATGGCATAGTCTTGCCATCCGGTATAAGCAAGTACCCACTCACCAACAGTAAAATCTGGGTGATGAGAAGCTTCAATCTGGCACACAGTGCCACCGACCATCACATCATCAATCGCAACAGGTTGGGCATAAGACTTAGCATCGCTCATGCGTCCACGCATATAAGGATCGAGAGAAAGGTAAATGGTGCGCAGTAATACTTCACCTTGCGCTGGTGTTGGTTTGGCCACGTGTTGTAAACGAAAGTTGCTGTCTGTTGGAGCACCATGTGGCCGAGAAGCGAGTACGATTTGGCGGTTGATTGTTTGCGTCATACATCAAATTCCAGTTGTCAAATTAGACCGGTCGTCTAATGTGAGTGGGTAAAAAACCGCTATCGAAATAGCGGTACTTTATCATTAGGCGAGCGTTATTATTTAGCTCGCGGGTTTACCTTGTAAAATTTGCCGAGTAGTGAGTAGCGCTTGGGCAAGTCCTTGATTATCTTGGCGTAGTTTGCTCAGTAGGCTAGCGCCAATCCACAAATTATACAGTAGCTCAGCGGTTAGTTGGCTGTGCTGAACGTCAATTGAGCCTTCATTGACCCCTTGCTCAATACATTGAGCAATCGCACGGATAATGGCATTCGCCCCATTCAATAGTGCGATGCGCATCGCATCAGAAAGATCGGCGACTTCAGCACTTAACTTGACCACTAAACAACGCTGCGCATGACACTGACCTTCACTTTGCTCATACCAGTATTGCCAATAACGCATTAATCGCTGGTAAGCGGTGCCGTGTTGGTCGGCAAATAGGGCATGAATTCGCTGTGAGTAATCAGCAAAGTAATCATTGATTAATGCCTCGCCAAATTGCTCTTTCGATTTAAAGTAATGATAAAACGAGCCTTTTGGTACATCGGCGGTTTTTAACAATTCGGATAAGCCAACATTGGTAAAGCCTTTACTCACTACCAGTTGGTAGCCGACATCTAAAATATGTTGGCGAGTATCATTGGTTTTCGTGTTCATGACGACACTATAGAAATAACTAGACCAGTCGTCTAGTTATTTCTTCATCATTTTAGCTAAATCAGCAAACGGGTTGTAAGTCGCGCTTTGGTGCTCATCAAGCTTAGCCGTTGACTCAACGCCGTAACGTTCATGTTCGAGATACTTTGAATGCTCATGATCATGGCAATATAAACAAAGTAGTTCCCAATTGCTGCCATCTTCGGGATTATTGGTGTGATCATGATCTTTATGGTGCACGGTTAACTCACGTAAATTGGAGTACACAAATTCCCGAGCGCATTTACCACACACCCACGGATATAGTTTGAGCGCTTTTTCTCGGTAACCACTTTCTTTACGTGCGTAATTGGCACTGGTGCCGTAAAAATCTGACGACATATTGCTTTCCTATTTTTAGTTTGAGTCTGGCGATATTAAAGACCAAAAGCGGGCGCAGAGCAAAGCTTGTGTGAGATTTTTCTGGAGGTAGCGTTGTCAGTCATACCGGTTTGGTAGAACGCTATTGAGTAACGATTAAACCGTGATGGTGACCGCGACTAAAGCATGATCGGTACTGAAGCTGTCATCGGCAAAGCTTGGATTAATCAGGTGCTGATCGAAAACCGTGTAGTGGCTGACATGGCCTTTATAGCTCGAAGCGAAAGGGGAAAAATCAGCAGAAAGCAGAATGTAGTCGAGCACAGATCCGCTAGCGCCAGCGTAGTGCGTGGCTTGGCGTGTTTGCTCGCTGCCCTTGCTATAAATATCCCAGCTATCATAAAACACATAATCACTCAACGGTTCTTGTGTCTCAGGCTTACGATACAAGGCTTGAGACATCAGCCCTTGAAACTCTTCATGATGCAAAGATTTATTAAAATCTCCCATCAATACAAATGGACGTTGAGTGTTCTGACGTGTATGCACAATGTATTGATGGGTTAAATTCACCTCAAAACCACGTTGCACGGTAGATAACCAACGACCAAGGGTTTCTTGTTGCCATTCTTCTACGAGATTGTTCGGTGTTTGGGCTGCTTCTGTGGCGCGCTGAGATTTAAAGTGCACGACATAGACATCGATAGCCCCAATTTTTGGGACTTCAATCGTCGCGTGCAGAGGAATACGATGAAAACTGAACGCTTGTTTTTGCTCAGGTAAAAAAGCTTGTAATGGACTTACTTGAGTTAACGGATAGCGAGAAGCAAGCGCAACCACCGGGTGGCGATAAATGTACCCATCCTCAATGATCGGGCTGTCGACACACACTACGTGCGGGTAACCCAACGCATTCATTTGTTGGCGCAGCGCTGCAAAGCTAAAGACTTCTTGAAAACCAATCACATCGGCATTTAATTGCTGAATTTTTGTGGTAAACCAAGCGTTTTTTCTCTGCCATTGTTCATGAGAATAAATATTATCAAATTGATAAAACGCGTTGGGTGGTTCTAAGTAGTTAAATAGGTTAATCGTAGCCAAGGTTATCGTCATAAGTTTTCCCATCGATCGCATCTAACCTGATCTTATACTCCTTTTAAAAGGACACAATACCCCTTTTAAAAGGACACACACCAAAAGTATGGAAAAAGTATGATTTCTAGTTTTTTGGTAGCACGCTAGCACATTTATTGACCATTTGTTGTTAAGGTTTCTCCAAGCAAGATAGGAGACATGACTTTGACCACGGCCAGGCAACAACTCGTTTCTACAGATGTGACCTCTTATTATCACTGTGTTTCTCGCTGTGTTAGGCGCAGCTTTTTATGTGGGAAAGATATTATCACTAATCGCTGTTACGAACATCGTAGAGAATGGATAGAACAAAAAATTTATGCATTAACCCATGTGTATTGCATTGATATTTGTGCGTACGCAATCATGAGTAATCACTACCACTTAGTGGTTAACATTAATCAAGAAAAGGCGTTAAAGCTTACACTTCATCAAGTTGTTGAGCGTTGGAGTCAAATCCATAAACTGCCAGTACTCATCCAACGCTGGAAAAATAAGCAGCTGACTGGTCAGATAGAAGAAAGACGCTGCATTGAATTAATTGAAGTTTGGCGAGCAAGGTTATCGAGCTTAAGTTGGTTTATGAAAGAGCTTAATTACGATATCGCTTGTCAAGCTAATCGAGAAGATAATTGTACCGGGCATTTCTGGGAGAGCCGCTTTAAAAGCCAAGCGTTATTGGATGAAAAAGCACTGGTTGCGGCAATGGCTTATGTCGATTTAAACCCTATTCGAGCGGGGATTACCAATATCCCAGAACGCAGTGAATTTACTTCGCTAAAAGCCCGAATAGATGCGCTAAATAATAATGTAGTGACAGCGCCTTGTTTGCATCCGTTTATTGGTAATCCAGCTAATGAGCCTAAAGAGGAGATCCCTTTTCGTCTAATGGATTACTTAGAGTTGGTTGACTGGACCGCTCGCCAATTTCGAGATGGGAAAATGTCTTTGAGTGATAAAATGCCTAATATTCTGTTACGGTTAAGTTTTAATTCAAGGGATTGGCTAAAAATCTGCACTGGTCTAGAGAAGTCGCGTGCGACAGCTATTGGTACTCGGCAGCAAGCGGCAATAGCGAAAGTGGCGTTTAATAAACATAAAGTACAGCTTTACCTGTTGGAATAAGCAGCACGGACACCTTCCACTCTCATTATAAAATACCGGTCGGCCATTGTGCTTGCGGTAGTTCCTCATATTAAAATCACTCAACTATTTGATGTTTTACTTTTAAATCTAAGTAAGGCAGTTTCTGAATTTCACATCAAGGTTAGTTTTTAAATGGATCACAGCGTTATCGGATGATTTATAAGTGTATGTCTTTTAAGCTTGAGATTAAGGTGTGTGTCCTTGATAAGGGAATCGTTGGGAGATAGATACGAAAAAGCCCCTGATTACTCAGGGGCTTAGAATGTGGCGGAGAGATAGGGATTTGAACCCTAGGATAGCTATTAACCATCGCCGGTTTTCAAGACCGGTGCTTTCAACCACTCAGCCATCTCTCCGTGTGGCGGGAATGATATAAGGCTTCTTCGTGCTTGTAAAGTCCCTTTGATTTCAAGTGAATAAAATACGAGCAAAAAAGGAGTTTTTATTTCCTTAAGTGGCTCAAACCAACCAGTAAAGTGATATTTATGCTAGCTGGTTTGAGTTTTATCGCTGTTATTCAGTAACTTTTCCTCCGACTTCGGCATAGAGTGGCCAGTCGCCACTTTTAACTAAGTTGCGAGTAAACTCGGCGCTGTGTGCTAAGTCATAATTGTGTTCAATACAGGGTGAGTATGCGATCACTAAAGATGGACCTTGGTGTTCACCCGCGGCTTTTAAGGTCTTAATGGTGTGATTCATATTAGCCGCTAGTGCAATTCTAGCCACATAAACACCGGGGACATGGCGGTAAAGCTCAATTAAATCTTTCGCTGGATTTGGATTAGGCTCGCTGCATAATTTCGCCGTTTGGCCTTGTGGGGTTGATTTAGACTTTTGTCCCCCAGTATTGGCGTAGCATTGAGTATCAAGCACTAATATGTTGATATTTTCACCACTTCTCAGTACATGATCGAGTCCACCGAATCCAATATCGTAGGCCCAGCCATCACCGCCGATTAGCCATACTTGTTTTTCAACTAAGTAATCTAAAAGAAGATGCAACTCAGCGTGCTGAGGTTGTGCTTCAATCTGATTTTGCAAAGCTTGAATTTGCTGGCGACGTTCAGGAATATTCAACGCTTGAATGTTATCCGTCCCCCCTTGTTGGGCTAATACATGCTCTGCTCGTGATTGAAGAGCTTTGACAGCCAGCTTCATACCCAGACCAAACTCGGCATTATCTTCAAATAAGCTATTCGCCCATGCCGGCCCTCGTCGATCCGCATTTTGACTATAAGGTGTTGTTGGTAAGTTACCACCAAAGATAGAAGAGCATCCGGTTGCGTTAGCAATATACAGTCTGTCGCCAAACAGTTGAGTTAGGGTGCGGATATAGGCAGTTTCACCACATCCTGCGCAGGCATTGGGGTATTCAAAGTAAGGTTCAACGTGTTGGAGCGTTTTGACATCAATACGTTCTTGTTGATAAATATTTTGTGTTGGTAAGGCTTCAAAGCGTTCAAATCGGCCTACCTCCTGATCATAACAATCGGGTTTGGCGACCATCATCAAGGATTTACGTTCAGGATTTTTCTTATCTTTACCAGGACAAACATTAGCGCACAGCTGACAGCCAGTACAATCGTTCGGCGATACTTGCAAAGTATAGATAGCATCTGGTTGATGACGAGAGCGGTAAGGCATGGTTTTTAATGGTGATAAATCTTCGCTTTCTGTTGGCTCGACAATTCTCGCTCGAATGGCTGAGTGCGGACAAATCGCGACGCAGTAACCACATTGAGTGCATAAATCTTCCGACCAGACAGGTAGCTGCTCGGAAATATCCCTTTTTTCGAGATGTGATGTGTTGGTTGACCAGCAACCATCGGCGGGAAAGGCAGAAACTGGTAAGCTATTTCCTTGTCTAGCGAGTAGTTGTTCAACTAACGATAAGGGTTCTGCAGAAGCACATGGCGTTGGGGCGATAAAGCTAGAGGCGACATGAGCAGCAAAAGGATTGTAATTAATATTCTCTGGTGTGGCTTCGATACACGCAATACTTTGTGCAATCAGCTCGGCTGGCTTTCCTTGTAACTGTTGTTCACATAGGTTGCGCAGTTGGGTAAGCAGGGCTTGGTTATCTTGTTGATTGGTTAACAGTAGGGTAGTCGCGACCTGCATGACCACACTGGTTTTATTATTAAGCTGATGTTGTGCCACTAGTTGATCGGCATCAAGGCTGATCACACGAATTTGTTTCGCTTGAATTACGGCTTGTAGTGACGTCGGAAGTTTATACCACAGCTCACTGCCTGTTTTATTAGTATTGATCAGTAAAATGGCGCGATGAGCGAGGTGAGTACTGATGTCTACATCCCGTAATAACCCTTCTTGGCTCAGTGAAATGAGCTGCGCTTGACGGATTGGGTAAGGCGTTCGAATCGGCTGTGATGAAAAACGTAAGTGCGTGGTGGTAATATTCCGTGATTTTTTTGAATCGTACTCAAATTGCGCATTGACGTTCGATTGATAATGTTGACCTAAAACCTTAAGCACGTTTTTCCCAGCGGAAACGCTACCATCTCCCCCATAACCATACATAAGCACTTGTTGTAAATGATCGTCATTATGAGTGAATTGGGCGATGGGTAAGTTAAGATTTGTTTTGTCATCGGAAATACCGATCACAAATTCTCTTTTTTGTTGCGCTTGAGGAGCTGAAAGCATATTAAAAATTTGTTCAGCATCTTCAGGATAAAAGGGTTTTCCAGCTAACCCATATCGACCACGATATAAAGCAATCGAGCGAGGCAGGGTTTGTAATGCATGTAATACATCAAGATATAATGGTTCTCCGCTCGATCCTGGCTCTTTGGTTCTATCTAACACTGCGATTTGTTGCACAGTATCTGGCAGGGCTTCTAACAGCGCTTCACTGGGGAAAGGGCGATAAAGATGTATGCTGATCACGCCAACTTTCTGGCCGAGATTGACCTGTTGATCAACATAGCTTTTCAGGGTTTCGGTGACGGAACCAAGTGCCACAATAACCTGGGTTGCTTGTGGGTGACCAGTATAACTGACTAAATGATATTGTCGTCCAGTATGCGCGGCAAAGTCATCCATGATGCTTTGTACGATAAATGGCGTTTGTTGATGATAGCTATTTTGCGCTTCTCGGCATTGGAAATAGCTATCACTATCTGCGGTTGCACCGCGTAGGCTTGGCCTATCAGGGGTTAACGCTCGCTGACGAAACGCAAGTAGATCATCACTGCAAAGTAATTGCTTAATGGTTTGCTCATCAAGAGCAATAAGATTGGTCAGAGCATGAGAGGTAATGAATCCATCAAAAAAATGAATAAACGGCAAGCGGCAACGCAAGGAAGAAAGCGTTGCGATCAATGCCATATCTTGCGCTTGCTGGCCATCCGTTGCACATAACATGGCAACGCCGGTTTGTCTTATGCTCATCACATCTGAATGGTCACAAAAAATCGATAAAGCATGGGTAGCTAAAGCACGCGCCGCAACGTGAATCACGCATGGCGTCAATTCACCAACCAGTTTGTACAAGGTTGGTATCATCAGTAATAAACCTTGTGATGAGGTAAAGGTTGTTGCTAATGCCCCACTCATTGCGCTGCCATGTACAACAGCAATGGTTCCTGCTTCCGATTGCATTTCAATCAGCTGAGGTACTTCCCCTAAAAGATTAGGTCGTTTTTGTGCTGCCCATGACTCACATTTTTCTGCCATAGTTGTGCTAGGGGTGATCGGGTAAACGGCGATCACTTCACTTAATTGGTAAGCAACTTGAGCTACCGCGGTATTCGCATCAGTAATCCAATTCATCACTCTGGAACCTCTGGTTAATCACAATGGTTGTGACTTAAGGCTAAACAAGTATGATTCCCTCACTTAACGTGACGAAAACACGAGAAATAAAATGGTTAAGATGCAGAACATGCTGAAAAAGTACGATGGATATAAAATCATCATACTGATATTGCTGTACGGTTTGATAACCGTCATCGGGGTGATTTACCGCCAAGCTATGATAGAGACCGATATGGCGATGTTGTTCTTGTTACTAAACATATTAAGCGCATCGGTACTTCGGCCTAGCCATGCTTACATAATGACTTTAGCTGGGGTCATTATCTTTCATTACTTTCTGTTACCGGATTATCACTCGTTCCGATTTCAGAATGCACAGCACATCATTACTTATGCGGTGATGGTCTTTAGTGGGATATTCGCGATTAATATAACACAGTCACAACGGAAGGAAATACAGAAAAATAAACGCTTGCAATACAAGCATAAAAAATATTACCAGTTAGCTTGCCATCTTTCGGCGCTACGCACTAGTGAGCAAATCGCGCAAGCAACGGTGCAATTTTTGAGCAAAGAGTCAGCATTACGTGGCGCTGTGTTTTTGTCCTCCCCAGACTGGCGACTAGTCGCCCAACATGAACAATGGACTTTGTCAGATATCGACAGTTGGCAGCCTAATCAGCCGTTATCAGCGGCATCGGTATATTGGCTAAAAGATCGTGAGAGAGAGTTGGGGGCATTAGTGATACAAACCGATCAGCCGCCACAACGTGTTGAGCCTTGGGTTTTATCTTTATTGAGTTTGTCGTTAGCGCGATCTCAGGCCAATCAAGCGTTAGCTCAAGTGGAAGCCGCCAATCAATTAGAATCGATGCGCAGTACCTTATTAGCATCAGTTTCTCATGATCTTAAAACACCCTTAGGGACGATTATTGGTGCGGCTACGACCTTAGCTGATAACGGTGTTGTTTTATCTTCGACGATTCGAGATGAACTATTACAGTCCATTGCCGAGCAAGGGCGTAGGCTAAATCGTAGTTTAACTAAGCTGCTCGATATTACCCGTTATACCACAGGTGCTTTGGTCCCTAAGCTTGATTGGGTTGAGCCAGAAGAGCTGATTGGCAGCGTATTAGCGATACTGAATTCACGACTGACCGATCATCACATTCAGTTTACCAGTACGCCGATGCTGGTTGAATTAGACAGCTTGTTGATTGAGCAAGTTATTTTAAATTTACTTGAAAATGCCATTAAGTATACTCCGCGAGACAGCCAAATTACGATCACGACCGATTATACTAACGGACGGTTCATTTTAACGGTAGCGGATAATGGGCCGGGCGTGCCGGAGCCAGAATTAACACGTATTTTTGAACGATTTTATCGACTCAATGATCAGCAAAAAGATGGTACTGGGTTGGGCTTGGCAATTTGTCAGGTGATTGTTTTAGCTCACCGAGGTGAGATCAGCGCGCATAACCTTGCGAGCGGTGGCATCTGTTTTAATGTGAGTATTCCTTGTCGATTGTATGATTTAAAGGAACTGTATGAACAGTGAAATAAAAATCTTAATTATTGAAGATGAAGCACCTATTCAGCGTTTTTTAAATGTCCTGATCACAGGTTATCAATATCAAGTCAAAACCGCTTCATCGGCAGAGCAGGGGGTTGCGTTGATCGCCAATTGGAATCCCCATCTTATTTTATTAGATTTAGGATTACCGGATAAAGATGGGATTGAGCTGACCAAAGAGTTGCGTAGCTGGACACAGACCCCCATCATTATCATCTCAGCTCGAGAACGAGAGACCGATAAAGTGCTCGCCCTTGATGCTGGTGCCAACGATTATTTGACTAAGCCGTTTGGGAGTGAGGAGTTACTGGCGAGGATTCGAGTTGCCTTGCGCTTATTTGAACAACCCGATCAGCAGGAGTTAGTACAGTATCAATTTGGCCAAGTCGTGATTGATTTAGCTTTACAGCGTGTGACCAAAGATGGACAAGTGGTTAAGTTAACAAAAACCGAATACAACATTCTCAAATTACTGGCCAAGAATATGGGTAAGGTTTTGACTCATAAGCAAATTTTAAAAGAAGTATGGGGAAGTAACTATATAGAGCATCACCATTATGTACGTATTCACGTCGCTCAATTGCGTCATAAAATCGAAGATATTCCTGCTCAACCAAAGCACATTATTACTGAAACAGGGGTGGGTTATCGTTTAGTGGATGGGGTTTGATGGTTAAGCACTGACTCGCATCATCTTCGTATCAGATGGACTTGAATATATCATGCGCGATCTTCTTTCTTTATAAAAATTATATACGCCTACGCTTTATCTATACAACATGGATACATCGAATTACTTATAGTAATCACATGCCCACATTATGGTTCGATGGTGTGGGTTCGGGTTAAGTATTCAGACAGGTTGGGCGTGAATCTATAGTGGGATAGTTTGCGAAACACAACACAGAGTAATAACCAGTACATTTTTGTCGACGGATCAACATAACATACAGGATGTAAGTCATACGCGGTATTGTAAGGGTTGTACTGCGTCAAGTGAAAGTTCAAACCTGTAGAGTTGGGAACTACAGCGTTTGAATGGCAGCAATGGTTCAGACCCAAAGAGCTTATAGCGCACCTGTAGCTCAAAAGTCCTTTCCCCCTTTGCTATCACTTTTTTCGATTCAGGGCTCCTCGGAGCCCCTTTTTTTTATCCAAATTCTGCCTATTGCAGCCTTTCTGCAATAGGTTTGATTGACCCTCATAGATTAATTATCGAGAGTGATTGTAATCGTTAAAAGTCGAAGAGCGGTGGCGATAAGTGGGTCTATTCTGCGGCTCTACCACATTAAATCATCAGGGACGACAAAATCAGCGTAAGGGTCTTCTTCATCATGGGCTTGTTTATCTTCTTCTGGTAGAGGAATAATACTGTTCTCATCACGTTGCCAAATTTTCTGAGCGACAATATTAGGAATGATGGCGTAACTCTCTTCATAACGAGCAATCGCGAGATGACCTTTACTGAGTTGATCACGAGTAGGGTTATCAACGTAGAGTTTTTTGACCAACGTTCCATCGGTAAAGTGATATTGAATATCTCCGTTATTGTGCGGCAGTTTATTCATTTCAATTAACTGTTTCACTTGAGCGCGAATTTCCTTGGTCAGCAATTGTTCTTTTTGCTGTTTATTTAATGCCTTATCACGTTCTATTTGCTCTTGTTTATTTGCCTCAACGGCGGCTTTTACCTCTCGCGCTTGTACGCGTGATTTCTTCGAACTTTTTTGGGCTTTTTTAAGTTTTTTTTCATTCACAAGGCCCGCTTTGAGCATTTGCTCTTGTAGAGATAGTCGTGTCATGGTTAGTCCAATACAATCAGGTAGTGTTTCGATACGAATTGAAGGCGGCAGTTCAGTACCACGTTAAGCCGATAAGGCTTTTCTTGACCAAGCGCTGGTTATTTGCGACTGCAGAGACTTTCAAGTCGTTACTATTAATCAACAACGGCTAAGTGTACCGACTCGTGTTGAGCAAATAAAGCCACAAATCTATTCAAGCGAGTAGAAGTACAAGGCCACCAATTTTTGCTGCTGCAGAAAGGTATTTTCCCGCAGTATAGGCTTTATTCGTCGGTTCTGTAGTTTGATCTGGATGCCCCATTCCTAGTGCACCATAGGTAAAGGCTTTTGCTGTACCCGATTTGGGTTGTGCTTCAGGCTGTTGCTCTTGATCTTGTTCCGAGTCATTGAGCTGTTGCAAAGCAGCAAGCAGCGCTTTGCCTTCTTCGGATAGGGTGACTTTATTCGGTTCTGCTTTGGCTTGTTGGAGATCATTGGCATTATCGCTAGTCATTGGCATGACAGAGGAAGCCGTCCCTTTGGCGGAATAGGTCTGTGGAGCACCAGAGGTAACAGGATTCATTGTATTCTCCTTAATCAATAGCAACGCAGTTCATCGATCACGGATTGAATATCGGTTAACTTATATCCTTACGACGTTAACCTTTAGTCATGGTACATAAGCAAGTGCAACTTATGTACCATGACACGCTATCAGTAGCGTGAAATCGTGTCGATAATACCCATATCGGCCAAGCGTAAAAAAACTTGTGCATTTTTTGCACATTTGGCGAATGTTGATTAATAAGCAAACAGTATGCCTGTTAGACTAATAGGTGCATATTTTAATCACAATTGAGATCTAGATTACGATTTTTGAGTCTCTCAATCGCTTGCCATTGGTGAGCTGGCTGTAGATAACGAATCGGCATGGGCAAGACGAGTAGCTGAAAATCGCTTGATTGCTCAGTGATTTGACAGGTTGGGGTGATGATAGCGATGCTTAAATTCGGGTTGCGTTGATGAATTGCTGCTGCAGTACCTAATCCTTGTTGAATGTGGAAAGCGCCGGCAATATGCATTACTTGTTGATGTGGATGAGCGGCAAGATAATCGACAATACTTTCCGCCATGGTCTCATCCCAAGTCATTTGGGCGGCAAATTGTTGCTCATGTTGAGCTGGTTTACCGTGATGCATTGAGGCCATAAAACGAGCTTTGTAAGGGGAGTCATTGAGGTTAATCTCTTTTGCGACCCAATGACGTTGTTCTTTAGGTAGCCTATCTAAATATTCAATACCTTGTTTGCCAATACAACGAACCATATTTTTTGGTGCATTGGCGGCAATAATTGGCCTTTGATGATGTTTCGCTAACTCAACAAGTGGACGATAATCACTGGCATAGTTTGGCCAAGTGTTACTTTGCTCGATAAGGTATTGCTCACCAATCTCGCCTTGTAAATATTGATCCAGATAAGGTTGGCTATCTCGAGAAAATTGTTCCATAGAAAGAACGATGGAGCGATGTTGCTCAATCAACGTTCGCAGTAAATCGGCTTGAAACTTATGGATAGCACTGTGGGTATGCCATTCTCCGACTAAGATCACATCTGCTCGTTTAATCGCATTGGGAAGCTGGGATAATGCTAGCGACTCTCCTTGAGGCGAAGCCAGTTGATAGTCGTAAAAGTCACTGATTTGACGAGAGTTCGAAGCGCTACAGCCGATGAGCCATATCGATAGTGCAAGGGGGATAAAAATACGCATAAAGCCTCCAATAATGAGCCAGCAGTCTACTGGAGGCCAAGTTAATTATCAATGTAGTGATAATTATTATCAATTAAAACTTTTGATAAACTCGAATCATAAAATCAGCCTCACACTCAAACTGGGGTGTTAATGGCAGATCTTGACGTAGTTGATCACTCGCGCGCCAAGCAAAAGGCGTCATTTGTAGCAGGTCAAACGCCTCTGTTCCTGACAGTGTCATAGTGTAGTGCAGCGATTCTTGATGTTTTAACTCAAAACCATCGATGATTTCTGCTGTTTCGTCATGCAGTTGTACTTGCGGATAGATCAACGCTTTGAGCTGATAAAGGTGGCGAGCCGCTGGGGTGACGGTTATGACTACGCCATTATCGTCAAGAACGCGCTGCAGCTCTTCTGTTTTACAAGGCGCATAGATGCGCACGATAGCGTTTAAAGATTTATCGGCAAATGGTAAGCGATGGCTGGAGGCGACAACAAAGTCCACCTGTGGATAACGTTTCGCAGCAAAACGAATCGCTGTTTTCGAGATATCCAGACCATAGGTATTAGCTTGAGGGCTTTGTTCAAGTAACGCACTAGCAATATATTGGGTGTAATAACCTTCACCACAGCCAATATCGAGTAATTGGTGGTTGGTATTGACCAAGTAACGAGAGCATAGATCGCTCACTGCACTGCGCATTGGGTGATAATGCGCTCCATCGAGAAAGCGTCGCCTTGCCTGCATCATTGCTTTGTTGTCACCGGGATCTTTTGAACGTTTATGCTGTACAGGCATCAAATTGACATAGCCTTCTTTAGCTTGATCAAACTGATGATGATTTGCACAGTGATAGCTGCGTTGATGAAGAGTTAACGAGTGGTGGCACAGGGGGCATTGATAAGTCATAACGCTCTCGAAGAGAAAATCAAGTCGGCAAGTTTAGCGATATTTATTCGAAATAAAAAGGGCGTTACTATCGCCCTAATCAAGATTAAGCCGTAATCCGTGTACTTAGGTGATGAGTCTCACCTGGCTGTAGTGTTTTACCTTCAGCAAGGCTCGGTGCATGCCAAGTTGATTCGACACAAAGCATGGTCAGATAACCATCGTCTTGCATATCAGTCATTGATTGAGCACCTTGAATCCAAGGGTTCCAAAGCACAGCAGAGTTATGCCCTTGATTTTCTACTACTAAAGTACGCTGACGTTGATGATCCCGCACTTGAATGTGAGCGTGTGGCTTAGTATAAACCCGATCAATGCTATCGTGTAGGGTTAGTGTTTTTCCCCCTTGGCAACACTGATCGTTTTGCAGACTATCAATATAGTCACTGCCCATTCCAGTGATGGTTGTTTCTCGTACATCAGCCACATTTAAGTAACTGTGCAGAGCCCCTGAAAAGGCCCATGCCTTTTGGTCGGTGTTCTTAATGGCCAAACGCACGGTTAAGCTATCAGAGATTTCGATAGACAGACGAAGTTGGAATTCATGCGGCCATATTGAGCGAGTTTGCTGGTTACTGTCGAGACCAAGGACGACGATCACCCCTTGCTCGTTTTCCCGATGTTCGATGAGTTGCCATTGACTTGAGCGGGCAAAGCCATGAGCTGGAGTCGCTATGCGGCCAAACCATGGCCAACAAATGGGGATTCCGCCTCGTAGTGCTGCTTTTCCATCAAATATGGCTTTATCGCTCATCCAGATCATGTCGTCTTGACCGGTAGGTTGAAAAGACACGACATGACCACCGTGCAGCGCAATACCGGCTACCGCTTTATCATGAATAACGCGAACGATTTTTACGTTATCCTGTTCAACAATCGTGACGCAGTCAGAAAGTACCGTTAGGCTTGGAAGTGGTAGTAAATCCATAAAGATAAGCTCCTGATGTTTGGATATTAAGACATTCAGCACTTAATATCGATGGTAAAGGGCTAACAAGATCTCGTGAATAAAAAAGACGAAAAAGGCGACACTGTGGCCGCCTTTTAGTTAATTTTGTTGCTCAACGAATGACTTCGCTAATCACGACATTACTTAGAGATGTGAGCGATTAGGTCTAGAACTTTGTTTGAGTAACCGATTTCGTTGTCGTACCAAGATACAACTTTAACGAAGTTATCAGTTAGCGCGATACCTGCTTTAGCATCGAATACAGAAGTTTGCACTTCACCGATGAAGTCTTGAGATACAACTGCATCTTCAGTGTAGCCTAGTACGCCTTTTAGTTCGCCTTCAGAAGCTTCTTTCATTGCTGAACAGATTTCAGCGTAAGAAGCGCCTTTCTCTAGGTTAACAGTTAGGTCAACAACAGATACGTTAGCCGTTGGTACGCGGAAAGCCATACCAGTTAGTTTGCCGTTTAGTTCAGGAAGAACAACGCCTACTGCTTTTGCTGCACCAGTTGAAGATGGGATGATGTTTTGAGAAGCACCACGGCCACCGCGCCAGTCTTTTGCAGAAGGACCATCAACAGTTTTTTGAGTCGCTGTCGTTGCGTGAACAGTGGTCATTAGACCAGACACGATACTAAACTTGTCGTTTAGTACTTTAGCGATAGGCGCTAGACAGTTAGTAGTACAAGAAGCGTTAGAAACGATGTCTTGACCAGCGTAGCTGTTGTGGTTAACGCCCATTACGAACATTGGCGTCTTGTCTTTTGAAGGACCAGTTAGAACCACTTTCTTCGCACCAGCAGTGATGTGCTTACGTGCAGTGGCGTCGTCTAGGAATAGACCTGTTGCTTCTGCAACAACGTCAACACCGATTGCGTCCCATTTTAGATCTTCTGGGTTGCGTTCAGCAGTAACGCGAACGGTTTTACCGTTAACGATAAGGTTGCCATCTTTTACTTCAACGGTACCGTTGAAACGGCCATGAGTTGAGTCATATTTTAACATGTAAGCCATGTATTCAACGTCGATAAGGTCGTTGATACCAACTACTTCAATGTCGTTGCGCTCTTGTGCTGCACGGAATACAAAACGGCCGATACGGCCAAAACCGTTAATACCTACTTTGATAGTCATTATAGTTGCTCCACAACTTAATTTCTGATTAAAGATAACTGGTAGTAAAATTACAGAATCCAGTAAATGTCTGCAACAGATAATCGGACTTAACTTGTTTAAAGTCAAAAAAAAGCATCGTTTTTTTTAACAATCAGTTGCAAGTGGTTAATATTTAGACTTGATGCTGCTTTTTATCCCTACCAATTGACGTAGAATAGTCAGTCTAACGTCGAGTGTTATACGTTAAATATCATTCGAATTTCGGAAAGAAAGTATGTGCTACAAAGTGTAAAATAGGCAAGTTTTGCAGATAAAAAAGCATCGTGTTGAGTGAAGTAAAGAGGAATAAGAATGGCGTTCAACGATTCGAGCAAAAACAGTATTAAGCCTGATGATTACTGGCGAGAAACCCTAAGTGAGGAAGCCTATTATGTCTGCCGCCAGCAGGGAACAGAAGCTCCTTTTAGTGGTAAGTTACTGCATAATAAGCAAACGGGAATTTATCATTGTACTTGCTGTGAAGCTCCACTGTTTAGCTCGAAGAGCAAGTATGATTCAGGTTGCGGTTGGCCTAGTTTTGATGCGCCTCTGGATCCTGAGGCTATTCGATATTTAGAGGATCTCAGTCACGGAATGACTCGTACGGAGATTCGGTGTGCGCAATGTGACAGCCATTTAGGGCATGTATTTCCTGACGGCCCTCCGACGACAGGTGAGCGTTTCTGCGTTAATTCAGTGTCGTTAACTTTCACCAAAAAGCCGTAATAATGGGTGAAAATTCGTCATTGATGGTTGAAATATTACATTTAGCGTCCATCAAAACTCGGCACACTATGGCGAGAAAACTCACCTCGGCGAATCGTTCGTGCTAACTGATTGGCTTGGTTATCGAGCTGTTGAAACTGTTCTGCATTAAAAGGATAAAGCAGCGCCATTTCGGCAGGAGAGGCAACAGGGACATCAAATTGTTTACCTACCATTGCCCATAAGTAGGCAAGTTCTTGATGGCCAAGCGCCTGATGGGTGCTAGCCAGTGACTGAAAAATCTCAGTATTGATTGCTCTTGGTGAGCTGAGCTCTAAAGCTCGAGTGAGCAGTTGAATGGTTTTTTCTCGATCACGCGAAATGTAGAAAGTTGCAAGCGCGTATTGCATCTCAGCCGTGTCTAATTCTGGTGAGCCTTCCATACGAAGAAATTCTCGGCGAGCAATATTGTCCCCCGTTTGACTCCATAAAAAATACAGTGCATGAGGAGTGCGCATCTGTCGAAGATCTTTGGTTAATCTATCGAGTTCTTCACCTGAATGTACTAAAGCATTAAAACGATTTTGTGTTAGTAGTGGGTCATTAAGTACTTGAATTTGAGAGGCTAACTCTAAACATTGGCGATAGAGTCGAACGAGTCGATACTCTTCCAATTTATTATCGACGGTTGGGTTTTTGAGTACTTCAAAACGATGCCAGATTAAATCTGTTCTAGGTAAGCGGCATTGACCATCGTTTAAATTGAGTTTTTCACACTGTAGGCCTGGATTGTCGTTACACAGTTTATCGGTATTATTGCGATTCTCTAGGCAACCGCTCAATAACACGGTCATTAAAATCAGTGTGCTAATTTTTATCCCATTCATTATCATCACTTGTGATCCAATACGCTTATTTATTTGGCTGGTGTTGACTCGCTACGCTAGGTCGCTATTGTTGTGGTGCTAGTAATGCTCAGTCATTTCGTCATCAAGGATAAAATAATGGATACCCATCAGTTAGTTGATGCTATCACCCCGGAAGCTTACCAACGTCTGCTGTTTGCCGTTGAAACGGGTAAGTGGCCAGAAGGTACACCACTTTCTCAATCGCAGCGAGATTCTTGTATGCAAGCTGTGATGTTGTATCAATCTCGGCATAATGTAGAGGCTGACCATATGAGTATAGGCGTTGGTGGTGAAATGGTCTTAAAATCGAAACTAGAATTGAAAAAACGTTTCCAAGATGGGCAAGAAGATATCGTTCGTGTCAATCCAAACCAAGAATAATGGTTGTCTTCTTGGAGGATACGACTGTTTGCCCGCCTGTAATGTGATCCTGTTTAGGTAAAGAACGATTGGCCTCCTATTCGGAGGCCAATTTACTGCTTGCCATGAGTGAGCATCACATACTTTTATAAACTCATCTCGCCACGGAGCACTTGTTGCATTTTGTGTTTTATTTCTTGATAAGATAAATTTTGACTTAGTAAGAAATGCAATTTAGCGAGAGCGGCTTCTGGTGTCATATCATAGCCGCTGATCACACCGGCTTCTGCAAGTGCACAGCCTGTCGCATATCCTCCCATGTTTACTTTACCGGCCAAACACTGGGTTAGGTTAACGACAATCACACCCCGTTCAGAGGCTTCTTTTAAATGTGCCAATAGTTGTGGGTTTTGTGGCGCGTTACCGACACCAAAGGTCAAAAGAATCATCGCATTGACAGGTTGCAGTAATGTATTACGGATCACTTCATGTGAAATGCCTGGGTACATGGTGATCACACCAATCGGTTGTGGTGTGATGTTGTGTACACGAAATGCGCCTTCCGGTTTTGCCCCCACCGTCACCTCTTTACTAATTTGAATATTGATTCCTGCTTCCAGTAGGGGAGGTAAATTGGGGGACGTAAAGGCGCTAAAACCATCGGCATGCGATTTGGTACTTCGGTTGCCACGCATCAACTGATTGTTGAAAAATAGGGTGACTTCATTAATCGGATAATTGGCCGCAAGATGCAGTGAATTGAGTAAGTTGGCTTGCCCATCAGAGCGCAGTTCGGCAAGAGGGATTTGTGAACCAGTAACGATCACGGGTTTGCCTAAGTTCTCTAACATAAATGACAGGGCTGATGCGGTATAAGCCATGGTATCCGTACCATGCAAAATAACAAAGCCATCATAGTTGTCATAGTTATCACGAATATCATCGGCAATAAATTGCCAATCTTCAGGGGTCATATCGGAAGAATCAATCAGAGGATCATATTCATGAATAGTGAATTTTGGCATCTCATCACGATGGAACTCTGGCATGGCAGCTAGCTGCTTTTCCATAAATCCAGCCACGGGAACATAGCCGTGATCCGACTTTTTCATACCAATGGTACCGCCTGTGTAGGCAATATAAATATGCTTTCTAGTCATAGAGGCAACGCTTATTGTAGGGAACAGAGCCAAAATTATAGCGAAAACCACTACAATAAAAAGGGGCGCTTGTTGCAAAGCGCCCCTTATTTTATGGTTTGATGTTTTTGCGCAAGAAAGAGGTGGTTAGCTCTTGTTCTTTTTCGCGTTCAACGGTGCCAATTATTCTATTTGGCAAGGTAAGCAAAATGCATAATATCCTTTAGGATCATTAAATTGACTCAATAAGTTAGCATCTTGCAATAGTTGCTGCGTGGTTGGTTGTAAAGCACTTGGAATGAGGCTCGATAGGTTAACCCCAAGTTGGGCGTGTGCTTCACTAAACAGGCTTTTGATAAAGCGTTGTGCTGGTGTAAGTGGTTCTTGTATCCAATATAGGTTGTAGTGTTCTAATTGGGCGAGATCTGCGGCAATTTGTATCGCATCATCAAAATCCCCTAAAGTATCGACTAAACCCGCTTGTTGCGCGTCTTTTGCTGTCCAGACATGGCCTTGAGCTATTTTATCGACCTCTTCTAACGGTAATCCACGTTGTTCACTGACTAAAGAGATAAAGCGTTGATAGCCATTTTCGATGCCCATTTGAATGGCGTCTTTGACTTTTTCATTCAATCCAGTGGTTACCCCTACACCCGAGAATGGCGAGGTTCCAACACCGTCAGTATAAATACCAAGGTGATTGAGCCCCTTTTCAAAGGTGGTAATGACGCTAAAAATGCCGATAGAGCCGGTTAAGGTGGTTGGTTGAGCAACAATATGATCAGCGCTCACTGAAATCCAATAACCACCAGAAGCAGCCAAACTGGACATTGATGCCACGACGGGTTTCCCTGCGGCTTTAAGCGCCTCAATTTCATTACGGATCACCTCTGAGGCAAATGCGCTGCCCCCAGGGCTATCGACACGTAATACGACCGCTTTGACTTGATCATTATTGCGCGCTTGACGCAGTAAGTTAGCAACAGTATCGCCACCGACATTACCGCGTGATTGTTTACCATCCATGATAGCGCCACTGGCGACAACAACGGCGATATCTTTTGCTTGAGGTCTAGCCCGAAGTTTCACTGTTGGACGATATTGATCATAACTGATCGCGTTGTAGCTATCTTCGCCGTGATGACCAAAGACCTCGGCCAATTGCGCACGAACTTGTTGGCGGGTCGCTAATTCATCGACTAAGCCAATATTGAGTGATAAATCGGCAAGATTTCCAGATGCCTGTTTCATGAGCGCTAAAAACTCGTCCATCGTTGGATTGAGAGTTTGCGCGTCAATATGGCGATTGGTCGCAACATCATCGATATAAGCCCCCCATAATTGGCTCAGCCACTGAGAAGCAGACTCACGAGCTTGGTCTGACATATCATCACGAATGAAAGGTTCAACAGCCGATTTGTAAGTACCGACTCGAAATACGTGAGTATTGACATTTAATTTATCTAACAAGCTTTTGTAGTAAAGGTTATAGCTACTGTAACCACGAAGTAACACTGCACCATCCGGAGCAAGATAAATTTTATCCGCGTAGCTGGCTAAATAGTATTGGCTTTGATTATAAAAATCACCGACCGCATAAACTGGCTTACCAGAGGCTTTAAATTCATTGATGGCTTTCGCAATATAACGCAGCTTAGTGAGATTGGTTTCTGGCATGTCACGCAAAGCTAAGACTAAACCAGTGATGTTGTCATCATTTTGGGCATAACGCAGTGTTTCAACAATCTCAAATAGGACATTTTCTCGAGGCATTTCTCGTCCGAAGAGAGAGTCGGTTAACGAATCCATTGGGTTAAGGGAAGTGCTTTGCTCGACAATTGGGCCAGATAGATTGACGACTAAGGCGGATGGTTGTTTAACCACTGGAGCGGATGAGTCAGCACTTAGATAGAGAAAATAGATAACGGCAATACTGAGTAGAAAGAAAAGGTTGGTTATTGCAAGGCGAATAAAGGTAATAACTTTCCAAATCCCTTTGAAAATCAGCCCAATAAATCGAAATAGTGGTTTCATTGTATCTCCGATGCAATGCAGGACGGCGTGTCGATAATTATTCCTATCATCCTACGTGATCTCATAAGGTCAAACAACAGCAAGATTGATCGGTGTTATAAAAATGTAAACACTTGTTTGATTTTTATTATGGGCAGGATTATTCTGGTCCGACCATAAAGATAACAAAAAAGTGATGTCACCATGTACCCACACCTATTACAGCCTTTAGATTTAGGATTTACTCAACTGCGTAATCGCGTATTAATGGGATCAATGCATACTGGACTTGAAGAACATAAAGAGGGACTAAGTAAATTGGCTGCTTTTTATGAAGAACGAGCGAAAGGTGGCGTTGGCTTAATTGTCACCGGTGGTTTTTCGCCAAACTTACGTGGTCGATTGCATCCATTTAGTGCTGAATTTAGCAAGACTAAGCATGCCAAAGCACACCAAGTGGTGACTGAGGCGGTACACCGTCATGGTGGCAAGATTGCGCTGCAGCTATTGCATGCTGGACGCTATGCGATGCATCCGTTCGCACAGAGTGCCTCGGCGATTAAAGCGCCGATTGCTAAATTTACCCCAAGTGAAATGAGTGTTCGACAGATACGTAATACTATTCAAGCCTTTGCTCATAGTGCTGAGTTAGCTCAGTTAGCGGGTTACGATGGGGTTGAAATCATGGGCTCTGAAGGCTACCTCATTAACCAGTTTATTTGTAAACGAACGAACGTTCGTTACGATGATTGGGGCGGTAGCTATGAAAATCGCATGCGTTTTCCTCTTGAAGTCGTACGTGCGATACGCGAAGCGGTCGGTAAAGAATTCATCATTATTTTCCGTCTATCTATGCTCGATTTAGTTGAAGAAGGCAGTACCTTTGAAGAGGTCTTACAGCTCGCTAAGGGATTAGAAAAAGCGGGAGTGACCATCATTAATACCGGAATTGGTTGGCATGAAGCGCGGATCCCGACTATTGCCACGCAAGTACCACGTGCGGCGTTCAGTTGGGTGACGGAAAAAATCAAATCGCATCTTACGGTGCCAGTAGTGACATGTAACCGGATAAACACGCCTGAACAAGCGGAAAAAATACTGGCTAGTGGCCAAGCTGATATGGTTTCAATGGCCCGTCCTTTCTTGGCTGACCCTGATTTTGTGCGTAAAGCTGAGCAAAATAAAGCGGCACTGATCAATACCTGTATTGGTTGTAACCAAGCCTGTTTAGATAATATTTTCCAGGCTAAGCGAGCCACTTGTATGGTGAACCCTCGCGCTTGTTATGAAACCGAAATTCGTATCCAACCAGCTACCCATAAAAAGAAAGTTGCGGTAGTGGGCGCAGGTCCCGCGGGCCTTGCTTGTGCAACGACATTGGCCGAGCGAGGTCATGAGGTCGATTTGTTTGAACGTAATGATCGTATCGGCGGACAATTTAGATTAGCGATGCAAATTCCAGGTAAAGAAGAGTTTCGTGAAACCATTCGCTATTTTGCCAATCGTATCGATCAGACTGGGGTTAAATTGCATTTAGACCAAGCGGTTACTTTCGATATGTTGGACGGTTACGATGAAGTCGTGATGGCTTCAGGAGTCGA
The DNA here is from genome assembly GCF_963878025.1 of Vibrio sp. 11986-1-5. Lineage (NCBI taxonomy): Bacteria > Pseudomonadati > Pseudomonadota > Gammaproteobacteria > Vibrionales > Vibrionaceae > Vibrio > Vibrio sp. 11986-1-5. Next base: position 285,840 of record NZ_CAWNVW010000011.1, read on the forward strand.
ACCCAGAAAGATCAATTTAGAAGGGCTAGATAACCCAGAGAAAGTGATTGATTATCAGACATTAATCCGCGAAAAGACACCTGTAGGTGAAAAGGTGGCTATTATTGGTGCTGGTGGTATTGGTATTGATGTTGCGACAATGATAACCGAGCCTACGGATCACGATTTAGATGACTGGTTACATGAGTGGGGAATTGATAAAGAGATTGTCCACCCAGGCGGGTTATACCCATATCCTGATGCGGTCAGTGATAAGCAAGTTTGGCTGCTACAGCGTCGTAAAGGACGTGTGGGTAAAGGCCCAGGCAAAACAACAGGTTGGATCCACAAACGTACGCTAGAGAAACGTGGCGTTAATATGTTAGGTGGGGTCGGCTATGAGAAAATAGACGCCCAGGGGCTACACATCACATTGGATGGTCAGCAGAAACTGTTAGACGCTGATACGGTTATTGTGTGCGCTGGGCAAGAGTCGGTTCGACCGTTTGCTGATCAATGGGCAAGTTTGGGGGATAAAGTGCATGTGATTGGCGGAGCCGATGTTGCCGGAGAGCTTGATGCGGTACGGGCGATTCGCCAAGGCGTCGAGTTAGCGGTGAAATTGTAAGTGCGCCATTAATCATTAGAATATAAAAACATAAGGGGCTGATAAGGCCCCTTAGTTTATCTATCTGAAGCGTTGCGATTTGGTCTGGGCGACTATAAAATCACAGTTTTATTACCATAAACAAACACGTGATCATTAATCACTTTGTTGATGGCTTTGCTGAGTACATTCTTCTCCACGTCACGACCCGCTTGAGCCATGTCTTGTGCACTAAAGGTATGATCAACCGGAATCACATCTTGTTTAATGATTGGCCCTTCATCGAGATCGTTAGTGACAAAGTGTGCGGTTGCGCCAATGATTTTAACGCCACGCTCGTAAGCTTGTTGATAAGGTTTTGCACCGATGAAAGCCGGTAAAAAACTATGATGAATATTGATGATTTTATGATGGAATTTTTCCACAAAACCGGGCGTGAGTACCCGCATATATTTGGCTAACACAACAAAATCGACGTAGTAAGGCTCAATGACGTCGAGGATCTTCTGTTCATGCTCTTGGCGATTAAGTCCTTCGTGAGAGACATAATGATAAGGAATATCAAATTTTTCAGTCAGGCCTTGCAGAGTATCGTAATTGCCGACCACAGCCGCGATGTCCACCTCTAAGCTACCATCGTAAGTCTTCATTAAAATATCGCCAAGACAATGTGCTTCTTTGGTCACCATAATAATGATGCGCTTACGAGCCGAACCTATCAGTTTGCGTTTGGTACCCGGTGGTAGAGCTTGATCAAGATCGGCGAGAAATGTGGTGTCATTAAAATACCCTTCTAACTCGGTGCGCATAAAAAAATGACCGCTGGTATTATCGACAAATTCATTGTTATGAATGATGTTAAGTTGATGTTTATAACAAATATTAGTGATTTTTGAGATCAATCCTGGGGCATCACTGCAATGCGTCAGGAGGGTTTTTTTTTCCATTGATAACTTCCGTGAGTATTTTTCTCGGTCTGTAAAATAAATCAAGGCTGCAAGAACGGTGATGCAGACCACACTGTAGCGACTATAATTAATCTATTATTAATAAGGATTCAACAACTATCACGGCTAGATCCAAGCGGCTTCCTCTTTCAGTCTTTTGCTGAGTACCATTTAAGGTGGTGTGTATGGACAAAGAACTACTTGCACGTAAATTATATGTAGAGCGTGTGCATGCTCTGATGGGTGAAAATCCAATTGATGAAGCACTATTGGATGCGATGTGGGAAAGTAAAGCTTCCCCAGTGGATGCCGCAAAAGCCATGATGCCGACAGCCAGTAATGGTTACGACGCTCCTCCTTGGCTAGCGCGTTATCTCAATCGCAAATAAAACGTTTTTTAGTTATCCTCTCAGCGCGAAGCGGATTTCGATTCGCGCTGTCGTAACAAACCTGCCATAATCGCTCCATTCCTCACCGTCATTATTGCTGTCATGATCGCTAAAACCTTTTCTCAACATGGGGCTTTGGGCAAAGCCATTCCTGGTTTTCAGGGGCGTCAAGCTCAAGTTGATATGGCGTTGGCCGTTGCTAAAGCGATAGAGAATCAATCACAATTAGTGGTTGAAGCAGGTACGGGAACGGGTAAAACGTTTGCTTATTTGGTTCCTGCATTACTGAGTGGCAAAAAAGTCATCATCAGTACGGGATCAAAAAACTTACAAGAGCAGCTATTTCATCGAGATTTACCTTTAATGGTCAATGCGTTGGGGTTTTATGGCAAAGTGGCGCTTTTGAAGGGGCGTGCTAACTATCTCTGTTTAGATAGGCTGAGCCGACAAATGGTTGAAAGCCATCATGCGCAAAGCGATCCAACATTATTAACCCAATTGGTTAAAGTACGCAGTTGGTCATCATCGACCAAAAGCGGCGATCTCGGTGAGTGTGATGAGTTGGCGGAAGATAGCATGATCATCCCGACCATTACTTCGACCAACGATAACTGTTTAGGCAAAGAGTGTTTAAGTTATCAAGATTGCTTTGTCTCAAAAGCGCGACGTAAGGCTATGGACGCCGATATCGTAGTCGTTAACCACCATCTTTTCCTAGCGGATTTGGCCATCAAAGAGACCGGATTTGGTGAGCTAATTCCAGAAGCTGAGGTGTTTATTTTTGACGAGGCGCACCAGTTACCTGATATTGCAAGCCAATATTTTGGTCAATCGGTTTCAAGCCGACAGATCCAAGACTTAGCCAAAGATATTGAAATTGGCTATCGTACTGAAGCAAAAGATATGCGCCAACTGCAAAAAGTTGGCGATAAACTCCAGCAAACGGCGATGGATTTGCGCGTACTATTGGGGGACTCTGGTTTTCGCGGCAATTGGCGAGACGCGCTGGCGGTGCCCAGTATTGCTCAGCAAGTAGAGCGATTAGAAGAGAGTTTAACTTTTGCTATCGACGTGTTAAAGCTTGCCCTTGGTCGAAGTCAGTTGCTTGATACCGCTTTTGAGCGCGCGAATACCTTAAAAGCACGTATTGTTCGGGTTTGTGATGTCTCAATCACCGGATACTCTTATTGGTTTGATACCACGCCACGGCATTTTAGTTTACACATTACGCCATTATCGATCGCTGATAAGTTTCAAGAGCAAATTAATCTCAAGTCTGGTGCGTGGATTTTCACTTCGGCAACGTTAGCCGTAAATGAAGATTTTGCACACTTCACCCAGCGTTTGGGGCTAAAACCCAGTGAGCAATTTTCCTTACCGAGCCCTTTTGATTATCAACAGCAAGCGAAACTGTGCGTCCCCCGTTACTTGCCAGAACCCAATAGCGCAGGGTTAGCGGATAAGTTGGTTGAAATGCTCGCCCCGGTAATTGAACAAAACCAAGGACGCTGCTTTTTTTTGTGTACCTCACATACTATGATGCGCGAGTTGGGTGAGCGATTTCGTGAGCATTTGAGCCTTCCGGTACTGTTGCAAGGGGAAACCAGTAAGCAAAAAACGCTGGCGCAATTTATGGAGCTTGGTAATGCGCTCTTAGTCGCGACAGGGGCTTTTTGGGAAGGGATTGATGTTAGAGGCGATACCCTAAGCTGTGTTATTATTGATAAACTGCCGTTTACTTCTCCAGATGATCCGCTATTAAAGGCGCGAATTGAGGACTGTCGTTTACGCGGTGGCGATCCTTTTGCTCAGGTCCAATTACCTGATGCTGTCATTACTCTTAAACAGGGAGTAGGACGACTCATTCGAGATCAGAAAGACAAAGGCGTATTGATTATCTGTGATAATCGTTTAGTTACCCGTGATTATGGCGGCGTATTTTTAGCTAGTTTGCCTCCGATACCACGAACACGTGATTTGACGGTGGTAAAAGACTTTCTGCAATCTCTTTCTGTAACAAACACTAATTAGAGATATTCATGAGTGCAACCATTCTTGCTTTAGATACCGCAACCGAGGCGTGCTCGGTTGCTTTGATGGTCGGTGATAAACTTTACTCACGTAGTGAAGTGGCACCACGAGATCACACCAAAAAAATTCTACCAATGGTCGATGAAGTGCTTAAAGAAGCGGGCATCACATTGCAAGAGTTAGATGCACTGGCGTTTGGCCGTGGCCCTGGGAGTTTCACCGGAGTCCGAATTGGTATCGGAATTGCACAAGGTTTAGCCTTTGGTGCTGATGTACCGATGATCGGTATTTCGACTTTAGCTGCGATGGCACAAGCCGCTTACCGAGAGCAGGGCGCGACTCACGTCGCTTGTGCCATTGATGCACGAATGAGTGAGGTTTACTGGGGGCGTTTTGTTCGCCAAGCCGACGGCAGTTGGTCTGAACTTGACGCTGAGTGTGTGATTGCTCCCTCTCGGCTACTTGATCATCTTGCGGTTCAAGCAGAGGATAAGGATTGTTGGACGATGACGGGAACCGGTTGGCAAGCTAATGCCGAAACCCTCGCGACTTTGCCATTGCGTACAGCACAAAGCGAGGTGTTGTATCCTCAAGCGCAAGATATGGTGGTATTGGCACAACAAGCATGGAAAAAAGGCCTGTATGTCCCTGTAGAGCAAGCCACGCCTTGTTATTTAAGGGATACAGTCGCGTGGAAAAAACTGCCAGGACGAGAATAACCGCTATGCTTTATTAAGATAAAGTCGGTTTAAGTGTCTCAGGAGAAGATCGGTTTCTTCTTTGGCCCGTACAGGTAGATAAGGAGCATTATGGTCGCAATTAATGGTTCAATCAATGGCTTGCCGCCAGGACGAATTACCAATACTCAACGGGTGTCAAAAGCGAAGAAAAACCAAGTCTCTCATTCTTCATCTTCGGCGGCCTCAACCAGTAAAGTCGCCGAGGCGGTTGCTCATTCAATACGTCAGATAGATTCTGCCGATCTTCACCGCGCGCAACTGCATTATGATTTACCCGAAGGACGAGCGCGTAAGGCAATGGAAGAATATTTAGATATTATGAATCATGCTAAGAAAGAGGAACTTACACAAATGCTCGGTGTCGATCTGTATATCTAATTAAGGGGCTTTTTATGTTATCCAACCGTTGGTTATTCTTACCTGCTTGCGCTCTACTTAGTTTATTGACGGCTTGCTCGTCGCTACCACCGACCTTAGCGACGGACAACGATGCGCTGATTACTGATTACCAACAGTGGTTGACTCAACCCAGCGATACCGTTAATGAGGTACGTTTAGGCGGCGTTATCGCTCAGGTAACAAATTTGGTCGATAGAACCCGTATTGAAGTGGTCAATTTACCGATAGATAAGGCTGGTAAGCCGCTACTAACGGATGAGCCTCAAGGTCGTTTTATTGGCTATATTGATGGTTTTGTCGACCCGATTGCTTATGGTCAAGGTCGATTAGTGACTTTTATTGGCACTACCACTCAACCAGAAATGGGTACCGTAGGCGAATTTGAGTATACGTTCCCGGTGATGAAGGTACGTGGTTCACATTTATGGCGAGTGGAAGAGCGAGTCATTATTGATGACATTACGCCTTATGTTTTCCCATGTCGGAGTTTCTATTGCCGTCACGTTGAGGACTTTCCGCGTAGTGGCCGAGTGATTCAAGAAGTGAAGTGATGCTCCGCAGCGAAACTTTTACTATTGCTTATGGTGAGATTGCTGGGTTAACGGTAGGTGATGTACGGCAATCTGACTACAGTGTCCTTTTTTTACATGGCTGGTTAGACAATGCCGCCAGCTTTATTCCGGTTATTTCATTACTCCAGCAACTTGCCCCTGAAGGGCATTTTTGTACTATTGATTTGCCCGGGCATGGTTTATCAAGCCATAAACCTGCGGCGAATTATTATTCCTTTCATGATTATATCGATGATGTTTATCAAGTATTGCACAATCTTTCGCCAAACAGACTGGTGCTAGTGGGGCATTCACTTGGTGCTTTAATCGCAAGTTGCTATAGTGCCGCCTTTCCTGAACAAGTCGCAGGATTAGTGCAAATTGAAGGTTTTTTACCCTTAACGGAAGATGCGGTGGATAGTGTCCAACGATTACGGAAAGGGGTGTTGAGTCGACAACGAATAAGGCGTAAGCCAACTCGTTCTTACTCTAGCGTCGAGGAGGCGATTGAGCATCGTGCTCGGGTGAATCAACTGCCTGATGAATTGATTGAACCAGTGGTGAGACGAGGTCTTCATCAAGTGGGAGCTCAGTGGCGGTGGCGTCATGATAATAAGTTACTGTGCGATTCATTGTATCGCCAAACTTTGCAGCACGCTCAAGCGGTGATGGATAATATTGTTTGTCCACATCATGTTATTTTAGGAGATCAAGGATTTGCTTCATTGCAAACAGATCTAACTCATTATAGTGGGCTGCATGGTCAATCATCACTTATTGCTGGTGGACATCATTGTCATCTTCAACAACCTTTACAGGTCGCAGAACTAATTCTTGGCTTAGTTAACAAAATTTAAACAAGTGTTTGAGTCTTTCGTGCTCAAGCGCTCTGGCTGTGCTGTAATAGTGATCATTTTTATAACAAAGATAATCTTGATTATGCCAGCCTATTACGAGGAGTATTACTGTGGATAAACCTTGGCTCTCACGTTATCCCACTGACGTACCAGAAATGATTAATCCCGATCAATATTTATCATTGGTCGAAATGTTCGAACAATCTGTCCATAAATACGCTGACCAACCCGCATTCATGAATATGGGGTCGGTAATGACTTTTCGTAAGTTGGAAGAGCGCAGTCGAGCATTTGCTGCTTATTTACAAAATGAATTAAAGCTGAAAAAGGGCGATAGAGTAGCGTTGATGATGCCGAATCTATTGCAATATCCCGTCGCTCTATTTGGCGTATTACGAGCAGGAATGATCGCGGTTAACGTCAACCCTCTATACACCCCACGTGAATTAGAACATCAATTAAATGATGCCGATGCTCGTGCGATCGTAATCGTCTCCAATTTTGCGAATACTTTAGAGCAAATTGTCGCGAACACTCAAGTTAAGCATGTCATCTTGACCAGTCTTGGGCAAATGTTACCTCGCGCTAAAGGGACCTTGGTTGATTTTGTGGTCAAGTATGTCAAAGGTATGGTTCCTAAATATGATTTACCGGGCGCCATATCAATGCGTAAGGCATTGCATAAGGGGCGTCGTTTACAATACGTTAAGCCTTTTATGTCCGGTGAAGACATTGCGTTTCTACAGTATACCGGTGGGACAACGGGGGTAGCGAAAGGTGCGATTTTGACTCATCGCAACATGGTCGCTAACGTATTGCAAGCCAAGGGTGCATATGGTCCGGTTTTACGTGAAGGACGTGAATTGGTGGTAACGGCATTGCCGCTTTATCACGTGTTTGCACTCACGGTAAACTGTCTACTGTTTATCGAAATGGGGGGGCGTAATCTACTGATCACCAATCCTCGCGACATCCCCGGCTTTATCAAAGAACTTCAAAAATATCCATTCACGGCGATTACTGGTGTGAATACGCTGTTTAATGCGTTAGTGAATAATGAAGATTTTCATGAACTGGATTTTAGTCATCTCCAATTGTCGGTTGGCGGTGGTATGGCCGTACAACGCGCAGTGGCTGAAAAATGGAAAAAGATCACCGGTATCCATTTACTCGAAGGTTATGGTTTAACGGAATGTTCACCTTTGGTCACCGGTAACCCTTATGACTTGTCCGATTACTCTGGCGCGATTGGTTTACCCGTGCCTTCGACTGAAGTTCGTATGGTTGATGATGAAGGGAACGTCGTGGCCAATGATCAAACCGGCGAACTTCAAGTACGTGGCCCACAGGTAATGCAAGGCTATTGGCAGCGACCTGAAGCCACCAAAGAAGTGATTAATGAAGATGGTTGGTTGTCGACAGGGGATATTGTGCGCTTTGATGAAGAGGGTATGATCTACATCGTTGACCGTAAAAAAGACATGATTCTTGTGTCTGGATTTAACGTCTACCCGAATGAAATAGAAGATGTTGTTGCACTGCATGGCAAAGTGCTAGAAGTGGCGGCGATTGGTCAAGCGCATGAAGTGTCTGGTGAAGTCGTTAAAATTTATGTGGTTAAACGCGACCCAAGTTTAACGAAAGAAGAAATTATTACTCACTGTCGTAAGCACTTGACGGGTTATAAAATTCCTAAACTGATTGAGTTCAGAGAAGAGCTGCCTAAGACTAACGTTGGTAAGATTTTACGTCGCGTACTGCGTGAAGAAAACGATGCGCAACTGGCAGAAAAGTCGAAATGTGCTTAAGTGCGCAATAGCGTTTTAATGTTACAATGCCGACCATTCTCGTCGGCATTTTTTTATCTTAGCGCCCCCAAATCAACACAGGCAGAGTGAGCCATTTGTGAATTATCAAATTATTAATCAGCAGCATGAGTTACAGCGAGTGTGTGCACTTGCTCGTCAGGCAGACGTTGTCATGCTTGATACTGAATTCGTCCGCACCCGGACGTTCTTTCCGCAATTAGGTTTAATCCAACTATTTGATGGAGAGACGCTGTCACTTATCGATCCGCTGGCGATGGTGGATATGGCTCCATTTATTGAGCTGCTGCAAGACGTTTCTGTCTTAAAAGTGTTGCATGCCTGCGGGGAAGATCTGGAAGTATTTCATAACAGTCTAGGCTGTGTGCCATTTCCGATGGTAGATACTCAGTTGATGGCGGCCTTTATTGGTTATGGCTTATCAACCGGCTTTGCTGCTTTGGCGAATGATTTACTCAATGTTGAGTTAGATAAAAGTGAATCTCGCACCGATTGGCTTGCGCGGCCTTTGTCTGAAAAACAATTAGAGTATGCCGCCGCGGATGTTTTTTATTTACTGCCGATGTATGAACAGCTACTCGATAAAGTCACCCAAGCTGGCTGGTGGGATGCCGTTTTACAAGAGTCACAACTGCAAGTTGAAAAACGGACTCGAATGTTTGATGCACAATTAGCTTACCTTGAGATCAAAGGGGCTTGGCAACTCAAACCTAAAGAGTTAGCGATTTTAAAACCGCTTGCTACTTGGCGTTATCAACAAGCGGTTAAACGCGATTTAGCTTTAAATTTTGTCATCCGTGAGCATGATTTACTGACGATTGCCCGTCTAGCACTGAGTTCTCCAAAGCAAATGGAAGAAGCGGGGATAGACCCACATGTGATTCGTCGTCATAGTGATGCGATAGCAACGATTGTTAAACAAGCGAAACAGACACCTGTAGAGAGTTATCCTGCGGCGATCGTGCCGTTAATGGATTACCCTGGCTATAAGCAGCTATTCAAAAAACTCAAAGATGAGGTTAAGATGGTATCGCAAACCTCAGGTTTAGCAAGCGAGTTTTTAGCATCGAAAAAGCAGTTAAATCAGTTGGTGAGTTGGGTTTGGAACCAGCAACGTGAACCGGATCACCTGCCAGACTTAATGCAAAATTGGCGTTTACCTTTACTCGGTGAGCGACTCAATAAGCTGATCGGATAACATTTATCAGCCACTAAGTGGCAGTCGACAGTAGTCATCCCAACCTTTGCTCTGTTGGGATGGCCTGTTGATAAAGCTGCGTCAGTATTGTTGCGCTGACTTACTTCTCTTCATCAGGGAGTTTTACGTTTAACTCCAGAACAGAAATGTCGTCATCTTTATGCTCAAAAGAAAGCTCAACCATCGATGGATCAATCGCAACGTATTTAGCAATCACTTTCAGAATGTCTTCTTTAAGTTGTGGTAAATAGGTTGGCGCAGGATCGCTTTGGCTGCGGCGCTCGGCAACAATAATTTGTAAGCGCTCTTTAGCCAAGCTAGCCGAGTTTTTTTTCTGTGGGCGGAAAAACTCAAGTAAAGACATACTAATTTAGCCTCCAAAAAGTCGTTTAAAGATGCCTTTTTTCGGCTCAGTAAGAAAACGAAACTCTACTTGCTGGCCAAGCAGTCTTTCGACTGTATCATCATAGGCTTGACCTGCGTCAGATTGCTCATCAAAAATCACTGGGACACCTTTGTTTGAGGCGTTTAATACGGCTTGGCTCTCAGGGATAACCCCCAGCAGCGGAATATGCAAAATTTCTTCAACGTCTTCAACACTGAGCATCTCGCCTTGATTAACCCTTGTTGGGTTATAACGTGTTAATAGTAAATGCTGTTTAACTGGCGGAAGACCTTGTTCGGCACGCAGTGATTTTGAATCTAAAATTCCGAGAATACGGTCTGAATCACGTACAGAAGAGACTTCAGGGTTCGTCGTGACAATCGCTTCATCTGCATAATAGAGCGCCATTAACGCGCCTTGCTCAATACCTGCAGGAGAGTCACAAATAATAAACTCAAACCCCATCTCATTAAGCTCATTGAGGATACGCTGTACCCCTTCTTTGGTCAGAGCGTCTTTGTCTCGCGTTTGTGAAGCTGGCAAAATAAATAAGTTTTCATTGCGTTTATCTTTGATCAGCGCCTGATTCAGAGTGGCTTCGCCATTGAGAACATTGACAAAATCATACACCACTCGTCGTTCGCACCCCATGATTAAATCGAGATTGCGCAGCCCGATATCAAAATCAATCACCGCGGTTTTTTTACCTTTCAGCGCCAGCCCTGAGGCAATGGCTGCGCTGGAAGTGGTTTTACCCACTCCGCCTTTTCCTGACGTTACAACAATAATGCGTGCCATTTAATTAATTTCCTTTCGAATCTAAATTGTCAATTTATCAAAATGCAGTGACTCATCATTTAAGCTGAGCATCACTTTATTTTGCCAAAATTGACTATCAATTTGATCGCTTAGCCAGTAATTTCCTGCAATAGACACCAGCTCGGCTTGTAAATCATTACAAATTATTTTTGCTTCTCTTTGACCACTCGCCCCAGCAATCGCTCGGCCACGTAATGTACCATGAATATGGATTGAACCGTCGGCGATGACTTCTGCGCCTGGGCTCACATGGCTAAGAATCACTAAATCACCATCTTTAGCATAAACTTGCTGGCCTGAGCGGATTGGCGTATGAATCACTTTCGTCGGCGCCATTGTTGCCGGCGCGTTTGCTGGCGTATTGCTGGCTGTCATAACGGCAAAGCCCGCCTCGAATGCTTGACGTTGACAACGTTTATCTTTACAGCCAGTAATGCCAACGGGAACAAAGCCGGCTTCACGAATGCCTTGTTTAAGAGCATGAAAATCCATTTCACCGCCGACTTTATTAATATTAAGCACAATTGGTGCATTAGCAAAAAAAGCAGGAGCTTGATCCGCTTTTTGTTTAAGAAAATCGATCGCAGTGGCAACATGATGATCTGCAAGGTGCAATACAGATAAAGTAAAGCTGCTGCCTTTTAGGTCAGGTGTATGAGACATGATAACGTTGACCTCAATAAATGTTGGTAACGCTGGTTATATACCCAAATCAGCTCACAACACTCGAAAAAAGGAGCATACTTATTTTGAGGTTACTTGGGTATAGAATAATTAGCGTTGTCGGAGACAATGGCTGTCATGTTATATTCAGCGCTCAGTGACAGCAAGTTATCTTGCGGTCAAATACGTGATTTACTCGCAATTTTCATTGTGGTTATTCAAAATATATCCAAGTCATTTGGGTGTATACTCTCTTTGACCGCATATCTCGCAGATAACACAATACAAAAGGGTTGGCATGCTTTGTTCTATTTATAAAAGTTCGAAAAAAGAAGGGACTTATCTGTATATTCCGAAAAGGGATGATTTTTCACAAGTTCCTGACATTTTACTTGAGACCTTTGGTAAACCTATCTTTGTCATGTTAGTCAACTTGACCAATCGTCAGCTAGCTCGAGTGGATGTGGATAAGGTAAAGACAGCGTTGCAAGAAACGGGGTTCTTCTTACAGCTTCCCCCACCAACAGAAAATTTATTGGATATACATAAACAGCAGAAAGCACAAAGTAGACAAACCACTGCTGATTAGGATCGCTTGAGGAGGGCATCTTGAGAAAATTACTGTCAGTTATTTTAGGGTTAACGCTATCGGCTCCTTTGCTAGCCAATACGGTGAGTTTTGAGCAATATCTTGAAGGGTTAAAGCAACAGGCGCGTCAAGAAGGCATTTCTGAGCAAATATTGGCAGAAGCGTTTGCTAATGTGGAATATCGACCTAGAGCCGTCACCGCAGATCGTAATCAACCGGAAAGACGTTTAACTTTAGATGAATACATTCCTCGTGCAGTGCCTGATTGGAAAGTCAAACAAGCTCAAGCCCTGTATGAAAAGCATTATGATGAATTACAGCGTATTGGTAAGCAATATGGTGTTCAGCCGCGTTTTATTGTGGCACTTTGGGGCGTGGAAAGTAATTTCGGTAGTTTTACTGGCAATTTCCCTGTTATCGATGCCTTATCAACAATGGCCTATGATGGTCGGCGTGAAGAGTTTTTCCGTAAGGAAACCATGGCTGCATTACAAATTTTGCAACAAGGGCATATTACGGTTGATGAAATGAAAGGCTCATGGGCAGGGGCGATGGGACAATGTCAGTTCATGCCTAGCTCCTTTTTAGCGTTTGCCGCAGACGGTGATGGTGACGGTAAAAAAGATATTTGGGGCACCAAGGCAGATGTATTCGCGTCAACGGCTAATTATCTAAGTAAATCTGGTTGGGATGATCGTTATACTTGGGGGCGTCAGGTAAAAATTCCAGCTAATTTTGATAAAGCTTTGGAAGGCCGTCAGGCTGAAAAAGGCAAGTTGCTGCGCGAGTGGAGTGAGCTTGGTATCACTCGTTATGATGGTCAACCGCTACCACAGTTGAAAGAGGACATCAAAGCTTGGCTCATTATGCCAGACGATGAAAGTGGGCGAATTTATTTGGTTTATAACAATTATAATGTGTTGATGAAATGGAACCGCTCGCACTACTTCGCGGTTGCAGTCAGTCATTTAGCCGATAGAATCAAATTTTAACCATGAGTGACCAAAGTGGTTAGTTTCTTCGATAAGGGCTGTTCAATTACAGCCCTTTTTATTCTCGTAACTTGGTGATTGATAAAAAGTGGATTGTCGCTTTTAGCCGATCAATTGCTCTTCAATTGCGTTGCGTAACTTGACGCGATCATGCCGCCAATCACGATTGGGAGAAGCGAGATCGCGAGTGACACAATTCCATTGATGATTGAGCTCAGGATGCTTAATGGCACCAATCACTACGTCAATATGGCGAGCGCTACAAGCACGTTCACACCATTCTAGTTTCTGCTGCAAACTCATGCGTCCCGCTGGGCCATATTCTGGGGAAAGGTTCTCAACAAAAATCAATTTGGCGCGGGTATTCTCTGCGATCGCTTGGCCGATTTCAGGTAATAATAGCGGTGGCATAATACTGGTGAGAAAGCTGCCCGGACCGAGAATAATCGCATCTGCTTGAGAGATAGCATGGACGCCTTCCTTAGTGGCGGGGACTTCTGGATCAAGATCCAGCCTCAGTAGATCTTGGGCCATTTCATCAACACTGGTTTCCCCTGTGACCCATTTCCCCTCTACCGATAGGGCGGTTAAGTCAGCTGGATGCTCTGACATTGGTACAATATTGACATCGACTTTGAGCATGTTACGGATCAAGTTAATCGCTTCTAGCGGGCGTACCGAGAGGTGGTCTAAGGCGGTTAACATTAAATTGCCAAGATTATGCCCGTTCAGTTCACCAGCGCCTTTGAAACGGTACTCAAACATCATCGAACTTATGGATGGCTCTGTGATTAACTGATTAATGCAGTTGCGTGTATCTCCCCAAGCGATACCCCCTTGGCAGTGGCGGATACGCCCAGTAGAACCACCATTATCAGTAGTAGTAACAATGCCTGTCGCATTAGAACCAAAGACTTTTAATGCAGCGAGTATTCTGCCTAATCCGTGGCCGCCACCAATGGCGACCACTTTTTTATCATCATAGAGGGACATGTTATATTTCGAGTTGTTCTTTGATGGCCTACAATTTAGAGTAATGCTCAAGCGGATGGTACTCATTTTGTGGTAATTTATGCATCAAAACCGTTTTTTTTCAGTAGAAGCTGGAAACACACACAATATTTAAGTATTTTATCCGTTCGCTGCAACCGATAAGCGTCGATCGTACGCTTATTGTTGCCATAACTCCGAGCTTATCTGCACTAAGTTTTCTTAAGCGCAACGTTTTTGAAGATAAGTCATTTAAGCCAGTGGAATTGATCCACAAGGGCAAAGTGGGAAACTTTTTTGCCTCCCGTATTTGGAAAGGTGTTCCGTGGCGCAACCATTCGAAGATAAATATCAGCGTAAATTTTACTATTTACGTCTGTCTGTGACTGATGTCTGCAATTTTAAGTGTACCTACTGTTTACCAGAGGGGTACCGACCCTCGGGAACCAAAAACTCTGCTTTTTTAACTCTGCCTGAGATTCAACGCGTGGTGAAGGCGTTTGCCTGTTGTGGAACCTCTAAAGTGAGAATTACTGGGGGAGAACCGAGTTTACGCAAAGATTTTACCGACATTATTCAGACGGTCGCTGAGCAGCATGGGATAGATAAAGTTGCCACCACCACCAATGGCTACCGGATGGCTGATCATGTTATGGCTTGGAAGCAGGCGGGATTGACCGATATTAATGTGAGTGTCGATAGTTTAGACCCGAGGATGTTTCAGCAGATCACCGGTGAAAATCGTTTTTATCAAGTCATGCAGGGAATCGAGCGAGCTTTTGAGGCTGGTTTTGCGCAAGTGAAAGTTAATGTCGTATTGATGAAAGATCTTAATGCGCACACCATGCCTCAATTTTTGGCGTGGATTAAACATCGACCAATCCAACTGCGTTTTATTGAACTGATGCAGACAGGGGAGATGGATGATTTATTTGCTCGTCATCATCTTTCTGGTGTCGCCCTGCGCAATCAACTGATTGCCGATGGCTGGTTACTAAAAGTAAGAGCGCACCACGATGGGCCAGCTCAGGTTTATTGGCATCCTGATTATCAAGGCGAAGTAGGGTTGATCATGCCTTACGAGAAAGATTTTTGCCATAGCTGTAATCGGTTACGCATCTCTGCGTTAGGTAAGCTGCATCTTTGTCTTTTTGGTGAGCAAGGTCTCTCATTACGTGATCTATTACAAGAAGATAGCCAGCAATCAGCATTAATTGAACGTATTCAAACCCAGTTACAACATAAGTCTGTTAGTCATTTTTTACATGACGGTAATACAGGTATAACTCCCCATTTGGCATCCATTGGTGGCTAGCCTTTTGGGGACAGACAATGAAAAAGATAAGGTGATGACATGGGGCATGCAGAAAGTAAATTTCAACCCGCTAACATTGCGGTACTAACCGTATCCGATACACGTACGCAAGAAAACGATACCTCTGGTGGCTATTTAGCTGAGCAATTGCAAGCTGCGGGGCATCTATTGGCGGATAAGCAAATTGTGATCGATGATAAATATAAAATTCGTGCCATCGTGTCACAGTGGATTGCTGATGAGGCGATTCAAGCCATCTTAATTACTGGTGGTACAGGCTTTACCGCTCGCGATAGTACTCCTGAAGCATTGAAACCACTTTTTGATAAAGAGGTCGAGGGCTTTGGTGAGCTGTTTAGAATGGTATCGTATGAAGAAATTGGTACTTCAACGATTCAGTCACGAGCCTTAGCGGGATTTGCCAATCACACGGTGATATTCGCTATGCCGGGTTCGACGGGGGCTTGCCGTACGGGATGGACGAAAATTATCCAGCAGCAATTAGATGCGAGCCATCGTCCATGTAACTTTATGCCTCATCTCGCTGGGTAACAGAAAAACATGACTGAATTTAGCCATATTAATGCCAACGGTGAAGCGAATATGGTCGATGTATCGGCCAAACTCGATAGTGTGCGTGAAGCACGTGCAGAAGCTTATATTCGTATGGCACCAGAAACATTGCAGTTAATTATTTCTGGGCAGCATCACAAAGGCGATGTGTTTGCTACCGCACGGATTGCTGGTATTCAAGCCGCTAAAAAAACGTGGGATTTAATTCCTCTTTGCCACCCGTTGTTGCTTTCTAAAGTGGAAGTTCATTTACAAGCTATCGAAGCTGAAAGTTGTGTACGAATTGAATCCGTGTGTAAGCTAGCAGGGAAAACTGGTGTTGAGATGGAAGCGTTAACGGCAGCATCTGTTGCCGCTTTGACTATTTATGATATGTGTAAAGCGGTACAAAAAGACATGGTCATTGAACAGGTGCGTTTATTAGAAAAAACCGGAGGTAAGTCCGGGCATTTTAAGGCTACGCTATGATTAACGTTGTTTTTTTTGCACAGACTCGAGAGTTGGTTGGCTGTGATCGGGTCGAGATGCCAGCCAATTTTGCAACCGTTGAGTCTCTTAGACAGCATCTTGTGCTGCAAGGCGATAAGTGGTCACTAGCGTTAGATGCGGATAAGTTACTGGTTGCTGTTAATCATACCATTGTGGCTATGACTCATCCTTTGCAGTCGGGTGATGAAGTGGCCTTTTTTCCACCAGTTACTGGCGGGTGAGACCGATGGATAGCAGAGTTTCTGTACAAACGGCTGATTTTTCATTGGCCGATGAGTATGCGGTGTTAGCGCAAGATAGTGCTGCTGGCGCAGTTGTCACATTTGTCGGTAAAGTTCGTGATCTCAACCTCGGTGATGATGTGATCGGCTTACGTCTTGAACATTACCCAGGAATGACTGAAAAAGCGCTCAGTCATCTGTGTGATCAAGCCCAACAGCGCTGGCCCTTACAACACGTTCGTATCATTCATCGGATTGGTGATTTGGATGTTGGTGCGCAAATTGTGTTTGTTGGCGTTGCGAGTGCCCATCGCGGTGCGAGTTTTGCTGCTTGTGAATTCATTATGGATAGCTTAAAAACTCAAGCCCCGTTTTGGAAGAAAGAACGCACCACACACTCTGAACGCTGGATAGAATCGCGCGAATCCGATCATCAGGCGGCTAAACGTTGGTAAATCAAAATCCCGAGCCAGCTTTTTGTTTGGCTGACTCGGGGCGTACCCTCTCTAAAACGGCTCGGCCTTAATATCTCGCTTAAAACGTTCGCTTTGTTACAAAAAAATCGTCTTCCTCTCTAGTAAAATCAAGAAATTAGTCAACACTTACTATAGGCACCTTAATTGACTCGGAGTGTCATTAAGGACTTGTTTGTCTATTTAATCATTATGGGATAGCCATCACTAAGCTCAGAGATGTGCTCATGGCATAGCGATGGTTAAGAACGCCAAGGAGATAGTAATGGATTCACTCAAAGTAAGAGATTACATGACCGTCAAAGCGGTGACCTTTAGTCCTGAGATGTCACTCAGTGCGGCTTTAGAGCGCGTAAGTGGTTCTGAACATCTTGGTGGGCCAGTGATTGATGATCAAAAGAGAGTGATCGGCTTTCTTTCTGAACAAGATTTGCTCGATAAATTAGTTAAAGCCAGTTACTTCTGCCATGACTCTCATACGGTAAGTGACTGCATGCATCAAGAAGTGCTGTCGGTTTCTCCGGAGACGTCAATCATCGAACTGGCTGATATGATGAAAGTCGGTAAGCCGAAAGTCTATCCGGTGATAGAGCAAGGAAAGTTAGTGGGTATCATTACCCGTCGTAATGTACTGTTAGCGATCGGTAAAAACCTCGCCACCAGTTTTAAACACCCAGTTTAATCGCTAAACAACTAAAGTGAGAACATTGGCTTATAGGGTGGGATAAAGGTTTTGTAGAGACTCGCTCTCTCTTTTTGAACTTAGCTCAAGAGCCTATAGTTAAATGCGCAAAAAACACTTGACCTTGGAGTTAGCTCCAAGGTGTAAGCTCAACACATCATCAAATTAGGAGATTGATTGATGTCTGTTAAGCATTCAGGGTGCGGTGTCACTCATGGTTCTCATGCCACTCATAGTCAGGCGTCTTGTTGTTCTGCAGCGTCAACCACCCATCAAGTGCAACCTGAGGTTGCTTGCTGCGCTCAACCAACTGAAGATAAAAACACGCGCAGTGCTGCGGACAATTTGCATGACTCGGTTGCTAAGTTCCAACGCAGTTGGCAAGTGGTGGGGATGGATTGCCCATCGTGTGCGCGGAAAATAGAAACGGCGTTACAGAAAATTCCAGATATTGTCACTGCCCAGGTTCTGTTTGCGACAGAAAAGTTGGTGGTGCAGTTTAATCAGCAAGCAACGGTTGCGGCGGTTGAACAAGCCGTTAGTCGTGCTGGTTTTCAGATCCAGCACTCGACCTCTAAAGTCGCATCTTCTCACTCATCCCCTCGAACGTGGTTAACACAAGCAGACAATCGACGTCTGGTTTTGATCAGTTCAGCGATGCTAGTCGCTGCTCTAATGACTCAGTGGTCGAGCGAGTTAGCGCAGTGGATATTTACACTAACCTGTTTGTTAGGCTTGGTTCCGATTGGGCGTAAAGCTTGGCAATTGGCAAAGTCAGGTACGCCGTTTGCGATTGAAACGTTAATGACTGTCGCCGCACTGGGCGCTTTGTATCTTGGTGAGACGGCAGAAGCGGCGATGGTGTTATTACTGTTTTTGGTTGGCGAGCGCTTAGAAGGCATTGCGGCTGCACGAGCGCGTTCAGGAGTTCAAGCGCTGATGGCGCTGGTGCCTGATCAAGCGACGAAAATAGAACACGGCCAGCGCGTGTTAGTTGATGTGCAAGATCTGCAACCTGGTGATCACGTTGAGGTTGCTCCTGGCGGGCGTTTACCTGCTGATGGGCAGTTGATGGATCAAGCGGCGAGCATTGATGAAAGTGCATTAACCGGAGAATCGATTCCGGTTGAAAAGCAAGTTGGTGACACGCTCGCTGCGGGCTCTGTAGTGGTTGATCGTTTGATCCAAGTGCAGATCACTTCATTACCGGGACAAAATGCCATTGACCGTATTTTACACCTTATTGAGCAAGCTGAATCTCGTAAAGCGCCTTTGGAGCGGTTTTTAGATCGATTTAGCCGTTGGTATACCCCGCTGATGATGCTGATTGCTTTATTGGTTGTGCTCATTCCACCATTAATGTTTGCTCAGCCATGGGAAACCTGGACCTACCGTGGACTGGCGTTATTACTCATTGCTTGTCCGTGTGCGTTAGTGATTTCAACCCCTGCGGCGATTACCTCTGGCTTAGCGGCGGCAGCAAGACGCGGTGCTTTAATCAAAGGGGGAGCGGCACTTGAGCAGCTTGGCCGAGTGACCATGATGGTGTTTGATAAAACCGGAACGCTAACGCAAGGAAAGCCACAGGTAACGGATATGATCAGCTTAACGGAGCTGCCGTCATCTCAATGGTTAGCTGCAGTAGCGGCTATTGAGCAAGGCTCTAGCCATCCTTTAGCCACTTCGTTAGTAGATAAAGTGCAAGCTCAAGGTTATGTTATCCCCTCAGCATCTGAGCAACAAGCCTTATCCGGGCGCGGTATCACAGGCTTGGTTGCTGGTCAACGCTATTCACTGTTGTCGCCAACTCAGCTCGATGTGGTGGTTAGTGCCGCTGTCACTGAATCGATTGAGCAACTCGAAGCGCAAGGGAAAACGGTCGCTGTTGCTTTGCAAAATAAGCAACCGATAGGCGTTATTGCTTGGCAAGATACATTACGTGATGAGGCGCAAGCCGCGATTGCACAACTGAAAAAAATCGGCATTAACAGCATCATGTTGACTGGGGATAACCCACGCAGTGCCGCAGCTATCGCCGATAAGCTCGGTATGGATTTTCAAGCCAGTTTATTGCCTGAGGATAAAGTGCAAGTGGTCGAGCAATTATCACAGCTTCAACCGGTTGCAATGGTGGGGGATGGCATTAATGATGCTCCTGCGATGAAGCAGGCCAGTATCGGTATTGCGATGGGCAGCGGTACCGATGTGGCGTTAGAGACGGCGGACGCAGCATTAACCCATAATCGACTCATTGAGTTGGCAGGAATGGTCGAATTATCTCGCGCTACACTGAATAATATTCGGCAAAATGTGACAGTAGCCTTAGGTTTAAAAGCCATTTTGTTGGTGACCAGTTTACTTGGTATCACGGGATTATGGATGGCAGTATTGGCTGATAGTGGTGCGACGGCGTTGGTTACTCTAAATGCTTTGCGTTTACTACGCTTTAAGCCATCAGTAGCGGATTAGAGTGAGCCATAGGGATTAAAGTCATTTGAGTTGAATCACGAGCGAATAGTGTGGAGTTGCATTTGAATTGCTCATTTTTGTGATGCAAACCGTTTTTCTTTGAAATGTTGGTTTTTATTGCTAGCGTAGTTGTGATGTTTGTCACTAAATGTTGTTGTGGACTGGGATAGAGTCACGTGGTACCCGAAATTAATGATGAGCTGAACAAGCCGCAATCAAGGAGTAACTTATGTCTCAAGCTGTCTTTCACCTAGGAGTGACCCAAGCCGATCTAAATGGTGCTACGTTGGCGATTATCCCAGGTGATCCTGCACGTGTACAAAAAATCGCTGAATTAATGGAAAATCCTGTTTTTCTTGCTAGTCATCGTGAGTACACGCTCTATCGCGCTGAGTTAGATGGTCAATCCGTTGTGGTTTGTTCAACGGGTATCGGTGGTCCATCAACGTCGATTGCGGTAGAAGAGCTCGCTCAATTAGGTGTGCGCTCTTTCTTACGTGTTGGTACCACTGGTGCAATTCAACCACACGTCAACGTCGGCGACATGATTGTTACCACTGGCTCAGTACGTCTTGATGGCGCTAGCCTACACTTTGCACCGATGGAGTTCCCTGCGGTACCGGATTTTGCAGTAGCAACCGCGATGAAAGAAGCCGCAGAAGAGAGCGGCGCTACCGTTCACATGGGGGTAACGGCATCAAGTGATACGTTCTACCCAGGTCAAGAGCGTTATGACACATTCACCGGTCGTGTTGTTAGCCGTTTTCAAGGTTCAATGAAAGAGTGGCAAGAGATGGGCGTGCTGAACTTTGAGATGGAATCTGCGACGCTATTAACCATGTGTGCTAGCTCTGGTTTAAAAGCAGGCTGTGTAGCGGGCGTTATTATTAACCGTACTCAAAAAGAGATCCCAGATCACGCCACCTTAAAAGAGACCGAAGCTCGTTCAATTAAAGTGGTGGTTGAAGCAGCGCGTAAGATGCTTAAATAATCGCTATCATTGATTGAGTTAGTATTAAAAAGCGCCACAATCGTGGCGCTTTTGCTATTTGAATGTTAGGTCTCGGTGCAGAGTTTTAAGCCAGCGCGAGTTGTGGTAACGGTAAGTATAGGCTTTCAGTCACTTCGGACAGCATTTGGTCGTACACTTGAGCGATCGTTAGCGATAATTCAGAAGTCAGTTGATAAAACTGCTTCGCATCGAGCTCTAAATGCGGATTATCATGGATCTCACTCAGTTGGTGCATGGCTTCGGAGCAGGCTGGTGAGGCTATCGATAAAGGACTGATCAGCGCGAGTTGACTCAGTTTTCGTCGCATGAGCTCACTGTAATGACGAAGACGAAGCCGTCCCTCTTGACTCCCCATTTCTTCAATACACAAACGTAACTGAGTCAGTGAATCCATGCTATCGATGACTTGTTGCCAATTCATATGATATTCATCACTCAGGTCGTCTCGATGCGATTCAGCTAACCAAGCAAGGACGATTTCATCAATTAAAAATAGACAATGACGAATCGCTTTGCCGTGAGCGACTTGGTTTCTTGCCACACTATAGTCAGGCCATTCATGGCGAATGGCGGTTAACTTAGCTTGGAAAATACGATACAGAGGTTTGTTATCAAAATGAGCATGGGCAATCAAATGATTTAAAGTCTGATCGATAGTGGATTGAAGAGAATGAATCTCTTGTTGACGATCTTGACCAAACATCAGCTCATGATGGGTAGCTTGACGATGTTGACGACAAAGATAAAGTAACTCGCGTAAATCAACTAAGAGTTGATATTTACGTTGTAGGTTGGATTCTTTCTGTTTGGCAAAGAAAAATAATCCGCCAAGAATCGCGATAGAGATAAGCATGGAAATAAAGACAAACATAATCCACTCCTTGTATGTGTGGCTTGCTCAGAACAGAGATTCCTTTCTCAATGTAGGTTGCTGTACGCGTTAACCGAATGGTCATCACTATTGATGAGCAGATATCACGACGTCACCTAGGTTGAGTATTCCCCGGAGTTAGATATTGCATGCTTAATGCCAGTTTTTTATATCTTAAAAATCAATTGGTTACATTTTTCTTGCTGGTATTTGTGCACCAAAAGGGTGCAACTTGTGCTAAAAGTGTGAACAAGAGCAATAAAAAAGCCCTCTCATTTGAGAGGGCTATCACCAATCACGTTAGTAAGGGGTTACATCACCCGCATACCAGCTTGAGCACCTTCATGAGGCTCAAGAATCCACAACTGGTCACCGCCAGGGCCTGCCGCGAGGATCATGCCTTCTGACATACCAAACTTCATCTTGCGTGGTTTTAGGTTAGCCACCATCACGGTGTATTTACCGACCAGCTCTTCAGGTGAGTAAGCGGCTTTTATTCCAGAGAAAACTTGGCGTGTCTCACCACCAATATCCAACTGGAATTTTAGTAACTTATCGGCCTTTGGCACCGCTTCACAAGAGAGAATTTTGGCAATCCGTAAATCAACTTTAGCAAAATCGTCAAATTCGATTTCTGCAGCGATGGGATCTTTGCTTAACTCTGTTGCTTGACTAACGGGTTGAGCGTTTTCTATCGCGGCTTTTTCCAGTGCTGCTTCTTGTTTTGAGGTTTCAATCATCGCTTCAACATGCTGAGGGTCAATACGATTAAACAGCGCCTTAAATGGCGTTATGCTATGAGCCGTCAGTGGTGTTTGAATACCATCCCAAGTCAGTTCTTGATTTAAGAACGCTTCCGTCCGCTCAGCTAACGCTGGCATTACAGGCTTGAGGTAAGTCATTAATACGCGGAATAGGTTAATACCGACAGTACAAATATCTTGCAGCGCTTGGTCTTGGCCTTCTTGCTTAGCGACAACCCAAGGCGCTTTTTCATCCACATATTGGTTAGCTTTATCTGCTAGTGCGGTGATCTCACGAATTGCGCGACCAAATTCACGAGTTTCGTAAAGGTCAGCAATACGTTCAGCGGCCGCGGTAAATTCGGCGTACAATTCAGGCTCTGTAAAGGTTGTAGATAACTGATTATCAAAACGTTTACTGATAAAGCCAGCATTGCGTGAAGCTAGGTTAACAATCTTGTTGACCACATCAGCATTGACGCGCTGCGTGAAGTCTTCAAGGTTTAGATCGAGATCATCAATACGGTTGTTCAGTTTTGCCGCGTAGTAGTAACGTAAGCACTCAGGGTCTAAATGTTTTAAGTAAGTACTCGCTTTGACAAACGTCCCTTTTGATTTCGACATTTTCGCGCCATTAACCGTGACATAGCCATGCACAAAAACATTGGTTGGTTTACGGAAACCACTGCCTTCAAGCATCGCTGGCCAAAATAGGCTATGGAAGTAAACAATGTCTTTGCCGATAAAGTGATAAAGCTCGGTTTGACTGTCTTTACGCCAGTATTCATCAAAGTCTAAATCATTGCGCTTGCTGCAAAGATTTTTGAATGATCCCATGTAACCAATCGGCGCATCGAGCCACACATAAAAGAATTTGTTGGTTTCACCGGGGATTTCAAAGCCAAAGTAAGGGGCATCTCGGGATATATCCCATTGCTGCAAGCCACCTTCAAACCACTCTTGCATTTTATTGGCGGTTTCGGTTTGCAGCGAGCCAGAACGAGTCCATTCTTTAAGCATGCTTTCAAACTGTGGCAAGTCAAAAAAGAAGTGTTCAGAATCTTTCATCACAGGGGTTGCACCTGAGACCGCAGATTTAGGATTGATCAGTTCCGTCGGGCTGTAAGTTTCGCCGCAAGCATCGCAGTTGTCGCCATATTGATCTTCTGACTTACATTTTGGGCAGGTGCCTTTGACGAAGCGATCCGGTAAGAACATCTGTTTTTCAGGATCGAATAACTGAGAAATGGTGCGACTAGAAATAAAGCCATTTTTTTTCAGTTCAAGATAAATATGCGAAGCCAACTCACGGTTTTCTTCACTGTGGGTGCTGTGATAGTTATCAAAACTAATATCAAACCCGGCGAAATCTTGCTGGTGCTCTTCGCTAACCGCGGCAATCATTTCTTCAGGTGTAATACCCATCTGCTGCGCTTTAAGCATGATTGGTGTGCCATGAGCGTCGTCAGCACAGATGAAATTTACAATATTGCCGCGTAGGCGTTGGTAGCGCACCCAAATATCCGCTTGGATATGCTCAAGCATATGACCTAAGTGGATGGAACCGTTAGCGTACGGAAGGGCACAAGTTACCAGCAGTTTCCTTGGAGAAACGTTTCTTGGTTCAGTTGCCATACTTAATTATTCGCTATGTTTGATAGGTATTGAAAATAGCCTTCAATACTACCTGATGAAGCTACTCACGCCAAGGCGTGAGTCATGATAAGGCCTTAACTTTTTTGGGGTTCAGTGTGGGCAGATTGAGTGGTAGCATGAACAAAAAAGGAGGGCTTATGCTCACATTTACGTCCAAACACGATTTTTGTTCTTGGCTCAATCAGTTTTCTCACCCCAATTTAATTAGTGATTGGGCGCATTCTCCGGGCGTGGTTCAAGTAACGGCATCTGGGCAATTTGCAATTCATATCCCATTTGCTGCTCACGCTCTGCGCCAAGAGCTGCAAGCTTGGATAACTAATCAGCAGCAAACGAAAGCCGTTGCCGCTTTTGATTATTCAGTCAATGTTACTCCTAAGGCCTTGATCACCAAAGTTCCACATGGTGTTAAAGGCGTGAAAAATATTATTGCCGTCACGTCGGCGAAAGGTGGGGTGGGTAAATCAACCACAGCCGCTAACTTGGCGCTCGCGATAGCGGGCAGTGGTGCCAAAGTTGGTTTATTGGATGCGGATATTTATGGCCCTTCGGTGCCGATGATGTTTGGCACTCAAGATGCCAAGCCAAGTGTGCGTGATAATAAATGGATGCAGCCAGTGAAAGCGCACGGTATCTATACCCATTCGATAGGTTATTTAGTCGATAAAGCGGACGCAGCGATCTGGCGCGGTCCAATGGCATCAAAAGCATTAGCCCAACTTGTTAATGAAACTGAGTGGCCTGAGTTGGACTATTTGGTGGTGGATATGCCTCCGGGTACCGGCGATATTCAATTAACGTTATCTCAGCAAATTCCGGTGACAGGCGCGGTCATTGTCACCACACCACAAGATCTCGCCTTGGCTGATGCACGAAAAGGGGCGGCAATGTTTGCTAAAGTTGACGTGCCCGTGGTGGGATTAATTGAGAATATGAGTTATCACATTTGTCGTCATTGTGGTGAAAAAGAAGCGATTTTTGGTGTTGGTGGTGCGCAAACGTTAGCCACGGAATATGGTTTATCATTGCTGGCGCAAATTCCGTTGCATGTCACACTCAGGGAAGATATTGACGCTGGCAAACCGACAGTGATTGCTCGTCCTGACAGTGAACATAGTCAACAATATTATGCGCTCGCCGAGCGGATTTGTGCCAGCTTGTATTGGCAAGGCAAAGCGAAACCGCAAATCATCGATTTAACTTTTGTCGACTAAAAGCAGAATTAAACTTGGCGGCTGGTAAGACTTAGTTAGTGAACCGCCGCTAAATCAGCCAACATGTTAAGCAACCAATATCACTGCCTTTATTTTTGCTCAGAGAAGTAATCGTTTGCTTTGGGTTAATTTTATTCACTGTCAGAAAATACGGATATTTACCGTTGAGTGAACTGGTATCTAACCGACGAACTCCCTATAATCAGGCGGTTTATCTTATCTCCTCACATACACGTATCGGGTACACTGAACCATGTCTGATAATAATCAATGCGTCATCGTCGGTATTGCTGGCGCTTCTGCTTCTGGGAAAAGCCTTATTGCCAGTACCATTTATAATGAACTGCGCGCGAAAGTAGGCGACCATCAAATCGGTGTGATCACGGAAGATTGCTATTACAAAGACCAAAGCCATCTGAGCATGGACGAACGTGTCAAAACCAATTATGACCATCCTAATGCCCTGGATCACGATCTACTCTGCGATCATCTGCAAGCTTTAGTCCGCGGCGAAGCGGTTGAAGTTCCTGAATACAGTTACAGTGAGCATACGCGTACGGCTAATACCAGTACCATGACACCGAAAAAAGTGATCATTTTGGAGGGGATTTTACTCCTGACCGATCCTCGTCTGCGTGATTTAATGCATGCGACCATTTTTATGGATACACCGCTTGATATCTGTTTATTACGTCGAGTCAAGCGTGATGTCGAAGAGCGTGGACGTACTATGGAATCGGTATTGAAACAGTATCAAAAAACCGTTCGCCCGATGTTTATGCAGTTTATCGAACCGTCTAAACAGTACGCCGATATTATTGTTCCACGTGGTGGTAAAAACCGCATTGCGATTGATGTCTTGAAAGCCCATATCGCAAAATTACTTAAATCATAAAATTTACTGATCGTTGACTTTATCTTTTCCGATTAAAGTGGCACCTTAGATGCCACTTTTTTTATTTTCGTCAAGCAAGGAAAAAGCAGATGAAAAAACTGTCCCTATTCATTGCGGCGCTGCTGGTGATGGTTATCGCGGCAGTGGTCGCGTTAGTGGTTTTCGTCAATCCGAATCAATTTAAACCTCTGATCATTGAGCAAACCAGACAACAAACGGGCCTTGAGTTAGTCATTGAAGGCGATATCAGCTGGCAGTTCTTTCCAGCGATTGGTTTCGAACTTGGTAAAACCGAGTTAAGAAATCCTGACGGATTTACTCAAAATAACCTATTTAAGGTCGATCGTGTTGGGATTGATATCGCGGTCATGCCACTTTTTCGTCATCAACTGCATATTGGTAATGTTCGCCTTGAAGGAGCCGAATTTTATCTAGAAACGTTGTCGGATGGTCGTTCTAACTTAGATAGCTTGACTCAAGCACAAAACCAAAAACCATCCACACAGGTGGAGGAGGTGTTGACCGACTCAGCATCTAGCCAGCCAGAAGAGACAACCGCCGATCAAGCTTGGACTTTGAGCCTTGCTGGCGTGACTGTTAGTCAGGCACGATTAGAAATACTTGATCAGCAAACGGGCACACACAGTACCTTATATGACGTTGATCTTACGCTGTCAGAATTTGCCGCCGATCGTTGGACCAGCGTGGATTTTTCGGCCAAAGGAAGTGCGAACCAACAACGGTTTAGTGTACGCGGGAAAGCGGAGATAAAACTGTCTGCAGACTTTAAACAGTATGCTCTACGCAATATTACGCTTAATAGTACGTTCGAAGACCCATCAGTACAGATAGACGCTTTACAACTTAAGCTCGCGACTTTTGAATTTGATCAAGACAATGCGCTGACTTTTGCTGTGAAAGGTAACGCAGCCGACATGGCATTTGACGTTAGCGGCCAAGCGCAGTTGCAGGTTGATGCGGCGATCAGTACCGTTTCGTTGGATAAGTTACTTCTGAATTCGACATTACAAGGTGCGGCTTTACCACAATCACCGCTGCAGGTAGAAATGGCGTCTCGTATCGTGTTTGATGTGACCAACAGTACGCTGGATGTAGTGTTAGATAGGTTGATGGCCAACGCAATAGCGTTATCTGGACAAGCGAACATTCATTTGGCGGATATACCTAAAATCCGTTTTCAATTGCATAGCCCTGTGATTGATCTCGATGAATTTTTAGGGCTCGATCAAGCGGCGTCAAACTCTGCTGCCCAGCCATCGGTGAATGCACCCACTTCGCCACCGGTAGAGGTTGAACCAGATTTATCGGCTTTACAAGACTTAGATGTGGTTGGAGAAATAACCATTGATCGGTTTAAAGCAGGCAATGCCAAGCTTGAGCGTGTACATACTCGTTTTGCTGTTAACCGAGGTGTGATCGATCTTAATACGCTAACGGCTGAGCTTTATCAGGGTAAGATCCAAGCGAGCGCCAAGGTTGATGCACGAAAAACACCAGCAACCTATCAGGTTAAGAAGACCATTACAGGCGTTCAAGTTCAGCCATTATTGATTGATGTGGCGGACAATGACTTACTACAGGGAACGGGTAACATTACGGTAGATGTACGAGGTCGTAGCCTAACCCCAAGCGGTATTCAGAAAAACTTGCAGGGAACGGTCACAATTAACTTCGCTGATGGTGCTGTCAATGGCATTAATATCGCTCAGTTAATTCGCACCAATCATGCGCGTTTGAGAGGGCAAACGTTAGACGAATCTGAGGCAGTGAAGCAAACTGACTTTAGTGCGCTGACGGCGACGCTGCAACTGAATAAGGGTGAAGTGTCGACCAATAATTTAGCGATGCAATCGCCGTTATTACGAATTCGTGGTGAAGGTAAAGCCAATTACTTAAACGAAACGGTTGATTTTGTGGTTCGCACATCCATTGTTGGGACGCTGAAAGGGCAAGGTGGTAAAGATATCGACGAGTTGCGAGATGTCACTATCCCGATTCATATTTCTGGCCAATGGACTGAACCGAGATACCGATTGGTGTTTGATGATCTGCTTAAGCAAAGAGCGCAACAGGAGATTGACCGCGGTATTGAGAAGCTCGGTGATAAAGTGAAAGGTGAAGAAGCGAAACAAGCGGTGGAGGCCTTGAGAGGGTTATTGCGACGCTAAGCGTGGTAACCTTGAGTTAAAGGCTCATTGATGTCTAAAAAAGCTGGATAACTCCAGCTTTTTTATTGGGCGATCCACGACTACCAATCGACGCCTTTTAGGGCTTTGACGCCTGAATCAAAAGCATGTTTGATGTTTTTGACTTCAGAGACGGTATCTGCGAGTTCGATAAGTGTTCGATGAGCGCCACGTCCCGTGATGATCACGGATTGCATAGGGGGGCGTTGTTGTAACGCTTCAACCACTTCATCAAGATCAAGATAGCCATAGCTCACCATATAAGTCAGCTCATCAAACAGTAAGACATCTAAGGATTCATCGTTAAGCATACGTCGACACTCTTGCCATACTTGTTGAGCGGCTTCGGTATCGGTTTGTTTATTTTGTGTATCCCAGGTAAAGCCTGTCGCCATGACTTGAAACTCGACACCGAATTTTTCAAGTAAATTACGTTCCCCATTTTCCCACGTGCCTTTGATAAATTGTGCAACAGCACACTGTTTACCGTGGCCGACGGCGCGTGCAATGGTGCCAAAGCCTGATGTGCTTTTGCCTTTACCATTGCCAGTGATCACCAGCAATAAGCCTTTTTCTTGCTGAGCATTGGCAATACGCGCATCAACTTGTTCTTTTACTTTTTGTTGGCGTTGTTGATGACGCTGTTGCTTGATGTTTTCACTAGACATTATGTTGAGCTCTTTTTAGAAAAATAATGGACCACATCATAGCGTAAGTCTTTTATCGCTTTCTACCGAAAGCATTCATCCTGTTCGTTACTGTGATAGTGGCTAATACAAAGGATTTTGAAATCGCTGGATGTTTTTGTAATTAACAAATTCATCGTTTTCATAAATAGTTGAGGAATTATAGAGTTTAAGAAGATTTTTTAAAATCAGTGGCAGAACGGGCTGCAGAGCACTATGGTAAAAAAGTAACAACAAAAACGATTCAATGAACTCCTTTGCTTGCCAATCAAAGACTGAGGCTTTTGCCTCAGTCTTCTTCTTTGTGTTACTACCGTGTTGTTAGAGGAAAGTTTCTTCAATCTGGTTGATGTTTAGAAAGCGTAGCTGGCTTGTACACCGACTAACCATACGTGCCCAGTCACTTCTCCAGCAAAAGCGCCACCAATCGCTGCGGCTGGGTTATCTGACCCATCGCGAGGCTCATACAGCGAAGCTTTTTTAGCGAAAATATAGGTAAAACCAGCATCAAGGGTCAGTTGTTTCGTGGCTCGATAGCCCGCACCAATACTTAACCAAGTACGATCGGTTTCTGGAATGGTCGCTGTACGATATTTTGTACTTACCGCGGATAAGTCGTAGGCAATACCTGCACGTAGGGTCAAATCTTGATCCCAAGCGTAGCTGGTCCCTAACGAAAAACGGTAGTTATCTTTCCAGTTTTCTAACTTAATCAAGTCATTAGGGGTGCCATCATGAAAGTTAGCCACCAATTGATCAAAGCTGCTCCAATCCGTCCAGTTAATACTACTGTGCAATGCCCATTGTTCGGTTAATTGGTGAAAGCTGGCTAGCTCTGCCGTTGCTGGTAAAGTTACAGCGAGTTGCCCCGGTTTATGTTTCCCATATGGCAGACCTTCGGCATGACCATCAAAGTCCATCACGACTTGTGATTTATAGGTAAAAGCCACTCGATGTTCTGGGTTGATTTGCCATGCAGTACCAGCCTGCCAGCCCCAACTGGTATCGTCCCCTTCCATATATTTTAAAATAGTTCCTTGAGGTTGGGATAAGGCATTGCTCTTTGGCAGACTCGCTCCAAAATGACCTTCACCGATCACATAGCGTACACCAGCCCCGACACTGATTGTATCGGTCAGTTGATAGCCGAGGTTAACGTTCGCTTCGGCGGTGATGATTTTCGCCTGATCGCCAAAGTGGCTGGCAGCAAAGTTAGGTAGCTCGGTTTCCATGCCATAATTGGTGCCGATAGCTAAACCTAAAAAGGTTCGTTCATTCAATTGATGAGAGAAATAAGCATTCGGCACGATAGCGTCATGGGCGAAGTCTTTTGCTGTCGCGGTGGTTTGTCCAAGATTTGGGTGGGTTACTGTGCCATTGACATCAATGTTAGGGTTAACGTAAATCGCCCCGGCAGAAAATTGCGTGCCGGGCAGGTAGGTTAACATTGCAGGGTTACGCCATTGAGATCCTGCGTTATCTGCCATGGCGGCTTCACCCGCGTACGCTCGACCAAGCCCCGTCGCTGAGTATTCTGCTAGTTGAAATCCCGCCGCTTGAGCGTAGGTTGGTAGTCCCATTAAGCCGAACGCAACGGCTATCGATAACGTTTTTTGATTATTGTTCATGGTTATGTTCGCTGAAATGGTTAGTCAATAGTGGCGAAAAGTGTAAAGAGAGCGAGTTGCCTTAACAAATAAAAACAATAAATTATCAATATTTAGAGTTTTATATCGATTTTATATTATTAACTTACCTATTAATCTGGTTGATGTTCTGGTGGGGTGAAAGTTCAGCGAACAGATGTAGGATGTAACTGCCCCTTTTAAGCACAGTTGTAAGCTTAAAAGAGCGCCTGTGAGGTGAATAAATAAAAAAGGGCTGATGATTCAGCCCATTAAGATACGTATTTGAATTAAACCAAACTTAGAAGCTACGGCTGTATTGTAAGCCGATTAAGATTGCATCCGCTTTGGTGGTACCAGAAATGGAGGATAAAGTTAGTGTTTGCTCTTTATTTTTCGAGGTTTCATTTACTTTGACATCTTTACCCATTAGATAAGTAAAGCCAAAGTCGAAATTAGATTTGTCATCAATCTGGTAAGTAAAGCCCGCTGATAACCATTGACGATCGGAATCCGGTACTGAAATTGAGGTGATTTTATCTTGCGCACTGGTGTCGTACATATAGCCGGCACGCAGTGTCCAGTCGCGGTTTAAGAAGTAAGTACCGCCAATAGAGTAGTGCCAACCGTCTTTCCACTCATAAGGTTTAACATCAATACTTTGATTTTTAAATTCCAGTTTATCAAAAGCACTCCAGCCAATGTATTGCACACTATAATGGACAGCAAAGGCGGTATTGTCTATACGGTGGTAACCTGAAAACTCGGCCATATCTGGGAGTGGTAATTTGACTTCTTTATCGCCATCTTTAGCGGTAATGGTCGGGCTATAACGATAAGAGAGGCCAAAGCGGTTATTCTCATCCAATTCATAAACGGTACCGACATTAAAGCCAACCCCAAAACCGTCCGCTTTATCTATATCGGTGAAATTACAGTTACCACCGCCTGCCTGTATAATTGGACATAATTGCTTGCTAGCGCTACGTTTCAGAGTTCCTTGACCATAGATAAGATCCAGCCCTGCACCGACACTCCATTGTGAGTCAATGCGATAGGAGCCAGAAATACCAAAGTTTGCACTGAGAATTTCTGTTTCACCGCCGTATTCACCACCGGCGTAATTAGAGCCAAAATCGGTACGAGTACCAAAGTTAGAATAGGCGTTTACCCCCCAAGCGAATTGCTCGTTGACTGGGACGATTAAATGAATATTAGGTGCAACAGAGGTTCCGCCCGCATCGCTATAATCAGCGTTAAGAGAATTGTAACCAGAACCTGTAAAATGGGTATAAGTTGCATCTTTAACTTTAATATTAGTGGTAATTGTTTCAAAACCGAGTGAGAGCTCCATTTTATCAAAGAGAGCCATCGCGGCAGGGTTACGTGACATCACGGCGGCGTTATCGGCAATCACGGCATCACCGGCAAACGCACGACCAAGGCCCGTTGCCGATTGGGCGTTGAGCTGAAAGCCCGCCGCCATAGCTTGTTGAGTAGCAAGAGAGATGGTCACAGCAAGTAGTGACTTTTTAAACAGACGCGTCTTGTTCATGGTGCTTTTTCCTTGTTATATCGCCTCTAATGGGCGTTGTGTTGAGCAAAAGCTCAGTGGCTGGCTGATACTAGTCGCAAGTATAGGAGATAGAAATCCGACCATTGTCTAAGACGCTATTAAATCTTTAAAATTGCTAGCAAATTGGCATTAAAATGTAACTAAAAAGTTAAAAATAGAGTCTTGGCTCTATTAAAGAGGCGCTTTTCTGACCGTTGTTACCAGCCGAGAATCGGGTTGATATCAGATAAGATTGATCTAGGACAATTTTTCGCAGGTATTGGTGGTTTAAACCTGCATAAACTTGATCTAATGCAAACTATGCTTTGTTTAAGTCGCTATATTACCTCTTGTCATCTCGTTAGCTCTAGTAGCTAACATGTTGAGCAAGATGACACTTCCTTTTGAAGGCTGACTTTACTTTCTCCTAATCAGGAAACTGATTATTTCAATTGGCTTAGGTTAATTGTTTTGTATTACATTCCAACCACACAGTTTTGTGTGGTTTTTTTTTGCCTGCTTTCGCTGCCGCAATCACGTTTATTTAAACAGTTGTTTGATTGATGTAACAATTTGATTACAATGATGTCCAGGTCAGACCTCTTATTCTAAGGAGAAATAATGGGCAAGCAGGAAGTCAGAACACGCTCAGGAGAGCGTGTCGCTATTGTTGCAGGTATTCGTACCCCTTTTGCACGTCAAAGTACGGAGTTTGCGCAAGTACCCGCGATAGATTTAGGGAAAATGGTGGTCAATGAACTGCTCACACGAACAGAGATCGATCCAAAACTCATCGAGCAATTGGTTTTTGGTCAGGTCGTGCAAATGCCAGAAGCCCCTAATATCGCTCGGGAAATTGTACTCGGTACGGGGATGAATATTCATACGGACGCTTACAGTGTGACTCGTGCCTGTGCAACCAGTTTTCAATCCGCGGTTAACGTCGCTGAAAGCATTATGGCTGGTACTATTGATATTGGTATCGCTGGTGGCGCGGATTCCTCTTCTGTTTTACCGATTGGTGTCTCTAAAAAACTGGCAGCGAGCTTATTAGCGCTCAGTAAAACGAAAACACTGAGTCAAAAATTC
Organism: Vibrio sp. 11986-1-5; assembly: GCF_963878025.1. NCBI lineage: Bacteria > Pseudomonadati > Pseudomonadota > Gammaproteobacteria > Vibrionales > Vibrionaceae > Vibrio > Vibrio sp. 11986-1-5. The sequence continues at coordinate 319,577 of NZ_CAWNVW010000011.1, forward strand.
AACGTATTAAAGTCATTATCAGTTAAAGACTTAATGCCAGTTCCGCCTGCCGTTGCCGAATATTCTACAGGGTTATCGATGGGACAGACTGCCGAACAAATGGCGAAGTCGCATGGTATCTCACGCGCTGATCAAGATGCCTTAGCGCATCGTTCTCACACCTTAGCTGCCCAAGCATGGAATGAAGGCAAGATAGCCGGTGAGGTGATGACCGCTTTCCCTGAGCCGTATAAGAAGTGGCTCGATAAAGACAATAATGTGCGTTTTGATTCTACTTTAGAGGGTTACGCTAAGCTGCGTCCTGCGTTTGATCGCCAATATGGCAGTGTGACTGCGGCTAACAGTACGCCGCTCACTGATGGTGCGGCAGCTATTCTGTTGATGCGCGAAGGGCGAGCTAAAGAGTTGGGTTTAGAGATTCTTGGCTACATTCGTTCTTATGCTTTTTCGGCGATAGGCGTTGAAAAAGATATGTTGATGGGGCCTTCTTTCGCGACGCCATTAGCGCTAGAGCGAGCCGGGATCGAGCTGAAAGATTTAACATTAATCGATATGCACGAAGCGTTTGCGGCGCAGACCTTAGCCAATGTGAAAATGTTCGCTAGCGATAGTTTTGCTCAGCAATACTTGGGCCGCAGTAAAGCGATTGGTGAAATTGATATGGATAAATTCAATGTGCTTGGTGGTTCGATTGCTTATGGTCACCCTTTTGCGGCGACGGGAGCGCGAATGATCACGCAAACCTTGCGTGAATTACAACGTCGTGGTGGTGGGCTAGCATTGAATACCGCTTGTGCCGCTGGTGGCTTAGGTGCGGCAATGATTTTGGAGGTTGAATAATGAGCGAGGCAAAAGCATTTCACTTGACGATTGATGAGCAGCATATTGCTTGGCTCGCGATTGATGTCCCCGGTGAAAAAATGAACACTCTTCAGGCCGCATTTGCCGATGAGATGTTGGCGGTATTTAACCAGCTTAATGAGCAGAAAAAACAGCTTAAAGGCCTAGTTATCCATTCGTTAAAGCCGGATAACTTTATTGCCGGCGCGGACGTTCGAATGTTGGATGCCTGTACCTCTGCTCAAGAAGCACAGGCTTTAGCCACACGTGGGCAGCAGATGTTCCAACAGCTAGAAGATTTACCATTCCCTGTTGTGGCTGCGATTCATGGGCCTTGCTTAGGCGGCGGATTAGAGCTGGCACTGGCGTGTGATTATCGTGTGTGTACGGATGATGATAAAACACGTTTAGGTTTACCTGAGGTGATGCTAGGTTTACTGCCCGGATCGGGAGGCACGCAGCGTTTACCTCGTTTGATAGGTCTACTTCCTTCGTTAGATTTAATTTTGACTGGTAAACAACTGCGCGCTAAAAAGGCTTATAAACTAGGCGTTGTTGATGCTTGCGTGCCTCAGAGTGTCTTATTAGAGGTGGCGTTACGTTTTGTCGGTGACAATAGTAAGAAACGTCGCCACGCTAAACCATCTTTAAAAGAAAAACTGCTTGCCAATACGGGCCTTGGTCGCAAAATTATTTTTGACCAAGCGAGCAAGAAAACCGAACAGAAAACGCGCGGTAATTATCCTGCTGCTAAGGCCATTTTAGAAGTCATTGAGCATGGGCTGAATAAAGGATTGAAAGCAGGTTTGGAGCAAGAAGCGAAGCGCTTTGGTGAGTTGGTGATGACCAATGAATCTAAAGCATTACGTTCGATATTTTTTGCTACCACGGAAATGAAAAAAGAACACGGTAGTGATGCTGAACCTAAGCCTGTTAAACACGTTAGTGTGTTAGGTGGCGGCTTAATGGGCGCGGGGATCAGTCACGTTAGCGTGGCTAAAGCAAAACTGCCAGTGAGAATAAAAGACGTATCTAACGACGGCATTCTTAATGCTTTAAGTTATAACTATGGTTTATTTGAAAAGCAGCGTAAACGCAAAATCATCAGTAAAGCACAACTGCAAAACAGTATGATGCAGCTTGCTGGTGGCACTGACTTTAGAGGTTTTCAACAAACAGACGTGGTGATCGAGGCGGTTTTTGAAGATTTGGCGCTCAAGCAGCAGATGGTAGCGGATGTCGAGCAACACGCTCAACCCAGTACCATTTTTGCAACCAATACTTCGTCATTACCGATTGCGCAGATTGCCGAAAAGGCCACTCGGCCAGAAAACATCGTTGGTCTACATTATTTTAGTCCGGTTGAGAAGATGCCATTAGTGGAAGTGATCCCACATAGTACGACGTCACCTGAAACGATAGCGACCGTCGTGGCGTTAGCGAAAAAACAGGGTAAAACCCCGATTGTAGTCAAAGATCGCGCTGGTTTTTATGTTAACCGTATTCTAGCACCTTATATGAATGAGGCGGCTAATGTACTGATGGCTGGCGAAACGATAGAAAAAATCGATAAAGCGTTACTGAACTTTGGTTTCCCCGTTGGGCCAATTACGTTATTGGATGAAGTAGGGATCGATGTTGGCTCAAAGATTATGCCTATTTTGGTCAATGAGCTTGGACCGCGTTTTAAGGGACCGGACGTATTTGAGGTTTTATTAAACGATAATCGTAAAGGACGAAAAACAGGTAAAGGCTTCTACAGTTACAAAAAAGGCAGTAAGAAAAAAGAGGTCGATAAGTCAGTTTACAAATTGTTGAATCTAACTCCAGAATCAAAGTGGGATGAGCAAGAGATAGCCATGCGTTGTGTGTTACCCATGCTTAATGAGGCCGTTCGTTGTTTGGATGAGGGGATCATCCACTCTCCACGTGACGGCGATATTGGGGCGATTTTTGGGATTGGTTTTCCTCCTTTCCTTGGTGGCCCTTTCCGCTATATGGATCAAATTGGTTTGGATAAACTGATTGAGCAGATGAAGCAACACGCTCAAAAATATGGCGACCATTTCGCACCGTGTGATGCGTTAATCACTCGAGCGAGTGTAGGTGAGCGTTTCTACTCATAAGCGATGCTCGATTAACAACTGAAAAAAGAGGAGAGTGGTCAATCGCCCCTCTCCTCTTTATTTTTCTAACCATCGATCAGTGGATGTGATAAGCAATCACAAAATCAATAAACAAACGGACCTTTTCTGGTAGATGGTCTTTATGGTTGTACAGCATATAAATATCTCGTGGATTCGCACTCCAATCAGGTAACACACGTACCAAACTACCGTCCGCAAGAAATTCTTTTAACATCACATCAGGCATTAAAGTAATGCCTAATCCATCCGAACAAGCGCTACGCACCACATTGAGGGTACTGGCTTGAAATCTTCCCACATCGTTATTGATGCACGTTTCCCCTTTATCATTACATAATTGCCATTTGAGTAATGGATCCCCCTTGAGTAATGAATATTGGCTGAGTTGCTCAGCGTGAGTGGGGGTGGGATGTTTAGCTAGATAGAGAGGGCTGGCGACTAAAATATCTTTAACTTCACTGATCTTTCTGGCGATTAAACTGGAATCACGTTGTGGCCCGACTCGGAAAATAACATCCCATTCGGTAGGGTCGAGCTGCACGGCATGGTTACTGGTCGTTAATTCAAGATTAATATCTGGATACTGATGCATAAAGGCATTAAACATTGGCATCATCATCCGCTTGGTTAAGTTTTCTGGTGCGGAAAGTCGAATCGTGCCTGATGCCCCCCGGCATTCATCGGTGATCGCTTCTGCCATGCTGGCCAAACGCTGCAGTAACGGTGAACAATCTCTGAAAAAACGCTCCCCAGCTTCAGTTAAAGTCAGCTTTCGAGCATGCCGATTGAGCAATCTTAGGTTTAAAGAATCTTCCAAAGCTTGAATGCGTCGGGTAATCGTCGCAACCGGTATCATGGTTTTACGGGAGGTCGCGGTATAGCTGCCGTGTTCAACAACCAGTCGAAAAAGGTTTAAGTCATCTAATTTCATTGTTCCTGACACATTATTTTACCGTTTGGGTTAATTTATACGGATATCAGCCAGTAAGGCTTGAGTCATATCAACTTGTAGAACGATTTGTCGGGTCGCTCTATTTTTTCGCCTGCCTAATGATAGATTGATTAGCGTTATGGTAACTAATTTTGTAAATTATCGTATTTATGCATGGTATCTGGCTGGTTATTTTTACCAGTAAAATCTCGTAAATCATACATATAGTATGTGATGCAGATAAAAAGTGGAATATTTGTATAAATGTCGTTTAAAGACTATTTTTAATGAGCAAGTACACGATGTTATTCGTAGGGTTTGATAGAAGAGAAATCAGGTAACGTCGGTGAATTCTGGCTAATCAATCAGATGGCTTAAATGAGTGCTAGATAGCCTGAGCATGGATAGAGATTGATGAGCTAATCATACGAATCGTGGGCACATAGTGGAGTAGGTGCTATGTATAAAGATTATATTAAAGCTAGGGATCTATCTGCTGATAATGCTGGCCAAGAGAAGCTGATCATGCTGGTTGATGATGATCCTATCTTCAGGCGAGTCACCAGTGGTTATTTGGCTGCCAAAGGATATAAAGTCGTTGAAGCTAAAGATGGTTTAGATGGCTTGAAAAAACTACGTTCAAACGAGCCAGACCTATTACTTTGTGATCTCTCTATGCCGGTACTCAATGGTATTGAGTTTGTTGAAGAAGTGAGTTTGGAGTATCCGTCGTTGCCTATGATTGTCGTGTCAGCCACGGGAGAAATGTCGGATGTTGCTAAGGTACTTCGCTATGGAATCAAAGACTTTTTACCCAAACCGATTGGTAATCATGAAAATCTAAGTTGTGCGATTGAAAATACATTAGAAGATGCGATGCATCACCTCAATGATCAACGTGATTTTTCGAGTCAGTGGTTTCGAGTTGATGGGGGTGGTGAGCTTCCTGAAGAGCAGGAATTGCATTGGCATCTTGAGCATTTACGCGAAAACCCCAATACGGCCAGAGAGTTACTACAAGCACTCTTGCCTGATAATGATACTTCACAAGGTGCTTGGAAGTGCAGCTATCGATTGTTACAGTCGACAGAAGCCATGCCATTAGTCTTTGATTACGCTTGGTTAATCAATGGGCAGTTTGCATTTTATATCGTTGATTCGTCGAGCGATCAGCAGTTAGGTGTCGCGAGTACGTTATTGATCCGTGCCTTATTTAATGACTATTTGCGTAACTTGCGTAGTTTTAGCGCTGATTTAAAAGATCTGGCCGAAATTTTTGAGCGAGGTATCGAGTGTTCTGACGGTGGGGTACCCGTTTGTGCTTTGTTTGGTATTGCTGATTTAACCGATAAGACCTTGTCTATTTTACCCGCAGGTTTAGGATGCCATTGGTCTAATGGTTACCTCTCTCAGTCAATTGCTCCCGGCGTAAAATTAGGGGATAATTGCTTAAAGAACTTCATTACCAAAGACTTACCTATCCAAAGTGCTTGCCAAGTATCGATCAGTTGCCTTGGTTCCAGTAGTTTTACATTAGATATTTATCAAGGTAATAAAAGTTAACAGCTTTTACCGATGGTATATTCACTCAATGTTCAGCGAGGTCCATCATCAATATTCGTCATGTTTTACTCAATGTTGTTGGTGGTCTTAGCGTAGCACTTGGCCTTCTAGGTGTGGTATTGCCCCTGTTACCAACGACGCCATTTCTGTTGTTGGCCAGTGCTTGTTTTGCGCGTAGTAGTCCGAGGTTTCACTCATGGTTACATCGGCATGCTACACTAGGGCCAATTCTACTTAATTGGCAACAGAACCGCGCCGTTTCTAAGCGAGTAAAATGGCGAGGCGCTCTGTGTATGGTCGCAAGTTTTGCTTTGTCTATTTCTATCGTTCCCTTGATGTGGTTAAAAATAATGCTCTTGGGGCTGTTAGTGATACTACTCAGTTGGTTTCTTCGTTTACCAACGTATGAGTTGGTTGCTAACCAACAAGAAAATCACTAGCATTATGGGGAAGTGTGCCCGCTCTTCGAGTGGGCTTTTGCTTTTTAATCAACGTGCAGTTTGATTTGTGCGTATAAATTTTAATTCTTGGCCATGATGATGATCACCATGCTCAATCAATCGAAGTTAATGTAGCTATGACAACCGAAACTCTTACTCTTATCAAATCTAGCATCAAAACCATTGCCGACTATCCAAAGCCAGGGATTTTATTTCGTGATGTCACCAGCTTGTTGGAAGACGCCGTTGCTTATCAAGCCACCATTCGTTTGTTAGTTGAAAAATATCAAGCCATGGGTTTTAACAAAGTGGTGGGTACTGAAGCGCGCGGATTTTTGTTTGGAGCGCCATTGGCTTTAGAGCTTGGAGTCGGTTTTGTTCCTGTTCGTAAACCAGGAAAGCTGCCGCGTAAAACGCTCGCCCAATCGTACGATTTAGAATATGGCACGGACACGTTAGAAATTCACGTCGATGCTATCAAACCAGGCGACAAAGTGTTAGTGGTCGACGATTTACTGGCTACTGGTGGCACGATTGAGGCGACAACACAGCTTATTCGTCAATTAGGGGGTGTTGTTCAACACGCTGCATTTGTGATTAACCTGCCGGAAATTGGTGGCGATAAACGTCTTGAAGCTTTAGGGTTAGAGGTCTATAGCATTTGTGAGTTTGACGGTCACTAAATATCCATAACGGAAGGTTTCATGAGTTATCTTGCTTTAGCACGAAAATGGCGTCCTAACACATTTAAAGCGGTGGTAGGGCAAGCTCACGTATTAACCGCTTTAGAAAATGCACTGACGCAGAATCGTTTGCATCATGCGTATTTATTTAGTGGTACTCGTGGCGTGGGGAAAACCACGATTGGGCGTTTATTTGCCAAGGGCTTAAACTGTGAAACAGGCATCACAGCTAACCCGTGTGGCCAATGTGCGACCTGCAAAGAGATCGATCAGGGGCGTTTTGTCGATTTATTAGAAATTGACGCCGCATCGCGCACCAAAGTTGAAGATACTCGTGATCTGCTTGATAACGTTCAATACAAGCCGGCGCGCGGACGCTTTAAAGTCTACTTGATTGATGAAGTTCATATGTTATCTCGGCATAGCTTTAATGCTTTGCTGAAGACGTTAGAAGAGCCACCAGAATACGTCAAATTTTTGCTGGCGACGACGGATCCACAGAAATTACCGGTTACGATTCTATCACGCTGCCTACAATTTCATCTTAAGCCGATCAGCGTTGAGAATATCCAACAACAACTTCAACATATCTTGCAAGCCGAAGACGTGCACAGTGATAGTAAGTCACTCGCCATGATCGCGCATGCCGCTGATGGCAGTATGCGCGATGCGTTAAGTTTGACCGATCAAGCTATTGCGCTTGGTAACGGTGTTATTGAACATGATATTGTTTCGCATATGCTCGGTACACTGGATACTGATCAAGCATTGCATTTATTACAAGCGATCAGCAGTCAGCAGCCACAGATCATGATGGCGTGTATTGAACAGTTAGCCAGTAATGGGGTTGAATGGGATGGATTGCTCCAGCAATTAGCAACCCAATTGCATCGTATAGCTATGTGTCAAGCCTTGCCCAGTAGTGTGGATAAGGCTCAACCTGATGCTGATTCTATTTACCATTTAGCGAAAATTTTAGCTCCACAAGAAGTGCAACTCTATTATCAAATTGTACTAAAAGGTCGGGCGGATCTTCCATTAGCTCCAACGGCGCGAATTGGTATCGAAATGGTTGCATTGCGTATGATGGCGTTTCGACCGACATCGGTTACGGTGAGTCATAGCTTAGCCATGCCAGCCGCTGAGCCGGTTTCTGATAACCCAGCACAGCGTTCGGGTGCTCAAATGCAGGGGCCAGTGACGGCACTGGCAACATCACCTCAACCCGAGGGTGAGCATGGTCAACCCGCGATAAAAGAGCCAGAACCGCCAGTTGTTCAGCCAGAGACGCGAGCACAAGAACAAGCGGTGGTTGTACCGCCTGTCGCCGGGTTACGTCATCAGTTGCGCTCTCAGCGGCAAGGACTGACTCCGAAAAGTACGCCAGTAAAAAAGCCTGATGCGGTATCTGCAAAGCCGGCTTCGATTTTAGATCGCGTAGCACAGCGAGCCCAATCGACGTCCACGCCGATACCGCCGAATGAGTCTTCGATATTTAATCAAGAACCAACCGAGCAAGACCAAACTTATCAATGGCGGCCGTCAACTCATTCGCTAGAGGAGGCAACTCAAGCGACACCTAATGAATTGACGCCCACGCAAATCAAGCGAGCGTTAGAACACGAAAAAACAGCAGAGATGATCGAAAAACTGATCATTGAAGCTGCGGAACTGGATCCATGGGCTAAGTTGATTACTCAGCTACAGACGGCTAAGTTAGTAGAACAACTTGCTTTGAATTCAACTTTTAATAAGCAGGGAAACCAGATTGAGCTGACGCTTCGTCCTTCTCATGCTCACTTAAATACCGAGAAAGCTCAGAGTGAACTTTTACAAGCTCTTAATGACCAATTACAAGAAGAGTGTCATTTAAGTGTTCATATCGGTGAATCCGGTGAAACACCGCTTGAGCTGAGAGAGCGTCTCTATCAAGCAAAGCTCACTCAGGCGCTAGAAAGCTTAAAACAAGATGCTAACGTACAATTTATTGAGCGCCGTTTTCATGCTCAACTTGATCATGATAGTGTGCGACCAGTTTAACCATCGGGGTTGAGATTTTCTATTTTCATCCCCATCTATCGTAGAATAATTTAAGCAGACCAGAGAGATAATCTATGTTTGGTAAAGGCGGTATGGGCAACTTAATGAAGCAAGCCCAGCAAATGCAAGATCGTATGCAAAAGCTACAAGAAGAAATCGCAAGTATGGAAGTGGTCGGTGAATCGGGCGCTGGATTAGTGAAAGTGACCATCACTGGTAGCCATAGCGTACGTCGCGTTGAGATTGATCAAAGCTTAATGGAAGACGACAAAGAGATGTTGGAAGATTTGATCGCGGCAGCGTTTAACGATGCCGCTCGTCGTGTAGAAGAAACACAAAAAGATAAAATGGCCGCTGTCACTGGGGGTATGCAATTACCACCAGGTATGAAGATGCCATTCTAATCAATAAGTAGGTTAGTAATGCGAACCAGTCATATGCTGGAGCATTTGATGGAGGCCTTACGTTGTTTACCTGGGGTTGGCCCCAAGTCAGCGCAACGTATGGCCTTTCATTTGTTACAGCGAGATAGAAAAGGTGGCTTACAGTTAGCAGAAGCGCTGAATCAGGCCATGGTTGAAGTGGGGCATTGTGCCGAGTGTCGAACGTTCACTGAACAAGAAGTATGCGATATTTGCCGTAATCCGAAACGACAAGAAAATGGTCAACTTTGCGTGGTTGAAAGTCCAGCAGACATTGCAGCATTAGAAGCTACAGGACAATTCTCAGGCCGCTATTTTGTACTGATGGGGCATCTATCACCGTTAGATGGTATTGGTCCCAGTGATATCGGTCTTGATATGTTGGATTTTCGACTGCAAAAAGGTGGTATTTCAGAAGTCATTCTTGCTACCAACCCTACGGTAGAAGGAGAAGCGACGGCACATTATATTGCAGAGTTGTGCCATGAGCATAAGGTCAGTGCCAGTCGTATTGCACACGGTGTCCCTGTTGGTGGAGAATTAGAATTGGTCGATGGAACAACATTGTCTCATTCTCTGCTGGGAAGACAGAAATTTAATACTACCTTTTAGTTCCCACCACCTACCTTTAAGAACCTCGAAACAGACTGATTAGCTTTGTTTTGAGGTTTTTATCTTTTCACTCTTTTCTTTGTTATTATTCAGGTTAGTTGCTCTAGCTCGATCAGATTTTGTAATGCTTGTTGATTGCTGTCACCGCAAACGACAGGGCAAGGTTTGAATTGGTGGCACACGGTTGGCCTTTCTGGTTTACCAAATAGCTGGCACAGATTATCCTCATTCAGTTGGATGCAACGTACTCCAGCAGGTTTACCATTAGGCATGCCGGGAATAGCCGAAGAAATACTGGGGGCAATACAACATGCACCACAACCGAGACGACAGTTCATTTTTTACCTTTTGGTGATTACCCATTTAATGCGGGCGCCGATCCTAGCAGATCTTTTCGTTCTCGGCAGCGAAATTATCACGTTGTTATCTTGCAGTTTATCAATGGGGAAGGTATAACACCCGGCTGAAATCGTAACTAGGCAGTAAACATCATGAGCATCCCATTTTGGCAACGTAAATCTTTAGAACAAATGACCGAAGCAGAGTGGGAATCACTATGTGATGGATGTGGTAAATGCTGCTTACATAAGCTGATGGATGAAGATAGCGACGAGGTATACTACACCAATGTCGCTTGCAGCTGGCTCAATAGCGATACTTGTTCATGCAAAGACTATCCTAATCGTTTCCAATCGGGTGAAGAGTGTTTAAAGCTCACACGTGATAAGATAGCGGAATTTCATTGGTTACCCGATACCTGCGCTTATCGGTTACTGGCCGATAAGCAACCGTTACCCCAATGGCATCCTTTGATCACTGGGTCAAAAGTAGCGATGCATGCAGCAGGGCAAAGTGTGCGTAATCAAGTTGTTTATGAAATCGATGTTATTGACTGGGAAGATCACATTATAAACCATCCTAACAGAAACTAGCGGTATCAAGAGTTTTCAATCTCTTATCTATTAATCGCTGTTTTGCCCCCCATTTTTAACGGCGGTTAATTTTTTAGATAGGCTACACTGGCGGCTAATACACCAAATCGAAATAGATTGAGAGCTGCTATTAATTATCATTGATATATTTTAACTATGCACTTGATTGGTCATTGTCGATGTATTGTTATTGGTTTTACCATTTTAATGGTTAATGAATTATTTGTCCTAGTCTGGATTAGTTATTTCCTATCGGCATCAATGATATAAAAATTCACAGAAAAATTAATATATTTTACTTTTTATGTATTTTTAATGTATTCATAATTTGTATTTTTTATTTTTAATAAAAAATATTTATTGTCTCATGCTTTATTTTTTATTGAATATTAATCATATTTACATTGACCTTTTTTAACTAACCCTCCTATAATCCGCGCCGTTCAGTTAATGAACAGACTGTGTAATTACAGCATCTCGTTAGGCGAGGCTCCTGTACAAACATAGGCCACTGATCTCACGACATCCAGAGATGCCCAAGATCAGGACAGTTTTCATCGGATTAAGGTGTTAACCCAAGTGGCTTTCGCGTTTGCGAATACGTTGTATAGTGCTGAAGCTGGGACTCGGGGATGAATTATCCTACTATTTCCTTTCGCTCGTCAAATAACGGCTGTTTTCTTACATCATAGATCAATCAATTCAGGGTATTCCTGAGTCACATGAGGTTAATGTGATGAATGCAAATGTAATGAAAAACACCCACTCAATTATTGAGACCGCACAAGTTAAACAACTTAATGAATTTTCTAAAAAATTAATTCAGCCACGCTATCGTGATAAATGGGTTGATAAACTTGTAAAACTCTCAGATTCAGAAATAAAAATTGTATTAGAATCATTATCTAGTCATGAAGTTTCTGAATTATTTAGTACGATTTCTGCCAATGTCACAGGAGAATTATTACTGTGTGTTGAGCCACAACAACTGAAAGAAATATTACCTTTGGTTTCGCCAAAATTTATTGAGAATGCAATGCGTACGCTCGATGAACAAGAGCGTGAGGTTGTGCTTGAAGCGATGCCATTAGAGGATTTAAAGTATTATCGTGAAGCATTATTTTGGCCAGATGAGTCAGTGGGTCGACATATGCGTTCAGATGTCATCACGTTACAAATTACTCAAACGGTAGAGCAAGCCAAGCAAACACTTTATGAAGCTTGGGATATGCCAAACTTATTACACAACATGTACGTTGTGAATGAACAAGGGGCATTATTAGGAGAAATTAGTCCTAAAGCATTATTGGTTGCTTCATCAGAACAGTCATTAATGACGATGGTTGAACAAAATAAGCTCGTGATTGATGCGATGGTTGATCAAGAGAATGCTGCCCGTTTGCTTCTTGAACATAATGTTCCAGTACTTCCTGTCGTTTATGAAGGCAAATTAGTGGGTTTTTTCTATCTAGAAGATGCTGCTGCGATTTTGGAAAAGGAAACGACAGAAGATGCTGAAATGCAAGGCGGTACTATTCCTCTTGATGGTAGCTATTTAGACACTACACCTTGGGAGTTATGGAAAAAGCGTATTGTATGGTTATTAGTACTTTTTGTTGCTGAAGCTTATACCGGAACGGTGCTGCGAGCGTTTGAAGAACAACTTGAGGCGGCAATTGCATTGGCCTTTTTTATTCCACTATTAATCGGTACTGGTGGTAATAGTGGAACACAAATTACTACAACTATTATTCGCGCAATGGCGGTTGGTGAAGTTAGTTTACGTAATTTAGGCACAGTATTACGGAAAGAATTATCCACCGGCACTTTAATTGCCGCAGCAATGGCGGTTGCCGCTTGGATCCGTGCTTGGTCACTTGGTGTCGGTTTTGAAATAGGTTTAGTCGTCACGCTAACTATTCTAGCAATTGTACTATGGAGTGCTTTAGTTTCTTCAATTATTCCAATGGTATTACGTCGATTGAATATTGATCCTGCTGTTGTGTCTGCCCCTTTTATTGCAACTTTAGTGGATGGAACGGGTTTGATTATCTATTTTGAAATCGCCAAGTTAACATTGCCCCAGTTAGCCTAATTATTAAAATCCCTATCAAATGATAGGGATTTTCCTACATGGGTTATAAAAATTTTAAAAAGGAACTACTTATAACAGCAGATGTCTCTTCAATATGTTCCTTTATATAGGGTATTAATTATATGCCAAAAACTTATTCTCTAACAATCATGAGAATGGTGCTGTTGTTTATTATGACCATTGGATTGTTAGGATGCTCGATATTATCTACAAACGAAAAGCGTGATGGTTATTTTGCTAGTCATAAATTTAAAGCAATTGGGCAGAATGAAAGAGTACGTTTTTTAATTATTCATTATACCGTTCTGGATGAAGAGCAGTCATTAAAGGTACTCACGGAGGATGATGTTAGCGCCCATTACCTTATTCCCCAAAAACCTGAGATAAAAAATGGTAGACCTATTATATTTCAGTTAGTCGATGAAAATAAGCGTGCTTGGCATGCTGGGGCTAGCAGTTGGAATGGGAGGAATAATTTGAATGATACCTCTATTGGAGTAGAAATAGTTAACCCAGGGTATAGAGATGAGAGGCTTGGTTATCGTCTTCTGTATCCCTTTAATGAAGCACAAGTGATTGCAATTGCCGCTTTGGCAAAAGATATCATACATCGATATCAGATCTCACCTGATAATGTGCTTGGGCACAGTGATATAGCCCCTTTTAGGAAAGAAGATCCAGGAAAGCTCTTTCCGTGGGAGAGATTAGCGACGATGGGGATAGGTGCTTGGCCTGATAAAGAAACCGTAGCAAAGTACCTTGATGGTCGTTCCCCTTATGCACCTTCAGACGTACAACTTATCCAAACATTATTAAAACAGTATGGTTATGATCAAATCCCTCAGCATGGTATGATGGATGAAGAAACTCGGAAAACTATTGGTGCATTCCAGATGCATTTTAGACCCACCTATACTAACGGTAACGCTGATGCTGAAACGGAGGCAATCGCTAGTGCGTTGGTAGAAAAATATCGTTAATTGTAAGAGTGCGGTAGGAAGATATGGTAAATAAAAAGACCAGCCTAAGAAGGCTGGTCTTTTTAACAGGGTAATTTGGTCGGACTGAGAGGATTTGAACCTCCGACCCCCGACACCCCATGACGGTGCGCTACCAAGCTGCGCTACAGTCCGATGGGCGTAATGTACTGGCTTTTGATTACAGCGTCAAGTGTAAAAATGTTTAACGCCATGATTTAATTATCTTTTGCATAAAAACGCTGCAATTCGGTTAAACCTTGCATCAAAATGGGTAGCGTAGGATTCTCGTTAGTGAGTCTTTGATAATGTTCATCATAGAGCTTGAAATTACCAAATTTATCAATGACCGTCGTTTGTTGCTCAGAAATCAGCGCGAGCTCACGAGTATCTCCAGCTAGAATCCAGCGTCTTTTGCTTTCGTTAAACAAGTTTTTACCGCTGCTAAAATCGCTTGGGTTAGACGATACTCCGAGTAAATCTTGCAGTAAAGTGACGGAAAAATCTAAGTGGCTAGTACGGTGAGTAAACATAGCTGGTACCTTACCAGGCCAATAGATAACCATGGGTACCTGAAGTTGGTAGCGACTGAAATTGCTGTTAGCGCCCCAACTATTGCTTCTGGTTTCATTAAACTCAGTACCGTGGTTAGAGGTGATGACCACAATAGTATTATCAAGTAAAGCCAAGGTTTTCAGCTCATCAAACAAAGTCGCCAACTCAAGATCAGCTTGAGTGACCGAATGATGGTAGCTATGACGAAATCTATCCGTTGTAGTGGCTTGTTTATCGTGCGGGAGCAACTGATTAAATTTATCAACCGTAGTAAGTTCAATGAAGCTAAACCAAGGTGAATGAGTTTGTTGTACCCATTGAGACCAATGGCTAATCGTTTGTTGATCAACGCTTGGTGTCTCTGCAAACGGTATTTTCACTAACGGGAGTCCACGGAAAACGGATTCTTGAAATAGAGGCTCAGAGAAGTTATCGCTACTGAATAGACCAAATTGGTAGTTTTGATTTTTTAATACATCAATCAGTACTGGTAAAGTTCCTTGTACTTTAATGCTACCTGCATAACTGCTAGGTAATCCATAAAATAGCCCGAAAATACCATACATATCATTACTTGAACTGTAATGATTGCTAAAGGTTAATGCCTTTTCCGCAAACTGATGGGTGTTTGGCATCAGCGATTCATTCAGTACATCGGCACGTAAGTTATCAACGCTTACTACCAAGATATTGAGTTGATTAGGGCGACGACCAAATTCAATTTTTTCTAATGGGTAGCTGACCAAATCGACGTTGTACTGGCTTTCCTGTAGTCGTTTTAAATATTCGTCTCTATCTAATAGGCCATGCTTTTCCATAAATGACTTTGCTGTCATTGGATAAGAAAGAGGGAAATTTGATTTTTGACTGGTGACTGGTGAATAGAAATAAGCGTCCGACCAGACGTAAATTAAATGGCTAGCAATAAAACTGAAAAAAAAGACGGCAGCGATTGGGCGACCAATACGTTTATGGGACAATTTACGTTGCTTACGCCAGACCCATTCAGAGAGTGCCAATTGTATGAGGAAGATCAGTGGTAATACGACAAAAAGATGTTGTAGATCGGCGCTAATCGTACTTTCATCGCTGAACATTAACTCCCAGACAACAGGTGTTAAGTGTAAATTGATTGTTTGATAAGTTTGGGTGTCGATTAATAATACGGTTAATCCCAAAGTGGCAAAGCAGACCGCAAAAAAACGAAATAGCCGCCGTGATGGGATTAAAAAAGTGAGCGGAAAAAGAATCAGTAGGTAGAGAGCAAACACCAGAAAACTGAAATGGCCGACCCAAGAGACGGTTAAATAGAGTTGCCCCAAAAAAGTATCTGGCCAAGGTGTTTGAGTGATGTAACGAGTACCAATCAGCATCGCTGCAATGATATTGAAGAAAGCAAACCAATGCCCCCAGCTCACTAGACGTGAGACTCGTTCACCATATGTATTTCCGCTATCTACCATGAATTTTTCTATTATCCGCTCGGTCAGTAAAATTATTTTTCTAGAGAAGAGATCAAGGCTTGAGCAAACTTCTCTGCGATCACTTTTCTTTGGGCCAATGCCACATTTTGGTTAAGCACGTTAGTCGCGATGTTACCAGCAATCATTAACGTAAGTTCCGAAGACGCATTATGTTTATCAAGCACGGCAGCGATTTCGGTTAGGATAGTTTCAACTTGTTCGTTACTGTATTTCGATGTAATAGGCATAAAGACTCTATAGATGATAGTAAAAGCGGCTTATGATAACCTACTATGCCTGACAACTGAAACCAGTACGATGATTATTTCACTATGAGTTTGCACCTTTCCAATGTCATTTTGCATCAATTATGCAAAAACGATAACGATGAGTTAATGGTTAATTACCGGACTCAATCGCTTGATAATGATACCTCAACCGAAAACTTAGTTTCTGAGCTACATCGCGTGTTTAATGCAAAAGCAGGAAAAGGCTTTGGCTCTTTTAAAGCGGACAGTGATGTACAACGCTGGTTACAGGCGTTGCGAAAAGGAGAACAAGATTTTTACACTTTCTCACAACAAAGCGCCGAGCGTCTTAAACAAGAGTTGATTAAGTATCCTTTTGCTGACGAAGGTATTTTGGTGTTGGCGGAATACCAATCTTTAGCGACTCACTATTTGTTTATTGGTTTATTACCGCTCAATCAAAGCTTAAAAGTGACAGAGGGTTTAGACATCAGCGCTACTGATTACCTTGATATCAATAAAATGGATATTGCTGCGCGGGTCGACTTGTCGAGCTTTGAAACGGATAAATCTTCTAATCGCTATCTGTCTTATATTAAAGGGCGAGTCGGGCGTAAAGTGTCTGATTTTTTCTTGGATTTTTTACAAGCGGAAGTCGGACTTGATCCGAAACAGCAAAATCAAGTGTTGATGCAAGCCGTAGAAGATTTTTGTAGTGATGCCAAACTTGAAAAAGAAGAAGCGATTAACTACAAAAAACAGGTCTATGACTACTGTAATGACCAGATAAAATCCGGTGACGAAGTTCAAGTTAAAGAGTTATCAAGTGAGCTACCTGCCAGTCATGAAGGGACCAGCTTCTTGGAATTTACTCGTGAGCATGGTTACCAACTGGAAGAAAGCTTTCCTGGTGATCGCGCAATGGTACGCAAACTCACCAAGTATGTAGGGGCTGGTGGTGGATTGAACATCAGCTTTGATAGCTTGTTAATGGGGGAACGTGTCTTTTATGATCCGGAAACGGATACATTAACCATTAAAGGTACGCCACCAAATTTACGCGATCAGCTAACCCGAAAGGGTTAACCATCTGATGAGTATTGGTTTGCTCATGTATTGATAGAGTGAGCAGTCGATACCGCTAAAAACAAGGAGCACATAATGTGCTCCTTGTTTTTTTTGGGGCATTAGTGACGGCAGCCTTAAACCGATTGACGTTGAACCACAACCTCTTCGTCAGTTAACACCTCATTCGCCGTCGCAGTTGGCTCACATTTGTCGACAAACCATCCCATATAAGAGGTAAAAATCGTAACAATAATGCAAACAAAGCTTAGCCACATGAATGGCGCATAAGATAAGGTTGCGACGCCTAAGATACTGGCCATATAGATACCATTATCACTCCAAGGCACCATCCCAGACGTTAGCGTGCCACCAAACTCGGCATTACGTGACAAATTTTTACGTTGATAGCCTAATCGGTCATAATTTTTGGCACAAATTTTTGGTGTCAGGATAAGTGAAACATACATCGCGGAACCAAATACGTTGCCCATAAAAGCCGTACCAATGGTACTGGTTGCTAATGAACCGCTATTGGTGACTCGGCGCTCAAACAATTTAGCAATCGTTTCGAGCACACCGACTTTATCCAGTAGACCACCAAAACCGAGACCAAAGATGATCACTGCAACCGATCCTAACATCGAAGACATACCGCCTCGGTTAAGGATAGAGTCAATAAAATCAACCCCCGAGGTAATGCTAAATGGAGCCCAAGCAGTATTAAAGGCGGGTAAGAAATCGACTTCTTGGATCATGACTGCCCAGATAATACCTAACAATGAACCAAAGCTAATCACAGGAAACGAAGGCATACGCAAGGCGAGTAAACCAAGAACGATCAGCACAGGAATGAAAGAGTAAGGGGTTATATAAAACTGGGTTTCCATTGCGGTGATGACCGACTGCACTTGTGACATATCGACGTTACCAGCGTAATGAAAACCAAATAGAGTAAACATGATGCCAGTAATCACATAACTGGTCAGAGCAATCGGTAGCATACCTTTAATGTGTTCCATCACTTCGACGTTCGACATCGAAGACGCCAGAATCACCGAGTCAGACAGTGGTGACATTTTATCGCCAAAATAACAGCCCGATAATACTGCGCCAGCGGTGACGGGAGCAGGAACGCCAAGGCCTTGGCCAATGCCCATCATCGCAATCCCAGCCGTGCCTGCCGCTCCCCAAGATGTTCCTGTAGCCAGTGCTGTTAAAGAACAGATCACCATCGTGGCAAGCAGGAAAATAGAAGGGTGAATGGCTTGTAGGCCATAGTAGATAATGGTTGGTACAATACCGCCAGCAATCCAAGTACCGACTAAAGCGCCGACGGCAAGCAGAATTAATACCGCTCCTAAACCGTTAGATATACCGGTTAACGCGGCTTTTTCCAGCTCTTTATACTGGTGTCCTAGGCGAACTCCTAATCCCATAATGATAAACCAGCCAATATAAAGTGCTAATTGAATGGGTAAATCAAGTTGAGCGGTAAAAGAAAATGCTAATAATAAAAACAGCCCCAGTGCCACAATAACTTGCAACAAACTGGGTAAGCGTGTGGGGGCTTGTGTCATGTTTAGAACCTCGAGTTCGATGATATTACCAAGGAGAGGTAAGCATCCTTATTATTTGGCTGCGACTTTACATGAAATGTTGTTACATATCGAACTTAAAGCGAGTTGTTGTGATTTGTATCAGTTAAAAACATTACTGTAGTGTTAAATGTTGTTTTTTGGAAACATTAATGAAATGAAACAGTTTGTAGCATGAAATTATTGTGTTGCAAGATCTGAGTGATTAAGTGAAGTTTTAATTAATAAACGCTAAAAAACGCCAAGTTAGACTTTTTCGGGGCTTGAACTTAAATCGACGATAAAGCACAGTAGATAACATGACATGCTATTACAGCCTTTGCAGGGCGATAGTTGATTTTTTATTTGAACACACGGAGAAGTAGTGCGATGAGAGTAGGTTTAGTCGGTTGGCGTGGTATGGTTGGCTCAGTATTAATGCAGCGGATGGTCGAAGAAAGAGACTTCGATGTTATTGAGCCAGTATTCTACAGTACGTCACAAATTGGCATTGCAGCCCCTAACTTGGGGAAAGACGCTGGAATGCTGCAAGATGCCTATGATATTGACAGTTTGAAGCAGTTAGATGCCATCATCACTTGTCAGGGCGGTGCCTATACGGAAAAGGTTTATCCTGCTTTACGCCAAGCGGGATGGAAAGGGTATTGGATTGATGCGGCCTCTACGTTACGAATGGATCCTGAAGCGATTATCACTCTTGACCCTGTCAATTTAGCGCAGATTCAGCAAGGCATTCATCAAGGAACGACGACGTTTGTTGGCGGCAACTGTACGGTTAGTTTGATGCTGATGGGATTGGGTGGCTTGTATGAAAAAGGCTTGGTTGAATGGACCAGTGCAATGACTTATCAGGCGGCGTCTGGGGCAGGAGCACAAAACATGCGTGAATTAATTTCGCAAATGGGTGTGATTAACGATGCGGTTAGTTCGGAATTAGCCAATCCTTCAAGCTCGATTCTAGATATTGACCAAAAAGTAGCAGAAACTATGCGTTCGGCGTCGTTTCCTACTGATCAATTTGGTGTGCCTCTCGCAGGTTCATTAATTCCATGGATTGATGTCAAACGTGACAATGGACAAAGTAAAGAAGAGTGGAAAGCTGGCGTTGAAGCCAACAAAATTTTGGGCTTACAGAATACTCCGATCCCAATTGATGGTACTTGTGTTCGTATTGGTGCGATGCGTTGTCACTCACAAGCGCTGACGATTAAATTGAAACAAAATATCCCACTTGATGAAATTGAAGAGATTATTGCCTCTCATAACCAATGGGTAAAAGTTGTACCCAATGAACGTGATATTACTGCACGTGATCTGAGTCCGGCGAAAGTCACTGGAACGTTATCGATCCCTGTTGGGCGTTTACGCAAAATGTCGATGGGGGATGATTTCCTGAATGCCTTTACGGTCGGTGATCAACTATTATGGGGAGCGGCGGAGCCACTTCGTCGTACATTACGAATCATTCTGGCGGAGAAGCAATAAGTCTGCGCTAAGTGATCAAACCATACTTCGTCAAGCGAAAGCGCCTATGTGCTTTCGCTTTTTTATGTATTTTGATGGCTATTCAGTGAATTCAGTTAAGTCAAACCGGGGAATAAATTGCGCAAACCGTTAGCAATAAACTCTATACCGAGTGCGCCAAGAATCAGTCCCATGATCCGAGTAATCACGTTAATACCTGTTTGACCGAGTAAACGCACAATGTAAGGTGCGGAGCGAAACAGCAACCAAGAGCCGAGACTAAAAACGACAATAGTCAAAGCAATACCTACGGTATCAAACATACTTGGATAACGTGAGCTATAGACGATGGTTGAACTGATTGCTCCAGGTCCTGCCATTAAAGGCATCGCCAGCGGAACAACACCAATCTGTTCTCGGCTGATGTACTCTGATTTTTCTTGCTTGTTTTGCTTATCCTCACCCAGTTTTCCGCTCATCATTGAAAAAGCAATGCTCAGTAGTAGTAAGCCACCTGCCACTCTGAATGAATCCAGTGAGATACTGAACATATCGAGTAGAACTTGCCCTGCAAGTAAGGCAGTAATTAAAATCACAGCTACCGCAATATTGGCTGTGGCTGCAGTTTTGTTCTTTTCTTCCAACGTCATATGGCTGGTTAAAGACACAAAAATAGGCATGATGCCAACCGGGTTAACCGCGGCAACCAGTCCTAGAAAAAATTGCAGGAAAATGGCGAGTTCAAAATGCATGAAAACAGTCTCTGACGATGAGTAAAGTAGATAGGCGAGGATAATGTATGTTAATCGAAACAAAATCACGAATGAAAAAAACTAGTTCATGGCTCTGATCATGATTAAGAAAAACTAATCATGGGATCATTGTGATAATACATTGTTGCAAATAATGCAGTCGAAATCGGTTTTTAATAGTGAATTGTTAACATCAACACAGTTTCTGTAAAAAAACATTCAGCGGTTGGAGAGTTGCTGAAGAGTCTATATACTCAAACTGGCACATAAAACATTGGCTACAGATAGTGATGTTGTACAAAAATGAAACTTTTTTACAAAATGTTGTACTTTTTCTAGTTTATTGTGTTTGATAGCCTCTTTTTTAATCATGTGTTAATTTGTTGTTTTTCTTTGTTAATTCAACTTCTTATGTGTTTTTTTCTGCTTGTGTTTCTTGGGCGGTATCAATTAGTTTTTGAGAACTGATCTGAGTCAATTTTTTTCAAACCGTGAAAGATTATACTCAGTTCTGAAAGCAATTTACTAAGTCTGTCGTTACTTAAGCTCTTGTGAGACCAAAATAAAATTGAGAGACAGCAAGCTTAATAAAGAGTTTTTAACATTTTTCTATTTTAGGAGATCCACTATGCCGGTAACTAATTTGGCTGAACTTGATGCTCTTGTGGCTCGCGTTAAAGCGGCACAAGCAGAATTTGCAACTTACTCTCAAGAGCAAGTTGATAAAATTTTCCGCGCAGCATCTTTAGCCGCAAACCAAGCTCGTATTCCTCTAGCGCAACAAGCGGTGGCAGAATCAGGCATGGGTATTGTTGAAGATAAAGTGATCAAAAACCACTTCGCTTCAGAGTTTATCTATAACAAATACAAAGACGAAAAAACCTGTGGTGTACTTGAAGAAGACGAAAGTCTAGGCACGATGACGATTGCAGAGCCTGTTGGTATCATCTGTGGTATTGTCCCAACGACTAACCCGACTTCAACCGCGATTTTCAAATCACTCATCTCTTTAAAAACGCGTAACGGCATTATTTTCTCGCCACACCCACGTGCTAAGAACTCAACCAACGATGCGGCTAAATTAGTATTAGATGCTGCTGTTGCTGCGGGGGCCCCTAAAGATATTATCGGCTGGATTGATCAACCATCCGTTGAGCTTTCTAACGCACTGATGAAACATGAAGGTATTGCGCTAATCCTTGCTACTGGTGGTCCAGGCATGGTTAAAGCAGCATATTCTTCTGGTAAGCCAGCTATCGGTGTTGGTGCTGGTAACGTACCTGTTGTTATTGATGAAACAGCGGATATTAAGCGTGCAGTTGCGTCAATCTTAATGTCGAAAACGTTTGATAACGGCGTAGTGTGTGCTTCTGAGCAGGCAGCCATCGTTGTGAGTGAAGTGTATGACGAAGTAAAAGAGCGTTTTGCTAGCCACAAGGCTCATGTTCTGAGCAAAGCAGATGCAGATAAAGTGCGTAAAGTATTGCTGATCGATGGTGCTCTGAACGCGAAAATCGTCGGTCAACCTGCAGCCGCTATCGCTGAAATGGCTGGCGTTAAAGTACCAGCTGATACAAAAGTATTGGTTGGTGAAGGTTTGGGTAAAGTTTCGTATGAAGACGAATTTGCTCACGAAAAACTGTCTCCAACACTAGGTTTGTTCCGTGCTGACAACTTCGAAGACGCGGTTGCTCAAGCGGTGACCATGGTAGAAATTGGGGGTATTGGCCATACTTCAGGTCTGTATACCAACCAAGATACTAATGCTGATCGCATTCGTTACTTCGGTGACAAAATGAAGACAGCCCGTATTCTAATCAACATTCCAACTACCCACGGCGGTATTGGTGATTTGTACAACTTCAACGTAGCACCATCGCTAACTCTTGGTTGTGGTTCTTGGGGTGGTAACTCTATCTCTGAAAACGTTGGTCCTAAGCACTTAATCAACAAGAAAACTGTTGCGAAGCGAGCTGAAAACATGTTGTGGCACAAACTACCTAAGTCTATTTACTTCCGTCGTGGAAGCCTACCGATTGCTTTGAGTGATCTTGAAGGTAAGAAGCGTGCGTTCCTCGTGACTGACCGTTTCCTATTCAACAACGGTTACGCTGATGAAGTTGTTTCTCTGTTGAAAGCCCAAGGTATGGAAGTACAAACGTTCTTTGACGTGGAAGCCGATCCAACGCTATCTGTGGTTAAGAAAGGTGCCGAAGCGATGCAAAGCTTCCAACCTGATGTGATTCTTGCTCTTGGTGGTGGTTCACCAATGGATGCTGCGAAGATCATGTGGGTGATGTACGAGCATCCAGAAACTCACTTCGAAGAGCTTGCTATGCGCTTTATGGACATCCGTAAACGTATTTACAAGTTCCCTAAAATGGGCAAAAAAGCGGAGTTAGTGTGTATCACTACAACGTCTGGTACAGGTTCAGAAGTTACGCCATTTGCGGTAGTAACCGATGATAAAACGGGTGCTAAGTACCCACTAGCCGATTACGAACTCACTCCTCACATGGCGATCGTTGATGCTAACCTAGTGATGAATATGCCAAAATCACTAACAGCCTTTGGTGGTTACGATGCAGTGACTCACGCTCTAGAAGCTTATGTTTCTGTATTGGCGAATGAGTACTCAGACGGTCAAGCTCTGCAAGCGCTGAAGATGTTGAAAGAGTATCTACCATCAAGCTACAAAAATGGCGCTGCAGACCCAATCGCTCGTGAAAAAGTGCACAACGCTGCAACAATTGCTGGTATTGCTTTTGCTAACGCATTCTTGGGTGTGTGTCACTCAATGGCTCATAACATTGGCGCTGAGTTCCATTTACCACACGGCTTGGCAAACGCGTTATTGATTTCTAACGTGGTTCGTTACAACGCTAATGATAACCCAACTAAGCAAACCGCATTCTCTCAATACGACCGTCCTCAAGCACGTCGTCGTTATGCAGAAGTGGCGGATCATTTAGGTCTAAGTCAAGCGGGTGACCGTACTGCACAGAAAATTGAGCGTTTATTGACTTGGTTAGAAGATCTGAAGAAAGATCTTGATATCCCAACTTCAATTCAAGCCGCTGGTGTTAATGAAGCTGATTTCCTAGCGAAATTAGATGATTTATCAGTACGTGCTTTTGATGACCAATGTACAGGCGCTAACCCTCGTTACCCATTGATCACTGAATTGAAAGAAGTATTGTTTACTTCTTACTACGGTAAAGCTTTTGTTGAAGGTGAAACCTTCGAAGGCACGACCGTTATCAAGAAAAAAGATGACCAAAAACCAGCAAAGAAAAAGTAAGCTGAGTTAATGGGAAGTTTTCGCTAGCACGATACTTCTCGAATTGAATCAAGACCCTATCATAATTTATGGTAGGGTCTTTTTTTGTGGCAATCTGAGAAAGTTTTGTGAATGATTAATCTGATCAATAATCAATATACCGACCGATTAACGCAGCAATAGCCGTGACGAAAACGATGAAAATCTAGGGTTGCGTCACCATTTTAGCTCTATATAATGGCCTTCAGCTCAGAAAGCTTGATGAGTATCAAAAAATGAAGAGCAAGATAAACAACTTGCCAAGAACACTCAATTTGAGTTTTTTTCCTTTGTTCAGAGTGATAAATAGCAAACCTCTACAGACCTACAACTGTATGACTAATTTTCTCAGTGTGACTCGTCGTGCTGATCCCTGATTGTTACCATTTGTTTGAGGATAGTTATTGTGACACGTATTATTGTTGTCGGTGGAGGCGCAGGTGGACTTGAATTGGCCACTAAGCTAGGTCGAACATTAGGGCGAAAGAATCGCGCTAAAATCACTTTAGTGGATCGTAATTCCAGCCATTTATGGAAACCACTACTTCATGAAGTCGCAACGGGATCTTTGGATGAAGGTGTCGATGCTCTAAGTTACCGTGCTCATGCTAAAAATCACTGTTTTGAGTTTCAACTCGGTAGTCTAGAAGCGATTGATCGTGATGCTAAACGGATCACGTTGAGTGAACTGAGAGACGAACATGATGAGCTGTTAATGCCAAAACGTGAACTGGAATATGATCTTCTGGTATTAGCGATTGGCTCGAAGTCTAATGATTTCAATACGCCTGGAGTGAAAGAACACTGTATTTTCCTTGATAGTCCTGAACAGGCGCATCGTTTCCGTACCGAAATGAATAATGAATTTTTAAAGCTGCATGCGAAAAATGGTCAGGGAACGGTCGATATTGCGATTGTTGGTGCTGGAGCCACTGGGGTGGAATTATCCGCTGAATTGCATAATGCCGTGAAAGAGTTACACAGCTACGGCTTTGGGGACTTAGATTCCAGTAAACTTAATGTCAATTTAATTGAAGCGGGTGAGCGTATTTTACCAGCATTACCGCCACGTATTTCTGCTGCTGCACACAGTGAACTCACTAAATTAGGAGTTAATGTTCGCACCACGACAATGGTCACTAAAGCTGAAAAAGATGGTTTAACCACTAAAGATGGTGAGAAAATCATGGCAACGATCATGGTTTGGGCGGCAGGCATTAAAGCACCTGATTTTATGAAAGATATCGCAGGGTTAGAAACGAATCGCATCAACCAGTTAGTCGTTAAAGATACCCTTCAGACAACGCGTGATGACGATATTTTTGTGATTGGTGATTTGGCCCAGTGTACGCAAGCGGATGGTAAGTTTGTCCCGCCTCGTGCTCAAGCTGCCCATCAAATGGCTTCACAAGCGTTCAAAAATATCGTTGCTAAACTGAATGGCCGAGAGCTAAAACCTTATATCTATAAAGACCATGGCTCTTTAGTCTCGCTGAGTCGTTTTTCTACCGTAGGTAGCTTAATGGGTAACCTAACCAAAGGCTCAATGATGGTTGAAGGTCGTATTGCGCGTGTGGTTTATATTTCTTTATACCGTATGCATCAAATGGCTTTACACGGTATTTTTAAAACTGGGCTAATGATGTTGGTGGGAAGAATTAATCGCGTCTTACGTCCGAACTTAAAGCTGCATTAATCAACCGTTTTGTTGTCTCTGTCTCTCATAAACTGGAGAGACAGGAAAGGTATAAGTGATGAATCCATCCCGCTGAGACAGACATCATGTTCAGCGGGATGATTGTTATTAGCGTGATGAAGAGTGACTATTTATTTCAGCCAGTCGAGATTGGCTCTGGAATAATTGAAAAAACCAGTCCTGCTTTTGGTTGACCATGGAAAATAAACCGATTTTGGGCAAGACATTCATGCTTCGCACCACACGCTTTAGCGAGCTGTTGGCTAGGGATATTGTTCGGATCACAGATAATTTCTAAGCGAGTCAGTTTGAGCTGGGCAAAACTCCATTCTATCAAGGCGGACAGTGCTTCTTTGGCGAACCCTTGTTGTTGATGTTCGTCTCCTATCCAATAGCCTAAACTCGCCATATTAAACGTGGTAGAAAATTCATTAATCGCCACCATACCAACGAGTTGCTGCGTTGCTTTATCGATCACCACAAAGCCATAGGCATCCGCTTTTATCCAGTTTAATCGTGTCGCCAGAATAAACCGTTCAGCATCTTGTTGGTTAAAGTGGGCATGACACCAATCAATCCATTGATGTAATGATGGCGAGTCTTGGATCAACTGTGCAAAATCAGCGGCTTCATCAATCGATAAAAGGCGCAATTGCACATGTTGAGTATTGATTAAGAATTCTGGACTCATGACAGATTGCCTCATTTTCACTGTGTGTCTTTGCCGTTGAATTCTCTATCGTGCTATATAACAACTCAACGCCCATATAGGGCGTTGGATAGGATTATTGGACTCGGCGGACTTGGATAATGATACCCATAAGAGGGTGGTCCAAATAATGGGTTTCACCACTGCGCATACGGCGTTTTTGATCGAGACGATAACTTTTCAAGAAAGATTGTTTTTCCATCGTTGGCGATATAGCAATGAGGTGCCCATCTTGCACAGTGGTGCGTGTATCTTGGTTGAGTTCATCTAAGTCAAGAGAGGGATCTTGAATGATGACTTCACGCACACTCGGTTTTTTTAAATCAAAATTTGCCTCGGCAAACAGAAAGTGCTGGACATAAATTTGTAGGGTGCCATCAAGCCCATACAGCGGTGGAGTGATGGTCTGCTCGACTACATCATCAATTGGGCGGTATTGCTGAGTTTGTGCGACTCGTTCACTGCCGTCAGGATTAAACTGGGTTGAGTAGTCTTTCCCCGCTTGAATATGAAAGACCGGTGCTGAAGCTCGCCCTTGATCCCCTTGACGCCAAGCAGTATGTAATAATACTTGAAAGCCGGCATGATTGCGTAAACGCTGAGCTTGATCAGTCAGTTGATAATCCGATTGAGAGAGCATACGTACGCCTTTACTTTGCCGATATTGAGCATCACTCAGGTTGCCGGCACGCGAGAGATTAATCTCAGGCAACGTATCCGGCCATGACTCTTGCGTTTTCTCCGCGTCAATTGCACGTTGGAAGATGATCACTTCAATATCGAATTGTCGCTGCGCTAGGCTGGGCATGGCAACGAGCAAAAGCAGTAGTGGGATCAGTTTTTTCATTATGACTCCGTCAATGTGCTGGGCACGTGTTTGATTCTATTGAGCCTACCATTAGGCAACGGGTAATAGATTGTGCTGGAATTCTTGCAGCATGTCTGTAACAAATTGAATTCTTTCTCTTCTATCAACCAGTGGAAGGATAAACTTCAATTTAGTCGGACCTTCCATCGCAAATTGTTTCGGTTGTGCATGGAGTAGTTTAACCAAAAACATCGGATTAATGTCAGCGTTAGGGTAGAACTCAATATACCCGCCTTTCTCATGCGCTTCGATTTTACGAATTTTAAGTGCACCAGCTTTGAGTTTCAGTTGGGCAATGGTCAGCAAATTCAAAGCCGCATCCGGCAGTTTACCAAATCGATCGATTAATTCGACTTTAAGTTCTGCCAATTCAGTATCATCGGCGACACTGGCAATTTGTTTATACAGTGATAAACGGCTGTTGATATCAGGGATATAATCATCAGGCAGCAGTGCTGGGATTCGTAGCTCGACTTCACTTTGTTCACGCAGTAGATCATCCAATGATGGCTCTTTGCCTGATTTCAAGGCTTCAACTGCTTGTTCCAGCATCTCCATATATAAGCTAAAACCAATCGATTGAATTTGGCCACTCTGTTCATCGCCGAGTAACTCACCAGCACCGCGAATTTCTAAATCGTGGGTTGCTAAGGTAAATCCTGCGCCGAGATCTTCAAGTGAAGCTATCGCCTCTAAGCGTTTTAGCGCATCTTTGGTCATCGCTTTAGGATGTGGGGTTAATAGATAAGCGTAAGCTTGATGATGAGAGCGACCTACTCGTCCGCGTAATTGGTGTAATTGAGCTAATCCAAGAGTATCGGCGCGATTAATGATAATGGTATTCGCGGTTGGTACATCTATCCCCGTTTCAATGATGGTGGTACACACCAGTACGTTGTAACGCTGATGATAAAAATCATTCATGATTTGTTCGAGCTCACGTTCACGCAACTGTCCATGGGCGACGGTGACTCGAGCTTCAGGGATAAGCGCTTCCAAATCGGCGGCAACTTTTTCGATGCTTTCGACTTGGTTGTGTAAAAAGTAAACTTGACCACCACGCATGATCTCTCTCAGCACCGATTCGCGAACAACACTGTCTTCATGTTGACGGACAAAGGTTTTAATCGCTAAGCGTCGAGCGGGCGGTGTCGCAATGATCGATAAATCGCGCATACCACTCATCGCCATGTTTAATGTCCGTGGAATCGGTGTGGCCGTTAACGTTAAAATATCTACATCGGCACGCATGGCTTTGACTTTTTCTTTTTGACGGACCCCAAAGCGGTGTTCTTCATCAACGATTAATAGCCCTAAATCGGCAAAGGTGAGATCACTGGAGAGCAGCTTGTGTGTACCCACGACAATATCGACTTTGCCTTCGGCAACGTCTTGCATGATCTGCTTTTGTTCTTTGGCTGATTTAAAGCGTGATAGCACCTCGACACGGATCGGTAAATTGGCAAAACGGTCGCGGAAATTTTCAAAATGTTGCTGAGCTAATAAAGTTGTGGGTACTAAAATAGCCACTTGCTTATTGTTATCGGTACAAACAAAAGCGGCGCGCATCGCGACCTCAGTTTTACCGAAACCGACATCGCCACACACAAGTCTATCCATCGCCTTGGCTTGACACATGTCCGAGAGTACCGCATTGATGGCCATCGCTTGGTCGTCGGTTTCTTCAAAGGGAAAGGTGGCTTTAAAGGTGGCGTATTGGTCACGATCCAAACGGAAGGGATACCCTGGTTTCAGTTCGCGTTTAGCGTAGACATCAAGCAGTTCAGCGGCCACATCACGGACTTTTTCTGCCGCTTTCTTGCGTGCTTTAACCCAGCTTTCTCCCCCCAGTTTATGGAGCGGTGCGGATTCTTCTGCACCTCCGGAATAACGGCTGATTAAGTTCAGTGATGAAACGGGAACATAAAGCTTGGCTTCATTTTGATATTCAAGGGTAACGTACTCGGTAGTAATGCCGCCTGCTTCGAGGGTTTGCAAGCCTAAGTAACGTCCAATACCGTGGTCGATATGCACGACGGGTTGTCCCGGTTTTAACTCGGCAAGGTGGCGGATCACCGCATCACTATTGGTGGATTTACGTTCTTTCTTTCGACGTTGAACTACTCGAGCTCCGAGTAAATCAGCTTCACAAATTAAGGCAAGAGATTGATCAGTGAAAATCGCCCCGCGTTCGGCAGCGCCGATCACCAAGGCCAATCGTTCGGCACTTTGCCATGCTTCGGCAAAAGAAGTGAATGCGGTAGGGCGTAACTTAATTCGTTGCAACAGTTCGAGTAGTGCTTCGCGTCGTCCTTCAGATTCAACCGAGAAAATAATCTTACCGGTAAATTGCTCGCTAAATTGACGTAAGGCGGCAAGCGGTTCTTTATTTTGCTGTTGAATGGCTAAATCAGGTAACGCGGTAATGGCTAAGTTACTTCTACCCGCTTTTTCGGTAATGGGTTCGATGGAAAGTTGCAACTGAGCAAAATTTTTCGCACGCGCGAATAAATCGTCTTTTTTTAGCCACAATTCGTCAGGGGCGAGTAAGGGACGTAACGGATCTATGTTCCGTTGATCATAACGATACGCGACATCAGCGAGAAATTGGTCGATAGCGCTTTCAACCTGACCTAGCAGAATTAATTGGCTTTGATCCGGGAGGTAATCAAACAGTGTCTCGGTGTGTTCAAAAAATAGCGGTTGCCAATATTCAATCCCTGCTGGCCACGTGCCTTTAGAAACCTGCATGTAGATAGATTCAGGCTCACGACGGGCATCAAATCGTTGCCGGAAACGGGCACGAAATGCTTCTATAGCTTGCTCGGTGGTCGGAAACTCATGAGCAGGAAGCAGGCGGATCTGGTCAATTTGCTGAATAGAACGTTGATTTTCTGGATCAAAAATTCGAATGGTATCAATTTCATCATCAAAAAAGTCAATCCGATAAGGGGAGTCACTGCCCATAGGGAAGAGATCCAAAATTGACCCTCGACTGGCGTACTCTCCTGGACCAAACACTTGATCTACATGACGATAACCAGAGTTTTCTAACTGAACACGCAATTTAGCTAAAGAGAATCGGTCGCCTTGTTTAATCATCAAGGTATGTTGCAGTAAGAAATCCCGAGGCGTTTGGCGTTGTAATAAGGTACTGACGGGAACGACAGTGATCCCGCTACCTAAAGAGGGCAACTGATATAAGCGAGCGATGCGATCCGAAATAATCTCTTGATGAGGTGAAAAATTATCGTAGGGTAAGGTTTCCCAATCAGGAAATAAGCCAACCGGGGCTTGACTGAATTGCTCTAGCTCTTGAACCAGTTTTAATGCTGTCTGTGGATCGGGTACCGCTAATAAGGTATGGCTTGAGTGACGATTAGCACATTCAGCGATGGTTAGCGCGAGACTGGCACCAGGTAAATTGCCCAGTTGCTTCTTATCCCCAGCACCACGTAGGTGTGGGAGTGTTAATACAGTTTTTGTCATCATTATAGAGTAGGTCGTTATGGTTTTTCTCGATCTAAAGAGCGTTGACGCAACAGTTTTTGTTGGCAATAAAGCGCAGCTTTAATGAGGAGATCTTGGTCATTATCACGCAGTAGGGTATATCTGACGCCAATAATCGTGGAGTTTGCATCCGTTTCACAATCGATAACTTCGCCATAACAATAAATGGCCGCTGCGGGATGCTCTAGGAATAATTTAATGCGTAACGGAGTGCCTAAGGCGAGGGTTTGTTCGGCTCTATAGGTAAATTGACTGGCTCCAAACGACAAGGTTGAGGCTCGTTGAGTGGGGTCGTCTTGCTGCGCGAGCATAAAGCTAAGCAACAGATTTAGCTTAGAGTTTTGTGTTTCTAGTAGTTGGATAAGATGCTTAAAATCGCTATTTTTGAGTTCGAGTCGCGCAGCATCGTTTAAATGGTCGAGTTGGCTAAACTCACTAGCAACGACGAAAGGCGCGGGAATTTCCGCCTCAAAATCGATCTGAGAAGGCAAGCTAAAGTTAGCCGCTAACGGCTCTATGTTAATCGTCAGTGCGTGATATACCGAAAAAAAGTCTTGGTCAGTCATATTGGTTTTCCTTCTCACCTCTGTTGATTATCGTCATAAAGAATCAGTAATCAAGCAAAGTGACGGTTTTGTTGTAAATCAATCAGCGTGATGGCAAACAAATCTTACCGCCATTTTTGTTGTGATAACGGCGTTTAACAAAGATTTGGCAAAGAAAAACTACAACCTTGGACCGATTCTCGTTACAGTAGCGGCCTATTATGGCTTTGGTTTGTATTATGTTTCATCCTATTTCGATATTTATCGGTTTACGCTATTTACGTGGACGTTCAGGTGACCGATTCAGTCGGTTTGTCTCTTATATGTCAACCGCTGGGATCACGATTGGTGTGATGGCCTTAGTGACGGTATTGTCGGTGATGAATGGTTTTGAATCACAGTTGAAAAATCGTATTTTGGGGGTTTTACCACAAGCGGTGATCGGACAAGCACAGGAAAAAACCCAATGGCAAGCACAAGCCCCAGATTTTGTTCGTGATTTATCTACTTACAAAGCGCCACAACCGATTGTGAGAAGCGAAGCGGTGGTGCAAAGCTCGTGGCAATTATCGGCGGGGTTATTGGTCGGTGTGGTTCCGCAAGCGAAGGACCCGATCGCTGACTATCTGATAGCTGGTCGACTAACTGACCTACAACCGGGCTCCTATCGTGTTTTCTTAGGTCACAGCCTTGCTCGCGATCTCAATGTTTCTGTTGGCGATACGGTTCGCTTAATGGTGACTCGCGCCAGTCAATTTACTCCGTTAGGACGCATTCCTAGCCAACGCAATTTCACGGTAGCTGGATTGTTTAATACCGGCTCTGATGTTGATAGCCAACTGATGATCACTCATTTACGAGATGCTGGCCGGTTACTACGTTTCGACGATGATACGATTTCTGGTTGGCGACTGTTTATGGCCGACCCTTTTGATGTGGCAACGTTGTCGACGACTGCTTTACCTGACGGTTGGCATTGGAGCGATTGGCGTGAACAGCGTGGCGAGTTATTTCAAGCAGTCAGAATGGAAAAAAACATCATGGGTTTAATGCTGGGACTGATTGTTGGGGTAGCTGCGTTTAATATTATCGCCGCTCTAATTATGGTGGTAATGGAAAAGCAGGCGGAAGTGGCTATTTTAAAAACTCAAGGTATGACGGATCAACAAATTCTGGCCATTTTTATGGTGCAAGGCGCGAGCAGTGGAGTGATTGGAGCGGTCGTTGGTGGGGCATTAGGCGCTCTACTGGCGAGTAACCTTAACAATATCATGAGCACATTAGGCGTCGCTTTATTTTCATTAGGCGGGGAGTTGCCCGTGGTGATCAATCCGATACAAATTGTGGTGGTGGTATTGTTGGCAATACTGCTCAGTTTTTTAGCCACTTTATTTCCTTCTTATCGCGCATCTAGAGTTAAACCCGCTGAGGCTTTACGTTATGAATGATCTTTTACGCTGTCAGCAGCTTTATAAAATCTACCAAGAAGGTGAGTTGCAGACTCAAGTGTTGAAAGGGGTGAGTTTTTCGATGCAACGCGGTGATCTGGTCTCGATCATTGGTTCTTCTGGCTCAGGAAAAAGTACTTTATTACACATACTTGGTGCGCTGGATGAAGCGAGCAGTGGCGATGTTGAATTTCTTGGTCAGCCATTGCACCAACTGAGTTCAAATAAACAGGCCAAGATGCGTAATCAACATCTTGGTTTCGTGTATCAGTTTCATCATCTGCTTGCTGATTTTACGGCGTTGGAGAATGTCGCGATGCCACTATTAATTGGCGGTAAAAAAGTCAGCGAAGCGAAACGCTCGGCTCAGGCTTTGTTGGCGAGAGTAGGGCTGAGTCACCGTTTGCAACATCGTCCTTCAGAGCTATCGGGCGGAGAACGGCAGCGTGTCGCGATTGCTAGAGCCTTAGTCAATCAACCAGACTTAGTGCTGGCTGATGAGCCCACTGGCAATTTGGATCATACTACGGCACTGGCTATTTATGATCTGATGCGTGAATTAAATCGTGAGTTTAATACGGCTTTTTTAGTGGTGACTCATGATGGCGAATTGGCAGCGAAGATGGATCGACAACTGCATATGCAAGATGGCCTATTGCTTAACGTTGCGGAGGCATAATGTTTGCTGATTTGGCGCTAGTAATAGGCGCGCGTTTTAGCCGAGCTAAACAGCGGAATAAGCTGGTGTCGTTTATCTCTTTATCTTCGACATTAGGCATCGCTGTAGGGGTTGCAGTGATTATTATTGGTTTGTCGGCGATGAATGGCTTTGAGAGAGAGCTACAACAACGTGTATTGTCGGTCATCCCTCACGGTGAATTCGAAGGCGTGCGTGGGCCAATCGAACATTGGCCTGATATCGTCCAAAAATCGACTCAGCATCCTCAAGTCCAAGCGGCGGCACCATACGTGAAGTTTACCGCATTGGTCGAGCGAGGTGCGCAGTTAAAAGCCATAGAAGTACGAGGGGTGGATACGCAAAGAGAGCGTGCTGTATCTCGACTGGCTGACTATGTTACCCCTGGAGTATGGGAAGCTTTTGTTCCTGCTCAACAGCAAGTTATTTTAGGCAAAGGTGTTGCCGATCAACTACAAGCGGCGGTGGGGGATTGGATTACTTTGCTGATCCCAAGTAGTCATACTGGGCAGGCAGTCCAAGCGCCGAAAAGAGTGCGGGTAAAGGTTGCTGGGTTGCTGGAATTAAACGGTCAAATCGATCATAGCCTTGCGTTGTTGCCTTTAGAAGACGCTCAGCAATACAGCAATTTAAACGACAACGTCACGGGGGTGTCAATTAAAGTCGCCAATGTTCTCAAAGCCAATCAAATTGTTCGTGAAGTGGGCAATACGCTAGAAGAGTACGTCTATTTACGTAGCTGGCAACAAAAGTATGGCTTTCTGTACCGTGATATTGAAATGGTTCGTACCATCATGTACTTAGTCATGGTGCTGGTGATTGGAGTGGCGAGCTTTAATATCGTCTCTACTCTGATGATGGCAGTCAAGGATCGTGCCTCAGAGATCGCTATTTTGCGCACCATGGGGGCTAATGATCGCTTAATTAAACGTATTTTTGTTTGGCAAGGCGTATTTTCTGGTGTTATGGGTAGCGTTGTGGGTAGCATTGTGGGGGTGTTTATGGCTTTAAATTTAACGCCGATTATTCAGAGTTTAGAAACTTTATTGGGCCATCAATTTCTTTCAGGGGATATTTATTTTGTCGATTTCTTGCCTTCTCAGCTTGAGTGGTCAGATGTCCTGCTGGTTTCAAGTACCGCGATTATTTTGAGTTTACTGGCGACTTGGTATCCAGCCTCTCGCGCCAGCCGTTTGCATCCTGCTGCGGTTCTAAGCAGTAAATAACCCCGTTATTCCCTTCGTTAATAAAAAGAAAAAGGACCTAATGGTCCTTTTTCATCTTTTGTATACTGCTGGTTACTCAGAAAAATGTTGTGTCACTCGCACGATGATTCGCTAAAGCTGCACAGTCACGAACAAAATCAATATGGTTTATTTTATCGTATTGGTAACGCGACGCTTTTGCCAGCTGCGCACAACAGAATAGCGCCATAAACCCCGAATACCAAAGTAGCCTAATAGGCCTGCGACAATACCACAGACTAAACTGCCCAACAAAAACGGTGGACCAATAGTATGCATTTGATGGTGAAGGAATTCCCACGTTAATTCAAAATGAAAGGGCTGTGGAGGAGTATTCATTAACCAAGCGCCGACTT
Organism: Vibrio sp. 11986-1-5; assembly: GCF_963878025.1. NCBI lineage: Bacteria > Pseudomonadati > Pseudomonadota > Gammaproteobacteria > Vibrionales > Vibrionaceae > Vibrio > Vibrio sp. 11986-1-5. Next base: position 354,796 of record NZ_CAWNVW010000011.1, read on the forward strand.
TATAAGAGAAATAAAAGATAAATGGCATAGTGATCGGGTTAGTGATCCATACCAAAGCAACGGCAAGAGGTAAGTTCACGCCACAAATAATGGCCACGCCAGCAGACATGATCATTTGGCTAGGTAGCGGCACAAAGGCCATAAATAAACCGACTGCAAATGCACCAGCAGCAGAGCGTCTATTTAAACACCATAGATTCGGGTTATAGAGGACGGAGCCAAAAATTTGTAATGCCTTTTGACGCTTAATAACAGCGTGATCAGGCATAAAACGTTTAATAAACTTTCTTGGCATAAGGAAACATGGCTCTCTTATCGAATTACTGGACGCTGGCTTCGTTCTCGTTAACGATACTCTCTGCCCCATTTTGGCCTTGGATGCCCAAATGGCCGATTATCATTGGCATTGTTGTTGTATTGATGATGAGTCTCGTGACACGCCGAGGCAGGGGATGCATCGGAATTGCACTGGCCTTAGTGTTGATAATAACACACGGAAATAAAGTAACTGCACAGTCCAATAATATCTTACAATTTGCCACAGATATTACCATAAAAGGTGTCGCTGACAGCTTTTTTACTGCAAATCGTTACGGTTTTAGCGGCTCTTTTGTGGTGAGATCAATTAATGGTCAATCTTTACCCCGATTTCTGTCTCCTACGGTACGTTTAAATTCCCCGATTGCTTTACAATTGGGTGACCACGCTCAATTTGTGGTCCAGGTAAAGCCAATTTATGGACGATTGAATGAAGTCGGATTTGATCAAGAGGCGTTTTTTCTGAGTCAAGGCTGGATAGCACAGGCGAACGTTCGTCCTCATACCCCTCACCAAATCATTCCAAGTTCTAGCCTCAGGGCGATATTTTTTCAACAGATTGAACAACGAACGCGATCTAGTGCGGTTCAAGGCTTTATTTTAGCCCTCACTTTTGGTGAGCGTGGTGGGATTACTGAACAGCAGTGGTTAGGATTACGCAATAGCGGTTTAATCCATCTTACTGCGATTTCAGGGTTACATATCGGTATGGCATTTGGATTCGGCTATTTGTCAGGTGGCATGGGTAGCCGTCTTTTGATAAAAGGCTTATGGCTGCCTTTTATTTGCGGTGGATTGTTTGCGCTTGGTTATGCTTGGCTGGCAGGTTTTACGCTACCGACTCAGCGAGCATTGATGATGTGTTGGTTGAATATCCTTTTAGTCATGTTCAATGTTCGAGTGACAGCTATTCAGCGGCTATTATTAACGTTAGCTGCGGTATTGGCCTTGGATCCCTTCGCTTCATTAAGCACGAGTTTTTGGTTGTCTTTTTTAGCAGTCAGCTTTGTCATTTACCAAGTCTCCGTCATCGATAGCCGATGGTCGCTATGGAAGAAAGTGCTTACTGGTCATCTATTGTTAGTGATGCTAATGGCTCCGGTGACGGCTTACTTCTTTTCTGGCATTAGCCTTTATTCCGCGCTTTACAATCTTGTGTTTATTCCTTGGTTCAGCTTTGTGGTGGTCCCCCTACTGTTCATCGTATTGTGTGCTAATGCGTTGATAGCCGATCATATCCAGTGGCTTTGGACTTGGGTTGATACTGCTTTAATGCCCTTTAGCTGGTCGTTACGTTTTGCTGAACACGGTTGGTTATCCGTTAATCAAGCGTGGCAATATGGTTTGTTGGCCTTATTTTTAGTGATGATGTTACGGCCACTGTTGACAGCGCGATCTCTTATTGCGATTGGGTTACTTTTTAGCGCTACTTGGTTAACGATACAACCGAAGGCTTACTGGCAAGTGGATATGTTGGATGTTGGACATGGCTTAGCGATGGTCATTGAACGTAACGGACGTTATGTTTTATACGATACGGGGAGCAGTTGGCATGAAGGCAGTGTGGCGACATCACTGATTATTCCGTTATTAACTCGGCGTGGCGGATTAAATGCTGTTGATGGGCTGATCATTAGCCATAGTGATAATGATCATGCGGGAGGTGTTGTCGATATTCAATCTCGGCTGAAACCAGCTTGGATTCGCGCTAGTTACCACAATGAACATTTCTCTCCGTGTATTCAAGGTGAATTCTGGCAATGGCAAGAATTGACTTTTGAAGTCGTGTGGCCACCTCGTTTAGTTGAGCGCGCTGATAACCCTCATTCTTGTGTGGTTCGTATGGTTGATCAGCAGTATGGGCATAGTATGTTATTGACGGGTGATGTGACGGCGATTGGTGAGTGGTTACTCAGTCGGGACGCGTTATTAGATAGTGATGTGTTAGTGGTTCCTCATCATGGAAGTCAAACTTCCTCTACACAAGCGTTTATAGAAAAGGTCAATCCACAGTTGGCGATTGCTTCATTGGCGAAAGGTCATCGATGGCGATTACCTCACCCAGACGTTGTGGCACGTTATCAATCTTTAGACGTTCCATGGCTTGATACAGGAGAAGCTGGACAAATAACACTCCGTTATCATGGACCTCATCGTCAGATTTTAACTTTACGAGAAGGTCGAATCACGCCTTGGTATAGGCAGATGCTACGTAAAGAGGTAGAATGAAGCTAATTTTTAATATCGATAAAGCAGCTTTATGTCACTCAATTCTGATGAAACAACTTGGCAAACCTTTAAGCGTCTTTGGACTTATATTCGTCTTTATAAAGCAGGGTTGGTTCTAGCAACGATTGCTTTAGTGATCAACGCTCTCTCAGATACTTACATGATATCTCTTATCAAACCATTACTTGATGAAAGTGGGTTTGGCGATAGTGACTCTGGTTTTTTGCGAGTATTACCTTTTATTATTTTAGCTGTCATGTTTATCCGCGGTTGTAGTGGTTTTATTTCTACATATTGTCTAAGTTGGGTGTCTGGTAATGTTGTGATGTTGATGCGTAGGCGGATTTTTGATCAGTTTATGCATATGCCAGTGAGTTTTTTTGATCGTGAGTCTACAGGTAGATTATTATCTCGGATCACTTACGATTCTGAACAAGTCGCGGGGGCCACGAGCCGAGCGATGGTCAGTATTGTTCGAGAAGGGGCAAGTATTGTTGGGCTATTGGCTTTAATGTTTTGGTATAGTTGGCAGCTTTCTCTGGTTTTATTGGTTGTTGCTCCAGTAGTTGCTATTGCTATCCGAGTAGTATCAAAACGTTTTCGGAAAATCTCCAAAAATATGCAAACGACCATGGGACATGTCACTTCGTCTGCAGAACAGATGCTTAAGGGCCACAAAGTCGTTTTAAGTTATGGCGGTCAAGAGGTTGAGAATAAACGTTTTGATAAAGTCAGCAATCAAATGCGTCAGCAGACCATGAAATTGGTCTCTGCTCAAGCGGTGGCTGATCCGGTTATTCAATTAATCGCTTCTCTTGCTCTTGTTGCTGTTTTGTTTTTAGCGAGCATTGATAGCATTCGAGCTGAGCTTACAGCTGGTTCTTTTGCCGCTATTTTTACTGCAATGTTTGGTCTGATGCGTCCTTTAAAAGCGCTAACGAATGTAACGTCAGAGTTTCAAAGAGGGATGGCGGCAACACAAACGTTATTTGCTTTAATGGATCTTGAAACAGAACGTGATAACGGTAAGTTTGTGACAGATAAAGTGCGTGGTGATGTTGCCGTAAAAGATGTCTCTTTCACTTATCAAGGTAAAGAAAAGCCCGCATTATCGCATGTGAGTTTTACCATTCCTCAAGGTAAAACCGTTGCCCTCGTCGGACGTTCTGGTTCGGGCAAATCAACCATTGCTAATTTATTTACCCGTTTTTATGATGTCGATTCTGGTGCCATCTACCTTGATGACCACGATATTCGTGATTATAAGCTAAGTAATTTGCGACAACATTTCGCTTTAGTTTCACAAAATGTTCATTTATTTAACGACACTATAGCCAATAACATCGCTTACGCGGCACAAGAGCAATATAGCCGAGAGCAAATAGAGGAGGCTGCTCGCTTAGCTCATGCGATGGACTTTATACAGCATTTACCACAAGGTCTAGATACGGTTATTGGAGAAAATGGTGCTAGCCTTTCTGGTGGCCAACGTCAGCGTATTGCGATTGCTCGCGCTCTGTTACGTGATGCCCCTGTGCTCATTTTAGATGAAGCGACTTCTGCATTAGATACTGAGTCGGAAAGAGCGATTCAAGCCGCGCTTGAGGAATTACAGAAAAATAAAACCGTGTTAGTGATTGCTCATCGCCTTTCAACGATTGAACAAGCTGATCAAATTTTAGTGGTTGATGAAGGTGAGATCATTGAGCGCGGAAATCATGCCGATCTCATTAAACAAAATGGTGCGTATGCGCAATTGCACCGTATTCAGTTTGGCGATTAACCCGTGATAGACAAATTATGGTTTGGACGCCATCCGCTCTATTTTTTGCTTTGGCCACTGTTGTGGCCTTTAAGTCGATTGTTTTATCTGATTAGCAGTCGTCGTCGACAGGCCTTCTTGTCGGGTAAAAAAGCGCGTTACCGAGCCCCAGTGCCTGTGCTCGTTGTCGGTAATATTACCGCTGGTGGTAATGGTAAAACTCCCGTCGTGGTTTGGCTCGTTGAGCTATTACAACGTCAAGGCTATCGACCGGGCGTGGTTTCAAGAGGTTATGGCGGTAAGGCGGCTCAATACCCGTTATTGGTTACCGCGCAAACTTCACCGGCGGAATGTGGTGATGAACCTAAGCTGATTTATCAACGTACAGGTGCTCCTGTGGCCGTCGACCCGATACGTGCGCATGCGGTTCAAGCATTGCTCAGCCAAGGGGTTGATCTTATTGTTACCGATGATGGTTTACAGCACTATGCGTTGGAACGAGATATCGAATTTGCGGTTGTTGATGGAGCTCGCCGATTTGGTAACCAACAACTGCTTCCGTTGGGGCCATTACGCGAACCTGTCGGACGTTTACAGCAAGTCGATTTTGTGATCAATAATGGCGGAGAACCGGTTATGGGTGAACTTGCCATGACACTCAAACCCAGCTTAGCGGTTAATGTTATCAGCGGAGAGCGCATTGATGTTGCGGCCCTGAGCCGTTTAGTGGCTTGGGCTGGAATTGGTCATCCAGCGCGTTTTTTTAATACATTACAACAATTAGGTGCCTCTCCAATTCTTACCCATGCGTTTGCCGATCATCAAGCGTTTGATGCAATGACACTACGCAAGCTATCCAGCCAAGGTAAGAATGTGATCATGACGGAGAAAGACGCCGTTAAGTGTACGGCTTTTGCAGAGAAAAATTGGTGGTATTTACCCGTATCGGCTGAGATTTCACCCTCTGACCAACAGCGCATATTAGATAAAATTAAAGAGGTTATGGATCATTATGGATCACCGTCTGCTTGAAATTGTGGCTTGTCCTGTATGCAAGGGTAAGTTAACTTACGATAAAGGTAATCAGGAACTGATTTGTAAATTAGATCGTCTTGCTTACCCAATAAAGGAAGGCATTCCAGTACTGCTCGAACCTGAGGCTAGAAGTATGAAAATGGATGAGGGGCGTTAATGTCATTTACGGTCATCATTCCTGCTCGTTATCAATCGACTCGTTTGCCGGGCAAACCGTTGGCTGATATTGGTGGTAAACCAATGATTCAGTGGGTCTATGAGCAAGCATTGCAAGCTGGAGCTGAGCGGGTGATTGTCGCTACTGATGATACCCGAGTCGAACATGCGGTCCGAAGTTTTGGCGGGGCGGTATGCATGACATCAACGGATCATCAATCTGGTACGGAACGTCTAGCTGAAGTGATTGCTTTAATGGGAATTGACGATGAGCATGTCATTGTTAACGTACAAGGAGACGAACCCCTCATCCCGCCAGTGATTATTCGCCAAGTCGCGGAAAACTTAGCGTCAAGCCAAGCACCAATGGCGACTTTAGCAGTTGAAATTGATGATCCACAAGAAATTTTCAATCCTAACGCCGTTAAAGTGGTGACTGATCAACAAGGCTATGCGTTGTATTTTAGTCGTGCGAGCATTCCATGGGATCGCGATAATTTTGCTCTTGAGCCCAAGGCGATTACTCAGCCATTAATGCGCCATATTGGCATTTATGCTTATCGAGCAGGGTTTATTAATACCTACATACACTGGTCACCAAGTGTATTAGAGAAAATCGAAAATTTAGAGCAGCTACGGGTACTATGGTACGGTGAAAAAATTCATGTGGCTGTTGCGCTCGAAGCGCCGCCAGCTGGTGTTGATACACCTGAGGATTTAGCGGCGGTGCGTAAGCTCATCGGATAAAGTTGGAACATGACCACATTGTTCTCATTGTATACCCAAACAACTTGGAGTTGCAGGTAAGCGGCAAGTAAGTGAATCCCCATGAGCATAGGCAAACTATGTGATTGGGGTGAACGAGCGTAGCCAACACCACTGCAGCTTCAAGTAGGAAGGGTATAAGTCATCGTAGCAAGAGATTGAGATAGCTCAGCCTTGTAAAATAGTAAGCCCCATTGGTTGATGGGGCTTATTTATGGATACTCCGTTTAACGTTCTATTCAGCGGAATATTAATCGTTTTTCTTTGGACAAGTGGCAAGCAGCTCGTGTTTACCGTTGTCTTTACGTTCTTCTAATTTGACTTCAAAACCCCATAGACGATGTAAATGTTTGAGCACCTCATCGTAGCTTGGATCGAGTGGAATTCGATCATGAGGCACATATTGCAGTGTTAATGAACGATCTCCACGAACGTCTACATTGTAAACTTGAATGTTGGGTTCTAAATTACTCAAGTTATATTGTGCCGCGAGCTTTTCACGAATTTGGCGATATCCCAACTCATCATGAATCGCACTAATTTCAATGAAGTTTTTATGATCATCATCAGAAATGGCGAATAATTTAAAGTCACGGATAAGCTTTGGTGACAAATATTGGCTAATAAAGCTCTCGTCTTTAAAGTTGCGCATTGCGAAGTGTACGGCATCCAGCCAATTGGTATCGACTAATTCAGGGAACCAGTGTCTATCTTCATCCGTTGGCTCTTCACAAATGCGCTTTATGTCTCGAAACATCGCAAACCCAAGCGCGTACGGGTTAATACCACTGTAGTAACGGCTGTTATACGCAGGCTGCATCACTACACTACTGTGGCTATGTAAAAATTCGAGCATAAACTTATCGGACAATAACCCTTCATCGTAAAGATGATTCAGAATTGTGTAATGCCAGAAAGTGGCCCAACCTTCATTCATGACTTGCGTTTGTTTTTGTGGGTAAAAATATTGGCTGATTTTACGCACGATACGCACGACTTCACGTTGCCAAGACTCTAGAAGGGGCGCATGTTTTTCAATGAAATACAAAATATTTTCTTGTGGTTCAGAAGGAAAACGTCGTTGCAACTCGGCTTCTTTGGCTTTCTTAGGCACGGTTCGCCACAAGGCATTCACCTGTGATTGTAAATAAGCTTCACGTTCTTCTTGGCGTGCTTTTTCTTCAGCAATCGAAATCTTTTCTGGTCGCTTATAACGATCGACGCCGTAGTTCATTAACGCATGGCATGAGTCCAATAATTGCTCGACTTCGGTCACCCCATATTTTTCTTCACATTTAGCTAAGTAGTTTTTAGCAAACAGTAGATAATCGATAATAGAACTGGCGTCAGTCCAGGTTTGAAATAAATAGTTGCCTTTAAAGAAGGAGTTATGTCCGTAACAGGCATGAGCCATGACCAAAGCCTGCATAGTGACGGTATTTTCTTCCATCAAGTAAGCAATACAGGGGTCTGAATTAATCACAATTTCATAGGCTAACCCCATTTGACCGTGCTTATAGTTTTTCTCAGTATGAATAAACTTTTTACCAAATGACCAATGGTTATAATTGATCGGCATGCCAATACTGGAATAGGCATCCATCATCTGTTCAGAAGTGATCACCTCAATTTGGTTGGGGTAGGTGTCTAAACGATAATGTTCGGCAACACGTTTAATTTCTTGGTGGTATTGATGCAAAAGATCAAAAGTCCAATCTGGACCATCAGCCAGACGTTTGTTTTTTTTCTTACGCTTTTGCGTGGTGGCTGTTTTGACTGTCATAGTCTTATCCCCTTATGCCGTTTCCTTATGGAATAGCTCCCTAAACACAGGGAAAATATCTTCAACACTACGAATGTTTTTCATAGCGAAGTGATCAAAGCTTTCAGATAGTTTTTCATACTCATGCCATAAGGTTTGATGAGAACGACGCGTAATTTCGATGTAAGCATAATACTGGCATTCAGGTAGGAGTTTATTCGCCAGTAACTCTTTACAGCGAGGCGAATCGTCAGCCCAGTTGTCGCCATCGGAGGCTTGTGCGCCATAAATATTCCACTCACCGAGAGGGTAACGTTGTTGAATAATGTCATGCATTAATTTTAATGCACTGGAAACAATGGTTCCGCCGGTTTCCTGTGAATAGAAAAACTCGTGTTCGTCCACTTCTTTGGCTTGGGTATGGTGGCGAATAAACACGACCTCAACATTTTCATAGGTGCGAGTTAAAAACAGATAGAGCAAGACATAAAAGCGTTTTGCGATATCTTTAGTAGGCTGATCCATTGACCCCGACACATCCATTAAGCAAAACATGACTGCTTGGCTAGAAGGGATCGGGCGTTTTTCATAATTTTTAAAACGTAAATCAAACGTATCGATAAACGGTACACGGTCTATTTTCCGGCGTAGTTCGTCTATTTCTTCTTTTAAACGTCTCTCTTCCAATAGTTGAGCTGGCTCAGAGTTGCGAATATTTTCCAGCTCTTGCTCAAGCTCATGCATAAGGCGCCGCTTGCCTGATGTCATCGCTGTGCGTCGGGCAAGCGATTGTTGTAAGGAGCGGACAATCGCAATGTTGGCGGGAACACCGGCGGTTTGGAAGCCTGCGCGGTGAGTTTTCCACTCTTTAATTTTGTTGACTTGATTTTTTTTCAGGTTAGGCAGTGCTAAGTCTTCGAACAAGATATCCAAGTATTCATCTTTAGATATTTGAAATACAAAATCGTCTTCGCCTTCACCATCTTGACTGGCGTCACCTTCGCCTGAACCACCACCTTGACCGCCTTTTGGACGCTCTACTTTGTCACCACGTATGTATTGATCATTACCAGGATGAACGCGTTCGCGAACACCGCCTTTTCCTTGATGGAAAATGGGTTCTTTAATATCTCGATGAGGAATCGCCACATCTTCACCTGACTCCGTATTGGTTATGGAGCGGCGATTAACCGCATCCGCAACGGACTCTTTAATTTGTTCTTTATAACGGCGTAAGAAGCGCTGCCGATTAACGGCGCTTTTGTTCTTGCCGTTCAACCTTCTGTCGATAAATTGCGCCATGAGATTCTCCCTCTAAACGTCACTCGATGAGTTCTAACTACTCATACGCTTTGGCCAGTTAGCCTCTGACCCAGAATCTTTGGGTCAGAGGATTAACCAAGGTTTTGCTAAGAGGATTTACGCACGCGTAAATACCATTCAGACAGTAAGCGAACTTGTTTCTCGGTATAGCCTTTCTCCATCATACGAGCGACAAAATCGTCGTGTTTTTTCTGATCTTCCGATGAGGTTTTGGCATTGAAAGAGATCACTGGCAGTAATTCTTCAGTATTAGAGAACATTTTTTTCTCAATAACCGTGCGCAGTTTTTCATAGCTCGTCCAAACTGGGTTTTTACCACTATTGTTAGCCCGAGCACGAAGTACAAAGTTAACGATTTCATTACGGAAATCTTTTGGATTGCTGATCCCGGCCGTTTTTTCGATCTTCTCTAGCTCACTGTTAAGGGCTGAGCGATCAAACAGTTGGCCGGTTTCTGGATCACGATACTCTTGATCTTGAATCCAGAAGTCAGCGTAAGTGACGTAACGGTCAAAAATATTCTGACCGTATTCAGAATAAGATTCTAAATAAGCGGTTTGAATTTCTTTGCCGATAAACTCGACATAACGCGGAACCAGATAGCCTTTGACAAACTCTAGGTAACGCTCGGCAACTTCTTGTGGAAATTGTTCGCGTTCAATCTGTTGTTCGATAACATAAAACAGGTGTACGGGGTTTGCAGCGACTTCTGATTGGTCAAAGTTGAATACTCGTGAGAGTATTTTAAAGGCAAAACGAGTCGAGAGACCGGACATGCCTTCATCAACGCCAGCGTAATCACGGTATTCTTGATAGCTTTTCGCTTTCGGATCAGTATCTTTCAGCGTTTCACCATCATAAACGCGCATCTTAGAGAAAATGGACGAGTTTTCTGGCACTTTTAATCGCGATAACACACTAAATTGGGCAAGTAATTCAAGCGTACTTGGTGCACGTGGTGCTTTGGTCAGTTCACTGTGCTCAAGTAGTTTCTCGTATATTTTGACCTCTTCAGAGACGCGCAGACAATAAGGTACCTTAACGATATAAACCCGATCTAAGAACGCTTCATTATTTTTATTATTACGGAACGTTTGCCACTCGGACTCGTTGGAGTGAGCGAGAATCATACCGTCAAAAGGTAGTGCAGAAAGCCCTTCGGTTCCGTTGTAGTTGCCTTCCTGAGTTGCAGTAAGTAGCGGGTGAAGCACCTTGATTGGCGCTTTAAACATTTCGACGAATTCCATCAACCCTTGGTTGGCTCGACAGAGTGCCCCAGAGTAGCTGTAGGCATCGGGATCATCTTGTGAATAGTGCTCTAGCTTACGGATATCCACTTTACCGACCAGCGATGAGATATCTTGGTTATTTTCATCGCCCGGTTCTGTTTTGGCAATCGCAATTTGGTCCAATATAGAAGGTCGTACTTTAACGACTTTAAACTTCGTGATATCACCGCCAAACTCATGCAGACGTTTTGCTGCCCAAGGTGACATGATGGAACGCAAATAGCGTTTTTCAATACCGTATTCTTGTTTAAGCAAGTCACCGTCTTCATTGACATCAAATAAGCAAAATGGGTGATCATTAACCGGACTACGTTGACCATTTGCTGATAATACGTAGATGGGACATTGCTGCATCAAGGCCTTTAGCTTTTCAGCAATCGATGACTTACCACCACCGACAGGACCGAGTAAATAAAGAATTTGTTTACGTTCTTCTAAGCCTTGCGCTGCATGCTTAAGATAAGAAACAATTTGCTCAATCGCTTCTTCCATGCCGTAGAAGTCTTGGAACGGTTTATAACGAGAAATGACTCGGTTAGAAAAGAGCCGACTCAAACGAGGATCTTTGCCAGTGTCGACCAATTCAGGTTGGCCAATGGCGAGCAGTAAGCGTTCTGCCGCGTTTGCATAAGCGCTTTTGTCTTCCTTACAGAGATCCAAAAACGTTTGAATCGATATCTCTTCATCCTTGGCTGCTTCATAGCGTGCCTGAAAGTGGTTAAAAATACTCATGGTAGTTCCCCTCTAAAAATGTCTCTTCGACATACAACCGCTTAAACACACAAATCCCTAATACGTTAAGCCTAGATCGCAATTGATGATTTTGCTTAAAGATTATGTATTTATTTACAAATCGTGACGTAAATTACGTCTCTGGCCAAGAGGTATTGTGCTGATGAATTGTTGCTATCAATCTTATTCTTACCAACAGAGCAAAGTGGTGAAAAGTGATTGAACAACAAAGATTGTTTCTCTTAAGGGGAACTTCTATGATGGTTATCTTTGCAACATAATCGATAAAATAGGTGAGGAATGAGAGATTCGATAGTGAAAACCATTAGCGGGTTAACGATGCTATTTACACCTTGGTACGTTAACGCTGAGATATCTCAATGGTCAGTGGGTGCTGCTGCTGCCTATTCGCCCGCCGTTTATAAAGATACGCCTTCCAACCGTACCGTGATACCAATAATTGGTTACGAAGGCGAGCATCTATTTTTTCGTGGTTTTGATGCTGGATACCGCCTGTTGCCGATTCGTTCTCAGCAAAACCTAATCTTGCGATTGGCTTATGATCCTCGCACACTACAGCCTAATGATTCTGATGACCCACAGATACGTCAGCTCAATAAACGTAAGTCAACGATTTTAGGGGGAGTGAGTTATCAGCACCGTACGGCAGTGGGATTATGGGAGGCAACTATTGGCTCGGATATCGCTGGACGACATGATGGTGTTTATGCGGAAGTGGCTTGGCGCTTCCCATTGCGTTTTGCACGTTGGGGCATTACGCCTTCGGTGGGTTATGCTTATAATTCTGATAAGCTCAATAACCATTTTTATGGTGTGTCAGCTCAAGAGTCGCTGAGCAGTGGCTTAGAACAATACAATGCTGGCTGGAGTGGGCAGTACTTTATTAGCGCGATGGTTTATTGGTCCGTTTCTCAACACGTTAGAGTATCAGGCGGTCTTCGCTATACCAATCTCGATAGTGATATCTCGTCAAGCCCTGTGATTGGTCGAGATTCATCAGTGGCCAGTACACTCGGTGTCGTCTATCTATTTTAATTGATAAGAATGCGGTTATTTCAGAGCACATTTATGTTGAACAGTGTCATGTGATTGACGGCAACGATGGTTAGTGCAGAGATAGCTCAATCCACTCTCTCCGCACTGGTGGTAAAGATTAAGCGTTAATAATTTTGTTGAGTTCGTTAGCTGATAAGTGATATTGCCTTGGGCAATTTCGCCATGTGGTCAACATGCGTCGGTATTTTTCACCCATAGCTACTTGGCTATTGAAGTGATGCTCACCACGTTCAAATTGCGGATATAAACCTTCAGTATTGATTAGAAAACGCACGTAGTTGACCAGTTGAGCTTCAGAGGCACTATCATAACCAAGAAAATTTAAGCGGCGAGCATCAACGTCATTACTCAATTTGCTATCGAGCATTTTGTATGACTCTTGCATGGCATGATACATTTCCATGACATCGATTACTTCTCGGCATTGTGCTTCAGAAATTGCACCAAATTCTTTATTGAGTTCGGTCATTTGTAACTCATAACCTCGTTCAATAATTGTTTGTAGCCGTTTATATTGCTCGGCGTTGGCCGGATCAAGCTGGGACATTAAAACGTATTGATTTGATAGGATCAGACGTTGTGCATTAGTCATTTCCATTATTGACCTCACTGTAATCGATGTTGGTATTCCCTTCCTACCTGAACTGCCAAGTATTTTGGGGATAAATTTGCTTAAGATTAGGTTAACAGCAATGGGGGATTGTGAAACATGATCTCAACACAGATTTAATCTTAACCGAGTAAATTATCGACAATTCTAGCACGTTTATTTCTCAGTCGTTAGGTACTGGGCAGGAGAGTCGATATACGAGCTGGGGAAATAAAAAGCAAAACACCAGCCATGTGCTGGTGTTGGATTTGTAGAAGGGAAGCCTAGTATTTTACGTTGTGATGATATTGCTTTAGAATATCAACAATCTTATCCATGGTTTCTTTACTTGGCGGATTGACACCTTCTAAAGGATAAGTTTCTCCCATCGCTTCCCATTTATGAGCGCCTAATTTGTGGTAAGGCAATAACTCAATTTTTTCAATGTTATCCATGTCTTGAATAAATTGTCCGAGTAAATGGGCGGATTCTTCATCGTCAGTATAACCGGGCACAACGACATAACGTAGCCAAGTCGCTTTGCCAATCGTATGTAGGTAGCGTGCAAAATCTAACGTACGTTTATTGGATACTCCGATTAAGTCTTGATGGACATCATCTTTGATTTGTTTAATATCCAGTAACACTAAATCAGTGACATCCAATACTTCATCAATCACTGGGGTGTATTTGCGGATATATCCGTTGGTATCAAGGCAAGTATGGATTCCTTCGGCTTTAGCCGCACGGAAGACATCACGGACAAATTCAGGTTGCAACATAGATTCACCACCGGAGCAGGTGATCCCACCGCCAGAGGCATTCATAAAATGTCGATAAGATTTCGCTTCTTTGATGATCTCTTCTACAGAGACCTCTTTACCTGAATGAGTATCCCAAGTGTCGCGGTTGTGACAATACTTACAACGAAATAAGCAACCTTGCAGAAAGAGGATAAATCGAATACCGGGGCCATCAACTGTACCGCAAGACTCAAATGAATGGATACGACCAGTAGTAGACATAAGTTGCTCTCATTTGCTGAATTTACCGACTATTTTATTACAAAAGGTAGGGTTTAAATAGGACTTCTTCGGATAAGTTAGCTGCTATTGGATGAGTTTTGTACTGATGATACGGTGTTAAAGTCCCAAAGAGGATTAAGCTCAGTAAGGGGAAGCTCAATCCTCAATCAGTGAGAGTGACTATCTTAATTTAGAAAAAGGCAAATAAAGACAGTGCTCCAGTGCCGTGGGTGCGGTGTTTACTTTCTTTATAATCGGCATTACTAGTGGTCAACGTAAAACTGGCTCCAACATAGGGGCCGTACCAGACCGCGCCAAGGACGGCAGTTGCTTGTAAAGGTTCTAGCGTCACTTGGTATGCACTGGGGGGAAGTGCTAATCCATCTAAAGGTCTGTCCCCTTCAATGGTTAAGTCATTAAATCGATAACGTGCTTCGAGGCCTGCGAACACGAACCAAGCGGAGCGAGATGCACCGATCATACCCGCACGAAAAGGAGTTTCACTATCAATTTGCGCACTACCAAAGTTAGCCGCTAAATCACTTCCCCAGCGCAGCATCATACCTGAGGAAATATCGCTGCGAAAATTACCTACGTTCACTTCGCCAATCGCAGACAGTTCCCAAGCATAATGTGGGTCATAGGCGGTGCGATAAAGATTGAAGTGACTAAGATAACCAATACTACCAGCAACTTTATCATCGATTTGGTAATCCCAACCGTTTGGATCACCAGATTTGGTGATGCTGTGAACGATTTTTTGCGCTTGTTCGGATAACGCACTATCTCCAGTGGTACCTATCGTGAGATTAAATCGTTGTGCTTGCTGGGGATGTAAACTGATGTAATTAAACTCGCTGTGTAAAAATCCAGCATAAGGACGTTCGTTCGGTGCAGGGGTATATTGCTCAATATCAGAAGGCGTCCACATTTTATGACCAATCATTATCTCCCATTTATCAATACTTGATGCTCCCCAGATTGAAAGGCTGAATGGCTTGGCAAACCAATAGGGGGTAATCGGTCTTGAGGTATAGGAAAGAAAAAGCCCGCTAGTGTATTCCCTATCCATGCCATAAACACCGTCATTATCGACTTTGAGGGAAAGGGTCGATTGGGTGGATGACCACACAAATGGAGCAAAAAGAATCAGCGGGAGTATGCGTAGTAATGTTAAAGCCATACGTTTTTCGTTGTCCGTAGTAAACATAAGATTAGGTCAGAGATGGGCATGCCTATCATTCAGATCCATTAGGCTCTAGTGTAACGCTTATTTTTCAGTAGGTAAGCAGATTTTTTTCATCTGATGATGGAGGATGTGATATTACAACGATTTATACTATGTAAAAGAAAACCTCGCTCAGAGAGCGAGGTTTTTGAGCAATATCGAGGGTCTGAATAACTTATAGTGATTCAGTGAACGTACGCGCGATAACGTCTTGTTGTTGCTCAGTCGTTAATGAGTTAAAGCGTACCGCATAGCCAGACACACGAATGGTCAACTGTGGGTACTTCTCTGGATGTTTAACTGCATCAAGTAACGTATCACGGTTAAGCACATTAACGTTCAAATGCTGACCGCCTTCAATGCCTGACTCATGGTGGAAGTAACCATCCATCAAACCAGCAAGGTTGGCGCGTTGTGCATCTTGATCTTTACCTAGTGCATTTGGCACGATAGAGAAGGTGTAAGAAATCCCATCTTTTGCATCAGCGAATGGTAGTTTACCAACCGAAGTCAATGAGGCAACTGCACCTTTTTCGTCACGACCATGCATTGGGTTTGCACCTGGTGCAAATGGCGCGCCAGCACGACGGCCGTCTGGTGTATTACCGGTTTTCTTACCATAAACCACATTAGAGGTGATGGTTAAGATAGACTGAGTTGGGATCGCATTGCGGTAAGTTTTCAGTTTACGAATTTTGTTCATAAACACAGAAACCAGTTCGCAAGCGATATCATCAACGCGTGAGTCATTGTTACCAAATTTAGGGTAATCACCTTCGATTTCGAAATCGATAGCAATACCATCTTCATCACGAATCGGTTTCACTTTCGCGTATTTCACAGCAGACAATGAGTCAGCCGCAACAGACAGGCCAGCAATACCACAAGCCATAGTACGACGTACATCGCGGTCATGCAGCGCCATCAATGCGGCTTCATAGCTGTACTTATCGTGCATGTAGTGGATAGCGTTCAATGAGGTGACATATTGTTTGGCTAACCAATCCATGAAGTGGTCCATCTTGTCCCACAGCTCATCATAGTCAAGATACTCACCAGTGATCTTGTCCATTTTAGGGCCAACTTGGATTTTCAGTTTCTCATCGACACCACCGTTGATGGTGTAAAGCATGGTTTTCGCTAAGTTAGCACGAGCACCGAAGAACTGCATTTGTTTACCAACGATCATTGGTGATACGCAACAAGCAATAGCGTAGTCATCAGATTCCATATCTGGACGCATCAAGTCATCATTCTCGTACTGAATCGATGAAGTATCGATCGAGACTTTAGCGCAGAAACGTTTGAAACCATCAGGTAATTTCTCAGACCAAAGCACAGTGATGTTTGGCTCTGGAGATGGTCCCATAGTGTATAGGCTGTTTAGGAAACGGAAGTTAGTACGAGTAACTAGTGTACGTCCGTCAAGACCCATACCACCCATAGACTCGGTTGCCCAGATTGGATCACCAGAGAAGAGTTCATCGTATTCAGGGGTACGAAGGAAGCGAACCATACGTAGTTTCATCACGAAGTGGTCAATCATCTCTTGAGCTTGAGCTTCAGTGATTTTACCTGCTTTCATATCACGTTCGATATAGACGTCAAGGAACGTAGAGGTACGACCTAGAGACATCGCTGCGCCGTTTTGAGATTTAACCGCAGCAAGGTAACCAAAGTAAGTCCACTGAATGGCTTCTTGCGCGGTCTCTGCTGGGCGAGAGATATCGCAACCGTATTTTGCTGCCATTTTTTTCATCTGGCCAAGCGCGCGGTGTTGCTCAGCAATCTCTTCACGAAGCTGCATGGTCATTTGCAGATCTTCGCCGTTTTCGAATTTCTCTTGCAGCGAAGTAAATTGAGCAAGTTTATCTTGCATCAAGAAATCAATACCGTATAGCGCAACGCGGCGATAGTCACCGATGATACGACCACGGCCATAAGCATCAGGAAGACCCGTCAATACGCCAGATTTACGACAAGCAAGAATTTCTGGAGTGTAGATATCGAATACGCCTGCATTGTGCGTTTTACGGTACTCGGTGTAGATTTTTTTAACTTGAGGATCAAGCTCACGATCGTAGGCTTTGCATGAGCTTTCAACCATACGGATACCACCGTTAGGGATCAGCGCGCGCTTAAGTGGCTTTTCAGTTTGAAGACCAACGATAGTTTCTAGATCTTTGTTAATGTAACCTGCATCGTGAGCAGTGATGGTAGAGATAACGGAAGTGTCAAAATCAACAGGCGCATGAGTTGCGTTTTCCTGTTTAATGCCTTCCATTACTTGTGCCCAAAGCTTATTGGTTGCTTCAGTGCCTTCAGAAACTAGGAAAGATTCATCGCCTTCATAAGGGGTGTAGTTCTTCTGAATAAAATCGCGAACGTTAACTTCGTTTTGCCAATCACCTGCAGCAAAACCTTCCCAAGCTTTAGCAAATTGCTCTGCCATGACATACCTACCTTTATATAGTAGAAAAAACACGTACTGTTTCGCCGTTGAGCCAGCTATCTTGTGTCACACAAGAGGCAGTACACTCTATGAATAACCTTATTTATCGTTAAACCAATATACTCATCTGTTTGAGTATAAATAGGATTACTCGTTCCCTTTAATAACCAATGTAAGCTAAAAAAAAATTGCAAACCTTAAACTAAATCAATAAAACTTCAAAAATTCAGATAAAGTTTGGGTAGTGTTTACACACTACCCAAGGTACTACCAAGACTTGTGAATCATTGTAGACTCAATTTCGGTATCTTGCTTAATGTAGCCACGCCTTAAGACCGTATTGACTCTCAAGCATACCGACCGCCAGCATCGCGACTAAACAGATAATTAATACCCCACAAGGAATGATGATTTTATCGATGAAAGATAAGCGTGAGGCGCGTTCTTTATCGCCGATAAAACCATTATTATCCAAAAACATGGTCAATGCCCAAGCCAAGACAGGGTTGACGACCGCAGAACCAAAAATACAGATCCCCGCTGCCTGTGCATCTTTGGTATTTCTGACCATTTGCATGCCCGCTTCCAGTAGTGGAAGAAATACGCCGACTAATAGTGCAATACGCATAACGGGTGGCCATACCGCAACATCCATTGGAAAGCCAAGAATCGCGACGATAATGCACAATGAACCCAATAAAATCGCGCCTGCTGGGATCGGACGTTTCGCGATGGCTGCCGGGATCATATAAGTCCCCCAAGATGACGTAATGTTACCCCCACCAACAGCAGTACCCACCATTTGGCGAACCGAGCACATGGTCATAGTGTCATCCACATCCATCAAGACTTTTTCTGTTTTACGCGGATAGTTAAGCTCTTGGAAAATTCGATGGCCCAAGAAATCTGGTGACCACATTGCCACAGCAAGAATGGCGAAAGGCAGCGAAGCAATAAAGTGCTCTAAGTTAGGTAAACCAAGCATCCAGCCTTGTTCGGTTGAGCCCCACCAGTAAACAGGATTTAAATTTGGTAGCCCCATTTCCGTTTGAAAGGTTAAATCAAAGCCAGCACCGAGTGCCAAGGCAATCATTAAACCAGAAAAAGCACAGATAGGGATCGCTAACCAGCGTTTACCGTATTTAGCTAAAAGTGCATAGATAACAATGTTAATGCCTAATACGATTAAACCGATATAACCAAGGCTCCCCGCTTCGTTAGTTGCAGATGCCAAACTGGTTGCCCAGGTCTGAATGGAGCCAATTTGACTCATCGCGCCGGTAAAACCGAGGAAGATTAATAGTCCGCCAGCGGTGCCTTCCGATGTCAGGTTGACCAGCTTAGAGCCACCTTTAAAGTAGCTGAGTAATAGGCCAAATACCCCCAATAAAATGGCTAAAGCAAGTGGGTGAGCACCTGCCAGGGCGATGGTAGCAATGAGGGGGATCATTGGTCCGTGGTTGCCAGCAAGGTTAGCGCGTGGATTAAAAAATCCAGAAGAAAGAATACAGAACAAAAGCGCGGGGATCAGCATTTCAACCCGAGCGACCTCAATAGCAAACTCTTTACCCAGTTCGATATGATCCCAAGCAGCGGTTAATCCTTCTGCCCAAGACATCATTACCGCTGAGTACATGGCAATAATACCAATCGTTCCAGCGAGAGCTGGGACCAAATCTTCCCATTCAAAGCGAAAATCACGACCAGGCAAATTCAACGCGAAGCGACGAGGCTTCATGATTTGCAGTTCATGGTCTAGATAATCGGAGCGGCTAGCAAACTCAGATGATGGACGATGCAGTTCTTGATAACTCTTCGTCTCGATGTCTGAACGCTCTTGATTGATGACGTCTGACATAGATTCCTCATATTAATAAAGTTAATAATTCTGGTTGAATTCAATGTAACTGGCGATTGGGAAAGCGATTATTTGCGTAGAGATAACGTTAGTTTTGTTATGCCATTGTGTTAACTAACATTATGACTATAGAGCATTATTAATCTTTTTATTTGTTGGCGAGTTTAACGTACTAATCGACGAGGATGATTGATCTTGATCACTTTAAGATATTATATGAAATAAAACTACATAAAATCCCAAAAATCAGCCACATAGTGCCTACTTGTTTGAAATGTTTTTACACAAAATAGAATTTGCAACAAAGCGCAAAATCATGGGTGCGACGCTTCGAGACGATCTTTTCGTCGGGGGCGTAGTATTAAAAATCAGCTCATCATTAAAGGAAACCTGTTAACAAAGAGGGATTCAGGACACAAAAAACGCTCTTTGTTAACAAAAAACATACTTATTTATATGAATGGCTTTCGCTGCTTGTGGTTTTTTATGTCTTAAATGTTACTGTTTGACGGTTTTATTTGACTTTAAATGCGAATTTTTAAAATAAAAATCCAAATTACCTTTAGTTAACAATTTGTTGCGCACTCGCAATTTGAATGCTAGTTTGTACCAAAAATGAGCAGGATTGCTCAGTGTTGATTTATGACAGGGAGTGAAAGCGCATGAATGATGTACCCGCGCTGGATATAAAAAACCTCCACAAAGCCTTTGGACAAAATGAGGTGTTAAAAGGTATCTCATTACAAGCTCACAAAGGGGATGTGATTTCGATTATTGGTTCATCGGGATCAGGAAAAAGTACCTTTTTACGCTGTATTAATCTTCTGGAAATACCGACTTCCGGTGAAATTTGGGTGAACAATGAATTAATCCAAATGAAAACCAATCGACAAGGCGCATCGTCACCGGTCAGTGAGAAGCAGGTTCAACGAATTCGTTCGCGCCTTGCCATGGTCTTTCAAGGGTTTAATCTCTGGTCACATATGACGGTATTAGAAAATGTAATTGAAGCTCCCATTCATGTTTTGGGGTTCGGTAAAGATCAAGCCATCGCGAGTGCAGAAAAACTGCTCAAAAAAGTTGGGTTATATGAACGCCGTGATTATTACCCTGGTCATTTATCTGGCGGTCAGCAGCAACGCGCAGCGATTGCTCGAGCTTTAGCCGTTGAACCAGAAGTATTACTGTTTGATGAACCCACATCGGCATTAGACCCCGAACTGGTTGGGGAAGTGCTAGGGGTAATGAAAGACTTGGCGCAAGAAGGCCGAACCATGTTGGTTGTCACCCATGAAATGGCCTTTGCACGAGATGTTTCTAATCATGTGCTGTTTTTGCATCAAGGTGTGGTTGAAGAGCAGGGCGATCCTCGCCAATTGTTTACTCAACCCAATTCTCCTCGATTAAAGCAATTTATCTCATCGATTTATTAACGCTGAGGCTGTCGCGCTACCTTGGCTAAGCCCTTGGTTTTAACAGTAACTCAGATAGGGATTTCAACGTGTTATATCGTCACTGTTTCTTAAGCCTTCTTGAGGAGAAAAAGAGCAGGGCAACCATACCATCACAGGAGTAGTGAAATGAAAAAGTGGTTATTAATCGTAGCGATAGCAGCCTCAGCATTGTCGGGTATTGCGCAAGCGAAAGAATGGAAAACAGTGCGTTTTGGTATCGAAGGTGCTTATCCTCCTTTTAGTTGGACTGAGGCGGATGGTTCATTACGTGGGTTTGATGTGGATATGGCGAATGCGCTTTGTGCTGAAATGCAAGTGGAATGCGTGATTATTCCACAAGATTGGGATGGCATCATTCCGTCACTATTAGCTCGTCGTTACGATGCCATTATTGCGGCGATGTCGATTACTGAAGAGCGTAAAAAGCGTGTTGATTTTACAAAAAAATATGCGCAAATCCCGAATCGTTTCATTGCTAAAAAGGACGCTAATCTTGATTTTACGCCAGAAGGCCTAAAAGGAGTACGCATCGGTGTTCAACGAGCCACCACGCATGATAAATACCTAACCGATAACTATGGTCGTTCAGTCAATATCGTTCGATATGGATCATTTGATGATGCGTATCTTGATTTAGCGAATGGACGAATTGCTGCAGTATTGGGCGATGCTTCTGCGCTTGAAGAAGGGATGCTTAATCGACCAGGAGGCGACGGTTATGAGTTTGTCGGACCTTCATTAACCGATCCTAAATGGTTTGGAGAAGGGATGGGGATCGCAGTTCGTAAACAAGATAAAGCCCTAACCGAACAACTTAACCGTGCGATAGCGTCGCTGCGAGAAAAAGGCATTTATCAACAAATCGCGGCACAATACTTTAGTTATGATGTTTATGGTGAGTAACCACGAAAACCTATGCAATTGGGGGGTGAATTCGCCCCCATATTTTGAGCAAGGAAGGCGTAAATGCTCGATCTTCAAGGATATGAAATAGCTATTTTGCAAGGCGCGTGGCTGACGATTCAAGTGGCATTATGGTCACTGTTATTAGCGATGATACTGGGCATGCTCGGTGCATTAGCTAAGCTAGCGCCATACCGTTTTGCAAGAAGTATTGCCACGTTGTACACCACGGTAGTCAGAGGTATCCCCGATTTAGTCTTAATGATGCTGATTTTTTTTGGTGGGCAAATCTTATTAAATAACAGTTTATTTGCCATCAATGAATGGCTTAATTCACTCTTATTATCGCGCAATCCCGATCATCGCTGGATCTCTTATCTACCGGACTATATCAATGTCAGCCCATTTATTGCAGGAGTGTTGACGATAGGATTCATCTTTGGGGCTTACATGGCAGAAACCTTTCGCGGCGCGATGATGGCGGTCGATAAAGGTCAGCTAGAGGCGGCTAAAGCGTATGGTATGAGCGGGTTGCTCACTTTTCGCCGAATTCTGTTGCCACAGATGATACGACATGCACTACCTGGTTTTGGTAATAACTGGTTAGTCTTGTTAAAAACCACTGCATTGGTCTCGATCATTGGTTTAGAGGACATGGTTCGAGTCAGTTCATTAGCCGCCGGTTCAACGCAAATGCCTTTTACTTTCTATTTATCTGTTGCCTTGATTTTCCTATTTTTCACCAGCGTTTCCACCGGATTACTAAAGTGGGTTGAGCGTAAATTTACTATCCAAACGAGGTAGCGATGGATTTTTCAGTCATTTTACAAAGCTTACCTCTGTATTTTTCTGGGTTATGGACCACAGTTTGGCTGGTAGGGTTATCTTTAGTGATCGGCTTGGTTGTGGCTATTCCCTTAGCGATTGCTCGAAATAATTCGCTGTGGGTGATATGGATGCCCGCTTGGTGCTATATCTATTTCTTGCGTGGCACTCCACTGTTAGTGCAACTGTATTTGATCTATTACGGCATGGATCAATTCTTCCCAGTAAAAGATACCTGGTGGGAACATGCTTGGTTCTGTGCTTTGGTTGCCTTTATTTTAAACACTTCCGCTTATACTGCCGAGATTATCCGTGGCGCTATTAATGGTCTATCGAAAGGAGAAATCGAAGCGGCAAAAGCTTATGGCATGAGTCCATGGTTGACCTATCGGCGGATCATTTTACCCAGTGCATTACGTCGGGCGCTCCCTGCGTACAGTAATGAGGTCATTTTTATGCTGCACGGCAGCGCGGTGGCTGGCATTGTGACGATACTTGATCTTACGGGGACAGCTCGTTTAGTCAGCTCTCGCTACTATGCCCCTTTTGAAGCGTTTTTAGTCGCTGGACTGTTTTATTTATTGCTGACATTTTTGATTCTATGGTGCTTCAAGTGCGCCGAAAAGCGTTTCTTGGCTTATTTAAGGCCGATCAGTTAGCGCTAAATAAACGCTGATATAGGCTTTTCGTCGATCAGATGCTCTACTATCAGAGGGTAATTTACTCGGTGACTGTTCATAGCAAGTCACCGAGTAAATGATTAATTACGCTTAAATACTGCCCAAATCGGCGCATGATCAGAGGGCTTGTCAATCGCTCGTAGTGGATAATCAATATCGGATTCAACACAGTCTACAGCGAGTGAAGGTGTCGCGAGAATGGTATCAATACGCAGGCCACGGTTATCATCAAATCCTCTAGAGCGGTAATCAAACCACGAAAATTTATCTTCAACGCTGGGATGAAGTTTACGGAAAGTGTCCTCTAATCCCCAATCCAGTAAGCGTTGTAGCCATTGACGCTCTTCCGGTTGGAAAGAGCATTTCCCTGTTTTTAACCAACGTTGACGGTTCACTTCACCAATACCAATGTCTAAATCGATAGGACTGATGTTGATGTCACCCATCACAATGATCGCTTCATCTGGTGTGTGATAGTCAGTGAGATAATTCATTAAATCTTGATAAAATTGACGCTTATAAGGGAACTTGGTTTCGTGATGAATATTATCTCCTTGTGGGAAATAACCGTTCAATACCGTTACTTTATCGCCATTCTCATCAAGAAATGTGCCGATAATCATTCGTTTTTGGTGGTCGTCATTGTCCGTCGGAAAGCCTTTTTGAATCGCTAGCGGCGGCTGTTTACACAATAATGCAACGCCGTAATGGGCTTTTTGACCATGAAAATAGACGTGATAACCCATCGCCTCTACCGCTTGGACAGGAAAAGCTTCATCGTGTACTTTGATTTCTTGTAAACCAATAATATCGGGTTGATGTTTATCGATCAGGGCTTGCAGTTGATGCAGTCGTGCGCGCAATCCATTGATATTAAAACTGACAATTTTCATTTCTCTTCCTTTAATTTACTTTCAAGGTCGCGTTTTACGTAATCGAGAGCGAGTAAGGCAGTGCGTGGATCCACCTGATTCGATTCGAGAAGATAGATAAGATCGACGGCCAACTTAATTTCATCGGGCGCATCATCTAAAGTTGGGAGAGGGGGCATATCTCGTTCTCATCGTTCTATTGTGAGCCGTTATTCTGCAGGTTAATCAGTTGCGCTTCAATGATCGCTTTCGCTTGTTGGCAACGGTTAAGACGCTGTTTGGCTAAAGATAGGGCTTGTTGTGCCTGTGGATAGTAGCGTGCTGAGGTTTGTTCAAGTTGATATTGTCGATTAAGTACCAGCGTCAATAGACGCTGTTCCCATCGTTGATGCTGGATTAACTGTTCGGCTAATTGAGATTCACTCATATCCTTAGCTAAAGTAAGACGTTCGCTGTCTAGCCCATCGCGTTGCAAAGTATTCTCCCATTCGTCAACCACGCGTTGCAACGCCTCTAATTGAGTACATAAACGATCGCTTAGGTGTTGTACTTGCACTAGGTTGGGATTAGATTCACAGCAAGTTTGGCTCAACTGAGAGAGCGTGTGTTGTGTTTCATGTACACATGACTTCAAGGAGTATACGTTTTTCTTAAACAATTGACTGTCGAACCAGCGCCTTGCCTGATGACGATATTGTTGGTCGATAAGTTCGCTATAACACATTAAGCGTTGCAGTCGTTTAGTCGCCGATCCTAACCGGTCATCGTTAGTGATAGGTTTACGGTGAGTCAATCGTTTAGAGCGAGCAGGGAATAACGGTTTCACCATGGTTATTCAATAATTCTTTGAAAGGGGGGAAGCGCATCCAAAAGTGCTTTACCGTAGCGTTTAGAAACGATACGTCGGTCAAGCAGGACTACTCGGCCAGAATCACTTTCTTTACGCAATAATCGCCCCACGGCTTGAATTAATTTTTTACTCGCCTCAGGGACACTAATTTGCAAGAAGGGATTACCCCCGCGTTGCTGAATATATTCAGCATGGGCTTGTTCAACGGGAGAACTAGGCACAGCAAAAGGAATTTTGGTTATGATGACGTTTTGTAAAAGTTCACCCGGAAGGTCCAGTCCTTCCGAAAAGCTACCAGTACCAAAAAGGATGCTGGTTTTACCGCATTGCACGAGCATTTTATGTTTATTGAGCAGTTCAGTTCTGGATGTTGTACCTTGCATTTGCCAATCCCAAGCTTTTTTTAGAAATTTTTTGCTGATTTTTTGCTCAACTTCTTTCATTTGCCAGTAAGAAGCAAACAGGACCAAATTGGCTTGATTAGGGACAATGTACTGATGAATCTTTTCGACGAGATGATCGGTATATTGTGCCGCTTGCGGCTCATAATCCATCTTAGGGATCAATAGCTTGGCTTGGTTTTGATAATCAAACGGCGACGATAAGGCTAAAAATCGTACGCCATCTTCTGGCTTTTCACTGATCCCGGCCTGACGACAAAAGAAACTGAATGAATTTAAGGCTCGCATCGTCGCAGAAACCAAAATGGCCCCAACACAGCGACTCCAAATTTTTTGATCCAACTGCCAACCAATTTCAAGAGGTGAGACATTAACAATATAGTCGCCTTCTCGTTCATTATGGATTGCTAACCAGCGCGCGAGAGGGGCTCCTTTTTCTCGTTTAGGCTCAGCCATTAATTGCCAAACTTGGGCGAGTTTTTCTAAACGTTGTAAGAAGAAACCTAATTCGGCGAGAACAGGCTCAGCTAAACGGCTGGTCAGTTCACCGTCTTTGACACGTTCGGCGATTAAATCCGTAATTTTGCTCACGGTTTGGTTGGCTTTTTGAGAATGCAGCTTAAGTTCTTTGGCTTGTTCTTCAAGCCAGCTAGGCAGTTCACCATGTTCAAATCGCAGCACATTCTCTTCAAAAGCGCTGGCATCAAACTGATTTGGTAGTTGATTGAGGAGCGGGATCAGTTGTTGCAAGGCGTTACGGGCTTCATTTTCAAAGCGTGCGACTCGTTTGGCATCCGCTAGCGATATCGCGCGCGCGAGCGCTTGATTGAGCTTTTCTAACCAACTAACGCTGCCTTTCATACTGGCTGAGGCTGAGGCATGTTCACGAGCGACATGAGGCAGATGGTGCGCTTCGTCAAACACATAAATGGTATTTTCTGGTTCAGGAAGAATCACACCGCCACCTAAATCGGCATCGGCCATCACCAAGCTGTGATTGGCGATAATGACATCGGCTTTATCCATTTCTGAGCGAGCTTTTTGAAAAGGACAATCTCGATGAGTGGCGAAGCTACCATTACAACTGTGTTTATCACTGACAATAGTTGACCACACTAAATCAGAGATAGAGCTTGGCCAACTGTCTCTATCACCATCCCATTGACCGTTTTTTAGCTGTTGATAAAGCGTCTGCAACTGTTCAGTGTCTTTTGCTGTTGGTTTACTCTCAAACATCGCTAACTGATTGTTATCGTGACCACAAGCCACCGCCAATTTTTCGGTGCAGCAATAACGTTGTCGGCCTTTGGCGATCAGTATAGAAAAGTTTTGATCGGTGATGCGGCGATACAGTGGCAAATCTTTGTGCATCAACTGTTCTTGTAAAGCAACGGTTGCGGTGGATATCACCACTTTACGTTGATTAAGTAGTGCAACGGGTATAGCGGCCATTAAATAAGAGAGTGATTTACCAATCCCAGTTCCTGCTTCTGCAACGATCATGCGGGTTGAAGCGTGATATTGACCACAGAGTGTTTTGGCAATTTCTGCGACCAGAAAATTTTGTGCGCGCCGAGGGATAAAATTATCCAACTGATGGTGCAGGTTTTGGTAACTGGTACGAATGGATTGTTGAATTTTTGTGGTTAACATAACTGGACCTAAGTAGCAGGAGCAGGATAGTAACACAGCTTTTTGGATGAGCGGTGGGGAATTTTGTTGGATGAAATCGAAAACTTTGCCGCCATGAGTCCGATAATTGCCTGCTTTTAAATCAATTCTAGATCTTGCTCACAAAAAAAAACTGAACCTTCATACACTTAAGATGTTCAAGATGCATTTTAGTTTTTAATGCTTTTTGTTTTCTTAAATTTGGCCTACTAATCTGAAAGTAAACTTTAATTTAGATTTAAATTCTAATTATTGGTGTGTTGTTAAACTATTTAACATTTATTATTAATTATATTTTCCACCTTCAATGCTTATTAATAGAGTGGGATTTAGATTTAACTTGTTGTTATTTAATGGTTTATTTTGTTTTTATAAATATTTTTTTTCATATTTGACATGCGCCGTATTCTTTTGCAATCTAAAGCTCGAATTTAGTGGCGATGGTAACTAACCGCAGAGTTAGCCGACCATCTTCTAAAACTAAGGGAACCGAAACGGAATTCCCATACTAAGAAAAGGCAGTGGATTATTATGAAAAAAACTCTAGTCGCACTACTGGTTGCCTCAGCAGCAACGTCAGTAAACGCAGCAGATATCTACAAATCAGACGACGTAACTGTTGATTTCTACGGTCAACTTCGTCAGCACGTTGAGTTTACAAACAAAAAAGACGCAAACGGTAACAGTGTCGATCCTAAAATCGACCAAGGTTCTTCACGTGTCGGTGTAAACCTCACTTACAAAGCCCTTGAAGAAGGTTTGGACGTTGTTGCTAAAGTTGAGTACCGTGTTGGTGAAAGCTGGGAATTGCGTCAGCACTACATCGGTATGAGTTCAGAGTACGGTGTAATGACCTACGGTAAACATATCCCAATCTATGATGATGTTTACGGTGCTGAATATTCGTACCATTATGGTTTGGCGCCATATCGTGGTGGTCTGGATACTAAAGAAAACTTTTGGCAAAGCAGTGCAATTAAATACCAATTGGATCTAGACAATAGCTGGGTGAAAGCACAATACAACCTAGCTGAGAATAACACCAATGCTGAGTTGTTCGAGATCTACGCTGGTACCACTTATGATTCATGGGCTCTGCATATTGGTGGCGCTTCGATGACTGACAAAGTTGGCGTGAAAAATGTTGAGTCTACTTACTTTGAAGCGACAGCTGAGTACCTACTAGGTAAAGGTAAAGTTGGTTTTACTTATGCTTATAACGAAGATAAGAACAAACTGACTGATGGTAAAGTGAAATCTAACGGTTTCCATCTAGGTGCTAAGTACGAAGTTGCTCCAAAAACCTCGCTTTACGGTGGTGCGCAATTTATCGACGGTAAGAACGATGAAGCAGACATTACTAACCTATATCTAGGTGCTGAGTACATGTTTGCTAAATGGGCACGTACTTATGTTGAATACGGTTTCAACGATACTGACGACGTGAAAAACGTAAGCAGCCTTGCTATTGGTGCTCGTGTTTACTGGTAATTCATAACGTTATCGTTACTATAAGCCCAGCTATGCTGGGCTTTTTTATGTTTTATGGGAGAAACTATCGTAATGACGACTTATATCAATCTAATCTGGCGTGGATGCTTACTGGCTTGCAGTATGGTTAGTCTGGCTCATGCTCAAGTACAATTAGTGGTGCCTGAGGCGATTAACTTATCCGTCGTCAATTTAGAAAAACCGCGGCTCGAAGGTGGGTTATTTAGTAGCAATAAAACGCTGGTTTTGCCTAATGGGACGCATCAAATCGCTTTTCGTTACTCCCAGCCATTTGTGAATCGCGATACGGTAGAGACGGTCAGCAGTGAATTAGTCATCGTGCGCTTTAATGCTGAAAATCAAGAGCTAACATTTCAGGTGCCCGATTATCGCAACGCCCAGCAAGCACGAAGAGAGATTGATCAGTTTACTTGGCAATTGATTGATACTAACAACCAACGACCAATTGAACAGACCAGTGACATTATCGCTATCAGCGGTTTTGTACTTGGACAAAATTTTATTGATAGTGTGATGGAATACAATAAACAATCCGGTAAAGCGTCAATTAGCATGAGTTATCTGACAGTAGATAATCACGCAAAAACGACGCCGAATGATTCTCAGCTGCTTCAGCCTATCGCCGATGAAGACTCTCTTGTCAGTCAATTGCAACAGCTCTATTTGCAAGCGAATCAGCAGCAGAAAGCCATCTTTCGTCAATGGATCGATCAGCAAGAGTAATTGGGAAGACTAAAAACAGTTTACCCACAGCATTGCTTGAATTTTTTACCGCTCTCGCAAGGGCATGGTTCATTACGTCCGACTTTATGGTGTTTTGGAAAGGTGCCGTCAATGTAGAACCACTGCTGATTTTCCCTCACAAAACGTGATTGTTCTTCTAAGCAAAGCGTTTGCTTCTGATCAACAAAGAAGGCTTTAAAGTGCACAAAACCTTCGTTAGGATCTCTCCCCAACCAGGTTCGTATGATTTCTAATCCTGTCCATTGGCTATTGATCGAATCTGTGATCGCCTCGCGCTGAAGATCGGCGTGGCAAGAAGAATGGTAGGTATTGATGACAAAATCGACTAAGCCTAATACATGGGCACTATAGCGAGCTCGCATTAATTGCTCTGGAGTCTGTGCATCAGTAGGATCTGAATGAATCGGTTGGCAGCATTTGGCGTATTCAACTTGACGTTGGCAGTAACAGATATCCATAAAATAAAACCATCATAAGAAAAATTGTGGAGGAAGTTTAGGGATAACCAAGATAGCTGTCTACTGATGGCTATTAAACAAATCCGCAGTCCAATGAACGGCTTGATAATAACAATCACTGATGGTCTGTTCAGGTAATGAGAGCTGGTGAGCAAGGTCGTTCACGGTTTGCCACTCAGCTTGTTCATACGCTTTAATCAGTTGCAGTACCTTACCTAACTGACCGGCCCCTGAAACAATCGCGTCTTTGACCTGCTGCTCAATCGGCATCTCTTCAACAATATCTGCTAAGGGTTGATCGAGTAAGCCATCAATCAGTGAGAACATTCCTGTTAGAAAAGCATTACCTGATTGGTCGGCATTGGCAATATTGAGAGACAATAATTCACAATAACGAGCTCGCTGAATGGATAAACCATATAGTGCATCAGGCTTATCTTTATGAGTGGAGGCAATCGCGACTAAAGAGACAAAGCGACGTAATCTTGTCTCACCTAGATAAACTAGGGCTTGTTTAAAGGAGCGTATTTTTGAGCTCACCATGGCCGAAGAATTGACAAAGGTCAGTAATTTATACGAGAGCGTCAAATCTTTACTGATTAATCTTCCTAACTCTTGATAGTTAATCTCTTCCTTGGCAATTTCTTTGCAGAGTTGCACGATGGTTAAAAATGCGGGTTCCAGTGCTTTTCGTTGAATTAACGCTGGCTGACTAAAGAAATAACCTTGAAAGTATTCAAATCCAGCTTGCTTTGCTGACTCAAATTCTTGATAGGTTTCAACTTTTTCGGCTAGAAATTGTATGTTGTGTTTTTGATATTGCTTAATAAATAAGCGAGCTTTTTCGATAGGAACGGTATGAATATCAAATTTTATAATGTGGGTATGAGGCAAAAAAGCTACCCACTCTTTACTGGGTACAAAATCATCGAGGGCAATAGTATAACCGAGCTTTTTGAGCTCAATGATCGCCTTAAGCAGTTCCTCGGTGGGTGTACAGCCTTCCAGTACCTCGACAACCAAGTTACTGGAAGGAAATAGGGTAGGTACGAGGTTAATTAAGCTTTGATAAGGAAAATTAACAAACTCCCATAATTTTCCGGCACGATATTGTACTGACCAAAAGTGGTCCGATAACAATCGACTGGTGGCAAGTTCGGCATCGATTTGTGGGAAGGTATTGTTAGGACCATCACGAAACAGTAGTTCATAACCGACCGTGTTACGCTCTCGATCTAAAATCGGTTGCCTTGCAATATAGGAGTACTTCAATAGGACGCCCTTCTTAGTTATCTATCGCCTTAATGTACCACCATTAATAGTAGTACGTCTGTTAAGCTAACCCAATGGATGTTATTTAAAAGCGTTTTTATGTTCGAAAAGCTAATCAACTTTTGGTGATAAAAGGGATTGTTTCTAAAGCATAGCCTTGTGGAGAATAGCGTAGTACCGATCCTTGATGATGCCAATCGCCAAGAACGATCCGGATTTTTGTCTCTTCGTTATCGATATGATGAATGGCTGGTCGATGGGTATGACCATGGATCATCAGCGCCACTTGATGTTTGTTCATTACATTGACCACCTCGCTAGGGGTGACATCCATGATCTCCATGGCTTTATGGACTTTATCGCTGCGAATATCGGTTTGTACACGGCGAACAATACGTTTTTTTAGGCAATAAGGTAATCGGTTAAATATCCATTGTAGCCAAGGTTGATGGACTTTTTCACGGTAGGCTAAATAACGAACATCTTCGGTGCATAGGGTATCACCATGTAATACCACCGCAGATGTGCCATACAAGTTAATCCGTGCCTCTTGCTCAAGTAACATCACACCCGTGTCTTTCGCAAAACGTTTACCGACCAAAAAGTCGCGATTACCATGGATGAAGTAACACGGTACGCCAGCAGACGTCAGTTGCTGAAATTCTTGCTTAATTTGTCGACTAAAAGGGGTCGGGTCATCATCTCCGATCCAGAAGTCGAATAAATCGCCCAATACATACAAAGCATCGGCTTGGGTCGCATCATTACGCATGAACTGAATAAAGCAATCCGTAATATCGGGACGTGAAGGGGTAAGATGAAGATCTGAGATAAATAATGTGTACATAAGGCCGTTAATGGAGCGCAGCCGCGCTCCATCCATTGATTATTCTGCAATAGTCGTATGAGTAATCACAACTTCATCCAGTGGAACGTCTTGATGCATACCATAAGAACCTGTGCTAACGGTTTTGATTTTATTGACGATATCCATGCCTTCAATCACTTCACCAAATACGCAGTATCCCCAGCCGTCACGACTTTCAGACTTAAAATCAAGGAAAGTATTGTCATTGACATTAATAAAAAACTGCGAGCTGGCAGAATGTGGGTCCATGGTGCGTGCCATTGCTAGTGTGCCCGTTTTATTGCTCAAACCATTGTTTGCTTCATTGCGGATAGGTGCACGAGTCGCTTTTTCACGTAGGCCAGAAGTCATACCACCACCTTGGATCATAAATCCATCAATCACACGGTGGAAAAGCGTATTGTCATAAAAGCCATCGCGGCAGTATTGTAAAAAATTGGCACTGGTTTCTGGCGCTTTCTCGGTATTGAGTTGAATTTTTACGTCACCAAAATTGGTATGTAGGGTGATCATAGCTATTACCTTTACTTGTTTTGTATGAATGGCTGATTTTAGCCTAACTTTTTGCGCATTCAAAACACCAAATGGATGACCTAGTGATAATAGAGTTGTTATACTCGCTTATCATTTTAGTAATTAACGGTAAGTAGATAGAGATCATGCTGAAGATTTATAACTCACTCACAAGACAGAAAGAGGAATTCAAACCCATTACGGCCGGAAAAGTCGGCATGTATGTCTGTGGAGTCACCATATACGATCTCTGTCACATTGGTCATGGTCGTACCTTTGTCTCTTTTGATGTGGTATCGCGCTACTTACGCTATTTGGGTTACGATCTCACCTTTGTGCGTAACATCACCGATATTGATGACAAAATCATCAAACGTGCTGCTGAGAATCAAGAGTCTTGCGACTCATTGACGGAGCGACTCATTCAAGAAATGTACACCGATTTTGATGCGCTCAATATATTGCGTCCAGATATCGAACCACGTGCCACGGCTTATATTGAAGAAATTATTGCCTTGGTAGAACGGTTAATTGAACGTGGCTTTGCTTATGTTGCCGATAACGGTGATGTCATGTTTGAAGTCAGCAAATTTAAAGAGTATGGCCGATTATCCAAACAAGATTTGACTCAACTTCAAGCGGGCGCTCGGGTTGATATTGAGACGGCAAAACGTAGCCCGCTGGATTTTGTATTATGGAAGATGTCTAAGCCGGGCGAGCCAATGTGGCAATCACCATGGGGTCAGGGACGTCCCGGTTGGCATATTGAATGCTCAGCGATGAACTCATCCATTTTGGGTAATCATTTTGATATCCATGGTGGTGGCTCTGATTTGCAGTTCCCGCATCATGAAAATGAAATTGCCCAATCTTGCTGTGCTCATGATACCCAGTATGTGAACACTTGGATGCACAGTGGCATGGTGATGGTAGACAGAGAAAAAATGTCAAAATCATTAGGTAATTTCTTTACCATTCGTGATGTGTTGCAGCATTATGACCCAGAAACTGTACGCTATTTCTTAATGTCTGGTCATTATCGTAGTCAGTTGAATTACAGTGAAGAAAACCTCACCCAAGCTCGAGCGTCTTTAGAACGTCTCTATACTGCTTTACGTGGTTTGGATATGACGGTCGCAGCGGCTGGTGGTGAAGAGTACGTTAGCCGCTTTACCAGCGCGATGAATGATGATTTTAATACCCCAGAGGCCTACTCGGTATTATTTGATATGGCGCGTGAAGTCAACCGACTTAAAACAGAAGATATGCTTCAAGCCAGTGCTTTGGGGGCATTAATGCGTGAGTTAGCGGATGTGATCGGTATTCTCTATCAAGAACCAGAAAGCTTTTTGCAAGGTTCGATTGGCAATGATGAACAAACCAGTGAAATTGAAGCGCTGATCAAACTGCGTAATGACTCACGAGCGAATAAAGATTGGGCGAATGCCGATCTTGCTCGTCATAAATTAACGGAGATGGGGATTATTTTAGAAGATGGTCCTAACGGAACCACTTGGCGACGTAAATAAGCGTGCCATCTCCACGATACAGCGGGTGAATCGCCCGCTGTATTCTTTTCCTGCTGAGTATTTTCTTGTACCTGACGTGATTGAGTGATGGGATTCGCTTTAGGCATTGTTTGTCCTATTTTGGCTATGCTGATAACAACGGTGCCCAATGACGAAACATCGTTTAGGTATATCAACTAGGAATAAAACATGTCAATAATCCTGGGTATTGATCCCGGATCGCGCATTACTGGCTATGGCGTTATTCGTCAACAAGGCCGTCAACTTATTTATCTTGGCAGTGGTTGTATTCGTACCTCGGATCAAGAACTCCCTTTGCGACTCAAACAAATTTACGCTGGAGTGAGTGAAATTATTACTCAATTTCAGCCAGACGCTTTTGCTATTGAACAAGTCTTTATGGCGAAAAATGCCGATTCAGCGTTAAAGCTAGGTCAAGCTCGTGGTAGTGCCATTGTCGCCGCCGTGAATGCTGATTTACCCGTTTATGAATACGCGGCACGCTTGATCAAACAAGCTGTGGTTGGAACGGGCGGGGCAGATAAAACTCAGGTCCAGCATATGGTGCAGCAAATGCTGAAATTACCAGCAAAACCTCAAGCGGATGCCGCAGATGCATTAGGTGTCGCTATTTGCCATGCCAACACCAATAAAACGTTATTGGCTTTAGCTGGTAAAGCCACTCATGCTCGGCGTGGACGTTATCGCTGAGTTTAACTGGCTATCCATCCAGTTATTTATTATTATCTACCCTATTCTCTCCTAGTTATTAGCAAGGAAATCCCAGTGATTGGACGTCTGCGTGGCCTATTAATAGAAAAACAACCTCCGCAAATTGTGATTGAAGTCAATGGCGTTGGTTATGAAGTACAGATGCCGATGAGTTGTTTTTATGAGCTGCCGAACATTAATCAAGAAGCGATCATCTACACACACTTTGTGGTTCGCGAAGATGCCCAGCTTTTGTATGGATTTAATACCGTGAGCGAGCGAGCTTTATTTCGAGAAGTGATTAAAGCTAATGGCGTTGGTCCTAAGATGGGGCTAGGGATTTTATCCGGTATGACGGCGAGTCAGTTTGTGGCTTGCGTTGAACGCGAGGATATCTCAACTTTGATTAAACTACCTGGAGTAGGTAAAAAAACCGCCGAACGTCTGTTAGTTGAAATGAAAGATCGCTTAAAAGGCTGGGGAAGTGGTGACTTATTTACCCCAGCGACGGATGCTGCACCATTAGACTCCTCTCCAGTGCATTCAGAGCAAAATGCACAGGAAGAAGCGATCAGCGCTTTACTCTCTTTAGGTTATAAACCCATTCAAGCCTCTAAAGTCGTTTCTCAAATGGCAAAACCAGGAATGACCAGTGAGCAATTAATTAGAGAAGCATTAAAATCAATGGTTTGATGATGTTCAGTCTATTATCTGGGTGGCGGCAGCGTCTCATTTTCCGCCTTGAACTATGCTAATGAATACTGACTCTGTTGCCCTTATCATTACATCATGGGAATCTCTGTTATGATCGAAGCCGATCGCCTTATTGCCCCAATCAGTCCTGCTTTTAAAGAGGAAGAAGTGATTGATCGGGCCATTCGACCGAAAAAACTTGCCGACTATCAAGGACAAGATCATGTTCGTGATCAAATGGAAATCTTCATCCAAGCGGCACAAAAACGCAGTGAACCTCTTGATCACTTATTAATTTTTGGTCCACCTGGACTGGGTAAAACTACGTTAGCTAATATTGTCGCCAACGAAATGGAAGTGAATATTCGTACTACTTCAGGTCCAGTTTTAGAAAAAGCTGGGGATTTGGCGGCGCTGCTGACTAATTTGGATGAAAATGATGTTTTATTCATTGATGAAATTCATCGTTTGAGCCCAATGATTGAAGAAGTACTTTATCCTGCCATGGAAGATTATCAATTAGATATTATGATAGGTGAAGGTCCTGCGGCACGATCGATCAAAATAGATTTACCGCCTTTTACCCTAATTGGAGCGACTACCCGCGCTGGATCGCTCACTTCGCCCTTACGTGACCGCTTTGGTATTGTGCAACGTCTAGAATATTATAATGTCGCTGATTTACAGAATATTGTGCAGCGCAGCGCGCAATGCCTTGGATTGTCAATGGATGCCGATGGGGCATTAGAGGTCGCGCGCCGCGCGCGAGGTACACCACGGATTGCTAACCGTTTATTGCGCCGAGTACGAGATTATGCAGAAGTGAAAGGCAATGGACATATCTGTCTGGGTACGGCGGGTAAAGCGCTCGATATGCTTGATGTCGATCATCTCGGTTTTGATTATATGGACAGAAAGCTACTGTTGGCGATCATGGAAAAATTCTCTGGTGGTCCCGTTGGGCTTGATAACTTGGCCGCAGCGATTGGCGAAGAGAAAGATACCATTGAGGATGTATTAGAACCTTTCCTTATTCAGCAAGGTTATTTGCAGCGTACCCCTCGTGGACGCATTGCAACCGATCGAGCTTATCTGCATTTTGGAATAGAAAAGTAGTCTCTGATTTCAATTTGATACGCCATTTCAGCATCAATCTAAGTAAAGCTTCGCTTTCCTGATCAATAAACTCAATACTGTCGAACGCTTCAACCATCGACAGTATTGAAGCGGCCTTATCTGCAAAATATCTCCTGTATTCGTTTTATAGCCATGTCATACACGCTCTGTATGATTTAGGTGTGTTTATGTCAGAGCCTAACTGGCTAGTGAGTGGCGACATGAACCAACGTGAGAAGAGCGCTGAATACTCGACGATAGAAAAAGCAGAATAAGTTCAAAATATTTTTATTTCGGTCACATTTTTACACATTACTTAAAATGACGAAAAATAGACTAATTGAGTTTATTGTTAACTGATTGTGTTTAATATCCGTATCCGCTCTGCTTTTTTTTACCTTATTAAAACACCCAATCTGAGCTTTTCTTGATTTGTATCATTTTGTTGTTTTTTTGCGCATTGATGTGTCATGGAAATTGATTTAAATCAAAGCGCTTTCCCGAACAAACCCTTTGAAACTCAGGGTCTTTGGCAGTAGTATTAGTCGCAGCTATATTAGCTAGAGCTTAACGATTTACTAACCACAACGGCACATAATTGCAACAATTCATTACAAGAAATTAAGCGGTGATCTTACGTTTAATTCATGTAT
This sequence comes from Vibrio sp. 11986-1-5, assembly GCF_963878025.1. Classification (NCBI taxonomy): domain Bacteria; kingdom Pseudomonadati; phylum Pseudomonadota; class Gammaproteobacteria; order Vibrionales; family Vibrionaceae; genus Vibrio; species Vibrio sp. 11986-1-5. Next base: position 392,121 of record NZ_CAWNVW010000011.1, read on the forward strand.
ACGTTGGGCGTTATGTCATAAGTGTCATTCAGCCGACACAAAGGAGTTACCATGATTGATGTAGTGGAGCTATCGCGGTTGCAGTTTGCACTGACAGCGATGTATCACTTCTTATTCGTTCCATTGACTTTGGGCATGGCGTTTTTACTCGCCATTATGGAGTCACTTTATGTAATGACCGATAAGCAAATCTATAAGGACATGACTAAGTTCTGGGGTAAGCTTTTCGGGATTAACTTTGCACTGGGTGTAGCGACTGGCTTGACCATGGAGTTCCAGTTCGGAACCAACTGGTCTTACTATTCTCACTACGTCGGCGATATTTTTGGTGCGCCGCTCGCCATTGAAGCGCTGGTCGCTTTCTTTTTAGAATCAACCTTTGTCGGTTTGTTCTTCTTTGGATGGGATAGGCTTTCTAAACGCCAACACCTTACCGTAACTTGGCTGGTTGCTTTAGGCTCTAGTTTCTCTGCCTTGTGGATTCTTGTTGCTAACGGTTGGATGCAAAACCCTGTAGGTGCTGAGTTCAATTTTGAAACCATGCGTATGGAAATGGTTAGCTTTGCTGATGTGGTGCTCAACCCGGTCGCACAAGTTAAATTTGTTCATACAGTGGCAGCTGGTTACACCACCGGTGCGATGTTTATTCTTGGTATCAGCGCTTACTACCTACTGAAGGGACGTGATGTTGCGTTTGCTCGCCGCTCATTTGCTATTGCCGCCTCTTTCGGTATTGCCGCTGTTCTATCAGTGATTGTACTGGGTGATGAATCAGGCTACGAGTTGGGTGATGTACAAAAGGTAAAACTAGCGGCTATCGAGTCTGAATGGCACACTGAACCTGCTCCTGCTGCGTTTACCCTATTTGGTATTCCTAACCAAGAAACGATGCAAACGGATTATGCGGTCAAAATTCCTTATCTGATGGGGATTATCGCGACTCGTTCATTAGATAAAGAAGTCACAGGTTTACGTGATCTACGTGAAGAGCACTTAGATCGTATCCGTAATGGTATGTATGCCTACGACCTATTACAGCAGCTTCGTGCTGGTGATAAATCTGAAGAGAATATGCTGGCCTTTAATGAGGTTAAGCAAGATCTCGGTTATGGCTTACTGCTAAAACGATACACTGAGAATGTTGTTGATGCCACAGAGGCGCAAATCCAAGCAGCAGCAGACGATTCTATCCCTACGGTATGGCCGCTATTCTGGTCTTTCCGAATCATGGTTGCTTGTGGTTTCATTATGCTGTTTGTCTTCGGCGCGGCGTTTGTGCAAACTTGTCGCCAAAAAATCGAGCAGAAAAAGTGGGTTCTCAAAGCGGCACTATGGAGTATTCCATTACCGTGGATTGCTGCTGAGGCAGGTTGGTTTGTCGCTGAATATGGTCGTCAGCCTTGGGCGGTAGGTGAAATACTTCCGGTTAACGTTGCAGCATCAGCATTGACGGCTGGACAAATTTGGACATCATTGATTGCGATTTTAGCACTGTATACGTTATTCCTTATTGCTGAAGTGTATTTGATGCTTAAGTTTATTCGCAAAGGCCCAAGTAGCTTGAAAACTGGCCGCTACCATTTTGAACAAAATGGCAGCTCGTTGGAAGACAAAGTCAACCGTCAAGTCGAAGCCTAGGCAAGGAGAAAGCAATATGTTTGATTATGAGATCTTACGACTGATTTGGTGGGTACTGATTGGCGTCCTACTTATCGGTTTTGCCATCACCGATGGCTTTGATATGGGGGTTGGAGCATTAGTACCTATTTTGGGTAAAAATGATTCTGAGCGTCGTGTAATGATTAACTCGATTGCCCCTCACTGGGATGGTAACCAAGTATGGCTCATTACTGCAGGTGGTGCGCTATTTGCTGCATGGCCTTTGGTTTATGCTACATCATTCTCAGGTTTTTATCTGGCGATGATCATTACCTTAGCGGCATTATGGTTACGTCCTCTAGGTTTAGACTATCGCTCTAAGATAGAAGATCCAAAATGGCGTAATACTTGGGACATTTGTATCTCGATCAGTGGCTTTGTTCCACCAATCATTTTTGGTGTCGCGTTTGGTAACTTGTTACAGGGGGTGCCTTTCCAATTGAACGAATTGATGATGCCAAGTTATCATGGTTCATTCTTTGGTTTGCTTAATCCTTTTGCTCTAGTGTGCGGATTGGTTAGCTTGTTTATGATCTTGATGCAAGGCGCAACGTGGTTACAAATGAAGACCACCAGTGACTTACATGTCCGTGCGCGCAATACCGCTCAAATTGCTGGTCTATTGACTTGTGCTTTATTCGTATTAGGTGGTTTTTGGATTCAGCATATTGATGGCTACGTTATTATTAGTGCGATAGATACCTCAGCTGCGTCAAATCCTCTGAATAAAGAAGTGGTTCGTGAAGCGGGTGCTTGGATGCATAATTTCCAACAGTACCCAATTTTATGGCTTGCGCCAGCTTTGGGTGTGATCATGCCACTTTTAGCTGTACTGGCTTCTCGTTTTGAAAAATGTGCGCTAGGGTTCTTGGTTTCAAGTTTAGGTAACGCAGGAATCATCCTAACGGCTGGTTTTGCGATGTTCCCATTTGTTATGCCTTCAGATTTAGTGCCAAGTCATAGCTTAACCATGTGGGATGCTACATCGAGTGAGTTAACTCTTAACCTAATGACTGGGGTGGCCTTTGTTATGGTGCCTATTATCTTGAGTTACACGGTATGGTCTTACTACAAAATGTTTGGTCGCTTGGATAACAAGTTTATCGAAGATAACAAACACTCACTTTACTAAGGAGCGAAACAATGTGGTACTTTGCATGGATTCTTGGTGTGTTGCTGGCTTGTGCGTTTGGCATCATCAATGCTCTTTGGTTAGAGCACTCTGAAATGATGGATAAAGACCGTGAGTAATTGGTCTGAACGACTCACTAAGCTGCATCAGCCATTAGATAATGGTGCTCTGAGAGCGTTAGTTATGCTATTAGGATTTTACCATGTTGCAATGGTCATGTGGGATCCTGAAGCTTATGCAGTAAGTATTGGTGGGTTTAATGCCATTATTGGTCCATTACTGATTTGGGCAATGTGTTCAAGTATGGTTTACGGGGTCGGTTTCAAACCACGTTATTGGTTATGGCAGGGGATTTTTAGTCCTTACTTTTCATTGCCGATCCTTGTTGGCTTCTTGTTCTTGCGTTTTTCAGGTTTATCGTAAAGTTATTAATAAAACGGTTATCATATCAATGTAATGTTAGCGCTATCTATTTATTAGATAGCGCTATTTTTTTAGTGTAATCCAACAAAATCTTACGCTTCTTCTTGTGCTCACGCCGCTGAGATGCGTTATAGTAATACCCTTATCTAACCATGACTGAGGCAACTTAGCATTATGGGGCAAGTTTTTGACTGGCCGATAACGGTCTATTATGAGGACACAGATGCTGGTGGTGTGGTTTATCATGCCAATTATCTGAAGTTTTTTGAGCGTGCACGCACGGAAATACTGCGTGCGTTTGGTTTTTCTCAACAGCGATTATTGGAACAAAATATTGGTTTCGTGGTCCGAACAGCAAATGTTGATTTCATTCGTGCTGCACGTTTGGATGATCAATTAACCGTAAAAACCTCGGTCGTTGAACTTAAAAAAGCCTCTTTAACTTTCTGTCAAGAGCTGGTCAATCCTAACGGTCAGCTATTGTGTAAAGCCTTAGTTAAGGTAGCATGTATCGATAACCAGAAAATGAGGCCGACTGGATTGCCTCAATCAATGATTTTGGAGTTTACTCATAGTGACTGCTGATATTTCAATGCTCGATCTATTTTTACAAGCCAGTTTACTGGTTAAATTGGTGATGTTAATTCTTCTAGGTATGTCGGTTGCATCTTGGGCGGTGATTATTAAACGTCATAAAGCATTGGCACAAGCGGAACGCCAAGCGGAAGAATTTGAAGATAAATTTTGGTCAGGTACCGATTTGTCTGTTTTGTATCAAGAAGTTAAAAAGCGTAAAGATACGCTAGAAGGTACCGAAGAGATTTTTTACAGTGGCTTTACCGAGTTTGCTCGTTTGCACAAAAGTAATGCCAATGCGCCAGATTATATTATGGAAGGTACTGGGCGGACGATGAGAGTGACGGTAGCGCGTGAAGTTGACGATCTAGAAGCGCATTTGCCCTTTTTAGCCACAGTTGGTTCAATTACGCCTTATATCGGCTTATTTGGGACGGTCTGGGGAATTATGCACGCCTTTATCGCATTAGGTGCTGTTAAACAGGCTACGTTAGCGATGGTGGCCCCAGGTATTGCTGAAGCTTTAGTCGCTACCGCAATGGGTTTATTTGCTGCGATTCCTGCTGTCATCGCCTACAACCGATTCAGCAGTAAAGTGACTAAACTAGAGCATACCTATGCTACGTTTTCTGAAGAGTTCCACAGTATTTTACACCGCCAAGCGATGGCGGGTAGGGAATAACCTATGACTGGCTATCAACCGAAGAAACGGAAGATGACAGCAGAGATCAACGTTGTACCCTATATCGATGTCATGTTGGTGTTGTTGATCATCTTTATGGTGACTTCACCTTTTATTACTCAAGGGGTAGAAGTTGAGTTACCAAGAACGACCATTGCTCAATCAACGGCAGAGCTTGCTGGCGACAGTGAAGCAAGCTTTATCATTGTTGAGGTTGATCAAACGGGTAACTTAGGATTAAGTGTCAATGATGAAGAAATGCAACGCGGACTTTCATTACAAGATTTGATTGTTCGAGTAAAAGCAGAGTTATCATTAAAACCGGATTCACCTGTTGCTGTTGGGGGAGATGCTGCGACACCATATGCGGAAATCGTTTTAGTCTTAGATGAATTAAGTCGAGCCGGTGTTGCAAAAGTCGGTCTATTAACAGACATAAAATAATAGGTTTGCCATTGCTAATGAAAGCAAAAAAAACATTGCAACGTGCCGATAAAAAACCATGGCTGATTTCGGTTGCGCTTCATGTTGTTTTGGTCGTGGTGCTTTTTTGGGGAGCGGATTTTACACAGTCAAAACCAGAAACGCCTTCAGCTGGTGCCATGATGCAAGCCGTTGTCATTGATCCGAGCTTGATTCAACAACAAGCACAGCAGATACGTAATCAGCGCGAGGCCGCGGCAAAACAAGAGCAAGAGCGGCTAGATAAACTGCGTCGTGAGACAGAACAGCTCGAGCGTAACCGAAAAGCCGAAGAAGAACGTATTCGTCAACTGAAAGAGCAGCAAGCGCGAGAAGCACAAGCGGCTCGAGAAGCCGAACGTGTTCGTCAACAGCAAGAGCAACAACGTCAAGCGGCTGAAGAGAAAGCACGTCAAGAGCAAGAACGTGCTGCAAGAGCTGAAGCGCAACGTAAAGCTACAGAGCAAGCGGCCAAAAAAGCCGAAGCTGAGCGAGTAGCAAGAGAAGCTGCGGCGGCGAAAGCAGAACAAGAGCGTGTTGCTCGTGAGAAAGCAGCCCAGGCTGCGCAAGAAAAGGCACGCCAAGAACAAGAAGCGGCAAAACGCGCTGAACAAGAACGAATTGCCAAAGAAAAAGCCGCTAAAGAGGCGGCAGAAAAAGCTCGACAAGAACAGCAGCGTTTGGCTCGACTAGAGCGTGAGCGCAAAGAACAAGAAGCGGCGATGAACAGCATTTTTTCTGGTCTGGAGAGTGAAGCACAAAGTATCTCTGCAGCTCGATCACAACATATTGCCAATGAGGCGCAGCGTTGGGGAGCAATTTATACCCAAATGATCCAACAAAACCTGTTGCTTGAAGACAGTTTTCGGGGGAGACAGTGTCGAGTTAATCTACGTCTCATTCCTACTGGTGCCGATGCTATAGTCGGTGACGTTCAAGTACTCAACGGCGACAATCGGCTGTGTGCAGCCACTAAGAGAGCGGTAGCAAAAGTTGGTAGTTTTCCTCTTCCTACCGCCGATGAAAAGGATCTTATTGAAAGGCTGAAAAACATTAATTTAACTGTAGCACCTGAGTAAAAGGAACTGTTTGTGTTAAAGCGATTAATAATAGGATGGTTACTGGTTTTCACCAGTAGTATGCAACTTGCCTATGGGGCATTAGAGTTGGTGATTACCGACGGTATTAATTCTGCTCGTCCAATTGCCATTGTTCCTTTTAAATGGGAAGGAAAAACACCACTGCCGGAAGATATTTCGGCGGTGATAGCTTCTGATTTACAACGCAGTGGTAAGTTTAGTCCCATTGCCACCGATAGAATGCCACAAACACCTTACAGTGAAACTGAGGTTACATTCGATGCATGGACACGTATTGGTGTTGATGCATTATTGACAGGTTCAATTACTCTCAATCAACAAGGTAATTATGTTATTAATTATCAGTTAGTTGACGTGGTTCGTGGCCAGTTGACTCAAGGACAAAGCCGAGCGTTAAGTGCTGATGGGCAGCTTGTGCTGTCTAAAGATCATGTGTTATTTAACAAAGTCGCTACGGTGCCTGCGCCACGGATGCGTGAATATGCGCATCGTATCTCTGATCTGGTTTATGAAGAACTAACCGGTGAAAAAGGCGCTTTTCTAACGCGTATCGCTTATGTTGTCGTCAATGATAAAGATTCTTTCCCTTATCAATTACGTGTTGCCGATTATGATGGTTATAACGAGCGCTTAGTGCTGCGTTCTAAACAGCCATTGATGTCTCCAGCGTGGTCACCTGACGGCCGCCAGTTGGCGTATGTTAGTTTTCAAAATGGTCAAGCTGAGATATTTATTATGGATATCTACACTGGGGAACGTGAAAAATTAACCTCATACCCAAGGCATAACGGTGCACCGAGGTTTTCTCCAGATGGTAAAACACTGGCATTAGTTCTGTCGAAAACTGGGACGCTGCAAATCTATACGCTTGATTTGGCTTCTCGTAAGCTGACACAAATTACTCATGGCCGTTCAAATAATACCGAACCATTTTGGCACCCGGATGGTAAGTCGCTCATATTTACCTCAGATAGGGGTGGTAACCCGCAGATTTATCGAGTAAATTTGGCAAATCAGGCGGTGGACCGATTGACATGGCAAGGACGGCAGAATCTTGGTGGGCAGATCACACCGGATGGCCGATTCATGATCATGGTTAATCGAAGTAATTCAGGCTTTCATATCGCCAAACAAGATCTTGAGACTGGTGCATTACAAGTGTTAACACAAACTTTGTTAGATGAGTCTCCAAGTATTGCTCCAAATGGTGGCATGGTTATTTATAGTTCGATGTATAATCAAGCCAACGTCTTATCGATGGTTTCTATTGATGGGCGATTTAAAGCAAGGTTACCGGCAACCAATGGACGAGTTAGATCGCCAGCGTGGTCTCCGTTTTTATAGCCAACATATAATTTAGCAACTAACTATTTCATAGTAAGGAAAATAAGATGCAACTTAATAAAGTTCTCAAGGGACTCCTAATTGCGCTACCTGTTTTAGCTATTACTGCATGTAGCTCAAGTGATGATGCCGCATCAGCATCAGGTTCACAGACTAACCAAACAACGTCTGGTAGCGCGGGTAGTGTAGACACCACCGTTGTTTCTCCAATTGGTGAGTATGGGCAGTTGTCAGAGCAAGAGCTTAAAGAACAAGCACTTCGTGAAACACAAACCATTTATTTTGCATTTGACAATGCCACTATCGCACGTAGTTACGAAGAAATGCTTGCAGCTCATGCTGCTTACCTAAGCAAAAACCCGAGTCTAAAAGTGACGGTAGAAGGCCACGCTGATGAGCGCGGTACGCCAGAATACAACATTGCACTTGGTGAGCGTCGTGCTAACGCCGTAGCCAAATATTTAGAGGCTCTAGGTGTACAAGCCAATCAAATTTCGATCGTGAGCTATGGTGAAGAAAAACCATTGGTTCTAGGTCAAACTGAAGAAGCTTACGCGAAGAACCGCCGAGCTGTTCTTGTTTACTAATTGAGGTATCCCTCATGTTCAGTAACTTAAAGCAAGTTTTTACGCTTACGTTACTGGCAAGTGCAGCGAGCATTACGCTCGCTGCACCAGCTCCAGTATCCGATCTTAGTCAGCGTTCAGTCTCAACGTCGGCTAACCGCGCCGTGCCAAATGAAGGTGATGTTGCCCGTTTAGAACGTTTGCTTGAAAATCGCAACCGTATGCAGTTGCAAATGCAGCAGCAACTCGACGAAATGGCACTAGAAATTAATGAGCTCCGTGGGCAACTAGAAAGAAATACTTACGATATGCAGCAAATGTTGCAGCGCCAGCGTGAACTGTTTGTTGAGCTCGATAATTTACGTAGTGCAGCTAAACAATCGCCATCTGCAGATGCCATCGCTGCCAATCAAAGTGATGAACTGCCACTAGGCACTTTTAGTAGCGATGTGAACGAGCAAGCGGCTTATCAGAACGCTGTGGATTTAATTTTAAAAAAGCGTGATTACGCTGGTGCGATAGCTGCATTTGAAAAATTCCAAGCTGATTATCCGGATTCCAGTTTTGCGGCAAATGCCCACTACTGGCTTGGTCAGTTACATTTCGCCAAGCGTCAAGATCAACAATCAGCGAAAAGTTTTGCGGCGGTATTAAGCTATTCAGATTCGAATAAGCGCGCTGATGCTTTAGTCAAGCTCGGTGATATCGCTGCGCGTAATAATAATACGGCTCAAGCAAAAAAATATTATCAGCAAGTAATTAATGAATATCCGAATAGTGCTTCGGCGAAAGCTGCTCAGGATAAATTAAAGTAACGTGTTTATATCACCCTGATAATGCTGAGCCACTCTTCGGAGTGGCTTTTTATTCTGTATACTATATGGTGCTTAGTTGGTTTTTTTGTGTCCGATGACCGATACAGTGTACAATGTCTGGATTATTACAATGATCCATAGAGCAGAGCAATGAGTCACATACTGGATAAAATAGACACCGTTTACCCTTTCCCAGCGAAGCCTATTCCTCTTAGTGAGATGGAGAAAACGGCTTATTTAGCAAGTATTAAGCAGTTACTAAAAGAGAAAGATGCAGTACTGATCGCCCATTACTATACTGACCCAGAAATTCAAGCCTTAGCAGAAGAGACGGGCGGTTTTGTCGGCGACTCACTTGAAATGGCTAAATTTGGTAATCGTCATTCTGCGACGACACTGATCATTGCTGGTGTGCGTTTTATGGGGGAGTCAGCGAAAATACTGACCCCAGAAAAGCGGATTCTGATGCCAACCTTAAAAGCCGAGTGTTCACTTGATTTAGGTTGTCCGGCCGATAAATTCACCGAATTTTGCGATGCCCATCCAGATCATACCGTTGTGGTATACGCTAATACTTCTGCGGCCGTGAAAGCACGTGCTGATTGGGTGGTCACCTCGAGTATTGCCTTAGATATTGTTGAACATCTTGATTCACAAGATAAAAAGATAATCTGGGGTCCCGATCGTCACCTTGGCGCTTATATTGCCAAAAAAACCGGAGCAGAAATGCTCTTGTGGCAAGGTGAGTGCGTGGTGCATGATGAGTTTTCTGCTGATGCCTTACGTAAAATGAAAGCCTTGTATCCAGATGCTGCGATTCTCGTTCACCCAGAATCTCCGGCCAGTGTGGTTGAACTCGCTGATGCGGTTGGCTCGACCAGTCAATTAATCAAAGCGGCGAAAACCTTACCACAGTCAAAAATGATCGTGGCGACGGATAAAGGCATCTTCTTTAAAATGCAACAGATGGTGCCAGAAAAAGAGCTAATTGAAGCACCAACCGCCGGCGCTGGAGCCACCTGCCGCAGCTGTGCACATTGCCCGTGGATGGCAATGAACGGCCTAAAAGCAATTGAACAAGCCCTACTTGAAGGCGGCTGTGAACATGAGGTGTTTGTTGACGAAGCGATACGAGTAAAATCACTGATTCCGTTAAATCGTATGCTTGATTTTGCTGAGCAGCTCAATCGCCAAGTACAAGGTAATGCTTAACGAAAAAACCGTCAGTTGCGACTGGCGGTTTTTTTGAGTTAATGCTTTAGATGGTCGTGATTGCTGGCGTGGTTATTGAGAGTCGGACTCTGCTAAATCGACGGCGCGCTGAGTTAAACCACATAGCATCACAGGAATCGCGTTATAGATTTCAGTAAACTGATCTAAATCGTTCATGCCTTGTTCAGCTAAGGTGGCCAAAGACGTTTCTGGATCGTACAACATGCTCAACGATAACAATACACCACCCATCAGAGTATTCTCTTGGCTATTTTCTGGCATCAACACTTCCCAATCATCACGTGTTAATTGCCAGCCCTGTAAAACTCCTTCACAGAAATCACGAGTATTCTGTGTGACGATATCTTCTTCATCCAGTTCACATCCCTCAGGCCAAGTCCAACTGCTGTCTAAAAGAGCAGGGCGATATTCATTCCATAAACGGATAATCAACCCAAAATAGCTTTCCATCTGCTTTGCATCACTAAAAGGGGCCGTATCATCACCACCCCACAAAAATGGCAACCATTCTGAAGGAGGAAGAACATTCGGCGCGAGGGCCATGGCAGTAATAAAGCCTTGGGTTTTCGCTTCATTAAGAAGTTTATCTTCTAAATCTGCAGCGCTTAGAATATCGTTTAAGGTCAAAGTAAAGCCTCATAGTCAACAGCAAAAAGTGAAGTTATCTTAACTCTAAACGTACGATCAATGCGAGCTTCAAGGAGACTGATGAGGGGTTTTTGAACAAATGAGGCAATAATTAGCCAAACAAGTCAAGATATGAGTTTTTTTCAGATTTCTGCTTGACCCTATTAATGAATATCATTAAATTAGCGCCTCGTTAGCACAACATGCTAGCATATTACGGTGAGTTGTCCGAGTGGCTGAAGGAGCACGCCTGGAAAGTGTGTGTACGGCAACGTACCGAGAGTTCGAATCTCTCACTCACCGCCACATTCATGTTAAAAGACGTCCAAAGGCGTCTTTTTTCTTATCTAAAGATTCTCAAATCAATGAGTGACGATTTCGTAGCGTTCCATAAATTGTCGTAAAAGCGCTTGTCTAGAGTAACACCTAGATTTTTCGAAAATTGAGCTTTGTTCAGGTATTACTTGACGGGTCAATATGGCGAATAATTTCGCCATATTCAAGTTTAAAGACGTACAAAGGTTATCTAAACCGTCGATAGGCTAAATATCGCCAGCCTCTTTCCAAAGGGCCTTGCCCGTAGCGCTGCTGCCAGAAATCAGCAAACCATATTTGAAAAACGGTTAACACAATGACTAAGGCCATCAGCTCTGGCCTACCGAGTTGGCCCCATAACTGTGGAGCGAGCCATACAAAGATCAGATAAACCATGACGCTTTGTAATATATAAAGCGTAAAGGCCATTCTGCCGACTTGCTTTAATAAGCGAACCAACACATGGTGATGGTTGGCGAATAACATCAGTAATGAGCAGTAACCAATCGCTGAGAGCAAGCCCGTCAACATCATCAAAAGTATCGTTGAGAAGCCAACGTCCAAGCTCAGCCCGAATGTTATCCGTAGCTGCTGTACACCCCATCCTAAAATTAATCCGAGTAGTAAGCAGCCAAGTCCCCAAGGTAGCCAGCGACTTTGTTGAAAGAAGCCGTTTTTGTACAGCAAAATACCGATCAGCATTAAGCCAGTGTTATACCAAAGCACGGTTAATGGGATAAATAATAAGAATTGAGTAAAGTTAATTGCTTGGGCAAGTAGGCGATCTGGATAGCTTGTCCATGTTTGTTGGAGTGTTGTGAGGGCAGTTCCACTCAAGGGTAACTCTGCGGTGAAAATCGGGATGTCGTGATATAGTAGTAGGGCAACGAACCCCAGCATTAACATTTGGCCTAAGCCTATTAGAAGCAATGCGAGAATAAACTGCTTTTTGTTGCTAAGAGCAAGTAAACGAATGAGTAAAAAACCACAGCATGCGTATAGAGTTAAAATATCGCCCTCAAAAAGTAAAAAACCATGCAAAAGGCCAAATAATAATAACCAACGTAGCCGTGACGACAACCTGGCCTGTACAGGAAGGTTTTTTGCTAGCGCACTTTGATACTGAATATACAATCCCACACCAAACAGCAGGCTGAAGATCGACATAAAGCGGCTCTCGAACAACAGGCTTTGTAGGTGATAAAAAGGCACTTCCCATGTTGATAAACCTTCACGCCAAAAAGGGCTATAATAGGCCTCAATAGGGGTTGCCATTGCCATGATGTTCATAAACAGTATACCGAGAACGGCAACCCCTCGGATAAAATCTAGGCTTTCAATGCGTTCAGCCATTGTATTTTCCTTATTATCGACGCTTGCCAAGCGCTGGCTATAAAGTTCAGAGTTGTACTATAAGTGATGAAATGCCGTTCACCAAAGCAGAATTACCCTGTCTCAGACTGTCTATCGTTATTATGCTAATTTTTGATATACTCATGACGTTTGAGGTCGTAGTCATGTTGGTTATATTTTTTGCTACTGTTGGTAGATTCTTGAAAGTGCTGGCGGTGAACGCTTCGGCCCTGCCAGTTTAGGTTTTGGTTAATTAATAGATTTTATAATTGTGTCATTTAAGTGAGGTTTACTGTGAAGAAAAAGGTGAAGAAAAGACAACTAGCTTTCGCCGCTCAATACAGAGTATACGCAGGAAATAGCGTTAGAGCATGGCCGAGGGGTGATCAAAGATAATGCGCTGAAAGCCGTAGTCACCAGTTCGCTATTTCGTACTCGAGTAGTTAAGGCGCAAAAAGGCAAAGGTAGTTTTAAACGACAAGCAAAACATAAGGGTCAAGAACCCTGTACAAAAGGGAATAGGTTCTTTTTTGTACAGGGTTTTTCTTTTATCACTGCTTAACCTCCTGCCATAAACGCTATTCTTTTCTTGTAAACATTCTAACTTGAATGAACACTGACACTTTCTCGTCACATTAATAAACGATTTTTTATTTCCAACCAAAGATTGGCAACCAGATTGTTATGTTATAACATTTGGTTTTTCTTGGTGGTGGTATCAATCTAAACCGCACTAAGTCACCGTTTATCAAGTTCGAAAACGACATTGATCAGTTACCGTGCACTTATGTTCATTCTGGTTACTGATTCGAATTCATATTCAGTTTGGAGTCACTGCTATGAACCAGAAAAAACTTGCGGTCACGGTCCTGTCTGGTTTTCTTGGCGCAGGAAAAACCACCGTGCTCAGCCATATTTTGAATAATCGTCAGGGCAAGAAAGTTGCGGTGATCGTCAACGATATGAGTGAAATCAATATTGATTCAGTTACGCTAAAAAACGAAGTGTCACTGAGTCATCAAGAAGAAACGTTAGTAGAAATGAGCAATGGCTGCATTTGTTGCACCCTACGTGAAGATCTGTTGGTGACGGTCAATCAATTGGCGAAGGAAGGGCGTTTCGATAATCTGGTGATTGAATCAACAGGGATTTCTGAGCCACTGCCGGTTGCGGAGACGTTTACTTTTGCTGATGAGGATGGGTTTTCACTTTCCAATATTGCGATCTTAGACACTATGGTTACTGTGGTCGATGCGGTGAATTTTCTGCGTGATTACCACGCGGCTGAGTCATTGCAGGAGCGTGGAGAGCATCTCGGTGACGAAGATGAGCGTAGTGTAACGGATTTATTGATTGAACAAGTTGAGTTTGCTGATGTTATTTTGATCAGTAAGGTGGATCTTGTCTCTCAAACGGCTCTCGAACATTTGACCTCTATTTTAAAGGTGTTGAATACCCATGCTCGCATTATTCCTATCCAAAACGGACAAGTTGATATCGCCGAAGTATTAGATACTGGGCTATTTAACTTTGAACGTGCGCAACAGGCGCCAGGTTGGTTAAAAGAGCTAAGAGGTGAACATATCCCAGAAACAGAAGAGTATGGGATCAGTAGTTTTAGTTATCAGGCTCGTCGACCGTTTCATCCTGAAAAACTGTATCGTTTTTTACATAATACTAGTGATTTTGGCAAATTACTGCGGTCGAAAGGCCATTTTTGGTTAGCTTCTCGTCCGGATCTGGTTGGGCAGTGGAATCAAGCTGGAGGTATTGCAGATTATGGTTTTGCTGGTTTATTTTGGAAAGCTATTCCTCAAGACCAATGGCCAACAAATGAAGATGATTTAGCCGCGATTGAAGAACATTGGCTAGAGCCCTTTGGCGATAAGCGTCAGGAGTTAGTGTTTATTGGTCAGGGGCTAGATAAGACGGCAATGATTAAAGCGTTAGATGACTGTTTGTTAAGCGAAGAAGCCTTCTTGGCTGGTGAAGTACTTTGGCAGACTTTACCCGATCCATTTGTAGGATGGGAGGGAGAGATATGAGTCATGAAATAGTGCTAAAACAGGTTGCGGTTGAAAAGATGGCCATTGCACCGATTGGACCATTGCCGAGCATCTTAACGGATATTTATCAACCTGAGCATAACATTGCGATATGGCAACGTGGTTTATCTACCGAGTTGCAGCACAACATTGAATTGTTGATGCAGCAAGCAAAATCATTGGCTTTAGCGTTATCAGTGACCCCAGCGAATGCGGCTGAGCTGCTCCATGATAAACTTGTGGATTATGCTGGTGCTAAAGTATTGAGTGAAGATATTGCTCTTATCGTTGATATGTTTTGCTGTTTGTTTGATGCGCAAAAGGTCGGGGTGCGGCTAACGATACTTGATAAACCTATGTGTCCTAAATTTCACGTCGATCATGTTCCATGTCGGTTGGTGACCACTTATGCGGGTTCTGCCACGCAGTGGTTGAGTAACCAAGGGCTCGATAGAACGAAACTGGGGGCGGGCAGTTTGGGCCAACCTGATGATTGCTCCGGTTTATTCGCGAAAGAGAGTGTTATCCATCAAATGGCGACGGGTGATGTCGCATTGCTAAAAGGCAGTGGCTGGGAGGGAAACGAAAACAACGGCTTAGTGCACCGTTCACCAGCATATGTGCCGAACGAACGACGTTTATTATTGACCATCGATTTCATATAGATCAAAAGCAGCCCAAGCAATCCACGGACGGCTTGGGCTTTGATTTAGTTTTATATTATCAATATTCAATAGAATCAATCATGGCTATTGTTGCCGTGAACGACGCATCCACATTAGCGCAAATAACCCCAGTCCTGTGCCAAATCCAATACTACCACCGCCGCCACTATTTTTGGCTTGTTCTACTAAAATTTCATTGATCAGATCGCTTTTAAGCTTTTGGTGTTTGATATCATAAAGCTGAATGTGGCTATCTTGCTGCTGACTGAGATCAGAACGAGAATAAACAAAACGCACTTTATTATTTTCTTTGGTCAATTCAAGAGCTAGATAACCTAGTTTTGTGTATTCATCTGTGAGAAGGTTACGTATACGAATTTTCTGCTCATATTTATCGTTAATATAAATAGTCAAAGAATCTAATAGAGAATCTGACTGAATATTATAGGTAAAACTAAGCTCACCGCGAGGAACGTTTTCCAAGATAAGTTCAGATTGCTCGTCCTTTTCAAGATCTTGTGCACTTCTTAAAAACTTGCCCTCAACGGTCCACAGCTTGTCGCTACCATAGGCTTTATGTGTTGGTAAGAAGGCTAGGTAGTTTTTTACGTCTCGAGTTGCAGTTCTTAATGCATCATAATCTAGCCAAGCTGATACTTTACCTTCGGCAAAAGCATCGGATTTAAATTCAAGTGTCATGCGACCTTGGCCATACTCTTCTAATGTGTAGATGAGACTAATTTCGCATTGTTTACCTACAGCTAAATTACCTATGCAGGAATTGCTCAGAATAGTCAAGCTATGGTCTATTTCGCCATTATTCAATAGTGTTGGATTTTTAAGTTCGATAACTTCATTAGAGTTGTTCGTAAAGACAAAAGTACGACTACTTGTGCCTAATAGAACAATACCCAGATCTTTATGTTGTTGATAAGAAAGGCCCTTGATGTGATCGTCTATCCAATCTTGATAATGGCTAACGTTGGTAAATACGGCCGCTGTAGTACATCCCTTTTTAGTAAAACTGGTGATCCCCATTTGGCGTTTCACACCTAGGTTACTATCAAAAAATAGTGGGCCACCGCTGTCACCTTGACAGATAGTCTTCCCTTCCTGACCTGCACAAAGTACGCCATCACCTTTTAGGTTTTTATACGTGGCTATTTTTTTACATTCGTCCATAGATACGAAAGGTAAGGAGACTTCATGCAGAACCTTTGGCGCATCAAAACCATATGTTCCGTTGTGTTGACGATTACCAAAGCCAATAGCTTTCATTGGTGAGCCATCAGTCAACTGAGTAAAATCAGCATGATTCCCCCGTACTACGGCAGTACCATCAACAGTATTGGTGAGCTCTAAAATAGCAATATCATTTAACCCAGCATTTTCATTTTTATTGTAAGCTGGATGAATATAAATGTTTTTTATTCCAACGCGCGTAGATGAGGATAGGTTATCCATATGATACGCGTTAGTCAGAACTTCAAAATCAGCGGTATTTTTAATCACGCAATGGGCGGCAGTGAGTACATGCTGTTGTGAAAGAAGAGTACCGCCACAAAATGGGTCATTGTTACCAGTGCGAACCAATGAAACCATATACGGCCAATCATTAGGTTGTGCTTTTTCACCGCCAATAATACGTGTGGTGATATCAGAATCCGTTCCAGAAGCTATCAAAGGAGAAGATGACAGCAGTAATGTTCCTATTACCGCTGATAAAATGTTGTGCTTCATAGAGACCTCAATAAGTTCCCACACTTTCGTTGGGATCGGTACCATATTGTAAGTCGTGCAAATAGTAAACAAAATTTTATCTGGTATGACCATGGTGAATGTTTTGCATGCTTAAGATACCAATGCTTGATATTAAGAGTTCGGATGAAATTTGATGGTTCTTCAGTGGATAACAACAAGATGGCCTAATAACCCTCGATTATTGTTGAGGTCTCTTTGGGGGGCGTGACAAAGTTGTGTCCAATTACGGGTGAGCTATTATGTCGCTCTTGACTCAAAGTAAACGATTGGTTGATTGCGATAGAAAGTTTAATTAAGTGGTTATAAAACTTAACTCGTCACGCAATCAACGGAATTAATCAGACAATGATTGAGTGGAAGACAAATTATCCTTTGACGATAGGCTTAACGGCGGTTCAGGTATCTCTAAAAAGCAGGCAATGACGCGATACAATTCACCTTCAGCAACAGTGATTTTACCATTTGATTCAATGGCTAATCGGCAGGCTTTAACAAATTGTGTGCGATCTTTCGTCTTTAATTGCAACAACAGCTCAAGTGCGGTTCGACTTAAAGGCCAATTATTCTCCGCAGGTTCAAGGGGAATTACCGGCAAATTCAGATGATGTAACGCATCCTCAAAAGCGATTTGTGCGCCTTGTCGCTCATCATGGCAAACCCAAGCCAGTTCACGCAGTAACCAATAGACGCTAGTTTGTAACTGCTGCAGAGATTTGTTTTGACGCGTATGACCAAATGTAGCGAGTAATTGTTTCTCTAGAAGATTAATCACACACCATTCGGCGAGAGAATAGTGATGATCAGTCAGTGATAGTTCACGTAATACTTCACACAAACGGTGCCTTTGCCCTTCACTGAGTGATTTAAGCGCAGGAATGGCTAATTCCAATAAAGGTAAACGCAGGTGCGCTGGTATCGCATAATTTAACCAAGGTAGGACTTTAGCCTGAGCGACCATCGGAATATGCTGCTTGATAATATCACGCTGCGTTTCACTGCCATCAAAGATAAGCGCAAAGGCGACAAAGCGGGCGCTGTATGGCTCGCGCGCCATATCGAGTAATGGCAGAGGTAATTGGTTAATCAGGGCTTGGCCATTGGCGCAAAGTTCAGCGGATGTTGATGCCGGACTTGAAAATGGTTCGCTCGCCGTAGAATGTGGACTCGCGGCAAAGCCGCTAACGGATGAATGAGCAAAAGAGCGAGCTTGATTGTCATTAGCGCTTTGTATAGTCCCATCCCAATATGGCTCAATTCGCCGGATGCGCTCTTCCAGGGGCGGATGAGTAGCGAACAGTGCTGCAAGGCCAGCGCGACGGCTTTGGCCAAACATCATATGACTGACTTCACTGCTGGCCTTTGATTCTAAGGTTGAACCATGAGAAGAAGCGGCGATTTTTTTTAGTGCGCCAGCAATGCCTTGATCGTTGCGGGTAAATTGCAC
Organism: Vibrio sp. 11986-1-5; assembly: GCF_963878025.1. Taxonomy (NCBI): domain Bacteria; kingdom Pseudomonadati; phylum Pseudomonadota; class Gammaproteobacteria; order Vibrionales; family Vibrionaceae; genus Vibrio; species Vibrio sp. 11986-1-5. The sequence continues at coordinate 410,323 of NZ_CAWNVW010000011.1, forward strand.
CGCGCTGGCGTCGGCAAGAAACTCTCGCTGACGTGAAATCGCGGCTTTGATGATGGAACCAAACAAGGTGCCAAGCCAACCTAGCACAATACAGATCAAACCTAGCACAAATAACGCAGCAACACCTTTGTCTGAATCTGACGAGCGGCGTCTCATCCGTCGCCGAGAGAGAGACAAACTATCAACGATAAGGTGACCAAAATAGGCCACGCAAGTAATACCAAAGAGTAAACCGATTAAGCGAGTGTTGAGGCGCATGTCACCATTGAGGATATGACTAAACTCATGGGCGATAACGCCTTGTAGTTCATCACGATTAAAATTATCCAGCGCACCTTGAGTAATGCCTATTACCGCATCATCAATATGCATTCCTGCTGCAAAGGCATTAATGCCTGGTTCATCGGCTAATAAATACACTTGTGGTACTGCAATACCAGCGGCGATGGCCATTTCTTCCACCACATTAAGCAGTTGGCGGTGTTTAGGGTGCGTCGTATCACTGGCCAGTAATTGACCGCCTAGGCTTTCCGCAATGCTAGCGCCCCCTTGCTTTTGTAGATCGTATAAACGCAACCAAGCACTTAAACTAATGACAAGACTCAGAGCAACAAAACAAATGGCGCTTAATCGTGCTGTGGCCTGCCAGTCAAAAGGGGCATTTGAGATACTAAGGTAAATGAATGTGCTGCCCATGCTGATTAGGGCTGTGATCGACAAAATCGCCAACGCAAATAACAGCACCAAGCGCCGAGTTTGTTGCCGAGCGGTATCTTGATGTTGAAAGAAATCCATTAAAAACTCACCTTAGGTGCTGCTTGGAGTACTTCACTGTCAGCAAATTCAAGCAAATTACCGTTTTGGAAACCAAACAGATTAGCAAATAATACCGGTGGGAAGGTTTGTTTATAGGTGTTGTAACTAGTGACGGAATCATTAAAAGCTTGGCGAGCAAAAGCGACTTTATTTTCTGTGCTGGTTAGCTCTTCTTGTAGTTGGATCATGGTTTGGCTGGCTTTAAGCTCAGGGTAAGCTTCAACCACGACATTCAAACGTCCCAGGGCATTTTTGAGCATTCCTTCTGCTTGACCGAGTAGCTGAATGGCGGTTTCACTTTCTGGCGCTTCACTTGCGGCTTTTAAACCAGAAATCGCTTGATTACGCGCCTGAATGACACGCTCAAATGTTTCTTGCTCATGCTGCATATAGCCTTTAGCGGTACTGACCAAATTAGGGATTAAGTCATAACGGCGTTTAAGCTGAACTTCAATTTGTGCAAAACTGTTTTTAAATCGATTACGCAAAGTAACCAGCTTGTTGTAAATAGCGATCGCGTACATCACGATCAGTAAGATAATAGCGATGAGAATAATAGATGTTATCATGATGGACTCGGTTAATAAGAAAGATTAAAGCTTGTTATATAACCAGTTGAGTTCGAAAAGCAAATCTATATGTTTACACTTTATTTCGTTACCAAGAACAGCAGATTTATGACTAAAAATAAAAATAGTTTATAAATCAAAGGGTTTGTTCTTTTTCTTCGTTTAAATCATTGATGAATGTTTTTTACTTTTGAGATGAAATTCCATAAAATTCATATAAAACAAATAGATAAAAAATTATTATCGTGATGAGGTAAGGATTAATACTTGAGTATTTTACTCGGGTATTGTATCTTTGCGTCATAAGATTATCGTCTGCGGTCGCTATTATAGGTACACTATAGGCCTACGACCCAGCAGCGAATAAAGACATCAGCGAGAACCGAAGTTATGACTGAACAAATTCATGAAGCATTATCCCGTAAATATGAGGCAGGCTTCGTCTCTGATATTGAGTCTGAAACTTTTGCTACAGGCTTGGATGAAAGTGTGATTCGTCGTATTTCTGCCATGAAAAACGAACCAGAATGGATGTTAGAATGGCGGCTAAAAGCTTACCACAATTGGCTGACGATGGAAGAGCCGGAGTGGGCTCATGTGCATTATCCCAAAATCGATTATCAGACTATATCCTACTATTCTGCGCCTAAGAGCATGAAAGATAAGCCTAAATCACTTGATGAGGTCGATCCTGAACTCTTGCGTGTTTATGAAAAATTAGGCATCCCTCTTTACGAACAGGAAATGTTGGCGGGTGTGGCGGTTGATGTTGTTTTTGATTCGGTATCTGTCGTAACAACTTTCCGAGAAAAGTTAAAAGAAGCTGGTGTGATCTTCTGTCCGATTTCCGAAGCGGTACAAGAGTACCCAGAGCTAGTCAAAAAATACTTAGGTACCGTAGTCCCTCGTTCAGACAACTATTTTGCTGCTTTAAACAGCGCTGTTTTCACTGACGGTTCATTTGTTTACATTCCAAAGGGTGTGCGTTGTCCAATGGAATTATCGACTTATTTTCGAATCAATGAGCAAAACACCGGTCAATTTGAACGCACCTTAATCATTGCTGATGAAGGTAGCTACGTCAGTTATCTTGAAGGTTGTACTGCACCGCAGCGTGACGAAAACCAACTGCATGCTGCGGTGGTTGAGCTGGTTGCGATGGATGACGCGCAAATTAAGTACTCGACCGTACAAAACTGGTATCCCGGTGATGAGGATGGTAAAGGTGGTATTTATAACTTCGTGACTAAGCGTGGTATATGTCAGACCAATGCGAAAATCTCGTGGACACAAGTGGAAACGGGCTCATCAGTAACTTGGAAATACCCAAGCTGTATTTTGAAAGGGGATAACAGTGTGGGTGAATTTTATTCTGTTGCCTTAACACGTAATCGCCAGCAAGCCGATACTGGAACCAAAATGATCCATTTAGGTAAAAATACTCGCTCAACCATTATCTCGAAAGGGATCAGTGCAGGAGAGAGTAACAATACCTATCGTGGTTTGGTGCATATGGGGCCAAAAGCAGATGGGGCGCGTAACTTTACCGAATGTGATTCGCTACTGATTGGTGATCGCTGCGGCGCGCACACTTTCCCATACATTGAGAGTCGTAACCCGACCGCTAAAGTTGAGCATGAAGCGACAACCTCAAAAGTAAGCGATGAACAGCTGTTTTTATGCCAACAACGAGGTCTAGATACTGAAAAAGCGGTATCAATGATAGTCAATGGTTTCTGTAAAGAAGTGTTTAAAGAATTGCCAATGGAGTTTGCCGTGGAAGCCGGTAAGCTGCTTGAAATTAGCCTAGAAGGCTCAGTAGGATAATAATTACATGTTAAATATTAAAAACTTACACGCTCGTGTGGAGCAAAAAGATATTTTGAAAGGCTTAAACCTTGATATTAAGCCTGGTGAAGTTCATGCCATCATGGGTCCTAATGGTGCGGGTAAAAGTACCTTAGGCTACGTTCTGTCTGGACGCGACGGTTACGAAGTGACGGGCGGTGAAGCCATGTTACATGGTCAAAGCTTACTGGATATGGACGTTGAAGAACGTGCTCGTCATGGTTTATTCCTTGCCTTTCAGTACCCAGTAGAAATTCCTGGTGTGAGCAATATGGAATTTATGAAAGAGTCAGTGAATGCTATGCGTGCCCATCGTGGCCAAGAGCCACTGACGGCTGCTGAGTTTTTGAAAAAAGCCAAAGAAGCCAGTAAGCAAGTTCAATTACCACTCGATTTCTTGAAGCGAGGCGTTAATGAAGGCTTCTCCGGTGGTGAGAAAAAACGTAATGAAATCATGCAAATGATTTTATTAGAGCCAAGCTTATGTATTTTAGATGAGTCGGATTCAGGGTTGGATGTTGATGCTTTGCAAGTGGTTGCTAACGGTGTAAATAGCCAGCGTAGCGCCGAGCGTAGTTTTGTGGTCATTACTCACTATCAGCGTTTACTGGACTATATTGAACCAGACTTTGTGCACATTCTTGCCAACGGCCAAATTGTCAAAAGCGGTGATGCCTCATTAGCCAGAGAAATTGAACAACAGGGTTACGCATTCCTTGGGTTAGAAGATCACGAGGAGGCGGAGTAATGAGTCAATGGCTTCAGCAAGTGATAGACCGTGGCTCAAAAACCAATGATTGGCTGAGCCCGGTTCGTCAACAAGCGCTTCATGCTTTGCGTCAAACCCGCTGGCCGACTCGACGCACTGAAGCTTGGCGTTATACATCACTCTCTTGTTTAGAGCAGTTGGAATTGTCGCTAGAATCAGGCAATGCGCCGTTCAACTTAGCACCTATTCCCGATTTGGAAACTATCGACTTAGTATTCGTTGACGGTCAGTTACAAACGGATGTAACCGAGCTGAATTTACCACAGGGTGTCAGTATCTACAGTGCTCAAAGCCTACCCGCTGACCAACAAGCAGCTGCGGTGAGCCGTTTTTCTCAGGTCAAACCATCACGCCATTTATTCGGTATGGTGAACGATGTATTGGCTGATAATGTATTGTTTATCGATGTTGATCCTGAGTGCCATTGCACGACTCCGCTCCGAATCGTTCATCACAATCATCATGGCTATGAAGCCCATTATCGTGTGCAAGTTAATCTTGGTCACCATGGCAAATTAACCTTGATTGAGCACGCTCAAGGCAGCGATGATAATTTACGCACCGCTTTCACCGAGTGTTTGCTTGATTGCCATGCTGAGCTAGAGCACTATCAATTCTTGATGAATAGCCCACAGGCTCTGTATTTTGGTGGCACGCATTTCTCGCTTAATGATTATGCTCAGCTAAACAGCACGGTTATCGGCTTTGGTAGCCAACTGTCACGTTTGGATGTAGATATCATTCATAATGGTGAGCATGCTCAAGCAAAAATGAATGCTGTTTATCTATTGGGCGAGTCGGAGCATTTTGATCTGCACAGTACCATTGAACACGCAAAACCTAATGGTACTAGTGAAGAAAATGTACGCGGTATTGTTGGTGATAAAGCAACGGCGGTGTTTAATGGCCGTATCCACATCCATCGTGATGCGCAAAAGACACTGGCCGAACTGAATAACCGCAACTTACTTTTGTCACGTCGTGGTCAGATCAATACTAAGCCAGAGCTAGAAATTTACGCTGACGATGTGAAATGTGCTCACGGTGCAACGGTGGCTGAAATTGAAGAAGAAGCGCTGTATTATTTGATGTCACGCGGAATTGGCCGTTCACAGGCATTAGTCATGCTTAACGTTGGCTTTATTCAAGAGTTGATTAACCAAATGCCAAATCAAGCTTTGGCAGAATGGTTAGCACCGATATTGAGTGCTCGTTTTAAAGAGATGGAGGTAAGATAATGATCGAAACCTCTTCGTTTGATGTGGCTGCGGTTAGAGCGCAATTTCCTATTTTAAATCAGATGGTTGAAGGAAAACCACTGGTTTACCTAGATAATGCAGCAACCACGCAAAAACCGATGGCGGTCATTGAAGCCATTACCGATTTTTATACTCAGTGTAATGCGAACGTCCATCGTGGCGTTCACCGTTTAGCGGATCAAGCAACGCAACGTTATGAACATGGTCGTGACGTAGTCGCTAACTTTATTCATGCATTTGATCGCAGCGAAGTGATTTGGACCAGCGGCACCACAGAGTCAATTAATATTGTTGCGCATGGCATGGCACAGCGTTTGCGACCGGGCGATCAAGTTTTGGTTACCGAAATGGAGCATCACGCTAATTTAGTCACTTGGCAACAAGCGTGTCTTAAAAGCGGTGCTCAGTTAATCGTTGCGCCTATCCAAGACAACGGTGAGCTAAATGTCGAGCAATTTGCATCATTGCTGAATTCATCAACCAAATTAGTGGCAATCCCTCACGTTTCTAATGCGCTTGGTACGGTTAATCCGATTCATGAATTAACCGCACAAGCCAAAGAAGTAGGCGCACTGGTCTTAATTGATGGCGCGCAAGGCATTGCTCATGGCGGGGTTAACGTCGCTGAGATTGGCTGCGATTTTTACGCGTTCTCTGGTCATAAGGTCTTTGGTCCAACAGGAGTGGGCGTACTTTGGGGCAAAGCTGAGGTATTGCAAGATTGGCCGGTGTGGCAAACGGGCGGTGAGATGATTGCTAAGGTGACTTATCAAGACGCTACGTGGGGAAGCCTTCCTAACCGATTAGAAGCAGGTACGCCCAATATCGCTGGTGTGATTGGCTTGGCCGCTGCCATTACTTGGTTTAGCCAATTTGACCCCGCAGCCGTGCAAGCACACGAGCGGGCCGTGATGGCGCGGGCATTACAACATGCCAGTGAGCTAGAGGGATTCCAATTAATTGGTAATGCGAGCGAGAAAATTGGCGTGTTGAGCTTTTTATTGCAAGGTTGCCACCCAGCCGATATCGGTTTTATTCTAGATAAACAAGGGATTGCAATTCGTACCGGCGATCATTGTGCGCAGCCATTAATGCGTCGTCTGGGCGTTCCTGGTACCGCGAGAGCGTCATTTTCTATCTATAACACGATAGAAGAGATTGATGCGTTATTTAGTGCACTTAAAAAAGCTCAGCAAATGTTAGTTTAAGGTAAATCATATGCAGGTAGAAACCTATACCCCTGAAGTGTCAAATCAAGCCGTGTTGACATTAACCGACAGCGCGATTCGTCATCTTGAAGCTAAATTAGCAAAACAGCCGGATCATGTGTTGCGTGTATCGATAAAAACTAGCGGCTGTAATGGCTATGCTTATGTATTAGAGCTTCAGCAGCAGACCCCTGAATCGGATCTCGCTCTTAAAATCACCGATACATTGACAGTTAAGATTGCTCAAGACGCTATCCCTATGCTACACGGTTCACAAATGGACTATGTGAAAGAAGGGCTTAACGGAGTGTTGAAGTTTAATAACCCGAACGTCGTCGGTGAGTGTGGCTGTGGGGAAAGCTTTAATGTCAGCTAAGCTCGCTTTTGTTTGCGTGGGATTTTTTTTGACTAAGGTTAGCCAATGACGCAGAGAATTGTTAACCTTGAACGCGATTGCATGGTTAGACGAGTACCAACTGGAGAGCAGCAGGTACTTAAGCAGGGCGAATTTGTCACCATTACGCAAGACCTAGGTGGTAATTACACCATTACTTGGCGTGGCAATATGTATCGTATTGATGGCACTGATGCTGATGCGATTGGACGCCAACCGCTCAAGCTTGAATTTGATGCGCCACTGGATGATAACATCGATAAAGCCCAAGTTTATCAAGCGTTAGAAACGGTTTACGATCCGGAAATTCCGGTCAATTTGTTGTCACTCGGCTTGGTCTATCAAGTTTCTATTGATCAAGCATCACATCTTGTAGACATCGATATGACATTAACGGCACCTGGTTGTGGCATGGGGCCTGTTTTAGTCGGTGATGTTGAGCACCGAGTGCACATGGTTCCCAATGTGGAGCGGGTTAACGTCAACTTAGTGTTCGATCCACCATGGTCACGTGAAATGATGAGCGAAGAAGCCCAGCTCGAAACCGGACTGTTTTTTTAATTCTCGGTTCTACGAGTGCCGTAGAACCGTTACGACACCTCAATCCAGTCGATGTCGTATCAATTCGTAAGGATATAGAGCCTAAAATGAACTTACCAAGTGACCAAGAAATCATCGAAGATTTAGCTTTTTTTGACGATTGGGAGCAACGCTACCAATACATCATCGATTTAGGCAAGGCATTAACCCCATTTGATGAGCAACAAAAGCGAGATGAAGATCTAGTACCTGGGTGTCAGAGTCAAGTATGGCTGCATACTAAAATTGAGCAGGGCCGTTTACAGCTTTTTGCTTATAGTGATGCGATCATCGTTAACGGTTTATTGGCGATTGTCTTAGCGGCTTATCACAATAAGACGGCTAGTGAGATTCTAGCATTTGATATCGATAGTTATTTCAAAACATTAGACTTAGAGCGCCATATTAGCCCAACACGGGGCAATGGATTAAGAGCCATTGTGGGTAAGATTCAACAATTAGCCCGCCAGCAACGCTAAGTTAGCCTCTGAGTTATAAATAATAAAACCCACGATAATCGTGGGTTTTATTATTTATGCTGTCACCTTAAGCGATTTAGCGCAGAAAATCTTCAATCTTATTCCCAGTAATGGTTGAAATACTTTTAAATAAGTAGAGCAGTGCACCCATCATAATGACGGTCACTGGCAAAGCGATGACTGGGAAGCTGAGGGCAGTCATTTTACCGATCTCTTCATTAAATGCTTCTGTTCCTGCAGGGCTGGTGACAATCCATTTAGCGAGCACGTAATTTAAGATGGTTGAAAGAAGAAACGAAAAGGCAATGATGTATGAACAGATATTTATTTTGCTCTCAAACTCTGCTTGATTATTCGATTTTTCTAACGCTTGATTAAGCTTTTCGTTATCAACGATATCGTCGTTAAGTAGCATCTTTTTCACAATCGGGTAGCCAGTAATATTACTCACTAGAATAGCGATGAAAATAATCCCCGGGATGGCCGCTTCTTTAATGGCAATATAGGCTGGGTCCAGCTGTAGTAAACCAATTCCACCTGTCAAAAGCACACTAATTAAGCCGAGTGCGGAATAGAAGTTGATTTTTCTTTCTTGAACAAAACTTACAATACCAAAAATTAATGGGAAGGCGAGAGCAACGATGAGCGCCCAAGTTGGTCCAAGCTTATCCTCGCCACTCATCTTGCTGAGGATGATTACCGGGATGATAATGTTCAGTAACAGGTTACTGATTAAGTTTTTGTTTTTATTTGATTTCATTGTAAATAATTCCTACTTGCAGAATGCAAAGTATACTAATGTCGTTTACTAACGCAAGCCTATGAATGGCCTCAAGTTGAGCTCAATTGTAAGCAGTCGTCTCATATTTTCCTTTTACGGTTTCGATTTATAGTCACGTTTATTTTTGTGTTTGAGTAAAAAGAGTTTGCCAACGGTTGCTTTTAGGTTTAGTGTTATATCTGTGTATATCACCATATCGGTATAGAAATATGACAGAGTGGCAAGATAATCAGCCTATTTTTCGTCAGTTAGCCGACAAGATCATTGAACAGATCTTACAAGGAATTTGGCTAGAGGATCAGGCACTACCATCGGTAAGAACGGTCGCGGCTGAACTTAAAATCAACCACTTAACGGTAATGAAAGGTTACCAGCTACTGGTCGATGAAGGACTGATTGAAAAACGTCGTGGACAAGGAATGTATGTCGTGAAAGGCGCGCTTGAGCAGCTAAAAAACCGCCAAAAACAGTATTTTTTACAGCAGCAGATCCCAGAGATAGCACATACACTTCGTGTGCTGGAGATGCCCTTAGATGATTTTATTAGCCAATTAAAACGGCATATTGAAGGTGAAGTATGAATCCATTAGTTGAAGCTAGGCAGGTTTCTAAACAATATTCCAAAAAAGCAGAAGCGCTGCATGAGGTGAGTTTCACCCTTCATGCTGGACAAGTGCTAGGTATTTTAGGCCATAACGGTGCGGGAAAGTCCACTCTAATCAACGCGTTACTAGGGGCTCACTATTATCAGGGTGATATCGCCATTAACGGACTTCATCCTATTACTGACCATGCTAAGGTGATGGAAATACTGGCCTATATTTCAGATGTCAATGTACTTCCAGACTGGATGACGGTTAAGCAGTTATTGCGTTACACCAGTGGTGTGCATCCTAGCTTTTCTTTAGTGAAAGCTCATTCAGTGTTGGCTGAAACCAATATTGATTTATCGAGTAAAATTCGCACGCTATCGAAAGGGATGAAAGTACAACTGCATTTGGCTGTCGTCATTGCAACCGATACCAAAGTACTGATTTTGGATGAACCGACATTAGGCCTTGACCTTATGTATCGAGAAACCTTTTATCGTCATTTGCTTGAATGGTTTCACGATGGTGAGCGAGCATTAATTATTGCTAGCCACGAAGTTGCGGAAATTGAGCATCTTCTGACCGATGTTGTGATGCTCAGACAAGGTAAAGTGGTCCTGCAAGACTCGATGGATAATCTAACCCAGAATTATTGTGTATTAGAGGCGAACTCTAGCTACGCAGACGAGATTGAAAAGCGGAATCCTTTACGCGCACAAGTTGGATTAGGCACCACTAAGTGGTTGCTTACAGCAGAACATCGAGAAGCAGTACAAGCTCTTGGAGCGGTACATAATATTAAGTTAGCAGATTTATTTCTTGCTCTACAAAAGGAGAAAGCATAATGCATGCGAGTCTATATATGCTTGAAAAAGAGCTGATTGAAAATAAAAGTGTGACTAGAATTCCTCTGTTTTTATTAGTCTGCGGGATAGTATTATTTATTAGCTTATTAATGAATGTTTCACTTGGGAATAATCTATTTTTTGATGTCGAATATTCTGATTCACTTGCTCACGTTGATTCCTCAGTTGTGGATAGCTTTAATCAATTCATCACAATGATTATTGGCTTTGTATCATTGATGCTAAGTGCTTTATATTTCCCGAAAACGTTTCGTAAAGAACGAAAAGAGGGGAGTTCGATGTTTTGGCGGAGCATGCCAGTCACCAATAATATGGTTCATATGGTGAAACTGGGTTTTGGGTTATTTTTAATCCCAGTTATCTGTTCTTTACTGATTGTATTTGCAGATATTTTTCTATGGATACTCAATATGGTAACTGATGAGCAATTTGGATTTTTATTTGCTCAGCGTTCTTGGTGGTATGCATTACAGCATGGCCTGAATTTCGTAGGTTTAATGTGGTTGGTGGGTCTATGTTTAATTCCCTTAGCTTGTTTTACTCTCCTGATGTCACAACTGTTTAATTCGCCATTATTGGTCATGTTTATTGGTGGTTTTAGCTTAAAATGGTTGTCTATCGCGATGTTTAATTCTTATCTGATCAGTAATTTTTTCAACGCTGTACTTCATTTTCCGCTACAATTAGTCACAGCCTCGACTATGTCGAATATTATTAATGAGGTTGGCATTGGCAATTTGCTTGTCTATCTTCTGCTTGGCATAGTCAGTTATTGGGCTAGTTATCGGCTTTATCGTACCAATGAAAGTTCATGGGCCGCACTATGGGCGAAATAAATACGATATATACCCAAACAACTTGGAGTTACAGGTAGGCGGCAAGTGAGTGAATCCCGATGAGCATAGACAAACTAGGAGATTGGGGTAACGAACGTAGTCAACACCCCTGCAGTTTCAAGTAGGAAGGGTATAAATAGACGGTGATGGTAAGGTTATCTCTTCTCATCACGTCTATTACCGCCGGTATTGAGATTTTTATTTGGGAGTTAAAAAGAAAAGCAATGAGAGGAGAGGAATGTGAGTAGTGATAACGGTGGGATCCCGCGCCCAAGTGGTAAGGTTAACCCAATCGATACTGACTACACCGTAGGTCAAGATAATGTGGTGTTATCGGTTGGGCCTTTTGGTTTAGACATTCATAACCGAGTGTTTGCTGTATCTGGATTAGCAATCATTATTTTTGTCTTTACGACACTGATTTTCCGTGAACAAGTAGAACCTATCTTTTTACATATGCGTGGTTGGCTGACTTCGCATTTAGATTGGTTCTTCATGTTATCGGCGAATATTTTCGTTTTAGTGTGTTTAGGTTTGGTGGTGTCTCCACTCGGTCGAGTGCGTATTGGTGGCACTGACGCAGTGCCTGACTATTCTTACGCAGGTTGGCTAGCCATGCTATTTGCTGCAGGAATGGGGATTGGTTTGGTGTTCTTTGGTGTATCAGAGCCAATGTCGCATTTCAGTAGTTCCTTATCGGGCACAGCCATAGAAGATGGCCTACGTACCGATTGGGCGCCACTGGGCGGCGCAATGGGAGATACCGAAGCGGCTCGTCGATTAGGTATGGCAGCAACGATTTACCACTGGGCGCTGCACCCATGGGCAATCTATGCATTGCTCGCGCTTGGGTTAGCTATTTTCTCCTTTAATAAAGGATTACCGCTAACGATGCGTTCAATTTTTTATCCGCTCTTTGGTGAGCGGGTATGGGGTTGGACTGGTCACGTGATCGATATTTTGGCAGTGGTGGCAACCGTATTCGGTTTAGCAACATCGCTCGGTTATGGTGCTTCTCAAGCTGCGACTGGGCTTAACTTTTTATTTGATGTTCCATTCACCGATACCACACAAGTGGTTTTGATTATTGTCATCACCGCGCTGGCATTGATCTCAGTCGTTGCAGGATTAGATAGTGGCGTTAAACGCTTATCAGAAATCAATATGGGCTTAGCTGCCTTATTGCTGCTGTTTATCGTCGTTGTTGGTCCGACGTTAGCGATTTTAACGGGATTTTTCGATAACCTTTTAGCCTATGTGACTTATCTACCTGAATTAGCCATGCCATTTGGCCGTGAAGATGTGAATTATTCACAAGGTTGGACGGCGTTTTACTGGGCTTGGTGGATTTCTTGGTCACCATTTGTCGGTATGTTTATTGCGCGAGTATCACGCGGTCGTACGGTGCGTGAGTTTATTATTTGTGTGTTGTTGATCCCGTCAACGGTCTGTGCTTTCTGGATGACTGCTTTCGGTGGCACGGCGATTAGTCAATACGCTAATGATGGTTATCAAGCAGTGATGGGGGCGGAACTACCCGTCAAGTTATTTGCGATGCTTGATGTCATGCCATTGGCAAGCATTACTTCGGTCGTCGGTATCATTTTGGTGGTAGTTTTCTTTATCACGTCTTCAGATTCAGGGTCATTGGTGATTGATACGATTGCCGCTGGAGGAAAAGTAAATGCACCAACACCACAGCGTATCTTCTGGTGTACCTTTGAAGGGTTAGTCGCTATTGCATTAATGCTAGGTGGCGGGTTAGCGGCAGCGCAGGCGATGGCAGTCACAACCGGTTTCCCGTTTACTATTGTCTTACTGGTCGCGACGGTGTCACTGATTAAGGGATTAATGAGCGAACCCAGAAAAGCTAAAGTCAAATAAAGCGCCAATAACGGTATATACCGAAAGTCGGAAGGATACCGTTGTTTATCGATAAAAAAAGCCCTAACAAAGAGTTAGGGCTTTTTGTTGTACGACTGAAAGTTAACGAATCAAAAGTAGCGGAACGTTGGATTCAACGATGATCTTGGTGGTATTGCTGCCTACAAAAAACTGCCGCAGTTTTGAGTGACCATAAGCGCCCATCACTATCATTCCCAACTGATGATGTTGTTGGTAATCAAGAATCGCGCGGTGCACGTCGCCGGTTAAGCTGGCTTCTACCACATTGACGCCATGAGTACGCAACTTTTCCGCTGCGCTAGCAAATGCGGTCGCTTTTTCATCTGAGTCTTCGACCATCACTAAGTGACAAGTTAGCCCTTTGAGTAGCGGTGTATTGATTGCTTTCTCAACCAGCTTTTGGCTCACTTCACTGCCATCAAACGCTAACAAATAATTTTGCGGCGCTGCAAAGTCCCCGGTCGCGACTAAAATATGGCTTTTAATGGTGCGGACCACACTTTCCAACTGAGAACCCACGGCTTTGGTATTACTTTGGTTGAGCTCACCAGATTTGCCGATCACGAGGACACGGATATCTTTCTCCATATCGAGCAGGGTTTCCAGCAAGTCACCGTGTTTTTGCAGTTTGTGTAGGTCCGTAAAACCAGATTCAAGGGCTTTGGCTTCTAACTCATTGAGTAAGGCCTTACCGTGCCTTAAGGCTACTTTGGCGCGTTTTTCATCGAGCTCGACCAGCTCTTGCAGTAAGTGCTCACGACTGCCAAGGCCAATATTGCCGGATAATTCAATGGCAATTTCTCGATCGGACTTATCGAGCACATGCAGCAGAGTTAGCGGTGCGGACAACGTTTTCGCGGTCCAAACACTCAGATCCGCTACCGACTGTGAATAGCTCGCTCCATCGATACAGGCAATAATATTTGTCATGCTTTGCTCCTTAGTGACCGCTCATCAGTTTTGCCACTTCTTCGGGTTTATTATGAACACCGAACTTGTCGACAATGGTGGCTGTGGCTTCATTCATACCGATTAATGTTACTTCAGCCCCTTCACGGCGGAATTTAATCACCACTTTATCAAGGGAAGAGACGGCAGTAATATCCCAGAAATGTGCTGCAGACAGATCGATGGTGACATGATCTAAGGCTTCTTTGAAGTCGAATGAGTTGATAAATTGATCTGACGAGGCAAAAAAGACTTGCCCAACAACGCGATAAGTACGCTGGCTGCCGTTTTCTGCTAAGTCGCTCTTGATAACCATAAAGCGGCCAATTTTATTGGCAAAGAATAGCGCCGCCAGTAACACACCAACAGCAACACCAATTGCAAGGTTATGGGTCATGACCACCACAATCACAGTCGAAATCATGACAATATTGGTAGAAAGTGGATGCGATTTAAGATCTCTAATTGAGCTCCAAGAGAAGGTGCCGATGGAGACCATGATCATCACGGCGACTAGAGCCGCCATAGGGATCAAGCTTAACCAATCACTAAGAAAAACCACCATGATCAGCAGCAGTACACCCGCGACAAAAGTCGATAGACGGCCTCTACCACCAGATTTAACATTAATAATTGATTGACCAATCATCGCGCAACCAGCCATTCCGCCAAGAAAACCAGTCGCAATGTTTGCCACACCTTGACCTTTACATTCGCGGTTTTTATCGCTGTCGGTATCGGTGAGATCATCAACAATCGTCGCGGTCATCATTGACTCAAGCAAACCCACCACAGCAAGGCCAGCAGAGTAAGGTAAGATGATCATTAAGGTTTCTAGGTTAAGCGGTACATCAGGCCACAAGAAAATTGGCAGTGTATCGGGTAGATCGCCCATATCGCCTACCGTGCGAATATCGATGCCAAAACTAATGGCGATAAGAGTTAAGGTGATAATACATACCAACGGAGAAGGTAGCATTTTGCCAATAACGGGTACATAAGGGAAAAGATAAATAATGCCTAAGCCAGCTAAAGTCATCACATAGACATGCCAAGTGACATTGGTTAGCTCTGGAAGCTGAGCCATAAAAATTAAAATTGCCAAGGCGTTAACAAAACCGGTGACCACTGAGCGCGAAACAAAGCGCATAAAATTCCCCAGTTTTAGATAACCGGCGACAATTTGTAGTACCCCAGTGAGCAGTGTCGCCGCTAATAAATATTCTAGGCCGTGTTCTTTAACCAGCGTGACCATTAATAGAGCCATAGCGCCGGTTGCAGCAGAAATCATCCCCGGGCGTCCGCCAGTAAAGGCAATAACCACCGCCATACTAAAAGAGGCATATAGACCCACTTTGGGGTCAACACCAGCAATAATTGAAAAGGCAATTGCTTCTGGGATCAGTGCTAACGCAACCACTAAACCAGCTAAAACATCCCCTCGCACGTTGGAGAACCAATCGCGCTTAATATTCTGTAACATCTGTTTTCTCTATAAATAGGTAAATAAAAGGTGTGAAGTGAGAGGTGATCATTGTTCTAGGGCGGCGTAAGTGACATGCACGGAATCTCCTATTGGCCATTTAGAAATGTGATCCTAATCATTGCTGTTCTGAAGGTCAACCAAGGAAACCGTTAAGATGGTTCTTTGCTTTTTACTTTTTGCGAATAAGTAAGGAAAAAAACAGCATTGATCTTTGACTTTTTGCTTCGAAAGCCTTAATTTCAAACGCATCTGATTTTTCATATGTGTTTGTTATGTGCGATACGTTAACCTTCTATAAATCATTAGCTGAAGAGACTCGGCTTAAATCATTATTACTAATAAGTCAGCATCGAGAACTGTGCGTGTGTGACTTAATGACCGCACTCTCTCTTAGTCAACCCAAAGTCTCTCGTCATTTGGCTGAGCTGCGTAAAAACGGTTTGGTGATTGATGAGCGGCGGGGAAAGTGGGTGTATTACCAAATAAATCCACAATTGCCGAGCTGGATGCGGCAGATATTAATCTCGTCGCTAGAAAACGACCGAGCACTGATAGAAAAAGAGAGCCAAACCATCAGGCAGCACTCTTGTACTAACTGATGCCTCTTATCCATTATTGGGCTTATAGCGGATGATTATCTAAGTGCAGTCTCTAACTGCCAGTCCAGACTTGCTTTAATTCTGGCCATCCCCAGGTGGTTAAAGCGACATTGTGAATTAAATCATGAAACCTGAGTACTTGTTGCTCGTGATAGAGTGGTTGTAAAACACCATGGTGGATCAAGGTTGCTACCAAAGGCTCTAATACCACAAGGTACTGCTCTATACAGACGTTTGCGCGTATATCCGCTAACGATTGGCGTAGCCAGCTACTGAGCGTATCACCAAGTGCATGATGCAGCAGAGGGTTACTATACAGAAACTGGTAGGCGCTGGCATGACGATTATCATCTAAGTTAATACTGCTTAATATCAGTGTTTCGTGCAGTTGCCCTTGTTGGGCTTTTCGTAGTAATTCCTGATAGCTGTAACTATTTATGGTGACTTCGATACCTTGACCATTGAGCTGTTTTGCTATCGCTTCGGCACATTCAGTCAAGGTGATGTAGTTGTAAACGGCAATGGTCATTGAGGCTGGTAAGTCACTTTTAATGACCGGCAATCGAGATAATTTACTCCAACAAGGTAACAAATGATCGGCTGGATTAAGATTTGAATGTACTAAATTGCTCCGTAACGAGTTTGGTTCAAGCAGATTAAGTAGCCATTGGCGTTGTTGGGAATCGAGCCGCGTATCTGCGTGGTGATTATTTAATAAAAAGATCGCACCCTCTTCTTGGCGTGAGAACTGATTGACTTGTTCGTTTTCCATGTTCGGGGATTCTGCCGATACGTAATATTGGCAGCTTCGGCCAGCGTGAGGAATAGCGTCGGTTGCAGTCGTTACGTCTTGGTCGAATAGCCAGATAGTAATTTGGTCGCATAATGAACGGCAACCATAGTATCGATTGAAAGCATGCAGTACTAATTGTTTATCGCTATGGTTGTAAACCTTGAATGCGCCACTGCCAATCACGTTGGTAGTCGTTTTCTGAAGCTGTTTAACCGGCTGAATAGAATAACTGACACCGCTAATCAGACCCGCAAAGCTTTGATCCGGGACGGTGAATTCAAACAGTATTTCCCGCGGATGCGGAGCACTAATGCGTTTTAAATGAGCAAGTTCATGCTGATAGTTCGGTAAGGATTTTAAGTGTGAAAAGAGGTCGACAACACTCTGTGCATCAATCATTTGTCCGTCATGAAAAGTCAACTCTGGGCGTAAATAAAAGCACCACTGATAATTCTCAGCATCATAATGCCAGTGGTGAGCCAGTTCCGGATGTACTTGTCCGTCAGCATCACAACAGACCAAGCAAGCGTAAATTTGCCGTAGTAAAAAACGTTCACTGTTACGTTGTGGATGATGGGGCAACAGAGCCTGAAAGGGGCGGCGATAGGTCAGTTGGATATGTAATCGCCCTTCGTGCATTGAAGCGCCGGAGGTTTGCTGTAATAGCTGAGCAAAAACCTGTTCATCTTGCTCTAACAGATCCAAGGCTTTGTCATACTGTCCACGCAAAAGACAGTCACTGGCTAGATGTTCTTTGAGCCGCTCAGGATCTTGCAATAAACACAGCGTTGAGCGCTTATTTCGGCCAACCTTAGGCTGCCACGAGAGCCAGCCTTGTTGCTGCATTTGTTGCAGCAAGACACGTGCATAGCGCGGGCTACTGCATAATCGATTGGCAATGTCCTCTAACGTAGCACTGATGGGTTGTTCTATCGCATAACCATCGAAGCGTAAGTAATAA
Source organism: Vibrio sp. 11986-1-5 (assembly GCF_963878025.1). NCBI lineage: Bacteria > Pseudomonadati > Pseudomonadota > Gammaproteobacteria > Vibrionales > Vibrionaceae > Vibrio > Vibrio sp. 11986-1-5. The sequence continues at coordinate 428,009 of NZ_CAWNVW010000011.1, forward strand.
CGATATAAATTAAGGATAGACAAAATGGGTTTCCTTTTTAAATGTTTGTTCCCTATTTAAGGGTGTAATGATAGATCGTGTTCCATTAAGAGGCTTACTATCGTCTATTTTAAGTTTATCCGAGCTTTTCTAGTCGATTATGTATTAGCGATGTCAATGAGTTGTTCAATGTCTTTTTAAATAAGGATATAAAATAAATTATTCTGTCAGTTTTTCTTTTCCTTAAATCTAGCATACTAAAGATATCCCAAGCCAGAAGAGGATACCATGATGCCAACTTCACCAGCCGCTGTTCGCTCCACCAAACCCATTGAATATGATTGTTCTACTCAAAAGCAACCACTGACGGCGTATTACTTACAACGCTTGGCTGAATGTCAACATCGTTCAGAAAGATTGGCGCTATTAGCCTTGATCCAGTTATGCCAATGGCAAAAAGAGTGAATAGTCAATTTAACTAAATAACCACCATGGCACCTTATTTATGCCTGCTCCTGATCCCCCATCAAGAGGCAAGTAAGGTGCCATTTTCACGTTTTCCATTCATCGATGTTTCTGCAAAACTTCACTTTGCTAGCTTGATTACGACTTCAACATGTTGTGCTTGACGAGCGCAAAATAAGATATATGATTTACCATATATCTGAAAAATCGAATGTGACGGCGCTCTATTCTTAGCCTAGCAGCACCACTCATTATTCTGATCGTTTGTTGGTAATAAGGTGAATCTACCTATGAAAATCAATAGCTTAATGGCAAAAAAGAACAGCTTACATATTTATGATCCCGCTCTATGTTGCAGTAGCGGAGTGTGTGGCGTCGATGCTGATCAAGTGTTAATTCAGTTTTCAGCTGATCTGGATTGGTTAAAACAACAAGACGTAACGATAAAACGCTTTAATTTGGCTCATGATCCGATGGCGTTTGCTACCCAGCCACAAATAAAAACCTTACTTGAACAACAAGGGGTTGAGCATTTACCCGCGTTTATCCTTGATGAGCAATTAGTTTTATCAGGACGTTATCCAACCCGAGACGAGCTAGCACTATGGTTTGACTTAGTAATGCTCACCAGTCAAAGCAACTTAAGTAAAGGTTGTCAATCTTCCGGCTGTTGTTAGGAGAAGGTGATGGAATTTCTAAATAATTTACCCCCTTATCTGTTTTTTACCGGTAAAGGTGGGGTAGGTAAAACGTCAATTTCTTGTGCCACTGCACTGCATTTAGTTGAGCAAGGTAAGCGGGTGTTGTTGGTGAGTACCGATCCTGCTTCTAATGTGGCTCAAGTCTTTAATCAAGCGATTGGTAATCAAATCACCTCAATCACACAAATTGAACACTTATCCGCCATTGAAATAGACCCACAGCAAGCAGCTGAGCAATATCGCCAGCGCATTGTCGGACCATTGCAAGGCCTACTGCCTAGTGATGCGTTGCGCAGTATTGAAGAGCAGCTATCTGGGGCTTGTACAACAGAAATCGCCGCTTTTGATGAATTTACCGACTTACTGACCAATCAAGAGCTTGCGGAACATTTTGATCATATTGTGTTTGATACCGCGCCGACAGGCCATACGATCCGTTTGCTGCAATTGCCCGGTGCGTGGAGCAGTTTTATTGAAACTAATCCCGAGGGTGCCTCCTGTTTAGGACCGATGGCGGGGTTAGAAAAACAGCGTGAACAATACGCGCATGCGGTGAATATGCTTGCGGATGCCAAGCAAACGCGTTTAATTTTAGTCGCCAGAGCGCAGCGCAGTGCGTTAGAAGAGGTCGCGCGTACCTATCAAGAACTGTATTCGCTGGGTATTAAACAGCAGTGTTTGGTGGTCAATGGGCTAATGCCGGACTCAGCCGCGCGTCAGGATCCTCTGGCGGCATCCATCAGACAACGAGAGCAAGCGGCACTACAAGCATTGCCTGAGGTTTTACAAAGTTTGAGCAGAGATACCATTGATCTTAAAGCGGATAATATGGTCGGTATTAAGGCATTAGCTTCTCTGTTACAAGCGGATTCTATTCTGGAGAAGGTGACCCCTCAGGCCAGCCAAATGAGGGTTGAGTCGCCAACCTTGGCTAATATGATTGATGATATTGCTGAGGATAAACATGGTTTAATTATGTTAATGGGTAAAGGTGGAGTCGGCAAAACCACTTTAGCCGCTGCGATTGCCGTCGGGCTAGCCAATAAAGGTTTCGATGTTCATCTCACTACTTCCGATCCGGCCGCTCATTTACAAGCGACCTTACAAGGTGAGCTGCCTAATCTACAAGTTAGCCGTATTGATCCACAAGAAGAAACGGAACGTTATCGTCAGCATGTCTTAGCGACGAAAGGCAAAAACCTATCAGCCGCAGAAAAAGCCTTGTTAGAAGAAGATCTCCGTTCTCCTTGCACGGAAGAAATTGCCACGTTTCAGGCTTTTTCTCGAGCGATTCGCGATTCCGCTCAGCGCTTTGTGGTAATGGATACGGCCCCGACGGGACATACGTTATTGCTCCTCGATGCGACAGGCGCTTATCATAAAGAAATTGCCAAAAAAATGGGTGATAATCAGCGTTTCACCACTCCATTAATGCAGTTGCAAGATCCGAAAAGAACCAAGGTATTGATTGCGACATTGGCTGAAACCACTCCCGTCTTAGAAGCCAAACATTTACAAGACGATTTAGTCAGAGCCGGCATTCATCCTTGGGGATGGATAGTCAATAATGCCTTGTCGGTCGCGGCTATTCAGTCTCCACTGCTCCAGCAGCGGGCGCAACAAGAACACCAGCAAATAAAACAGGTTAAGGATTACGCCCAACGTATTGCCTTAGTACCGATGCTGGTCAATGAGCCTGTCGGTATTGAAGCGCTGAGTCAAATGGCGCACTCTGCTCACCAGTAAGAATCAATACGTATTCGCGCATCATCTCAATAATGGCTAAGCCAATTATCGATGATGCGTTATTTTTAGCTATTGAAATTTTATCAATCGAAAATGTCTAGGAGAGAAAACATGGGATTATTTGAGCGCTACTTATCCGTTTGGGTGGGGCTAGCGATCATTGCTGGTATTGGTTTAGGGTCAATCGCACCGGATGTTTTTGCACTATTTGCTCGTTTTGAATATGCGCAGGTGAATATTGTTATCGCGGTACTGATTTGGTTAATGATTTACCCAATGATGGTGCAAATTGATTTTTCTTCGATTAAAGATGTCGGTAAAAAGCCTAAAGGTCTGGCACTGACTTTAGTGATCAACTGGCTGATTAAACCGTTCACCATGGCATTTTTAGGTTGGCTGTTTTTTAAGGTGTTTTTTGCTAACTGGGTCGATCCACAAACTGCCAATGAATACATTGCTGGCATGATTTTACTTGGTGTTGCCCCTTGTACGGCAATGGTGTTTGTCTGGAGCCAATTAACCAAAGGAGACGCAAACTATACCTTAGTTCAGGTATCGGTAAATAATGTCATCATGATCTTCGCTTTTGCGCCTATCGCTGGGCTGTTGCTAGGGATGACCGATATCACTGTTCCTTGGGATACCTTATTACTCTCGGTGGTTTTGTATGTGCTGATCCCGTTACTCGCTGGAGTGTATACGCGCAAAAAGCTAGCTAAAAATAATGATCTGTCACGTTTAAATGCTTTTAGTGCAACAATGAAGCCGTGGTCGATTATTGGTTTGTTAGCAACCGTAGTGCTGCTATTTGGGTTTCAAGCTGAGACCATTCTCTCTAAACCGTTAGCGATTGTATTAATTGCCATTCCGCTATTAATCCAAACCTATGGGATTTTTGCGTTGGCTTACTTCACCGCTAAGAAAATCGATTTACCACATAATATTGCCGCGCCAGCGTGCATGATCGGCACTTCTAATTTCTTTGAATTGGCCGTGGCGGTGGCGATTGCTCTGTTTGGGTTACATTCTGGCGCAGCGCTGGCAACGGTGGTTGGCGTGCTGGTGGAAGTACCCGTAATGCTAAGTTTAGTCTGGTTTGCTAATCGCACGCGTCATTGGTTTAATTAATCACCCGATCGATTAGTCGCTGCCGAATAGAGCAGTGTTATGGATTATTCCCTCAATAAAAAACAGCCATCTCGGTATAGAAATGGCTGTTTTTCTCAGAGCACTGAATCTCGATTCGATAGAGATTGAGTGCGTTCGTCGAGTTAGAGAGAACTAATACTTTTTAGCCAGTAGTTCAGCCATCTCTTGGTCGGTCTTATGGCGGACATCTAAACCTTTGACAAAATAGATGGTGTACTCACAAACGTTGCGCGCATGATCGCCAATTCGTTCAACGGCACGGCCTATCCAAGTGATCTCTAAGATAGTTTGGAAATGAGTACAGTTAAGCAGCATATTTTGGTTGTTTTGGCGTAAAATCTCGCTATAACTGTTATCAATATGCTTATCCAACATTGCGGCTTCTAAGGCCGCTTCGGCATTCATATCATGAAACGCATCCATGGATTTTTGTAGCATATTAATCACGTGAGCGTTGATTTGTTCGAACTCATCTTCTTGCAGTTCGATACCATCAAAGTAATTTTTCTTTCCTGGATGCTGATCTTTTAAACGCAATACGGCGTTGGCAATGCGTTTTGATTGATCACCAATCCGTTCTAAGTCCATTATTGCCTTCATGATGGAAAAAATTGCTCGTAAATCTCGCGCTGCTGGTTGACGTTTAACGAGAATATCCACACATTTTTGGTCGATATTTAGCTCGAGCAGGTTGATCTGATGATCATTTTCTATTACCTGTTTAGCGAGTCGAGTATCACCAGTCATGAAGGCATTGAGTGCGTGGCGAACCTGTTCTATCACTAAGTCGCCCATATTAACCACAGAATCGACAATCGAGCGCAATTCGCTGTTGTAACTGTGTGAGGTGTGCCCATCAATACGATGAGTTGGCATAAATCTCTCCTGAAAAATTGTAAATTAACCAAAGCGACCCGTGATGTAATCTTCCGTACGACTATCACGCGGATTGGTGAATATTTCTCGTGTATCATTAAGCTCGACGAGATTTCCCATATGGAAAAATGCGGTTTTATCCGAGACGCGAGCGGCTTGTTGCATATTGTGCGTGACCATCGCGATGGTGTAGCTGCCTTTCAGTTCATCAATCAAGTCTTCAATAATTGAGGTCGCAATAGGGTCGAGTGCCGAACAAGGCTCATCCATTAAGATAACTTCAGGATTGACGGCAATCGCGCGTGCAATACAAAGGCGCTGTTGTTGACCACCAGACAGCCCTGTCCCCGGAGCAGAAAGGCGATCTTTGACTTCATTCCACAGCCCCGCTCGACGCAAACTGTTTTCGACAATTTCTTCTAGATCGGCTTTATTATCCACTAAGCCATGCAAACGAGGTCCGTAAGCGATGTTCTCATAGATAGACTTAGGAAACGGGTTGGGTTTTTGAAATACCATACCCACTTGAGCACGAAGTTGTACGACATCAAGGTTAGGGTGATAGATATCTTGCCCATCCAAGGTGACGGACCCTTCAACGCGTGCGCTATCAATGGTGTCATTCATGCGATTTAAACAACGTAGAAAGGTCGATTTGCCACAGCCGGAAGGACCGATAAAAGCGACGACTTCATTTTCTACAATATCCATGTTGATGCCATGCAAGGCTTGTGATTCACCGTAAAACACTTTGACATCACGGGCGGCCATTTTGGTACTTTTTACCGCAGTGGATGACGATGCTTTACGCACAATATCAGGGTTAATCATCGGCTGTTTATTCATTACTGCTTCACTTATCATGTTGGGTTACCACCGTGTTTCAAAGCGTCGACGTAACCAGATGGCCAACGCATTCAGACTGATCATTAATGCTAGCAATACGATGATTGCAGCAGAGGTTCTTGCTTCAAAGAAGTTACGGAGTTCATTACCTTGCCATAAGAAAATTTGCACTGGCAAAGCGGTTGACTGATCCATCGGCGTACTTGGAATACTGGCAACAAACGAGCTCATACCGATTAATAACAGCGGTGCGGTTTCGCCCAATGCTTGTGCGATACCTAAAATCGCACCGGTCAAAATGCCAGGAAGAGCCAGCGGCAGCACGTGGTGAAATACCGCTTGAGTTTTTGATGCGCCAATACCGAGTGCTGCTTGACGGATCGATGGCGGAATCGCTTTTAAGGTTGAACGAGTCGCAATAATCACCGTTGGCAGTGTCATCAGGGTTAACACTAAACCGCCAACAAACGGTGCGGATAACGGCAGTTTAAACCATAAAATAAACACCGATGCACCGAGTAGACCAAACACAATCGAAGGCACGGCGGCGAGGTTATTAATGTTTACTTCAATAAAATCCGTCAGCTTATTTTTCGGTGCAAACTCTTCCAAATAAATGGCGGAAGCCACCCCAATGGGTACCGCGAGTATCATAACAATCAGCATCATAAACACCGAACCCATAAACGCACCAGCTAAGCCTGCAGAAGCTAAAGAGCTGCGTGAGTCGACATTCATAAATAGAGCGGTGCTGAATTTATTTTGAATCACCCCACGGTCTGCCAGTTCATCTGCCCAAGCACGAGTACGCGCGCTTAATTGCTGGCGTGAGTCGGGTAAATCGCGATCAATATTGCCTTTTAACCACACATCGACATTCGCATCGGCTAATAAATCTAAGCGTAGCGTTTTACCGATCAATGACGGGTCATTGACTAACATGTCGCGCAGTGCGAAACGTTCACCACTGGTGATTAAGCGTAAAGCATCACGTTGATAGCGGGGCGCTTCGGGTATTTCTTTGGCTAAACTATTGACGATAATTCGGTTGAAATTGACCATCCCCACTTGACCTTGCCAAGCGAGCATCCGTTGTTGAAATTCACCCGCGGACTCGCCACTGAGCTGAACGGGTTTCGGCTCAATATTGATGATCTCAGGATCGAAATAAACGTTCAAACTTACCGTTGCTTGCCAAAAAGCAGGAATACCTTTGGAAAAAACGGAAACAAACAGAATCAATACAAAGCTGAGGGCTAAGCCAACAGCTCCGATGCCAAACGCTTTAAAACGACGTTCACTGGCATGGCGTTTTTTGAGTGATTTTGCAATACGCAGTTGCGTTTTTTCACGTTGCTTATTCGTATCACTCATTGATTGAGTTGAAGTTGGCATAATACTGTCCATGAAATTACTCATATTGTTCGCGGTATTTACGTACGATGACTAACGCAATGACGTTAAGAAATAGGGTAATCACAAACAGCGTTAACCCTAAGGCAAAGGCCACCAGTGATTGCGGGCTAGAGAAATCCAGATCGCCGGTTAACTGATTGACGATTGTCACGGTCATCGTCGATACAGCTTCAAAAGGATTGGCCGTTAAGACCGGGCTATTGCCCGCAGCCAAAACGACAATCATGGTTTCGCCAATCGCACGGCTGGCGGCGAGTAGTACCGCTCCGGTAATGCCCGGTAATGCTGCGGGCAGAACGACTTTACGTATTGTTTCTGATTTTGTCGCTCCTAGACCCAGCGAGCCATCTCGCAAGGCTTTAGGAACTTGGGTGAGGATGTCATCCGAAAGAGAAGAGATGAACGGGATGATCATTAACCCCATCACGACCCCTGCTGTTAGGGCTGACGTGGCACGAATATCAATATTCAATACTTCGCCTATTCCACTCAGAAAAGGGCCGACGGTGATCAAGGCAAAGAAGCCATAGACAATCGTTGGGATCCCTGCCAGTACTTCGATAATCGGTTTCGCCACAGAGCGAACTCGACTTGGGGCATACTCGGCTAAGTAGATCGCTGCCATCAAACCGACTGGAATGGCGACGGCAAGAGCGATAAGCGCAATCATGAACGTTCCCGCTAACAGCGGCAGCATACCAAAACCACTTTGGCCGCTGGTGCCTACGGTTGAGAAGCGCGGATTCCATGTCGTACCAAAAAAGAAATCGAGTGGGTCGACAAAGCTAAAAAAGCGAAAGGCTTCACCTAGCATTGATAGCACAATGCCGATCGTCGTCAGAATGGCTACACCAGAACAGAGAATAAGTACGATGTGCAACGCACGTTCAACGTGGTTACGAGCTCGCAGATCGGGACGAATACGACGGGTACTAAAGACGACGCCCGTCGCAGCTAACGTTGCCATTAAGCTACTTAAGATAACGTGACTCGTAAATTGTACTTGTTGTAGGTATTCCGCCGCCGCGATTTGATAATCACTGAATTCACTCACTACGGCAAAGCCGCTGACTAAGTTATTCAATTGGTTCATCAATACGCGAGCGTGATCGGCGGTAGCGGGTTGAAACTCACTGGGGATACTGCTGAGCACTAAGTTTTGAATGAAATTAGGGGAAAATATCGTCCATAAAATAAACACTAAAAAAGCGGGTACGACTGCCCAAAGTAGGGTCAATACACCGTGATAAACTGGACGAGAATGCAGGCGTTGAGTCTGCCCGCTGCTGGTTGATGCCACTCTTTTACTGCGCACTAGCCCGAGCTGATAAGCCAGAGCCATGACTGCCAGTAGTACCACCATTAGCATCATATTATTCATAATTGTGATTACCTTTTAAAAGCAATAGTAAGAGAGACGTTAATGCCCCTCTTACTGAATTATTACTTTATTTATAAAGTCTTACGGTTGCGAATATCGTTTGAAACTTGCGCGCGTTCAGCGTCATCCATTGGGATTAGGCCAGCTTCTTCTAATGGGCTACCCATGCCACCAATCTGCTCGTTGACGAAGAATTGAGCGTATTCAAGTAGGCCAGGGACAACACCAACGTGGGCATTTTTGATATAGAAGAATAAAGGACGAGATACCGGATATTCACCCGTTGAAATAGTCTCTAAACTTGGAGTGACACCATCGACCGTTGCTACTTTTAAGCGGTCACGGTTTTGGTCATAGAAGCTGAGGCCAAATACACCTAATGCGTTACGCTGTGCATCGAGACGAGCCAGTGTTTCTGTATAGTCGCCAGCGACTTCCACTACGCGTCCATCGGTACGAATCGCGTTACAGAAATTTTCTTTGGCTTTGCTATCCATGGCTTTGACTTCAGCAAACGTTGCACAACCCGGGTGGACCACTTTTTCTTCATACACTTCACGCGTGCCGTGGTTAGAGCCAGGGATCACCAATAAGATATCTTGATCCGGTAGTGAAGGATCAATCTGTTTCCAGTTGGTGTAAGGGTTATTAACCATTTTACCGTTTTGAGGAATTTGCGCTGCACCTGCTTTAAAGACGTGTTCAGGTTTTAGTGCAAAACTGCCACTGTCTGTGCGTGAAGCAAAGACAATACCGTCGTAACCGATTTTCACTTCGATGACTTCATTCACGCCGTTGGCTTTACAGTTGGCAAGCTCATTGGGACGAATAGCACGAGAAGAGTTAGCAATATCAATGGTGTTGACACCAACGCCTTGACAAAACTGGCGAAGGCCGCCGCCTGAGCCACCTGATCCAACAATCGGTGTATTAAATTGAGCAAAAGTTTGCCCAAACTCTTCAGCAACGATTGATGAAAATGGCAGCACCGTCGATGAGCCAGCAATTTGGATAGTTTCACGAGCCATTGCAGGTGCTGAGATAGCCGTGGCGATGGTTGAGGCAAGCAATAGCGCGTTGCGTCCAAACTTCATAGTATTTCCCTCGTTCATTCACGTTGTTAACCGCTTTGGCATCATGCCTTTCAAGTTGCGGCTGTGTTTGGTTTAACTAAAACGGATTTTGGGTGGTTTGTATGACAGTAAAATGGAAGTTATATGACAATCATGTGACAGCGTAGGGATCGGATAGGGGGTTAGAAGCGAGTCTTTCAACTCGTTAGCGTAGGCTAGCACGGTAGTATGACGTTCTAATGGCATTACCAAGATGATCTTTTTGAATATGAAAATTTCATGACAATCGTTGGTTGAGGATTGACAGGGATGATATTGAATTTAATATATTCGCATATCCACATAAGGTTATAAGATTATGTTGCCTCATCAATTTTTCAAACTATTGGCTGATGAAACTCGGGTACGCTGTCTATTAATGATTGCTCGTGAACAGAACCTCTGCGTCGCGGAGTTAACCGCGGCATTAGAAGAGAGCCAACCCAAAATATCGCGTCATCTTGCTTTATTAAGAGCGAGTGGCGTTGTTGTCGATGTCCGTCAAGGTCAGTGGGTATTTTATCGTTTATCTGATCAGCTACCTGGCTGGATGAGAAAACAGATCCAAGGCTTAGTCGACTCTCAGTGTTTACGAACTGAATATCAGCTTGATATTGCGCGATTGGCAGCGATGAAATCGCGGCCAACATGTTGTGCTTAATTAATTCTTGTGGCTTGAAGGGCTTTCAAGTTACAGGGATGAACGGATCATTATTAAGGAAATAAATCATGACGATTAAAGTTGGAATTAACGGATTTGGCCGTATTGGCCGCTTGGCATTGCGTGCGGCTTATGATTGGCCAGAGCTGGAATTTGTGCAGATCAATGATGTGGCTGGCGATGCGGCAACGTTGGCTCATTTGTTAGAGTTTGACTCTGTACAAGGTCGTTGGCATCACCCCGTCTTGGCTGATGGTGATAGTATCATTATTGGTCAACATAAAATTCAAACCTCCCAACAAAAAGCCATCGATGCCGTAGATTGGTCAGGTTGTGATGTGGTGATTGAAGCGACGGGTAAACATCGTAAAACGGAGTTACTTAATCTGTATCTCGCTCAAGGCGTCAAGCGTGTGGTGGTTTCCGCTCCAGTAAAAGAGCTGGGTGTAGCGAACATTGTCGTCGGTGTTAACGATCATATTTTTAACCCAGACCAACACCGAATTGTTACGGCGGCATCGTGCACGACCAACTGCATTGCGCCGATTGTGAAAGTAATTCATGAAACATTAGGCATCGAACAATCATCATTCACGACGATTCATAACTTAACCAACACGCAAACTATTTTAGATGCGCCGCATAAAGATCTGCGCCGCGCTCGTGCGTGTGGGATGAGCCTTATCCCAACAACGACTGGCTCAGCAACCGCGATTGTCGAAATATTTCCAGATTTGAAGGATAAAATTAATGGTCATGCGGTACGTGTACCACTGGCTAATGCGTCACTGACCGATATTATTTTTGATGTTAAACGTGATACCACCGTTGAAGAGGTCAACGCTTTACTTAAAGTGGCCTCAGAGAATGAACTGCAAGGCATTCTAGGTTTTGAAGCGCGCCCGTTGGTGTCGATTGATTATAAAGGTGATCAGCGTTCAACGATTGTTGATGCTTTATCAACCATGGTGGTGGGTAAACGGATGGTGAAAATTTACGCTTGGTACGATAACGAAATGGGCTACGCAACGCGTACCGCTGAACTGGTGCGTAACGTTGGCTCAGTATAAGGAAAAGACAATGACACATCCAACTTGGGAACTGTCGATTACCGATCAAGCTGGGTTGATCCTCACGCCTTGTCCGGGCACAAAACAAACGGCGCTGATCGAAAGTATTGCGCAATTAAAAGCACAGGGGGTCACGGTCGTGGTGACGGCGCTGAGCCAACAAGAGATGCAAGAACATGGTGTTGGCCAATTGCCAGAAGAGGTAGAGAAAGCCGGACTGCTTTGGTTGCATGCCCCAATCGCTGATGATTGTGCGCCCGATGAAGTGTTCCACGCTCGCTGGCAACACATTGCGCCTTTAGTACATAAAGCCTTAGGTCATGGTGATAAAGTGGCGTTGCACTGCATGGGGGGATCGGGTCGTACGGGATTATTAGCTGCTCATGTTTTGCTTGAGAAGGGCTGGCCACTGGAAACGATCATTGCCAAGGTTCAGGCCCTACGTCCAGGCGCTTTCACTAAAGCGGATCAGGTCGATTATATTCATCAGTTTGTTGGTCAATAACCCCTAGTAAGAGCTGCATTGATGCAGCTCTTTTGCAAAAGAGTGATCATCCATGTTGTCTCAATTCAATAACAGTGTTCGTCAATACATGCTCGTGACGTTCAATTACTGGAATTTTACCATTACCGATGGCGCATTGCGTATGTTGGTGGTGCTGTATTTTTATGATTTAGGTTACTCCACGTTAGCGATCGCGTCGTTATTTTTATTCTATGAATTTTTTGGTGTAGTGACTAACTTGGTTGGTGGCTGGCTTGGTGCAAGGCTTGGCTTAAATCGCACCATGAATATTGGCTTAGGTATGCAAATCATCGCGTTATTAATGTTAGCCGTACCTACCGCGTGGTTGACGATCCCATTAGTGATGGCAGCACAAGCGCTCTCTGGTATTGCCAAAGATCTCAATAAAATGAGCGCGAAAAGTGCGATTAAAACGTTGCTGCCAGATGATGCACAAGGGGCGTTGTATAAATGGATAGCTATTTTGACTGGGTCAAAAAATGCGTTGAAAGGCGCTGGTTTTTTCCTTGGTGGCGTCTTGCTCTCGCTGATCGGTTTTCAATACGCAGTGCTGGCGATGGCTGGCGTATTATTGGTCGTCTTTGTTGGCAGTATTGTTAGTCTACAAGCCGATATTGGCAAAGCCAAAAATAAACCCAAATTTTCAGAAATTTTTTCCAAATCACGTAGCGTGAATATTTTATCGGCGGCGCGGATGTTCTTATTTGGTGCGCGTGATGTTTGGTTTGTAATCGCTTTACCAATTTATCTTGGCAGTGTATTTGGTTGGGAGCACAGTACTGTTGGTGGTTTTTTGGCGTTGTGGGTAATTGGCTACGGTGTTATCCAAGGGGTTGCGCCGAAAATCACCGGTAGTGCTTCTGGTCAAGTGCCGGATGGTCGTTCTGCCATGGGGTGGGCTGCTTTATTGGCTTTCGTAACCGGAGTGATTGCTTACAGTATTCAGGCCCAATGGCATCCACAAGTGGTGATCATCGGTGGGTTATTACTTTTTGGTGCGATTTTTGCGGTTAACTCCTCCTTGCACTCTTATTTAATTGTCAGCTATGCCAAGGGAGATGGCGTGTCATTGGATGTTGGTTTTTACTACATGGCTAATGCGATGGGGCGTTTGATTGGCACCATTTTATCTGGTTGGGTATTTCAAGAGTGGGGATTAGCCGCGTGCTTATGGGTTTCTTTTACTTTCTTGTTACTGACGACGTTAATTTCGATTGGCTTACCAAAAGTCAAACCACAAGATAGATTAGCAACTTAATTGACTGAGATAAGCGTCCTGATAGCCTCTTCTTATTAGCGATCATTGCATAATAAAATACATGATACAGTAAAGTGCTGGTGCGTGCTTTTTCGCACAGCCTTTACTCCCCACACAAACGTTGATAACGGGGCAACATACTTTCATTACCTAACAACCCGCCTTGGTGAATATAGATCAACGAACATGGTTGCTGCTTAGGTAGCCAATCAAGTAAACAGCGCCACATTAATGGGTCGTACAGCAAATCAAACTCAACATGAGTTTGCTCATAGAGCTGCTGCCAAATTTGATAATCCTCGCGATATAAATGACCAAAGTGATGTTTATGCGAAAGTTCGATAATCGTTGGATAAAGCGTATCTGCGAGTTGTTGCCATTGCTGGCGTAAATAATCCGCGCCACCGACACAAGGACAAGTAATCACTTGGATATCATGAGGTTGCAGTGCCTTTTGCAGGTAGAGCGAGGTTGCTCCGGTGCCTGACGGTAAAGCAATAATCCAGTGCTGTTTTGGCTGCTGTTGGATCCATTCGAGTAACTCAAGAGCGAGTTGCTTAACGCCATACTCAGCCAAAGGAGAGCGCCCTCCTTCTTCGATAAATAGGCAGTGCTCATCAGGCTGACGAACTTGCACGATATGATCGTGTGGATGATTGATCACGGCTGATTCCGTCGTCATCACTTGCGCACCCAGTTCGAGCGCTGCCCGATAGTTACCGATTGGCCGTTGTTGCAGCCACTTAGGGATCCGATGAACATAATATTCTAATTTCCAACCACGAATCGCCGCGAGTCCTGCCAGTGAATACAAAGAATTGGCTTGCACGGATCCATAGCTAATTAAAGTGGTGATCTCTGGTGCTTCCAATTCGAGTAGACCAAGAAATTTACGCGCTTTATTGCCGCAAAATTGTGGATGCAATTTATCATCACGTTTTAAATAGAAATCCACACCTTGAAAGCGATGCTGGGTGATTGGGCTATGAGAGAGCTTCATGAATTTATGGGGGTCAACAAGGTTAGCCGAGCATTATACGCTTTCTTAGTCATTAGCGGTATGGGGAGCAAAAAAAAGCCCAGAACAATAACGAACTGGGCGGATACAAACATAGGAGTTAATAAGGAAAAAGCAGCATTTACCTTGCTACTTGAAGCATCGACAGTGTTCGCTCAATCTTCAAGTCGTATCGGTATCGTGTAGTTGCCAGTGACCAAGAAAGTTCGACGGCCGTAAAACTCTGAATGCTCTACCAACTACACTAAGTCAGACTGGATGAATAACAAAGAGTTCCCAAATAATAGAAAAATGATCAAAAAAAATGATTATTTCTCTTTGCTCCCCTTTAAGAGCCTAAGAGTGCGGGATGATGTGGATGACAGATTGATTTTGTCTCGCGTCGAAAATATCTGGTCCGACCATGTTTTAAAAGTGTGATGTTAATTGCTTGTTAATCTGGTGTTTCAAAGGTATATTTCAAACAGTTGTTTGATACGGATGATTGAAATGGCCCCAAAGAGCAGTACCAAAGAAAAAATACTCGATGTAGCAGAAGGGCTATTTGCTGAGCATGGTTTTAATGATACGTCTCTTCGCACGATCACTAGCAAAGCTAACGTCAATCTGGCGTCGGTGAATTATCACTTTGGTGATAAAAAAACCTTGGTACGTGCAGTACTGAATCGTTACTTGGAAGCATTTATGCCGGCCGTTAAACAGTCATTGATGGCGTTGAATGAGCAAGAAAGTTACAGCATGGAAGAGGTGTTTGAATCGCTACGTGGACCTTTAAAAGCGTTAAATCAAATACGTCCAAATGGTACCAGTCGCTTCATGCTGTTGATTGGCCGCGGTTATACCGATGTACAAGGGCATTTACGCTGGTTTATTACCACTCGTTATGACGAAGTCCTCAGCCTATTTACTCAGTCGGTCATGAAAGCAAACCCCAACTTAACTCGTGAAACGTTGTTTTGGCGGTTGCATTTCACGCTTGGGACCTGCGTTTTTACCATGGCATCCAGTCAAGCCTTAGCGCAAATTGCTGAAAATGATTTTGCGACTAAAGTGGATGCTAACTCGATGATCGACCAGATTATTCCTTATTTAGCTGCTGGAGTAGCAGCCAAGTAATTGAACTAAACGAAACCATAATAAGTATAAATCTTAACCAGTGAACAAAAGGATCGGAATTATGAGCTCTCTAAGAAGAAAATGGATTAGTGACCCAGCTTTCAAACTCTTCAAACAAGTGTTGCCTCCGTTGTCTGCAACCGAAAAAGAAGCCATGGAAGCGGGAAGTGTATGGTGGGATGGAGAGTTGTTCTCTGGTAAGCCTAACTTTACGACGCTACATCATTATCCTAAGCCAACTCTCACGGCGGAAGAGCAATCCTTCATGGATAATGAGCTTGAAACGCTACTCGGTATGATTGATGACCATAAAATCATCAAACACGATCGTGACCTACCCAAAGAGGTATGGGATTATCTGCGTAAAGAGCGCTTCTTCTCATTAATCATTTCTAAAGAATATGGTGGTCGTGAATTCTCGGCGCTGGCCAATTCAACCATCGTATCACGCATTGCGACGCGCAGTATCAGTGCTGCCGTTACCGTCATGGTGCCTAACTCTCTAGGCCCAGGTGAACTGCTTTCTCATTATGGTACTCAAGAGCAGAAAGATTATTGGCTGCCACGTTTAGCTGATGGTACGGATATTCCTTGTTTTGCATTAACTGGCCCAGAAGCGGGTTCAGATGCTGGTGGTATTCCTGATCAAGGTGTCGTGTGTTATGGCAAGCATGAAGGTAAGGAAGTCTTAGGTATTCGTTTAAGTTGGAACAAACGTTATATCACACTAGCACCAGTGGCGACCGTACTTGGTTTAGCGTTTAAATTGAATGATCCGGATGGATTGCTTGGCGATAAAAAAGAACTCGGTATCACCTGTGCTTTAATTCCTGCCAACCATACCGGTGTTGAAATTGGTGAGCGTCATGACCCGCTCGGTTTAGCGTTTATGAACGGACCAACTCGTGGTAATGATGTCTTTATTCCGATGGAATGGCTGATTGGTGGCGTGGACTATGCTGGTAAAGGCTGGCGCATGCTGGTTGAGTGTCTTTCTGCTGGGCGGGGTATTTCTTTACCGGCTCTCGGCACGGCGATTGGTCATCTCACCTCTCGCACCACAGGAGCTTATGCTTATGTTCGTAAGCAGTTTGGTATGTCGATCGGTAAGTTTGAAGGTGTTGCAGAAGCGCTCGGTCGAATTGGTGGTTTGACTTACCTACTCGAAGCAACGCGGACGTTGACGACAACTTCTCTCGATATGAAAGAGCGCCCAGGGATCATTACCGCGATTGCTAAATACCATATGACAGAAATGGCGCGAACCATCTTAAACGATTCAATGGATATTCATTCAGGACGTGCGATTCAAGATGGGCCTATGAATTACCTATCGACCCATTACCTCGGTGTTCCCGTTGCGATTACGGTGGAAGGGGCCAATATCCTGACCCGTAATCTGATGATCTTTGGTCAAGGTGCGACGCGTTGTCATCCTTATGTTCTCAAAGAAATGGAAGCGGCTGCTAACCCAGATAGCGAACAAGCCGCGAAAGATTTTGATAAGTTATTGTTTAAACACATTGGTCATGCAGTCAAAAATACCTTTGGTGCTTTTGGTGCTGCTCTGACGGGTTCGCGATTCATCAAAGCAGAGATGAGTGGGCCGACCCAAGGGTATTATAAAGAAATGACCCGTTTAAGCCGTGCCTTAGCGGTTAGCGCCGACTTTGCTATGTTGACCTTGGGCGGTGAGTTGAAACGTAAAGAGATGATCTCTGCGCGTTTGGGGGATGCGCTGAGCTTCCTTTATATGGGGTCAGCGGTATTGAAGCGTTACGAAGATGAAGGCCGTCAACAAACGGATCTCGATTATGTGCACTACGCAATGCAACATTGTTTACATCGTGCAGCTAAAGCTCTGAGTGATACTTATCGTAATTATCCGATTAAAGCGGTCGGTGGATTATTGAAAGGATTAATATTCCCACTAGGCAATCACTACCAAGCGCCTAGCGATACACTTACCGTCAAGATTGCTGAAAGTCTAATGACGCCAGGAGCGCATCGTGATCGCCTAACCCATTTGTGTTACATCGGTAAAGATGAAGATGATAGTGTAGGTTTAATGGAGAGTGCCTTCCTTGCTATGTATAGTGTGAAAGGGTTGGAGCGACAAATGAATAAAGCGGTGAAAGAAGGTAAGGTGGCTCGTAAAGGACCTTTGGTCGAGCGTCTTGCTCAAGCGAAAGCGGCTGGTGTTTTGACTGACAATGAAGTTGAAGCGATTTTAGCTGCAGACAAACTGCGCTCGAAAGCGATTCAAGTGGACCATTTCAGTCATGATTTAAGCGAAGTGCGCACTCACAACGTTAATCCACCAAAATTGAATAATGTGGCGTAACTCATCCTATTTAATTTGCTAATGTTGTAAGGCCTCTTTTGAGGCCTTATTTTTTTGCTGTTAATGGTACAGTAGCGCTAATTTTTTGTGATTGGTCTTGTCTTGTGTGTTTAAGATAGGATGATCCTGAACCATTTAGGTTAAGAACAGCTCCAACCACTCCGTAAAAAGGTGCTTTTGGGCAGAAATAAGATGCGAAGTGGCGCTGAAACTTTTATCCTAACCGAGATTTTTGAAGGAAGTTGAATATGATCATCAAACCTAAAATTCGTGGATTCATTTGCACAACCACTCATCCAGTGGGCTGTGAAGCGAACGTAAAAGAACAAATTGCTTATACTAAAGCACAAGGCCCGATTAAGAATGCACCAAAACGTGTGTTGGTCGTTGGCTCATCTAGTGGCTACGGCTTATCTTCACGTATTGCTGCCGCCTTTGCTGGTGGTGCTGCAACGATTGGCGTCTTTTTTGAAAAACCGGGTACGGAAAAGAAAACCGGAACCGCTGGATTTTACAATGCCGCGGCGTTTGATAAGTTAGCTCACCAAGAAGGTTTATACGCTAAGAGCCTCAATGGTGACGCCTTTTCTGATCAAGCTAAGCAAAAAGCCATTGAGTTGATCAAACAAGACCTAGGTCAAATTGATTTAGTGGTTTATTCATTGGCTTCTCCGGTTCGTAAGATGCCAGATAGCGGTGAAGTGGTTCGTTCAGCCCTGAAACCAATCGGTGAAACTTACACCGCTACTGCCGTTGATACCAATAAAGACATCATTATCGAAGCCAGCGTTGAACCTGCCACTGAACAAGAAATCAATGACACCATCACGGTAATGGGCGGTCAAGATTGGGAGTTATGGATGCAGGCCCTCGATGATGCGGGCGTTTTAGCGGATGGTTGTAAAACCGTTGCTTATAGCTACATCGGTACTGAGCTAACGTGGCCAATTTATTGGGATGGTGCATTGGGTCGTGCGAAGATGGATTTAGATCGCGCTGCACAAGCATTAAATGAAAAATTAGCCGCCAAGCAAGGTAGCGCTAATGTGGCCGTGTTAAAGTCGGTTGTCACTCAAGCTAGCTCGGCGATTCCTGTCATGCCGTTATACATCGCAATGGTCTTTAAGAAAATGCGTGAAGAAGGCATCCACGAAGGATGTATGGAGCAAATCTATCGTTTGTTCAGCCAGCGTTTGTATAAAAATGATGGCTCTGCACCGGAAACGGACGCTCATAACCGTCTGCGTCTTGATGATTGGGAGTTGCGTGAAGATATTCAACAGCACTGCCGTGAGTTATGGCCACAAATCACGACTGAAAATCTCAAGACGTTAACAGATTATGAACTCTATAAAGAAGAGTTCCTTAAGCTGTTTGGCTTTGGTGTTGAGGGGGTTGATTACGATGCCGATGTCAGCCCAGAGGTTGAATTTGATGTGATTGACATTTAATCGATGTCTTATCAAAGAGTAAAAAAGGCGCTTTATGCGCCTTTTTCTTTAGTGGTTATCTCTATCAAGAATATTCCCTGAGGAATTGCTTAGTTGAGAATAATTAAGATAGTACCAGCAAGCGTCATCAAAATATTGGCAATGGCGTAAGTTCCCGCATAGCCAAGCGCTGGAATGGTCGATTTGGCATAATCATTCACGATATCCATTGCCGGAGCACAGGTACGAGCACCAATGATCGCTCCAAAAAGTAAAGCGCGATTCATTTTTAATAGGTACGCCCCGACCAGATAAGCAAAGACCACAGGGACAACACTCACGATAAACGCTAAGCCAATCACTTGCGGACCAACCTCGGTTAAGTGTTCAAACATCCGTCCACCGGCGCTTAAGCCGATACCGACCATAAATATCATCAGTCCTAGATCTTTGACCATGTTTAATGCACCTTGCGGGACATAACCAAAGGTTGGATGGTTGGCTCGTAAAAAACCAAGCGAGATACCGGACAAAAGTAGGCCGACGGCATTGCCCAGACTAAAGGAGACTTGACCAAAGGTCATGGTAATTAAGCCAAAGAGAATCCCTAAAATGAAAAAGCTACAAAAAGCCATGAGATCGGCCATCTGACTATGAATAGAGATAAAACCGATTCGTTCGGCTAGCCCTTTAACACGACTTTTTTCTCCACTGACCTGAAGTACATCGCCTTTCGCCAGCACAATATCGAGATCCATCGGCATTTCAATTTGCGCACGCACCACGCGGTTCAAGAAACAGCCATATTCTGAGAGGTTTAAATCAGACAACCTTTTTCCAGCAATACTGTCACTTTTGACGACAATTTCTTCTTCAGTGATCCGTAGGTCAAGTAAGTTTCTATCAAACACTTCTTTACCATTACGAAAGCTCGGATCGAGGCGTGCATGACTGTCTGGAAAACCGACTAAAGCAATTTCATCACCTTCTTGCAAAATAGCATCACCATCAGGGTGGGCAAGAATACCATTGCGACGAATACGCTCGATATAACATCCAGTTTGACGATAGATACCAAGCTCTCGTAAATTTCTGCCATCAATCCAATTGGTTAGTTCTGGGCCAACCCGATAAGCACGAATGATCGGCAAATAGACCTTGCGTTGTCCGCTGCCGCCAATTCCCCGTTCTTGAGCAATTTGTTGCGCTGAATCAGAGAGATTTTGTTTTTGTAACTTAGGCAGTAACTTCGCAAACATGATCATACTGATCAGGCCAATCAGATAGGCCATCGCATAGCCAACTGAGACATTTTCTAAAATCAAGGTCAGATCCATATTACGGGGAATACTGGCGAGACCAGAGTTTAGGGCATCTTGTGCACCAACCAAGACAGGAGTCGACGTTAACGCTCCGGCCATCATCCCTGCCGCTAAGCCATAATCGAGATTAAAAAAATGGCTGGCGGAATAGGTTAAACTGGTGGCAGTAACTAACACAACTAGGCTTAAAATTAAATAATGCTTACCATCACGAAAGAAGATACCAAAGAAGTTTGGCCCCGCTTCAATTCCTACACAATAAATGAACAGCATAAAGCCAATCGTTAACGCTTCGGCATTAAATGAAAAGCCCAAGTGCCCCATAACAAGAGAGGTGATCAGCACGCCAATCGAGTTGCCTAATTGCAAACTACCAAAGCGAATTTTGCCAAATGCCAAGCCAATGGCGAGGACAACGAAGATCAATAAGATAGGGTTTTGTTCTAACAACAGTACGACGTCGATATTCACAATTTAGCTCAATATTGGCATGCAAGAGGAGGATGATTAAATTGTGACGATTGTATCGTAAATAGGCAAAAAGATAAGTGAATTTTTTCAGGGCAAGGTCATTTTTTAATAAATAAGTTATTAAAAAACCCGCGAAACATCAGCGGGTTGACTAAGATTAAAAATGGTGTGTCGAAAGCTTATTCGTCAAATAGACCTAAATGCTCTTTTGCATAGGCTTCAAATTCAGTGCAGCCGCCAATATGTTGTTGATCAATAAAAATTTGTGGCACTGTTTCAACAGGCTTGCCAACGGTTTTTTCTAGATCAGCTTTAGTAATGCCTTCTTCATGAATATCAACATAACGGTAATTGAAGTCATCGCGTTTCGCTTTTAAGGTTTCTGCGTGCTCTTTTGCACGGACACAATATGGGCAAGCCGGGCGGCCAAAAATCACTACGAACATCACTTTCTCCTCTGTTTCGTTTGCGTCACTATGCCCGATTCGAATTAGGAAATAAAGCGTCATTTACCAGTTGTTTTAATAGGTAAAATTGATTGGATAATTTATGCCCAAGTTAAATAAAGCAGCGATGCTTATACTATCTATTGTGATGTCGTGCATAGTCTGAGATGAAGTTTGAGTTATTTAGCAACAGGTTGCACTGAGTCAAAAAAAAATTTTACAAAGAGAAGCACACTAAATGTTGTTAGAGTGATTGGGTGGAGGGCACATGTTCCAGTTTATAACATCGAATCGAATTGTATTCGGTGCGGGTGCACTGCAAAACTCGTTATCGCTGATCAATCAATATGGTTACAGTGTGCTACTGGTATCAGGTAAAAATGTGCAACGTGCTCAAGTGATCAGTGATTATTTACAACAGCAAAAAATGCCCTATCAGCACGTTGCTATTGATGGTGAGCCCAATATTACTATGGTCGAAGAAGCGGCTATCGTTGGGCGACGCTTTCAGCCACAGGTGGTGGTGGCTATCGGAGGCGGTAGTGTTTTAGACATGGGAAAGGCTTTAGCGGCGATTATTCCTAATCAAGGAAATGTGTATGACTATGTTGAAGTCGTCGGTCGTAATGTGCCACTCAAAGCTAAGCCATTGCCATTTATTGCGATTCCAACCACCGCCAGTACGGGCTCGGAAGTCACGAAAAACGCAGTGTTAAAATCAGGGCAAGATAAAGTCAAAGTGAGTTTACGTAGCCCTGATATGCTGGCCGCCGTGGCGATTATCGATCCGAGTTTAACGTATGGCACCGATCGTTATACATCTGGCCGTGGTGCAATGGACGCTTTTACTCATCTCATGGAGGCTTATGTTTGCGGTGAGCCTAATCCTTTAACGGATATGATCTGTGAAGAGGGATTGCGCCGTTTATCACGTTCAACGCTTGCTGCGTGTTGTTTGGATGATAAACCTGCTCGTGAGGATTTATCCTTTGCGGCCATGTTGGGTGGAATGGCAATCACTAACGCTAAGTTGGGGGCTGCGCATGGATTGGCCTCTGCGTTGGGAGGTAAGCTCGACGCACCGCACAGCGTGATCACCGCTCGTCTTGCCCCGTATGTAATGCGAGAGAATATTCATGCGGCCAAAAAGGCCCAACGTACGGAAGTATTGCAGCGTTATTACCGAATTGCGCAATTACTGACGAAGCGTAAAAATGTCAACATCGATGATAGTATTCTTTGGGTGCAGATGATGCTCGACAAGTTACAACTTCCGTCCTTGAGTCAATTTGGGGTATGCACTACTTCTTTCGAGCAAGTCGCTACGGATGCGCTGCGGTCACAAGCGATTAAAGGCAACCCACTTCCGTTAACTCATGAGAGATTAGTGTATATTTTACGGCAAGTTTGTTCATGTTCTCAATCAGAAACGCAGAATATTATCCCGCCTTTGGTTAGCGAGAAAAGATTGCAGTGGATTTATAATTCTCGCCTTGTCGAAGGAAGTGAACAAGGAAGCTAAAAAAGTAGAAAGAGAATGGAGCTATTCATCTTATAGCCATGAATAGCTCCATTCTCTTTTTCGGTTGGGGGAGAGAAAAAAGAATTAAAACTGCGATAATTTATCGTAGCGAGAGTCTTTTAACACGTCTTTAACGCGTTTGAGGTTTTCTCTAAAACCAGAACCTCGGCGCAAAGTGAAACCGGTCGCTAACACATCAATCACCGTCATCTGCACAACTCGACTCGCCATCGGCATGTAAACATCGGTATCTTCAGGGACATCAAGACAAATCGATAAAGAGCTCGCTTTATCTAACGGCGAGTCTTTTGCGGTAATAGCAATAACGGTTGCGCCATTTTCTCGTGCAAGATTAGCGATTTCAACTTGGCTTTTTGTTCGTCCGGTATGAGAAATCAACACGATCACATCATTGTCGGTACAGTTAATGCAGCTCATCCGTTGCATAACAATATCTTCAAAACAAGAGATCGGAATATTAAAACGAATGAATTTGTTTTGTGCATCACGTGCGACGGAAGAGGATGCGCCTAAACCAAAAAACGAAATGCGCTTGGCTTGTGTTAATAGGTCAACCGCTCGGTTAATTTGCATTGGGTCGAGACTATTTTTGGCAACATCCAAACAGGCCATGGTCGATTCGAAAATCTTATGGGTATACGCATCGGGACCATCGTCTTCTTCCACGTTGCGATTCACGTAAGGTGTCCCATTCGCCAAGCTTTGTGCTAAATGTAATTTAAAATCAGGGAAACCTTTGGTGTCGAGTCGACGACAAAAGCGATTCACTGTCGGTTCACTAACGTCGGCCATTTTGGCCAGCGTCGCAATGCTGGAGTGGATGGCGGTTTGTGGGGAAGCCATAATCACTTCGGCGACTTTACGTTCCGATTTGCTGAAATTTTCTAGATTTTTTTGTATTTTTTCTAATGTATTCATAGTGTTCACGCGGGCCTAGAGAACAACTCATTGGGATTTTCAGGTGCCTTGTTATCATCGAAATGAATCATTTTGACAAGGGACACATTTACCAACGCCATGACGCGAGTATAAACCCAAGCGGTCATAAATCATAAAGTAAACACACTATCAAATAGTGAGAATATGACAAGCCTCAAACTAAATTTCATGAAAACTACACTTTTAATTGGGGAAAAGGCTTAAAAGCTTCGTTTATAGATGGATTATGATGGGCGAGTTACAATAAAAAGAAAGAAATTTTCATTTATTTCTTTCTTTTTATTCGTCGTTATTGTTTGGCAAATGTGCCCGAGTTTTTAAGCCTGTGAGTTAATAATACTTTGACTCGACTGATTTATTTGGGCAAGTAATTGAGTCGCGGTTTGGGCAATGTCCCTTTGCTCTTGCAAAACGGATTGTAAAATTGACCTAGTGGTGAGTGGGTTCGCTAATACAACACGAAAGACTAAGGTATCTAAACCTTGCCAACGTGCCGGATTCAGTTGTGTGCGAGAAACAAACGATTTACCAGTTTCACGCTGTTTCTTCTGAATGTATTTAGTTAATTCATTCAGCAAATGATTCAGCGCGATTTTCTCTTTTTCATCAGCGATTGTCAGTGCCTTTATCGCATTATCAGGAGCATAGCGATAAGTAAGTAGACAAAGCTCAGGTTCTGAAACGAGTTCAAAATCCGTTTGTGACTGAATCAGATCAGCAAAATAACGTGCTTTCTCTATACTTTGATCAATCAACAGTTGATAGCCAGCACGACTAATAATGTGCATGCTCGCATAGACCAACATTGCCATCCCTGAGCGAGATCCTTCTAAGGTATGACTGCCTAAATCTTTAGAACCTTTGCGTAAAATATATTGCGCATGATGTTCTATCGCATTCATTGCATGAGGGTCTTTAAATAACACCATTCCTGCGCCCATGGGAATATACATTTGTTTATGGGCATCAATGGTTACAGAATCGGCCAGTTCAATACCATCCAATAAGTGGCGATAGGTACTCGACATTAAGGTGGCACCACCCCAAGCGGCATCGACATGAAAATGGCATTGCTCTTTTTGGCAAATTTCACCGATGGCTCTTAGTGGATCGACATTTCCCGTCTCGGTTGTACCTGCGACACCGACAACGGCAAAGGGATGAATGTTTTGTGATTTTAGCTGATCGATTTTTTGCTGCAGATCATCTGGACAAAGACGATTATTTTCATCGGTACGAACGGTGACTAAGCCTTGTTGGCCGATGCCCAAAATGTCAGCCGCTTTTTTTAGTGAATAGTGGCCTCGCTCAGAGACCAAAATCGCTAATCCTTGATAACCATAATGGAGCATGGCTTTGAATAAGCCTTCTTTTTCTACACCACCAAAATGGCTACTCGCCTTTAGTGCGTTGTTACGTGCTACCCAGAGCGCGGTAATGTTGGCAATGGTACCGCCAGAGCAAAATGCGCCAAGAGAATGGGCGGCGCTGTGCATCCATTGTTGGTAAAATTCGTCTTGTTGGGCATAAATAAGACGGTGCAACATGCCTAATACTTGACGTTCAAGTGGCGTAAATGCTTTCGAGGTTTCAATTTTTACTAAGTTTTGATTCAAAGCAATCATGATTTTTGACAGCGGCATTAAAAAATAAGGTAATGCTGAAGTCATATGGCCAATGAAACTGGGCGATGCCGTATGCACCGATTGAGCCACTAACGTATCCATTAAATGTTGAGTATGCTCTGAGACAAACTCTGGCGCTTCAGGAATGTGCGGATTGGAAAAGTCTTTTTCTATCTCTTTAAGCGGCTTTTCTTCTGCGACAATATGCTCACGTAAAAATTGGTTTAAATTACGTGACAGCTCTTCTTCAATACGAGTCAGAGTAGAGTCTGGTCCTTCTGGTACGGTGAATATACGTAGAAGGCTCTCAAAGTTTGCATCCGCTATTTTGTGTTCTGATACCATAATTATGTCGTTATTGTTGAGGCTGGTTAATGTCAGCTAGGCAATCTAAACCAAAACCCAAAGCTTGTCCTGCAGTCATTGATATCGCTTTGGCAGTTCTCTCTTTGTTCGATTGGCGTGCTTTACTCAGTCACTTAATTGGGTTACGTATCTTGATGAAATGTTGATGTATTGTAAAGTGGGCTGTGGCCGATTCCTGAGAGCTAACCTGCAAGAGAGACAAATAACAGCATTAAAAAAGGCACTAATAGACTTAAGATAAAGCCACTGACAATCGCCACGGGAACACAGCGCACGCCACCCGTGGTCTGAATCACTGGGAGAGTGAAGTCCATGGCCGTTGCTCCAGCGTAACCAATAGAAGCGCAGGGTTTTCGACCAATAAACATTGGAATTAACACCAGTGCGACTAATTCACGCATCAGTTCAATTAAAAACGAAGCGCCACCATAGACAGGGCCAAAAGCATCGCCCATCAGAATTCCGGATAATGAGTACCAACCAAACCCAGAAGCCATAGCTAATGCTTGATAGACAGGGATATCGAGAATTAAAGCGGCTAGGAATCCACCTATCCAGCAGGTAATAATGACGACGGCTGCGATGATCATGCCATGCTTATTCAACAAGATCTGTTTTAACGTTAAACCACTGTTTCTTAATTGAACGCCAATAAAAAACAGCAAAATGAATAAAATCCATTCACTGGCGCTTTCTACCCAAGATAAATCAAAACCAAGAACCAAGCCAAGCAACAGTCCTGCACCAACAACAAAAATCAGCTTGATCGATTCTAACGCCATACTTGATAGGGGTAATTTGGTTTGTGTTGCTTGGCTATCAATTGGTAGCCATTTATCAATCCAGGGTAGGGCCAACAAATTGCAGCAGCCCATGGCAAGGAAAAATACGCCGGCAATACGCAAAATTGCTTGTAGATTAGCGCTTAAATTATCTAATGCAGCAAGGCTAAGTCCCATCAGGAAGAGGATGACATAAACCAGAGAAACCGTTGCTTTGTTTAGTAAGGTTAATTTTGCTGGCTGTGTGATAGAAAAAAGATACCCGATAACCAGTGGGGCAAAAATAAATAACATCCCTAAAAACATAGATTCCTCAAGGGGTAACCCCAGCTCATATTAACGATAACTGGGGAGAGTGTTCAAAAACCACTGGCGTTAATTACGCCATGCAACTGAGTACGAAATTCAACGTCCGTCATATTACTTAAATGGTAAAGGACTTCTGCACCAGTGGCGTTAATTTCTACTTCATGCTCATCTAAAGCGTCATCTTGTTTCCGAAACAACAGCAGATGATTTGCGATACGAGCGATATCAAGATAACTGACTTCTTGGCGATGCTCAATAAATGGTTGGTTACTCGCCACTTCGAGAAAATCGTTATCAAACCCCCAATGTTTTAAAACGAGTTGACTGGTTACAGAACAGTTCGAATGGAAAATCTGCAGCGCAATGTCTTGATCGAGGTAGTGTCCATTTTCCAAATAAAGGTGATATTCATTCACTAAGCAAAACAGACCGATATCGGCCAATAGACCAACCAACAAGGCTTTCTCTTGTTCTAAGTGTTGATAGTGCTGCGGTTCTAAACGCTTAAACCATTGAGTGACTAAAACCATACTGGCACCGAATTCACGCGATATGGCAGCACTATTGGTCAGGACTTTATTGCACGCAGAGCTAAGATTAATTGAATGCTTGAGCTGCTCAATCGCTTGGGCAGTGACAATTTCACGTACACGTATAATGCCTAAACGGGAAACTGCTGTCGTTAAATCAAGGCAAGTGATATTGCGGCGATTAAAGACAACTGAATTTGCGATACGGATAACCACTGCCGCGAGGCTTGGGTCATCAGTCAGGCACGCGGCAACATCAGCGACTGTGGTTGATTCAATACCACATAATTGTTGAATTTTTAATACTACATCTGGGATAGGGGGCAGTGCTATTTTGCCTGTACTGATTGAGAATTTAACCAGCTGAGCAAACTCACTTTCCAATCCTTGGATAAGGAGATGTTTATTTTCGGGAAGCCAATAAAAAGATAAATGGTTCATCGTATCCGGTCAAAAGCGGGAAGACGTCCCATTTTACCGATTGCTAATAAAGAGATGCAACCATTAAACGGGTCTTAATCGGTTTATCGTGCAATATAAAGTATGAAATGAATAACATCTGATATGCAACATTGAGATTTTGTGAGGTCAGTAGCTTTTTAAAACGCTTTTCAGGTGGTGGATGTGAGTTAAGTCCGGACTTATTTTATGGAATTAACTATCATGTACATAAATCAATACGCAGGCACGTAGTAAAAATAAGCTTGCGATGTATACCTAATTTATTCGCTATAACTTGCTGCTATCTGGTGATCTTTGTGACTCGGGGACGACGATTAAAGGATCTATCAAGATGAGTGAGACAACATTTTTTGATTATGTAATTAAGTTTGGAGACTACCAAAAGCGTTCAATGTTCGGCGGTGTTGGCTTATTTCAGCAAGAGGCCATGTACGCGTTGTTAACTGAGGATGCGATTTTTCTTCGTGGTAGTGAAGAATTGGATGAACGATTGGCCCAACTAGGGTGTGAAAAATTCCGTCATGTAAAAAAACAGACTACGGCGACGGTTAATTATTATGATATTACGCAACTTTTTGAACAAGGTTATGCGCAACTAGATGATATTATTCAACGCTCCATCTTTTATTCTATTTCACAACGTAGCTTTCAAAAATCTCAAGCGAGCCGTCGGCTAAGAGACTTGCCTAATATGCAGTTGACTCTTGAGCGGATGGTAAAAAAAGCCGGCGTGAACGATGTTGAAACTTTTGTAAAACTTGGCGCACCTGCTGTATTTAGTAAGGTACGTAAAATTTATGGCAGTGATGTTGATGTCAAACTCTTATGGAAGTTTGCTGGAGCAATTGAAGGGGTACATTGGAAGCTACTCCAAGAGCCACAGAAACGTCAACTGTTGGAATATTGCCAAGCTCGTTGAGTAATAATAAATAAGCCGAAGTCGAGAGACTTCGGCTTATTTTATGACAAGCACCAAGTAGTTACACTTAGTTGATTAATATTTAAAACGAGCCGTAAGCATCAGTTGGTCGCCATAAGCATCATTGAAGCGGGCTTCTGCGCCGAGTGAGAACAATTCCGTTGAGTGGAAGCGAGCATACACAGAGCCGATCCAATCATCGCGGTCATCAATAGAGACGTAGCCAGCTTTGCCACCTACTTCAAGTTGTGGGCCTAGCCACTGACGAACACCTAAATTCAGTTCCATTCCTGAATCTGCACTGCCGTAGCTTTTCTTGTCTTGTAAACGGAATAACATTTCTCCCGTTAAATCTGCCCAATTATTAATCGGGGCATGAAAGCCAAAACCTGCAGCGAGATCGTAATCACTTTCAAACTCAGAATCGATACGTACAATCATATGAGCATTAGGATGAATCGATTTACTGATTGCCGCACCGAAGGTCGCAGGGCTAGCGCCGAAACGAGCTTCGACATATTCGTAGTTAAAATTACTCATTACGGTTGGGCTGTTTGGATCCGTTTGAGCCAAAGCGTGTGCCGACGTTAAAAGTAGAGCGGTTGCCATGATTGTTTTGCGCATAGTCACAATAAACCTATCTGTTTATGATTAATTCCATAGTATACCCAAGCGATCCTAAGATGCAGTATTGAAAACGTTGCAACTGATTTCAAATCTAATCCACATGGTTTATCGAATGGCTTATTTGGGTACACACTAAATCAATTACTATTTCGAGTGTTATAACATCATAATTCATTGATGGAGGCTAACTCTACCAAAAAATGTCAAGATTGGGTTACCTTGATAAAAAAACAGCAAAATCAACGTGATATTGTTTAGAATGCTGCCATTTTTATCCGTCGAGCTTAATAGGGTACACGTTTAACATTATTCACCATAACTGGATCGATTCGCTGCCAGTGCGTTTAGAATTAATTCAGTATCAAGAATTGGCATCCAAGCCATTAAATCAGGTTCATTTTCGATCACGTAATGAGTTAGCTGTTCTTTCACGGTATGGCGTAATTGTTCGGCTTGCCAAGGCTTGGTGATAAAGAAATGTAAGCTTGAGTGATTAATCGCTTCGACGGTATCGTCTAATCCCGCTTGCCCAGTTAAGAGTACCTTACGTGTTGGTTGAGTGGCATCGGATTGATTAAGTTCGATAAGAAAATGAATACCGGTTTCTTGCGGCATGATGTGATCACACAAAATGAGCGCTAGTGGTATCCCTTGCTGTTGATAATCAGTAATAACTTCTTTCGCCTCTGCCACAGACTCTGCGGCTTCGAGGATAAAATGCTCTTCGAATTCGTTTAGATCTTGCATAACACTATTGAGCACTTCACGTTCATCATCGACACATAAAATCATCAGTTTTTGCATTTATTTCTCCCTAAATAGGTTCTCGGTTGACGGGTAACCAAACCTGCATCGTAGTGTATTGACCGACCTCACTTTCTACGTTGATCCATCCTTGGTGTTGACGAACAATTTGTTGGCAAACGGATAAACCAATCCCTAGCCCAAAATCACCTTCTCGTTTGGTGGTGTAATTAAGCGTAAAAATCTCGTCTTGTCGCTCTTTAGGAATACCACAACCGTTATCGGTAAAACTGATCACCGCATAAGCGTGATTACCTTGTTGGCGTAGCTCACTGGTAATGATTAATACGCCATGCTCTGGAAACGCTTCCACCGCATTTGAGATAAGGTTAGTCCAAACTTGTTGTAGGGCGATAGGGAGGCAAGAGATAGCGGGGAGTTTGGCATAATGCTTTTCAACCCGATGTCTTTTGAGGCGATTTTCAAAAATAACTAACGTATCTTCTAATCCTTCATGGATATCAACAATATGAAATGTTTCGTCATCCGCTCTTGCGTAGCCCTTGAGGCTTTTTACCATATCGGCAATTCGCTGCGCGCAAACCTGAATTGAGCGCAGATTACTCCCAGCTAAGAAATACACTTCTAATTTTTCAATATTCTGTAATGCCTGTTGTGGTTGGGATTTAGCTAAATTGAGTAGGTTTTGATCGTGTTCTAGGCCTAATTTGACGATTTTTTTCGCTAACAACGGATGACGTATCTGTTCGGCGATCTGTTTTGCTTTTGCTCGTTCCTCGGCCGTTGACATAGGTTTAGATTGTAAGGCTTGGGCCAGCAATTGTGCACCAGTATATTCTAAAGAGTGGGGAGGAGCATCGCCGACCAGCTGAGCAATATGAGTTCGTAAGGTATCACTGCCTCGTAGAATAGCAGCTACAGGATTATTTAACTCATGAGCCACGCCAGCGACCAACTGACCCAGCATGGCCATTTTTTCACTTTCCATCAGTTGTTTATGCGCCGATTCCAGTGAGTCGAGCGTTTTTTGTAATTGTAATTTAGTATTAATACTGCGTTGTAGCCGTCGATTAAAATGACGCAGTAGTAAGTTAGTAAATAGGGGCAGTAAACTGGTATCGCTATGCATCACTTTAGCAAAAATATCGCGGTCTAATTTGATGACATCAGTACGAGTTAACGTTAACGCGGTAGAGAAAGAGGGCTCACCGGTGACAAAAGACATCCCCCCGACGATATTGCCTTTATTGTGGCGTACGACTTCCCTTTGTTGACCGAGTTCATCCCGTTTATACAGAGCGACTTCACCAGAGGTGATAAACCACAAGAAATGGTTATCTTCACCTTCAACGGTAAGTAAATGCTCTGCGGAGTAAGTTCGGCAGGCTCGTGTTTCATCATTACCGTCAAAAAACTCATACAAGGCACCAATAACTTGCTCGGCGAGTTGTTGATCGGACATGCGGTGATAATCGCTGATAAAACCTTCACGATAGATACGCATTTTCTGATCGATGTGCGCACGTAAAATACGAGTTTGATCCAGTAATGTACTGTAATTAAGAATGTTATCTTTATCATGATCAAGAATATAGGTGGTCAATTCTTGGAGGGTTGTCTTGTATAAGACGTTATCTTGCAATGGCTTCGTTAAACAATAATCTAAACGTCCTTCATTCACGGCATTTAAGATGGCTTGAATATCTTGACCACTGCTGATTAATATTTTTCGCGCGTATTTCGTTTCTGGGGATTTGTCCAATTGAACTAAAAACTCGGCGCCATTAAAGCCTTCATGATGACTGGCAATCACTAGCGCTGCTGTTTGTTGATTATCTTTGATGAATTCAAGTGCCTGCTGAGCTTCTAGCATAGAATCAGCAGTGTAAAGATCAAACTTGGCGGAAAAAATACTTAATTCATGACGCCATTGTTCAATACTAATTGGATTGTTGTCTAAGCACAGCAAAGCATATCGGTTCACAGTAGTCCCTATCATTATTTTAGCCAAGCTACTGTAACAAGCTTTGCAAAAAAGATTTGAGAGCTGAGTTTAAGAATCTTAACCTCGTCAATATTTGAGTTCGCTGATGGTAAGGATGCGCCACTTGAGCTGGATCAATCATCTGCGTTACACTGCTTAAAATAATAAGCAATCGAGTCATTTATGCAAAATATCAAACGAATAGGAGCTATCGGTGGTGCGGTAGTGTTAGTCTTGTGTTGGCCTTTAGCGGTTGGACAAATTGGTCAGAAAGCGATTACTCACGGCCTAGAAAATTTAACCAATCAGCAAGTAAGCGCAGAGCTTATCCATTATGACCGTGGCTATCTTTCTTCTCATGTTTCGGCTCGATTTACAGTGCTCGATGAGCGAGTCAGACAGCAACTGATCAGTGAAGGTTTGCCGACACAGTGGGTAGTAGAAAGCGATATTCAACATCAATTATTCAGCTTGTCGGCGCAATCAAGATTGCCAGAATACCCCGAATTACCATTAACCATGACCACGGTTACTCAATTAAATGGTAATACGGATTATCATGTTCAGTTAGGTAGCTGGCATTATCAATCGCCTGACGATGAAGCTTTAGGGATATCGTTAACGCCAGCTCAACTGACTGGTACGGTCACTACTTTAGGGGAAGTGACTTATGATCTGAGTTTGCCATCGGTAATGATTGATTTTATCAATGGTCAAAAAATGCAACTGTCTAAACTGGAAGCAAAAGGCCATGGTAAACAAGAAGTGGGCTTTTGGCTCGGCAAGCAAGCACTGTCAATCGGTGAACTGAATATCAACGACAGTGACCATCAATCCATTTTGCTTATTCGTCAAGGCAATTATGAGTTTACTTCATCGATGGATGCCCATAAAAAACGTTTTACTAGCCAACATAAATTGACGGTTGATCAAGTAGTTAGCGATGAAGGCGAAGTGCATGATGCCACGTTTGACTTCACGTTAGCCGATGTTGATAGCCAAGCTTTTGAGCAATTGTCCGCACTATATCAAACTTACTCAACCATGCCAGCACAGGCTTTAAATCAAGCACTGCCATTGATAGAAACACTATTTTCTCAAGGTTTTAGTCTGAGTCTAAATCAACTCGCGGTCAAAGTTGGTGATGGTGATTTTTCGGCCAATTGGATGCTGATTATTCCAGAAGGTACGAATAATATTTCACAAGATCCGAGCGTGATTTTACCGGCTTTAACGGGACATCTTGATAACTTTGTCTCTCAACAATTTGCCCAAGATTATCCGTTTATTCAACAAGGGATGGATGAGCTAGTCATGATGGAGATGGCTTCACAAGATGAGCAAGGGTATCGAATTCGTGCTCAAATCAATCAAGGTAATGTCTCATTTGATAATGGTAAGCAAGTACCTTTAATCAGTTTAATGATGCCATTATTGATGCGTTAGTAAAGATTGTTTTATCCTTCATTAAACCGCTTCCTTTTGGAGCGGTTTTAAAGGCATTTAAAATACCGTCACTGAAAAATAATTAACCGCTGATTTTCAGTCAGTTCAAGCTGTTTCTTCTTTTAAAAAAATGGTATACCGAGAACACTCAGCATCCATTTTTAGGGAGGGGTGGTGAGTGCGGTTATTTATTTTTGACATGATTTCCCCATTTTCGATAGCAGGAGCAAGCAATACATGGAGCCGAATACGGACACTATTTATAATTTTAGTGCGGGTCCCGCCGCTTTACCTAAAGCCGTCATGGACAAAGCGCAAGCTGAGTTGGTGAACTGGAATGGTCTTGGCGTCTCAGTGATGGAAATTAGCCACCGTAGTAAGCCTTTTATTCAAGTGGCTCAACAGGCTGAACAAGATTTGCGTGATTTGCTCAACGTTCCTGATAATTACAAGGTACTTTTCTGTCATGGCGGTGCTCGAGCTCAATTCGCAGCAGTCCCTCTAAATTTATTGGGGTCGGCGAGTACGGCTACCTATATTGATGCAGGATACTGGGCCGCGAGTGCAGTCAAAGAAGCCAAAAAATATTGTCGTGTCGATGTGTTTGACGCAAAAATCAATAAGCAAGGCAAAACCGCGGTACGACCAGCCAGTGAGTGGGTGATTGATCCAGAAGCGGCTTACGTGCATTTTTGTCCCAATGAAACGATTGATGGTATTGAGATTAATGATTTGCCGATCACGGATAAACCGATTGTGGCGGATATGTCATCGACGATTTTATCTCGGGAGATCGATGTTTCTCGTTATGGCGTAATTTATGCTGGCGCGCAGAAGAACATTGGGCCCGCAGGGATCTGTATTGTGATTGTGCGTGATGATTTACTTGGTTTAGCCCATGAAGTGCTACCGAGTATTCTTAACTATCAATTGTTGGCCGAACAAGAATCGATGTTTAATACACCGCCGACGTTTGCATGGTATCTGTCAGGATTAGTATTTCAATGGCTCAAACAGCAAGGCGGTGTTCAAGCAATAGAGAAGATTAACCGAGCGAAGGGAGCCTTGCTGTACGACTACATTGACTCGTCAGATTTTTATCGGAATACCATCCATCCAGATAATCGTTCGTTAATGAACGTGCCGTTTCAATTAGCCAAACCTGAGCTTGATGACACTTTTTTGTCATTGGCTGAAACTCGAGGATTAGTTTCGCTAAAAGGCCATCGGGTTTCTGGTGGTATGCGCGCATCTATTTACAATGCGATGCCATTAGAAGGGGTACAAGCTCTGGTCGATTTTATGCAAGAGTTTGCCGAGCAATACGCGTAATTTATCTTATTTTTCAAAATAAAACCGCAGTGAGAGACCTCTTATCCTTACTGCGGTTTTTTTATTCTTGATAAATTTGATAGTAATCGATGTTTTGTTCAGCACAATCAGCGATCTTGGTTCATACTTAGTGCATAAAAATAGAGTTGGTTTGGTGTAA
This sequence comes from Vibrio sp. 11986-1-5, assembly GCF_963878025.1. Classification (NCBI taxonomy): domain Bacteria; kingdom Pseudomonadati; phylum Pseudomonadota; class Gammaproteobacteria; order Vibrionales; family Vibrionaceae; genus Vibrio; species Vibrio sp. 11986-1-5. The sequence continues at coordinate 463,131 of NZ_CAWNVW010000011.1, forward strand.
ATGGCTTAGCAAACCTTAGTGAGTTGGAATAAATCGATCCTAGTAACGTTATGTTGCTGTCATCCCTTTGTCTGACCCTAACAATTAAGGACGTGAGCATGCACAACCATGCATGAAGATAGTTTGCTTTGAGGGATAAACCATGAAATTCAGTCATAAAGTAGTCGCAGCGTCATCCGTGATGCTACTTTTGACGCTGACACTTTTGTCGACGCAACAGTATTTTACTATGCGCTCTGAGATTGAAACTCAAGTGAATAGCAGCGTCGAAGAAATTGTTAGTGGGGTGCGCAATACGGTGAGTAAAGATCTCAGTGGTAGTAAAGCGTTAGCTCAGTATGTCACAGAGCTGGTTCAGGTCGATATTGATCCTCGAAGTGTCGCCGATGTGCTTCGCCAGAGGGCTTTAGCGAAAAGTTTTATTTTGGTCGGGTTTGGTTATGATAAAGATGGCTCTTATGTCGGTAGTGACCCAAGTTGGAACCCCGGAGCAACATGGGATCCAAGAGTTCGGCCTTGGTATCGTGATGCTAAAAATGCAGGGAAATTAACCATTACCGCGCCCTACGCCGATTCAGCTACGGGAGAGATTTTGATCTCAATTGCTACACCAGTCAATTATCGAGGGCAATTTTCGGGGGCAATATTTTTTGATGTTAGCCTAGTGTCTCTTGCCGAACTGGTTAACCAAGTCTCTTTATTTGATGCCGGTTATCTATTTATTGTTTCTGATGATGGTACGACGGTTGCTCACCCTGAGGCGCGTTTTAATGGTGAACCAATGTCGGCTTTCTTACCGAATGTACGTATCAGTCGTGATGTACAAGAAGTGAGGATTAATAATCAAGACTATCAATTACGTTTTGTTCCCATTCCTGGCGAAACTTGGTCAGTTGGAGTTTTACTGGATGAGAGCATTGCGTTTGCTGCGGTTGATGATTTGCGGCGTAGTGCGTTGATTTACTCACTGCTGGCATTAGTGGTCAGTACCTTGATTCTTTCTTTTGTGATCCGCATTTTAATGCGTCCATTGGACACCCTCAATGATGCGATTCAAGATGTTGCTTCTGGGCAGGGAGATTTGACCAAGCGGCTTGATACCAATACCGATTATGAGTTTGCTCGATTAGCTAGCGGCTTTAATCGCTTTACCGAAACTCTGCAGCAGTTGATTAAAGAGTCGAAGCAGATTGGTCAACAGATCATGCACAGCACTGAATCCACGGCGCACGGATTACAAGCATCGACAGAAGCAATGCAAAGTCAGATGCATGAAGTTGAGCAGTTGGCAACAGCAATGAATGAAATGGCTGCGACAGCGATGAATGTAGCTGGCAATGCGCAAGGGGCGGCTTCGGCAGCACAAGAGGCGGACAACGCGACGGAACAAGGATCTGAAGTGGTATCGCATACCACGGAAGCGATTAACTCTCTGGCGTTACGGATTGATCAAGCAGTAGAAGAGGTCAAGCAATTAGAAAGTGCGACCTCCAACATCGAGACCATTTTAAAAGTCATTAATGATATTGCCGATCAAACCAACTTGTTGGCTTTAAATGCAGCGATTGAAGCTGCGCGAGCGGGGGAATCTGGTCGTGGTTTTGCGGTTGTGGCTGATGAAGTACGTACACTTGCTCAGCGCACGCAACAGTCGACGACAGAGATTCGCAGTATGATCGAACAACTGCAAGTGGGTTCAAGCTCAGTCGCTGGAGCGATGAGGCAAAGTAAAGATACGGCCACAGAGACCGTCGCCAAGGCGAGCGAAGCGAACGATGCTTTATTGCGTATCCGTCAAGCGATTCAGCAAATTAGTGATATGAATATGCAAATCGCGTCGGCGGCTGAAGAGCAAAGTTTGGTGGCTGAAGAAATTAATACCAATACGGTAAAAATTAAAGATTTATCAGTACAAGTATCGGATACCGCCAGCCAATCTAACCAACAGATGCAAGAGCAGCTTGAAGATGTTCGTCGTCAAGAGGCGGTGATGAACAAGTTTATTGTTTAATTCTCCCCCCTTTAATAAAAAAACTCAGGCGGTTTGCCTGAGTTTTTTATATCCAATATAAGCTAAGCGATTAAGGGCGAGCAGATTTAGCGGTTGGTTTGGTGGTGCGATTTTTCCCTTTAGGCGATGATGTATTTTTAGCCGTATGAGGTTTAGCATTACTGCGTAGAGCATCAAACCCAGGTTGGGTATTGGTATGTTTGGTCGCAAATCGATTCGCGCCGTGGCGGCCAGACTTACGCCGCTGGGCTGGAGTGCGAGCGTCAACATCATCAGCGGGTACTAAACAGGTTGCTTTGTCTCCGATTAAATGTTTCTTGCCCATGTTAATCAGAGCTTCACGGATCAAAGGCCAGTTAAGTGGGTCATGATAACGTAGTAATGCTTTATGCAATCGACGTTGGCGCTCACCTTTAGCGACAGTCACCTCTTCCCGTTTTTTGTACTTGACTCGTTTTAATGGGTTGGTTTCGGAGTAATACATTGCTGTCGCGTTACACATCGGTGATGGGTAGAAGTTTTGTACCTGATCACATTGATAATTATTGGATTTCAACCACAACGCGAGGTTGAGCATGTCTTCATCCTCGGTGCCCGGATGAGCAGAAATAAAGTAAGGGATTAAATACTGTTTTTTACCTGCTTCAGCACTGTATTTCTCAAACATCTCTTTAAAACGGTTATAAGTGCCCATACCCGGTTTCATCATCAGATCGAGAGGGTTCTTTTCGGTATGTTCAGGAGCAATTTTTAGATAACCGCCCACGTGGTGAGTGACCAATTCACGCACATATTCTGGAGACTCAATCGCTAAATCATAGCGTACACCAGAAGCAATCATCACTTTTTTGATGCCCTTTACCTTGCGCGCTTCACGATAAAGATCAATCGTATGTTTATGATCAGTATTGAGTTTATGGCAAATACCCGGAAAAACACACGACGGACGACGACAGTTCATTTCTGCTTTAGGATCGCTACAGCCCAAACGGTACATATTGGCGGTTGGACCTCCTAGATCAGAGATAGTCCCCGTAAACCCAGGCACTTTATCGCGAATTTCTTCCATCTCATTGAGGATCGACTCTTTTGAGCGGTTTTGAATAATACGTCCTTCATGCTCGGTAATGGAACAAAATGAACAGCCGCCAAAACAGCCGCGCATAATGTTCACCGAGGTTTTGATCATATCGTAAGCGGGGATTTTGGCTTGGCCGTATTGAGGATGAGGCACTCGAGCGTAATTTAATCCAAATACGTAATCCATCTCTTCGGTGGTGAGTGGAATTGGGGCTTGGTTGACCCACAATTCACGATCACCATGGCGCTGAATTAATGCACGTCCCGAATAGGGATTAGTTTCTAAATGCAACACGCGGCTCGCATGGGCGTATAAGATCCGGTCATTATTCAGTTTTTCAAAGGCTGGTAAACGTACGGCTGTCGTTGCTGCATCGTGACGAGAGGGACGAATGGTGATTGGCTTCGCTTCGGCTTCTTTTTCCTGATTTGTCTCACACTGAGCCTCTACCGCATAAGGATTTATCGGTACAAACGCCTTACCCGGTTTTTCAATCCGTGAAGAATCAATAATCGTGTAATGGTCGGGTGCGGCAGGTAGGATAACCGCCGTGCCACGGATATTGGTCATCTCAGTAATAGCGTCACCATTAGCCAAACGATGGGCAACTTCGACTAAAGCGCGTTCCGCATTACCAAATAACAAAATATCAGCTTTGGCATCGAACAGCACCGAACGACGAACTTTATCAGACCAATAATCATAATGAGCAACGCGGCGTAAGCTCGCTTCAATACCACCTAAGACTAATGGGACATCTTTATAAGCTTCTCGGCAGCGTTGAGAATAGACTAAGGTTGCGCGATCAGGGCGCTTTCCACCTTCATTATTTGGTGTATAAGCATCATCATGACGTAGTTTTTTATCAGAGGTATAGCGGTTAATCATCGAGTCCATGTTACCTGCGGTGATGCCAAAAAAGAGATTTGGCTTACCCAGAGCCATAAAAGCCTCTTTATTATGCCATTCCGGCTGAGCAATGATACCGACCCGAAAACCTTGCGCTTCTAGCAAGCGGCCAATGATCGCCATCCCAAAACTAGGGTGATCAACATACGCGTCGCCAGTGACAATAATGATATCGCAGCTATCCCATCCTAGCGCATCCATCTCTTGCTTACTGGTAGGAAGAAAGGGTGCCGTTCCAAAGCATTCAGCCCAGTATTTTTTATAGTGATGGATAGGAGTGATATTGCTGTGCATATTTTAACCTCTGATAGATGAGCCGCGCATTATAACGACTTGTATCAGTAGTATCTAGGGGAACCTGCTCAGTTATATGTAGACCATTTTTTAATGAAACATGTTCGTCAACGTATTGACTAAAAAGTTAAAAATCTTTTGAAGTCAAATTAAGAGATTTTTTGGGTCATTTTCTGTGACATGGTCTACATTAATTAGTATGCAAGTAGTTTTTATTCGTGCAAGTTTATTACTTCATGGTGAGTATGACTTGTTCAGGAACGTCAGTTAGGCTCAAGGCTGGGATAATTATGACACAAGTAGATTCTCAAGAATGCTTACAGAAGAAGTCCTCAAAACACCCTACTAATGTGGGATATAGCGCTATTGCGTGGTCGCTAAACATTGAAACTCACGAGTTTATTTGTGATCAAGCAATGCTCAATCACTTGTTTTCTATGCAGCACTCTACGACTAATATTAAAGATATTTTACGTTATATGACGCCGAGTAAAGCGGCTGAAATGAAGCGTTGTTTTAAGTATGTGATTGAAACGGGTGAGAGTCATTATTTCAATTGCAGTCTGGTTATTGCTGAAAAAACGCTAATTTATGTCGAATTTTTCATTGAGCGGATTTCTGCCGTTTTACTGAAAGGAACCATACAACCATTAATAAAACTCGGTTCGGTAAGAGCATTAGCTAAGTTATTTGAAGACCTCTTTGATAACACACATCATGGATTTATGCTGACTGATCAGGATACGAGAATCCTAGCGTGTAACCGTTATTTTGAGCAATATTCGGGTTTTAAACAAAGCGAATTACTCGGTTTAAAGGCCAGTATTTTTAATAGTCAAAAGCACTCAGCCGACTTTTATCAATCTATGTGGCATGACATTAATCATTATGGTACTTGGAGCGGGGTTATTTTAAATCGTCTCGCATCAGGAAAAATCTCGCCACAAGAGTTAACCATTCAGAAAATTACTTTACAGGATGGTCGGGTATTTTTTTTAGGGATGACTTTGGATTTGTCAGAAAGCCTTTATCGAGTAGCTGATATGCCATTAGGCGAAATTGATCTGCTGACCCAATTGCCAACGGAAGAGAAATTTAAAGATTTACTGAGTATCTACCAGAAAGAAAATCAAGAAGATACAACATTAATTGTGCTTGTTTTTCAGCCTCAATTTTCGACGGAGCATCGCCATGCTGAGATGGTCATGTTGTCTAATTTCTTGGTTAATAGCGAAGAAGCCAAACTGACAGGTTACGTTGGTAAAGATATTTATGCTGTGTGTTTAGCGTGTACTAAGTGTCAAAAAACGACAGATTTTCGACAAATTCAACATGCCATTCGACGTTTCATGCAAGACTTAAAGAAAGAATCTGAAATATATGCAACGGTGATTGGTGGTCGTATTGGCGTGTCGGTTTTAGAATTAGATGCCAAAACACCAGCTAGAATGGTCACTCATGCTATGCAAGCGATGCTTGAACAACATGCCGGTGAGTCGAAAACGATTAGTTTCTATCACAGTGAAATACATCAACAAGTTAAGCGTCGCAAATCCTTAGAGGATTTAGTGAGCAAAGCGATTTCTGAAAGGGATCTCGAGGTTCATTATCAACCCATCGTCGATACCAAAACTTGGGAAATCGTAAAGTTTGAAGCATTATGCCGTTTTAAAGCCACTAAGGATAATGCATTCACAACTCAAGAAATGATCAGTATTGCTGAGGATCTTAACTTGATCAGCGAGTTAGATAGAACGGTCGGTATTCTTTCTCTGCAGGCTTTACCCAAAATTAAAATGCTGTTTGGGCAACATATTGGATTAACCATTAATCGCTCTTTTAATAGCAAAATGGATGCGGTACAAATATTAACCAACACTTTAGAGATGATAGAAAATTACACCGATAGCCCACAATCCATCACCATAGAGTTAACCGAAAGTGCTTATTTCGATAGCCAGTCAAAGCAAGCTAACGCATTAAAATCACTGCGTGAACAAGGTGTAACCGTTGCGATTGATGATTTTGGTACCGGATATTCTTCGTTTACTTATTTAAGTGATTGCCATTTTGATTATTTAAAAATCGATCGTGAGTTTGTTACTGATATTCAGCTTGGTAGTAATAAATGCAAAATAGTAAATATGATCATTGGCTTATGTCATAGTCTAGGGATTAAGGTTGTTGCAGAAGGGGTTGAAACTGAACAAGAAATGACCGTATTGAAGTCATTGGGTGTCGATTATATGCAAGGCTATTTTTTTTCTAAACCATTGCCTTTTACGTCACTACATCAAGCGAAAAATTATCGTCAAAACTTAGTAGGAATCGATACTAAATCTGATCAGCAACAAAAGAAAACCAGCTTAATCCATTTATTTAAAGGCAAACCACATCTTGATCCGAGTGAGCCTCTTTCTTTGGTTGACAAGTATTTTAAAGTGACACAAACCGACGCACTACCAGTTATCAATAAAGGGGTTTGTGTTGGAATTGTGCAGAGAGAGACGTTAAATTTGCACTTAACGCCGACGATGGGAACCGAATTGGAAACGATGCGTGAAGCTGCGATTTGGCGACGACCTGTTAACCAGTTGATGCAAGTTCATTTTACCCAACTTAATGCGGACACCAAACAAGATAAAATCTCGGAATTAATCAGTAATGAAACCCCGTTTCCTTGGGTTTTGGTGGATGGAGATAAATATAAGGGCTTACTGACTCAGACGGATGTCTTGCTGCATTTAGCAGAAAGACAACCGTTTTTGTGATCACTTAGTGTCGTTTTCCTCTAGATACCCCTGACAAGCCTGACGGCTCTACTCCCTTCCTACTTGAAGCTGCAGCGGTGTTGACCATGTTCGTTCAGCCTAATCCTGTAGCATGTCTATGCTCATGGGGATAAACTTACTTGCCACCTATCTGCAACTCCAAGTCGTTTGAGTTTCTCGGGTCAGTCGCTGTGTTGTCTTCGGCTACTCGATTAACCGCTCTGTTTAGGTGTCATGATACTGATTTGTTTGATACTTGTATCACCAAACATTTGCTTTGCTCGATGCTGCATCTCTTCAGCACGAACGCTATTCGCCGTATCTTCGATATTCATTAGCGATTCAATACCATAACCATGAATAAGGTAGCGGCTAAGCATTGATGCCATTTGTTCTGGTTTATCTTGTAATAGTTTTAAATCTACGATGAGTTGTTTCGCGACAGTTTGTACTTCTTCTTGGCTGATATGCTGCGTTAAACTCTCGATAACTTCCTGAACCGCTTGTTGTGTTTGCTCAACATAAGCTGAATCAATGGTGGTAATAAATGACCAGTCAGAACTCGGTTCACTATCCTTATTGAGTGGGATAACCTCAGGGGTATAATCCAACCCTTTATTTTCTCTAATGTTGGCTAATAATCTTTGTGTCGCTAGGCGATAGAGCATGTCTTCTAGGAACACGGTTTTTGCGCTTTTGACTGAGGAATCAGCAGCAATATAACGATGAACAATCAGAGTGTGGTTGTCTGTATTTATCGGTAATTCTAATTGTGAACTGATGGAGGTTGAATAGTCCGCAGTAAGTCTAAGTGGTTGCGCTGGCGCTAGTGGAATATTAGCAATATATTGACGTAATAAGGGAGTGATGGTCGAGGGAGTCACATCGCCAACGATAACCAAAGTAAAGTTACCTTGCTGAAAGAGTTGTTGATGCACTTGCATGACTTGATCTGCCGTCGGGGTCGGTTGATCTTGAGTATCCCTAAACCAATGGGCACTGCTCGGATTATAAGAATCATGGCTAACGGTTTTAATGAGTTGGCCAAGGGGCGTCGCCACAAACTGACTTAAGTTAGCTCTGTGTTGCTGATTGGTCGTATCCAGTTTTATTAGATCAAGATTTGGCCGTGTAGAGAACTGGTGAATCATGGCGAACCCTTCATCTAAATCCTTTTGATTCATTTCCAATCTTAACCAGTGTGAGGTGCTATCAATAAAGGTCGCCATCGACATGTTTTTGCGTTTCAAGTAGCTGTCCGTTTGTGCTCCATTCATGTCACCCAAACCCGATTGCATCAGAACGGTCGGTGAAATATCGGTTGCATAAAATAGGTCATTGGGTAAAGCAGCGTAACCACCTAAGCTAGAGTAAAAAAGTTGCAGCTTTTTTTTCCCACTATATGTTCTTAATAAATAAGCATCCACACCATTTTCTAATTGCCAATGAACAATATCAGGGTCGGTGTTGATAGACTGTGAGCTAATAATCTCTCCTTGTTGTATGGGTTGATACAATGCAGGATTAATGTCGGCTATTTCAGTTTTTATCCCACGGCGTTGCTTGGTTTTTTGTATATGACCTCGTTGATTGGTGAGTTTGGATAAAGTTTCTTGTCGATCAGCACCAATAATGATAGTGGCATCACTACGTAGTAACTGTTTTAAGTGACGATTGACCTCTTCAACAGAAGCTTTGCTGAGTAATTGTTTAAGGCCATGCTGGAAGTCGAGTTCGCTTGATAATACCTCTTGGTTAGAGATAGCCCAAACTCGATCATTCGCATGTTCAGGGGGTAACCGATTATGCTTATTTTGAGTTGCATACAGGAGGTCGTCTTGGTACGAATGAAGTACCGCCAGTAGCTCTTGCTCGCTGACGCCAAAATCACGGAGTGACGATAATGTTGATAAGGTAAGGTCGGTGACCATGCCTCTTTGTTGGTAAGGAAAAGCCACACTGATCAGAGAATAGCGTTGATCAAGTATACGATAACTGATCGCATGTAATTGAGTATGAACTTGTGCGGCTTGATTAAACTCGGCAGCAAGTCGATAAGAGATCAGTTGTTCAGCAATATTATCTAGACGATGATTGATTAACTGTTCGTGATTGGTAATACGATGTTCTCCACGATCGATTAACAGAGAAAAACTTGGGTGTTCACCAGTCGCGACATAATCAATAAAATCTTGTGTATCCAATTTTGTTTTACTTGGATGGATTGGGCGAGGTGTCTCACCTGCTTGCCAGTTAGCAAAGTACTCTTGAATCCATTTTTCACCTTGCTCAAGAGTGACATTACCCGTAATGACAATTTCTGTTAATTGAGGTTGATACCACGTTTGATAAAAGGTTTTTAGGCGTTCAGGAGTCGCTTGTTGAACACTATCTCGTGTTCCTAACACATCATGTTGAGCATAAATCGTTTTTGCGATTAATTGCTCATAAAATTTTTGTTCAAATGGTTTATCGTCACTCATTCGATAACGAAATTCACCCATGATCACACCTTTTTCTTTTTCAACTTCTTGCGGCGTAAAATGTAGACCATCGGCAATATCTCTAAACCAGAGTAATGCTTTGTCTATCGCTAGGTTATCCGGCAAATCTAGGCTATAGACGGTTTCTTTGTAGCTAGTAAATGCATTCAGGTCGGCCCCAAAGCTGGCTCCGGTCTGCTGCACCATCTTAATCACATCATTATGTTGGTAATGGATACTGCCATTAAAGGCCATATGTTCGACGAAATGCGCGTAGCCGGATTGTTCAGGACTTTCTTGTAGTGACCCAGCATGGACATAAAAACGAATGGAAACAGGTTGATGATGATCAGGGTACAGATGATAGGTTAAGCCATTCTCTAATTGACCCGTTACCCATCGCTGATCGGCTTGTAAAGGTGTAGTAGGGTGGTGAGAGATACAACCCAGTAAAGAAAGGGAAATTAGCCCAACCATTATTCGTGTGTTCATAGTGACCTCATGATTTTTTCCGTACTATAAACAAGAAGTTGTTCATGATGGCGCTAGATATTTATGATCCTCGATGAGAATAACGAATCGAATCAATAAGAATGATACAACTATCAGTTTTAACATCGAGGTAGGCAGATGTACGACGCTTTTGTTATCATCTTCGTCCATTTTTAACTACGTAACGAAGATCTTATGCTTTATTCTCTACTGAGTGTGATGGCTCCTATGTTGTTAGGTGCGCAAATACTATTGACGCTAGTGTTGGTCAAAGGTGATATTTGTCCGGGACAACGAGGGCGAGTACATAAAGTACTGCCTGTACTTGCCATTCTGTGGCTTGCTGTTGCGTCATTAAAAGTTGAGGCATTTTTAGTCGTATTTGCTTTGCTTTATTTTTACTCGCAGGTACAAACTAAAAAAACACGTCAAGAAGGGCCGTTGTGGGTAATGTATCTGGCAGATGGTTTAGTGTTAGCTTTTGTTGCGATTTTGATTTTTGATGCTGTCAATATGTCTGCCAGCTTGTCTTTGTTCAGTTTGATCTTTTTACTAGGCGCAATATTGGGGCATCTTTTACTGACGATCGCTCGTACACGTCTACAAGCTTTTCATCGTTTATTACCGGTGGTGGGTATTGTGTCAGCGATGATCGCAACACTCTGTATTGTTCCTTATGCCTATCAACTCGATGCGCCATCTTTGTCAGCATTGACTCAGCCTCTATTAATCAGTTTTTTATTGCTAGTAATAGGGATTGTTGCTTGGTGTTGGCACTTATTATTGGTGAAACCTGTGAACAAAGGACAGTTGATTGTTGCCCAAGGCTTGCTTTTGGCCGCTGCGACTGGCTTCCATCATCTTTATTTATAATTGGCAGAGTTTCGCGAGACGGTTCACTTTTCATTCCGCTAATTACGACTAAGCTTGTTAATAAGGCGTGTGATGATAGAGGAGCATGATGATGGATTTAAGCAATGTGAGCCGTCTTGACGATGCTATTTTACTCGGTATTGTAAATGAAAAGCTTCGGCTTGAATGTGATAGCTTGGGCGAATTAGTTTCCATGTATGAGATGAATGAAGAACACGTGGTTGGTAAGCTACAGAACTTGGGTTTTAGATACGACCCTCTCACCAACCAGTTTAAAGCGGTCTAATTTTACAAACCTATTAGTTTTTACAAATTAATCAGTTTTTAAGCCATCTTGATGCCATCGAGGTGGCTTTTGCATTGTTGACGAGCGATAGCAAAAAAGGCTTGCAGATAATGTTTGTCTTTTTCACTGTGACGAGTTGCGGCAAATAGCCTGCGCCACAAGCCATTCCCCAACGGTTTACTGGTGATCAATCCTTGACGGGAAAATTCACTGATTGCCCAATTCGGTAAGGTCGCAACGCCTAATCCCGCAGAGACCATTTGCACTAACATCAGGGTGTTATCGGCTTGTTTCCATTTTGCTGGTTCAATTCCTGCTGGTTGTAAAAAGAGCTTTACGACATCCAAGCGCTGTTTTTGTACCGGATAGCTCAGCATGGTTTGATCGGCTAAATCTTGCGCGCTAATAAACGCTTTATCGGCTAGTGGATGATTGGTTGCCGTTATGAGACGCATTTCAAAATCAAACAGCGGTTCATAGTGTACTTCAGAGCGAGGCAAAATATCTGAAGTGATCACTAAATCAAGCTCTCCCGCCAATAATGCAGGGAGAGGCTCAAATCCAAAACCAGAAGAAAAATCGAGAGTAACGCTCGGCCAAGCAATTTGATATTCACGTAGCGCGGGCATCAGCCATTGAAAGCATGAATGGCACTCAATCGCCATGTGTAATCGGCCATTAACATCTTCTTTTAGACTGGCCAGTTCATTTTCGGCTTTTGCCAGTCTTGGTAGCACTTCATCAGCGACCTTAAGCAGAATATTCCCTTCAGAAGTAAAACGGACCGGACGTGTTTTGCGCAAAAATAGTTGTCCTCCAATCCGTGCTTCGAGATCTTTGATTTGATGCGATAGAGCCGATTGCGTTAAGTGGAGACTGGTTGCGGTTGCGGTTAGCGATCCTGTCTCACGCAGCGACACTAAGGTTTTTAAATGTTTAAGTTCTATCATGCGCCACCGTCATTTTTATCTTTATTTTTGTCTATGACTATTTAACTTACGTTGTTTTTTTGGAGCTGTAAACATCTAGATGGCTATTTGTTATTTAAAGAAGTGAAGTTATCAAGTCTCAATATGAATTTAATTAATAAACAAGTTGAATAATTGGCGATTGTGTCAGTGATTGATTAGCGAGATAGTTTGGACATCCAGACATCTTTTAGTGTGGCGGTGTCTGACAAAATCAATGATCAAAAGGATAACGACCATGGCAACGACGACTCATATTCTAGGCTACCCACGTATCGGCGAAAAACGTCAATTGAAGTTCGCTTTAGAGCAATACTGGCGAGGTGAGATAACGCAAAATCAATTGCAACAGCTAGGCAGTGACATTCGACAACAAAACTGGCAATGGCAAAAAGAAGCAGGATTAAGTTTTGTCACGGCTGGTGATTTTGCTTGGTATGATCATGTGTTAACGACCACTTTATTACTTGGTCATGTGCCTAAGCGTCATCGTGATGGTTTTCCAGATATTGATACTTTATTTCGTGTCGGTCGTGGTCAATCGCAAAATAGCTGTGGTTGCAGTGGCAGTGCGGCCTCGGATATGACCAAGTGGTTTAACACCAATTATCATTATATTGTGCCGGAGTTTAGTGCTGATGATAGTTTTGAAGTCAGTTGGCCGCAGTTGTTTGATGAAGTCAATGAGGCGATTAAAGCTGGCCATCAAGTCAAACCAGTATTACTTGGGCCATTAAGCTACTTATATTTGGGGAAAGAGGTCGAAGAAGGATTTGATCGCCTGAGTTTGTTACCGAGACTATTAACGGCGTATCAAGCTATTTTGGCTAAATTAGCCAAACAGGGGGTGACGTGGGTACAAATTGATGAACCGATTCTAGCCCTTGAGTTAGAGCCAAAATGGCAAGATGCATTTAAATTAGCTTATCAAGTGCTACAAGGGGAGGTAAAACTATTACTCACCACGTACTTTGATTCGGTGGTCGATACGTTAGATAACATTATTCAATTACCGGTCAATGGTTTGCACATCGATCTTTCAGCTGCGCCCCAACAATTAAACAACGTCATCGACAAGCTACCTCAAGATTGGGTGTTATCGGCAGGAGTCATCAATGGTCGCAACGTATGGCGAGCGGATTTGGCTTCATTATTGACCTTATTACAACCGGTGAAAGAACAGTTAGGCGATAAGCTTTGGCTAGCCAGTTCTTGTTCTTTATTACACAGCCCGGTGGATTTGGATTTAGAGTCAAGCCTATCAGCGGAGGTGCGCAGCTGGTTTGCTTTTGCCAAGCAAAAAATTACCGAAGTGGCTTTACTCGCGAAAGCGCTAGATGGCGATCAAGCGGCGATCTTAGCTTGTGATACCTATAGTTTACCGATTGTCGAGCGAAAAAGTGCCCTGCATGTTAATAAGCCTCGAGTCCAAGCACGTGTCAATAGTATTGATCAAGCTCTGACCGAGCGAAGTGCGCCATACAGTGAGCGAGCGTATCATCAGCAAGAAGTGTTAGGTTTACCATTGCTACCAACAACAACGATTGGCTCTTTCCCACAAACGGGTGATATCCGTGCTGAGCGCAGCGCTTATCGACAAGGGAAATTAACCCAAGCGCAGTACGAGCAAGCGCTTAAAGGGCATATTGCCGATGCGGTGCAGCGTCAAGAAGCATTAGGGTTAGACGTATTAGTACATGGCGAAGCTGAACGTAATGACATGGTGGAATATTTTGCAGAAAATCTCGCTGGTTTTCAAACTACGCAATTTGGTTGGGTACAGAGTTATGGTTCGCGCTGCGTTAAGCCAGCGATTGTGGTTGCCGATATTGAAAGAGCGCAGCCAATTACAGTAGGTTGGTCGACTTATGCTCAGTCATTAACCAGCAAGCAGATGAAAGGGATGTTAACTGGGCCTGTGACCATTTTATGTTGGACATTCCCACGAGAAGATATTTCTCGTCAGCAGATAGCTCAGCAATTAGCACTGGCTTTACGTGATGAGGTTGCCGATCTGCAAGATGCGGGCATCAATATTATTCAGATTGATGAGCCGGCGATTCGTGAAGGCTTGCCGCTGAAAAAACGCGATCATCAAGCGTATCTGTCGTGGGCGGTGGATGCTTTTAAGATCTCTGCGGCGGTGGCTCGTCCAGAAACACAAATTCATACTCACATGTGTTACAGCGAATTTAATGAAATTATCGATGCGGTGGCAGCATTAGATGCAGATGTGATCACTATCGAAACATCACGGTCAAATATGGAGCTACTTAAAGCCTTTGAGGAGTTTAGTTATCCCAATGCGATTGGCCCTGGTGTGTATGATATTCATTCACCCAACATCCCTGCACAACAATGGATAGAAGATTTACTGCGTAAAGCCGCAGAAAAAATCCCCGTAGAACGTTTGTGGGTGAATCCAGACTGCGGTTTAAAAACGCGTAATTGGCCGGAAGTTGAAGCCGCATTGACCAACTTGGTGTTAGCGGCGAAAACCTTGCGCAGTGAGTGGCAAGCTAACGTTTAACATCGAAGTACAATCAAAACAAAAAGCCGCCATTCGAATTGAACCGATTGGCGGCTTTTTTGAGAACGGTGACTATTTATCTTGTGATAAACCGAGTAGCGATTGTTGGATATCACTCACTGGGGTTTGAATGGTTGGCTGAGTGGTAATGCCCAATTGTTGTTTTGCTTCTTCAACGGTTAATCCTAGATGACAACATAATAAATCGATTGCCATTTGGTAGCTATTGACTTCGGCCATGATAGTTTCCTTTGCTTGTTGTGACATACCCGCTTTTTAGCTGAATCTGCAAATAGTTTGCGTATAGCCATTGACTTAGATCAATCTAATCGCTTTAACTACGCCTCTCAATAAGACCAAAGTCTAACTTTTTACTGATCGGATCTGTTGGTTAATTTCTCGGACATTAAATGTTGCAATTTAGCACTTAACCTTGAATATTAAATCGATAACACTATCTCTATATAAAAGTAAAAGTTGGCTGATATATGAACGGTATCATCGGTACAATTAATCAAAACATCCTATTTGGAGAGAAGTAATGAAGCGAGTATTTTTATTCTTAGCAACCAACCTAGCTGTTGTGCTGGTGCTCAGTGTTGTTCTGAATATCGTTTATGCGACAACCGGCATTCAGCATGGCAGTTTGTCTGGCTTGTTAGTCTTAGCTGCGGTATTTGGTTTTGGTGGTTCATTTATTTCACTTCTTATGTCAAAAAGCATGGCACTGCGCTCGGTTGGGGGCAGAGTGATTGAAACGCCACGTAATGAGATGGAGCATTGGTTATTGCAAACCGTCAGCCGTCAAGCGCAGCAAGCCGGTATTGGTATGCCAACAGTGGCTATTTACGATGCGCCAGATATGAACGCTTTTGCTACAGGCGCAAAGCGTAACGACTCGTTAGTCGCCGTATCGACGGGTCTGCTACACAATATGACAAGAGATGAAGCTGAAGCGGTATTGGCTCATGAAGTCAGTCATATTGCGAATGGTGATATGGTGACCATGACATTAATGCAGGGCGTTGTGAACACTTTCGTTATTTTCCTGTCACGTTTTATCGCCAATATTGTCGCTTCGCGAAATTCAGATGAGGGCGAGGGCAGTAACACCATGGTCTATTTTGGCGTTTCCATTGCTCTTGAATTGGTATTTGGTTTCTTAGCCAGCTTTATCACTATGTGGTACAGCCGCCATCGTGAGTTTCATGCTGATGCAGGGGCGGCTCAGTTGGTCGGTAAACACAAAATGATTGCTGCTTTAGAGCGTTTGAAAATGAGTCATGAGTCGCAGCTTGAAGGTTCAATGATGGCATTTGGTATTAACGGTAAGCGTACTGTGACGGAGTTACTAATGAGTCATCCTCCGCTAGATAAACGTATTGCCGCATTGCGTAACTCTTAATTTATTATTTATCATTGACTAACCAGCCTTCGGGCTGGTTTTTCTTTTCTCGTAATTGATCGTTTTATCTCTTCATGTCGTATCTTAACCTATAAAGTTGTACAAATTTTTTTTTGTACAACTTTATAGAATGCACTATCTTATCATTACATTGTACGAAAAATTATTTTGTATAACTATGAGGTTACACATGGATGTTCAAACGGTTGGTCAATTCTATTGTCAGCTCAGTAAGCACACTTTGCATCGTTTGCCAGAAATCTACCATCAAGACGTGGTTTTTGCTGACCCTGCACACCGTATTGAAGGTCTAGAAAGTTTACATGATTACTTTGTTAACCTTTATCAGAATGTACAGCGGTGTGAATTTATTATCCATGAACAACATCAAATTGAACAAACGGCTTTTCTCGTCTGGACGATGCACTTACAGCATCCTAAGCTTGCCAGTGGTCGAGTAATTGATGTCCAGGGTATGAGTCAGATTAAATTTCAAGATGATAAAGTCATTTATCATCGAGATTATTTTGATCTCGGTGAAATGCTCTACGAGCAATTACCGCTACTAGGTAGCTTAGTTCGTGCAGTGAAACGGAGGTTAGGCCAATGAATAGTGTCTTGATCACCGGAGCCAGTTCAGGCATAGGTTTGCAGCTTGCTAAAGATTATGCGCAACAAGGTTGGTCTGTCATTGCCTGTGGGCGCAATTTGACGGCATTGCAGGCATTACAAGCTGAATACCCAAGGATTGAAATTCTGATCGCAGATGTCACTGATCGTCAGGCCACAATCGACGCTTTATCTTCCTTGCCGATGGTTCCAACGCTTTGGATTCTTAATGCTGGAAGTTGTGAATACATCGATGATGGCCTGATGGACTCTGCATTATTAGGCCGTGTTTTTGAGGTGAATGTTCTGGGTATCGCGCATTGTATTGAGGGCATTCAACCTTATCTAGCTCAAGGGCATCGAGTGGCTTTTGTTGGCTCTATTGCTAGTGAACTTCCACTGCCAAGGGCAGAAGCTTATGGCGCTTCAAAAGCGGCGGTCAACTACTTAGCCCGGACGTTAAGATTAGATTGGCAGATGAAAGGGGTAGAGGTTTCGACCATCTTTCCAGGTTTTGTTGCTACCCCTCTGACCGATAAAAATACCTTTCCGATGCCAATGATCATTACTGTTGAACAAGCCTCTGCCGCTATTAGACAAGGGTTGGCGAAAGGTAAACAGAGCATTTATTTCCCTGCGGTATTTACTTGGATAATTCGTTTAATCGCAGCACTGCCTTACCGCTGGCAGCACGCTATTGTCAAGCGATTGGTTGGCGCATAGAAGGACAGAACAATGAAAATAGCCATTATTGGAAGTGGTATATCAGGGCTCACTTGTGGGCATTATTTGCATCAACAGCATGATGTAACGATTTTTGAAGCGAATGATTATATTGGTGGGCATACCGCTACAGTAGATGTTGAACTAAACGGTCAGTGTTATGCGATTGATACGGGGTTCATCGTATATAACGATCGCACTTATCCAAATTTCATACAAATGATGAATGAAATTGGTATACGTGGCGTTGCAACACAAATGAGTTTTAGTGTGCGTAATGATGCCAATGGATTGGAATATAATGGTCATACCATCACGACTCTGTTTGCTCAAAAGCGTAATTGGTTTAAGCCAAGCTTTTATCGTTTTATTCGCGAAATTTTGCGTTTCAATCGACTGGCTAAAGCGGCGGCTCATGATGCGGAAGATAGTGTTCAAACTCTTGGTGAATTTTTGCATCATCATCAGTTCTCGGGTTATTTCTGTGAAAACTATATTTTACCGATGGGGGCGGCGATATGGTCTTCTTCATTGGCCGATATGCGTGCTTTCCCTCTGACGTTTTTTTTGCGTTTTTTCCTCAATCATGGCCTATTAGATATTACGGATCGCCCTCAGTGGTATGTGATTGAAGGTGGTTCTCGAGCGTATATTGAACCGTTAACCAAAGGTTTTCGCGATAAGATTCGTCTCAATGCTCCTGTTGAGTGGTTGCGACGGAGCGGACAAGGTATTGAACTGCAAGTGCATGGCAAGATAGAACACTTTGATGAGGTGATTTTTGCTTGTCATAGCGATCAAGCCTTAGCTTTATTATCGGATGCTAATCATCTTGAGCGTGAATTACTCGGTGCAATGGGTTATCAAGCCAATGAAGTGATTTTACACACGGATACCAGCTTACTACCAAAGCGAAAAGCGGCTTGGGCATCGTGGAACTATCGTTTAGCAGGTGAGGCTGATCAAGAGACTCGTTTACCAGCTTTAACGTACAACATGAACATACTTCAACATATTAACAGCTCGGAAACGTTCTGTGTCACCTTAAATAGCAGTGAAAATATCAATCCTAATACAGTGCTGCGTAAATTTACTTACCATCATCCGGTATTTAACCGTGCCGCGATTGCTGCCCAGCAACGCAAAGCAGAGATCAGTGGCGTCAATCACACTTGGTTCTGTGGCGCTTATTGGCATAACGGTTTTCATGAAGATGGCGTGAAAAGCGCATTAGACGTTGTCACTCGCCTTAGTGCGCAGCCGGATATCGCTCAGCAAGGAGCGGCGTAATGCACAGTAAAGAGAGCGGAGTAAGCAGTTCGTTGATGGTTGGCCATGTGCGTCATCGGCGTTTATCGCCAGTGACGCACGAGCTGACGTATCCACTTTTTATGCCCGCGATTGACTTAGATCAGTGGCCTGAGCTGCAAAAAAAAGTGTGGGGACTGGGTGAAAAATGGTGGCATTGGGCCCGTTTTCGTCGTCAAGATTATCTTGGTCAAGGCGATTTGAAAGCCGCGGTACAAGAAAAAGTTCATGAACTTACTGGTCAGCACATCGATGGTAAAGTCCTAGCTGTGGTCCATTTGCGCTACCTCGGGCTCTATTTTAGCCCAGTCAATTTTTATTACTTGTATGATCAACAAGGAGAGTGGTGCTATTTATTGGCAGAGGTGAGTAATACACCGTGGAATGAGCGTCACTACTATGCGTTACCGGCAGAGGCTGGGGTCGATAATCAGTATTGGCAACATGCAAAAGCTTTTCATGTTTCGCCTTTTAACCCGATTGAGCAGCAGTATGTTTGGAAACTCAAACCGCTCAATCAAGGCTTAATGGTGCATTTGGAGTGCCATCGTCAGCATAAAGAATTTGATGCGACACTGACTTTAAAAGCACAGCCTTTTACCTCTGCTCAGTTGTTAAAACTATTAATTAAAACACCAATTATGACGATTAAAGTAATGGTGGGGATTTATTGGCATGCGTTGAAGTTATGGATGAAAGGAGCGCCGTTTTATGCTCATCCAGGCTCATCGTCACTCAACAAAAATAATAAGGAGAAACGCTAATGTCACACTCTTCTTCTTTGGCTATGCCTAAAACGCTGTCTGTATTACAAAAAGGGGCGCGGGCAATGGCATTCAAGTCTCTTAACCTAATGCAAATTGGCTGTTTAACCATTAAAGAGTCATTCAATGAAGTGGGTATTGAGCAGTTCGGTCCGGCTCAAGAGGGGCAGATTCACGCGACGATAGAGGTGAAACATCCCCATTTTTATGCTCGTTTACTCAAGGGTGGCAGTATTGCTGCAGCAGAAGCCTACATGGATGGCTGGTGGGACAGTCCTGATCTGACTGCGGTGATGGAATTAATGGCACGGAATTTAGCTGCGCTCGATAAGCTGGAAGCACAAAGCAGTGTTGTGATGCGCTGGTTCAATCAATTAGGCCATTGGTTAAAACGTAACTCTCTTGGCCAAGCCAAACAAAATATCGAAGCGCATTATGATCTCGGTAATGACCTGTATCAAACGTTTTTAGATAAAAGAATGCTCTACTCTAGCGCGCTTTATCTAAACAGTGATGACAGTTTAGAGCAAGCTCAATTGAATAAAATGGAGCGTTTGTGTCAGCAGCTAGAGCTGCAAGCCTCTGATCATGTGTTAGAAATTGGCACAGGATGGGGAGCGATGGCGATCTATATGGCACAAACTTATGGTTGTAAGGTCACCACGACGACCATTTCTGAAGAGCAGTTTGCCTACACACAGGCATTAGTTGAGTCGCTGGGTTTAACCGATCAAATTACCTTATTAAAACAAGATTACCGTCAGCTTACGGGGCAGTTTGATAAATTAGTCTCTATTGAGATGATTGAAGCGGTTGGTAAGGCCTATTTAAAATCTTATATCCAACAGTGTGATCAGCTATTGAAACCGCAAGGCTTAATGGCGATTCAAGCGATCACCATTACCGATCAACGTTATGACTATTACAGTAATAATGTTGATTTTATTCAAAAATACATCTTCCCTGGTGGCTTTTTACCGTCGATTACCGCTTTAACTCAAATGGCAACTCGGTTTAGTAATCTGGTGGTGCGCAATGTTTTTGATATTGGGCTAGATTACGCCCATACCTTAGCCGATTGGCGTTCGCGCTTTGAAGCGGCATTACCAGAGGTACAACGGTTAGGTTACGATGAGCGATTTATTCGTATGTGGCGTTATTATCTCTGCTACTGCGAAGGCGGTTTTCAGGCCCGGACAATCAGTACGATTCATATGACCTTCCAAAAGGGCGCCTGATGCGTGGACTGTTGCTGCCTTCATTACTGTTCGAAGTTATTTGGTGGAGTGCTGTCTGGGGCCAAACCGATTGGCAATGGCTGACATTGATGTTGGTGATCATCGCTTGGCTTAGTATGGCATATACCCAGCTAACCTCGCTTTTTCAAGTAATACTGCTCGCTGCGGCAGGTGTATTATTGGACGTAATTAATGGTGCTATCGGAGTGTTTATCTTTCCCTCCGATTATCCGATCCCACTCTGGTTAGTCATCCTATGGTGTGGTTTTGCTTGGTACGCTCGATTGCTTATCCCAGCTATTCAGCATTATTCATCACGCTGGATCATTATCCTAGGTGGTTTAGGTGGCGCGGTCAGCTATTGGGCGGGTTATCGATTTGCGGCCGTGGATTTTCAATGGACGGTTCTGACCGTAATGGGCATTTTATTTATCCAATGGTCGGGGCTCACATGGTGTTTATTAAAGGTATTTAATCATGCAAGGAATGCTCAGCGTATATAAACGGGTTATGCGTATTTCGCTTTTGCTCGTCATGATGTTGCCCCTTCCGTTGAGAGCAGAAGTGGATAAACCGCAACCAGAAATGCGGGATGCTTGGCGTGATTGGCCAGTGGTTGGACAGGCTACGCTGTCGTGGTTATTTTGGGATGTTTATCATTCCCAGCTGCGTTCACCAGATGGTCAGTACCAGAAGCAGTCCGGTCAAGAAGTAGCGACTCATCCTCTGGCTTTAGAGATCCATTACTTACGTACGATTCGTCGTGAACAACTATTAGAAGCTACCGAAAAGCAGTGGCAAAAGCTTGGCTACTCTGCAAAAAACATTGAGTCATGGATGGGTCAATTAAGCCACCTATTTCCAACGGTGGAAAGCGAACAGCGTCTGGTGTATGTCTCTGACGGGCAACATGGACAGCTGTGGTATTTTCCAACACCAACAGATAAACACGTTCGTGGTGAGATAACCGATCCGCAGATGAATGAAGCATTTTTGGCTATTTGGTTATCACCACGGAGTGATTACCCTAGATTAAGAAATCAACTGGTAGGAAAGCGCGGATGAAAAAGTATTGGCAAGCTCTTTGGTTAAGTGTTGCACTGGTGTTGGTCGGCTGTTCAACAGACATCAATGATTATCAGGATGTAGAGCCAAAGTTTGATCTGTTCAACTATTTTACAGGCACAACCCACGCTTGGGGGATGGTGCAAGATTATACCGATAAACAAACACGACGTTTTGAAGTCTTGATCGAAGGCTCGGTAGAGGGGGATGTGCTGACTTTAGTCGAAGACTTTATTTTCGACGATGGTGAGGAGAGTCAGCGTATTTGGGTGATCACTCGTACCGGAGAGGGTGAATATCGCGGTGAAGCTGACGATATTATTGGTCAAGCTCGAGGTAAAGAAGTCGGTAATGCATTGCACTGGCGTTACTCATTTTTATTGAGTACCGAGAGTCGAGATATTGAAGTACTGTTTGATGATTGGATGTATCGACAAGACGATCGTCACATGTTCAACCTTACCAAAATTAAAAAATTTGGCATTGAAGTTGGTAAAATTACCCTGTTTTTTCAAAAGCAGTAACGGGGCGCATCAACAAAAAAGGACTTCTTTAAGAAGTCCTTTTTAGTCTGGTCAAGTGATGACTTACAGTTGATCAGTTAACTCGATAGCGTAGCCGATATAACTGGCTGGCGTCATCTGTTTAAGACGCTCTTTCTCTGCATCTGGCAATTCTAGACCATCAATAAACTGGCGCATCGCTTCGCCATCAACGCGTTTACCCCGAGTTAACTCTTTGAGTTTTTCGTACGGCTGGTCAATACCATAGCGGCGCATCACGGTTTGAATGGGTTCTGCCAAGACTTCCCAGTTTTTGTCAAGTTCAGCCAAAAGCGCGTCGCGATTGACTTCTAGTTTACTGATGCCTTTTAAGGTTGAAGAATAAGCGATGATCGCATAACCCACACCCACACCAAGATTACGTAACACGGTAGAATCGGTTAGGTCACGTTGCCAGCGTGAAATCGGCAGTTTTTGCGCAAGATGAGTAAAGATGGCGTTAGCTAAGCCTAAGTTACCTTCCGAGTTTTCAAAATCGATGGGGTTCACTTTATGAGGCATGGTTGAAGAGCCAATTTCGCCCGCAACAGTTTTTTGTTTAAAGTGACCAAGAGCAATGTATCCCCAGATATCACGATCAAAATCGATCAAGATAGTATTAAAACGAGCGATAGCATCAAAGAGTTCAGCAATATAATCATGTGGTTCAATCTGTGTTGTATAGGGATTCCAATTGACGCCCAGTGACTCACAGACAAATTCTTCACTGAATTTGTGCCAATCTATCTCAGGATAAGCAGAAAGATGCGCATTATAGTTACCCACGGCACCGTTAATCTTCGCTAGAATTTCAATACTTGCGATTTGCTTATATTGGCGTTCCATACGATAGGCGACATTCGCCATCTCTTTGCCCATGGTTGAAGGAGAAGCCGGTTGACCATGAGTACGAGATAGAAGAGGAATATCACGATACTCTTCAGCCAGTAGACGGATAGCATCAATAATACGACGAATTTCAGGCAGAATGACGGTGTCACGCGCTTCTTTAAGCATTAACGCGTGCGAAGTATTATTGATGTCTTCAGAGGTGCAAGCAAAATGGATGAATTCGTTAACGGCGTGAAGTTCTGGAACTGTCGCAACTTTCTCTTTCAAGAAGTACTCTACCGCTTTTACATCGTGATTGGTGGTACGTTCAATATCTTTGATACGTTGCGCATCTTGTTCGCTAAAGTTTTCAGCAAGTTGGTCAAGAAATTGATTGGCTGCTTGGCTAAATGCAGGGACTTCGCTAATTTCTGCAGTCGCGGCCAGCTTTTGTAGCCAACGTATTTCAACGATAGTACGGTACTTGAGGAGACCATATTCACTGAAGATACTGCGTAACGCAATCGTTTTACTTCCGTATCGGCCATCTACCGGTGAAACAGCAGTCAATGCTGACAGTTCCATGTTATTCTCCTGGAGTGTGAGTTAAAAATGAAGGTGAATAAGAATTAAGCCAAGCATTACAGTCTTGTTAACAAGAGTTGAGCTTGTTCGATCATCTTTTTACGACCAAAAATTAAATGGCGGCGTTTACCACCGACTTGACGCCAAAGCACTGCGCAGCGAATACCTGAAAGTAGTAAAGCCCGTACTTTTTGTTGGTTGGCAGTTTGTTGTAATACCGTTGGAGTGCCAGTCACTTGAATCCGTGGCCCAATAGGGCTAATCACATCCAGATAAACACTCGCAAGATTACTGATCATGGTGTCATCAAGTAGATCAAAGTGTTCTACTTGACGCTCCAACATCTGTAAACGGTCACCAAGTTGTGACATGGCATCGCGTCGCGTATTTAATTTACGTTCTAAAGCCATCAAGCTGATCAGATAGCGGGTTACCTCACTTCCTGATGGTGTACTATCAATCCCATTAACGAGACATTGAAGGCCAACTTTTAAATTGGCCTCATTGCCGAACACATCCACGGTATTGCTTGGATTAAGGTTGATGATGGCTTGGAGTGAGGTTGCAAACGCGTCTGAATCACAGTGACCGTTTTTTGCCACTTGTTGAACCAAAGCCACGGCTTGGCACATTCCAGCAAAGGCGATAGTACGGTCGTAGTTGGTGTTAGCCACGTAAATACTCCTACAGTTAACTAAGAAATGCGCTGTTCAATGATTCCACCACCGAGACAGACTTCACCTTGATAGAATACGGCAGATTGTCCTGGGGTAACCGCAATTTGAGGTTCATCGAACATCACTTTGATGTTTTGTTCATCAATCGGAATAATGGTACAAGCAATATCCGTTTGACGATAACGAGTTTTCACAGTGCAGCGTGTTGGCTCGGTAATGGGGCAACGAGAGACCCAATGCAGTTGAGAAGCCAATAAACCCTGAGATTTTAATAATGGATGATCAGCGCCTTGCACGGCAATCAACACATTACGCTGTAAATCTTTTTCTGCCACATACCAAGGTTGTTCGCTACCGTCTTTTAAGCCACCGATATGCAAACCTTTACGCTGTCCTAGAGTGTGGTACATCAGTCCTTGGTGTTCACCAATTACTTTACCTTCCGGCGTTTCAATTTTACCCGGTTGTGCTGGTAAATAGCGAGATAAGAAGTCGGTAAATTTGCGCTCACCAATAAAACAGATGCCTGTAGAATCTTTCTTTTTCGCAGTAATGAGCCCTTGCTCTTCAGCAATACGACGAACTTCAGGTTTTTCTAGCTCACCAACGGGGAATAAACTGCGCGCCACTTGCTCATGGCTTAACGTATATAAGAAATAACTTTGATCTTTATTACTGTCTAAACCACGCAGCATTTGTGGCTTTTCGCCTTGAGTAGGGAACGTACGACGCACATAATGACCCATGGCAATATAATCTGCATCGAGTACCTCATCGGCAAACTCAAGGAAGGCTTTAAATTTGATCTCTTTATTACAAAGAATATCTGGATTAGGCGTTCTTCCAGCCTTGTACTCAGCTAAGAAATACTCAAAGACATTATCCCAATATTCAGCAGCAAAATTAATGGTATGCAGATAAATGCCTAGCTTGTCACAGACCGCTTGTGCATCCGCTAAATCTTCAGCGGCAGTACAATATTCCTCATTATCATCTTCCTCCCAATTTTTCATAAACAAGCCTTCAACTTGATAGCCTTGTTGTTGTAAAAGATAGGCTGAAACGGAGGAATCCACGCCACCTGACATGCCAACAATCACTTTCTTTTGGCTGTTTGCATTGCGGTTATCTGACATAACGTAATACCACTTAATTAACTTGGGCTCAGATTCTAACAGAAAGAATTTTTTGAGGACAGATCCGCGACCGCAATCACACTTCCCTTGCTGATTATCTGAGCTATTTAAGCGATATTTTTTGGGATAGTTTGTCTAGTAAGCAGGCGATCAGACAAAGTGAGAATCAAGGATTCGCGAAGATGCATAGGCTTACTGACAGCAAAATAAAAATATCACGAAAACGTTTGCTTGGTTTCTGTTAGTTGCTGTTTTACTAGAGTGCGAGGTAGAATCGCCCATCTTTTTATTCCCAAGCCGAATTGACGCTATGAAATTTCCTGGCCAACGCAAATCTAAACATTATTTTCCTGTTCATGCTCGCGATCCATTGGTGATCCAAGCTCAAGAAAATAAGAAAATGTCCCGCACTCATATTATTGGAATTGATCAAACTTTGGTCGACATTGAAGCTAAAGTCGATTCTGAGTTGATTGAACGTTATGGACTCAGTAAAGGCCACTCTTTGGTGATTAATGATGAAGCAGCAGAAGCGCTTTATCAGGAATTAAAAAGTAATCAATTAATTAGTAGTGAATATGCTGGTGGGACGATCGGTAATACACTACATAACTATTCGGTACTGGCCGACGATCGCTCGACCTTATTAGGTGTGATGAGCCAAGATATTAAGATAGGTAGCTATGGTTATCGTTACCTTTGTAATACTTCTAGTCGTGTTGACCTGAATTATTTACAAGGTGTCGACGGTGCGATTGGCCGCTGTTTTGCCTTAATTACCGAAGATGGTGAACGTACCTTTGCGATAAGTGAAGGTCAAATGAATCAATTAAGCCCAGATAATATCCCAGAGAAAATTTTTCGTACCGCTTCTGCTTTAGTTATTACTGCTTATTTAGTCCGTTGTAAGACGGGCGACCCTATGCCTCATGCAACAATGAGAGCGATTGAGTATGCTAAGAAATACGATGTGCCTGTGGTATTAACTCTAGGGACTAAATTTGTTATTCAAGATGATCCCGAATTTTGGCAACGCTTTTTACATGACCACGTCACCGTGTTAGCCATGAATGAAGACGAAGCTGAGGCATTAACCGGAGAGCAAGATCCACTGGCTGCTTCTGATAAAGCATTAGACTGGGTGGATTTGGTGCTGTGTACTGCTGGTCCAGTGGGTTTATTTATGGCTGGTTATACAGAGGATTCAGCGAAACGTGAAACTTCTCTCCCTTTATTACCAGGCTCCATTGCTGAATTTAACCGTTATGAGTTTAGTCGACCAACCAGCCGTCTTGGTTGTGAAAATCCTATCCGAGTTTATTCGCATATTTCGCCATATATGGGCGGCCCTGAAAAAATTAAAAATACCAATGGTGCTGGCGATGCTGCACTGTCGGCTTTATTACACGATATGGCTGCGAATAAGTACCATAAAGAAAACGTACCTAATTCTAGCAAGCACCAGTATCCATTTTTAACGTACTCTTCTTTCTCTCAGGTATGTAAATATTCTAATCGAGCCAGTTATGAGGTATTAGTACAACATTCACCCCGTCTATCTCGTGGATTACCTGAGCGAGAAGACAGTTTAGAAGAAGCCTACTGGGAACGATAAAAACAGTGAACATACAGCGGCTGATTATTTGATGCGCACAATAATAAAGGCTCCTAATCGGAGCCTTTATTGAATAACAGATAAACCTCTCTTGTTAACGGAATGCTCATTAATCGAGCGTGATACCTCAAGGTTGATTGATGCGGTAAGTATCGAATAAATACCGAGCCGTTAATTAAGTAGAGAGGAAATAAAAGAGTTAAATAGCAAACTCTTCTAATGATTTACCTTCATCCAACGCTTTTTGGATCGCTAAAGGTGTACGGCCTTGGCCTGTCCAGGTTTTTTCTACGCCATTGTCCATATATTTGTACTTGGCTGGGCGTGGTGCACGTTTGCCTTGTTTGCTTTTTGCTTTAGTTTTGGTTTCGCCAGCAAGAGCAGAAATTAAAGCACTCACATCGATACCTTCTTTAGCTATTTGCTCAGCAATTGCTGAGAGCTTAGCTTCTTGTTCTGCCAGTGCTGCTTTTTCTTGTTCTTCAAGCTCTTTACGCTCTTGAACGACAGTCGTTAATTTATCAAGTGCTTCTTCAAGTTGTTCTAGAGTTAAATCACGAGCATATGCACGTAGGCTACGAATATTTAATAGCGTTTTAGTTAGTTCAGACATTACTGTTTCCTGTGAGATTAAAATGGTTTACCAGTTGATATTAAACCTAGTTATTTATTCTAGCAATATTGGAATGTGATAATAACACGAATATTGCGTAAAAAAAGATTAACAAACCGAAGATTAATATTATTCGTTTATAGGATAGCCCATAAATATGACCATATTTGAACATTACGTTAAACATAAGCGCAGTTTTTTCAAGCTTACCGACTATGTTTAGTGATATTCATTGCATAATCATCCTGCAGCTATCAACGTTCGTCGGTGTTAATTTTAAAATCGGGCTGATTTAGCCATGAAATAATCCATTTATTGCGAAACGGACACATGAGTGCAACTTATAGAGCATCGAAAGGAATTAAACTTCACTATGGGTTGCATTGACAAAGATGATAAGTACAATGCGATGACCTAATGCGAGAGTCATGGGTTACTTAAGAGAGTTAAGTAAGTTGATTTCTCGATGTAGAGGTGCGGTATTGAAAAGTAACTAGGATTGGGGTGATGCCAATGAATCCAAGTGAAAGGCCTTACCGCCGAAGTAAGTCGTCGATCAACACGGCTTGCTGGGGTTGTTATCGAATAGGGACAACACTGCCATAGTCTAAGTATCGTATACGTTGGAGAGCATAATCCAAGTAAAGCTCGGTACTGTGTTGTTAAACTATGGAGCGCTACTGTAGGGTTGGGTGAAGTGTTCGCTTCCCTTTCGCTTAGTTCAACATAAGCTGTGATGACGAGTGTCGTCCAGTTTGTCTGCAGTAGATCTCTTGCCATTTATTATTGGTTTTTGAAGATCATGAATGTAATTGATTTTGCTTCCTCGCCTTTGTCTTTGTTACCCCCGCTGGTGGCATTGGGCTTAGCAATTATTACCCGCCGAGTACTGTTGTCTCTTGGTGTTGGTATCTTAATTGGCGCTTTACTGCTGGCTAACTATTCAGTCACTGACGCGTTTTCTTATACCAGTGGTCAAGTATTCAGTGTGTTTATTGCTGATGGTGGTATCAATACTTGGAACATGAGTATTGTTGGCTTTTTATTATTGTTAGGCATGATGACCGCACTGCTTACCTTATCCGGTGGTACTCGTGCATTTGCCGAGTGGGCGCAAGTTCGCGTAAAAAGCAAACGCGGTGCTAAATTACTCGCTGCTTTTCTGGGAGTGTTTATTTTTGTTGATGACTATTTTAATAGTTTAGCCGTCGGCTCAATTTCAAGACCAGTCACGGATCGTTTTTATGTATCACGTGCCAAACTGGCTTATATCTTAGACTCTACTGCCGCACCCATGTGCGTTGTCATGCCTGCTTCTAGCTGGGGCGCGTATATAATGACGATTATTGGCGGTATTTTGGTTTCTCATGGTATTACCGATTATTCACCTCTAGGGGCTTATTTACGCCTTGTTCCGATGAACTTTTACGCGATTTTTGCCCTGCTTATGGTCTTTGCCGTCGTATGGTTCCAAATGGATATTGGCCCGATGCGTCGTCATGAAATTAATGCATCGCAAGGTCGAGGTTTTGATAACGATCAAGATAATGATAGCCCCGTTGCTCATCAGTTGAATGAAGAGCTTGATATTCCAGAAGGTCAGAACGGTAAAGTATTGGATCTGGTCTTGCCGATTGTTCTGCTGATTATCGCTACCATTGGTGCCATGCTGTTTACTGGTGGCCAAGCTTTATCTGGTGAGGGGATTGATTTTAGTATTCTCGGTGCATTTGAAAATACTGATGTAGGCACCTCATTAGTTTATGGTGGCTCCACGGGATTATTGGCGGCATTAGTAACGGTATTCAAACAAAAAATGCCATTACGTGACACACTAATGACGATGTGGATTGGTGCTCGTTCCATGTTTGGTGCCATTTTGATCCTTATCTTTGCTTGGACAATCGGTTCCGTCATCGGTGATATGAAAACAGGGGCTTACCTATCTTCATTAGTACAAGGTAATATCAATCCGCATTGGTTACCGGTGATCTTATTTTTATTATCCGGTGTGATGGCATTTTCAACCGGAACGTCATGGGGTACTTTTGGCATCATGTTACCCATTGCAGGCGATATGGCGGCAGCGACCGAGATCGCCTTAATGCTACCGATGCTGAGTGCGGTATTGGCCGGAGCGGTGTTTGGTGACCATTGTTCACCGATTTCAGATACAACCATTCTCTCGTCAACAGGGGCTCGTTGTAATCATATTGATCACGTTGCGACACAATTACCTTATTCATTATCGGTGGCGTTTATTTCTGCGATTGGTTTTGTGGTATTAGGCATGACTGCGTCGGTATTGGCCTCTTTAGCAGCCTCAAGCGTAGTGTTTATTGGTGTTTGTTTGATGTTATCGTGGCTATCTAAAGCCAGAATAGTCCGTTAGCATTGTGCATTAGCAGTAAATTGGCAAAATTTGTAATTTGCAGTTGCAAAAATGCTCAAGCTTAGTTAGTGTTGAAAACAGTCGAATTAAACCATAGAAAGATAAATCAGTATGCGTAATTTTGTAATGAATATTCATCACCATCATCATCCCTAGCCAGTCTTTCGGGAGGTGTACGCATACCCGGGAGGCAGGACGCTCCCGGTGGTTAAATCAAAAGTATATTTAGATTTTAAACCCTTGGGAGAGCACTCTTCCAAGGGTTTTTTTACGGTTTGATTTTAACGCGATAAATAACAAAGGAATGAACGAATGCCAACACAACGCCTAAGAATTGCTATCCAGAAGAAAGGTCGCTTAAGTCAAGAGTGCCAAGATTTATTGAAAAAATGTGGAGTGAAATTCAACATTATGGGTGAGCGACTCGTGGTTCACTCACTGAATATGCCAATTGATCTCCTGCTCGTTCGAGATGACGATATTCCCGGATTAATTATGGATGGTGTGGTAGATCTCGGGTTTGTCGGTGAGAATGTCCTCGAAGAGACTCGCTTAGATCGCCGCGCGCTGAATCAGCCCAGTCAATTTGTCAGCCTCCGTCGGATGGACTTTGGTGGCTGTCGTCTGTCAATCGCCATGGATAAAGATCAAACCTACACTAGCCCGCAAGACTTGAAAGGTAAACGGATCGCGACGACTTATCCGCAATTACTCAAAGCCTATATGGATGAACAGGGAATCGATTTTAGTACCTGTATGTTAACTGGCTCAGTGGAGGTCGCTCCTCGCGCTGGTCTTGCTGATGCGATCGCCGATTTAGTTTCAACAGGGGCCACCTTAGAAGCAAACGGTTTAAAAGAGGTGGAAGTGATCTTCCAATCCAAAGCCATGCTTATTCAACGTTCAGGTGATTTCTCGGCCGATAAAGCGGCATTGATCGATAAATTGCTGACCCGTATGCACGGCGTGCAACAAGCCAAAGAATCAAAATACATCATGTTACACGCTCCCGTTGAGCAGCTCTGCAAAATTACCGCGCTATTACCGGGTGCTGAAGACCCAACGGTACTACCACTGTCAGCAGATAAAAGCAAAGTGGCGGTGCATTTGGTGAGTTCGGAGAACTTATTTTGGGAAACCATGGAGCAGCTCAAAGCTTTGGGAGCCAGTTCTATCCTTGTGTTACCTATTGAAAAAATGATGGAGTAAGGAAATGAGAACGGTTGTTTGGCCATCACTGAGTGAAACTCAGCAAGAATCGGTTTTAGAGCGTCCAGCGATAAGCGCAGGAGTCAATATTACCGCCACGGTACAAGAGTTGATCAGCCAAGTTCGCCGTGATGGTGATGCGGCGTTGCTGGCACTGACGGAAAAGTTTGATCGTGTGAAACCTGATAGTCTACGTATTTCACAAGCAGAGATTGACGCCGCGAGTGAGCGTTTGTCCGCCGAGATGAAGCAAGCTCTGCAGCAAGCGTACAGTAACATAGCCAAATTCCATAAGGCGCAAAAACCACAACCATTGAAAGTGGAAACCATGCCCGGTGTCGTTTGTGAGCAAGTGACTCGTGCCATTAATAAAGTAGGCTTATACATTCCTGGTGGCAGTGCGCCGTTACCTTCAACGGTATTAATGCTTGGCGTTCCGGCGCAAATTGCAGGCTGTCGGAAAGTCGTGCTTTGTTCACCACCACCGATTGCCGATGAAATTCTCTATGTTGCCAAATTATGCCATATCGATGAGGTGTATAACGTGGGCGGCGCTCAAGCGATTGCGGCCATGGCGTATGGCACCGAAACCGTGGCTAAAGTGGATAAAATCTTTGGTCCTGGTAATGCTTATGTGACCGAAGCTAAGCGACAAGTGAGCAATGATTTTCAAGGAGCGGCAATGGATATGCCTGCCGGCCCATCGGAAGTGTTGGTCATCGCTGATGAAACCGCAGACGCTGAATTTATTGCCGCTGATTTACTCAGTCAGGCCGAGCATGGGCCTGACTCACAAGTGGTGCTAGTGACGCCATCGCCAATGATTGCCGATCGGGTAACTGATGCTGTGCAACGCCAATTGAAGAGTCTGACTCGCTCTGACATTGCTCAGCAGGCGTTAGCGTCAAGTTTAATCATTATTGCTGATTCGCTGACCCAAGCGGTGGCGATCTCTAACTATTACGGTCCAGAGCATTTGATTGTTCAGACCAAAAATCCCCGTGAATTAGTACCACTGCTGGATAACGCTGGATCGATATTTTTAGGCAATTGGTCACCAGAATCGGTCGGAGATTACGCATCAGGTACCAATCATGTGCTGCCAACCTACGGCTCCACTAGAACTTATTCAAGTTTAGGTTTAGCGGATTTTACTAAGCGTATGACAGTCCAAGAGCTGACAGCGGATGGTTTAAAAGCATTAGCACCGACAGTCGTTGCCATGGCTAACGCGGAAGGATTAGATGCTCACCGACGTGCGGTCACGATCCGTATAGAGAAATTACAAGAGGCGAAAAACTGATGGAAAAATTGGCTCGAAAACAAGTTCAGGCTTTGACGCCTTATTTATCTGCCCGTCGCATTGGTGGCAGTGGTGATGTATGGTTGAATGCCAACGAATCACCATTCGATAATCACTATAAAACCGATTTCGCTCGTCTTAATCGCTACAGTGATTGTCAACCGCAAGGGTTGATTCAAGCCTATGCCGATTATGCCGGTGTTGAGGCTCAGCAAGTGCTGACCTCACGCGGTGCCGATGAGAGTATCGAATTGTTGATCCGCGCATTTTGCGAGCCGAATCAAGATGCGATTCTTTATTGTCCGCCGACTTATGGCATGTACGCTATCAGCGCTGAAACCTTTGGGGTGGCGCGTAAACAGGTTCCGCTTAGCGCAGATTGGCAACTCGATTTACCCGCGATTGAGGCCAACCTTGAGCAGGTGAAACTAGTCTTTGTGTGCAGCCCGAATAACCCGACTGGCAACCTTATTCGGCGTGAAGACATCATCGCTCTATTAGAAATGACCCAAGATAGAGCCATTGTGGTGATGGACGAAGCCTATATCGATTTTTGTCCTGAAGCGTCAACGGTCGATTTGCTGCAAACCTATCCTAATCTTGCCATTTTACGCACCTTATCGAAAGCATTTGCATTGGCTGGCTTACGCTGTGGTTTTACCTTGGCAAGCCCAGCGATCATTAATCTGTTACTTAAAGTGATTGCCCCTTATCCGGTTCCGGTTCCAGTGGCGGATATTGCTTTGCAAGCTCTATCTCCATCAGGTTTAGCGCGTACGAAGTTTCAGGTTTTGGATCTCAATGCTAACCGCGCTTATTTACAAGTCGGTTTGCAAATGGTGTCCGGTGTCGAGGTATTTGAAGGCTGGGGTAATTACCTATTGGTTAAGTTTCCCGATGGTGATGCGCTGTTTAAAGCGGCTTGGGAGCATGGAATGATTCTGCGTAATTCGCCCATCGATAATGCGGTGCGAATTTCTGTCGGCAATCGAGAAGAGTGCGAAAAAGTCGTCGCCTTTGTGCGTAATTATTACCAATAAGTGGCATTAACGGGCATCAAGCTTCAATGATCTTGAATGCAAAATAAGAAAAGGATATTCCTGTGAGCATACAACAAAAAATTCTCTTTATTGACCGCGATGGCACCTTAATTGTTGAGCCTCCGGTCGATTTTCAAGTGGATCGCTTAGATAAACTTAAGTTTGAGCCTGATGTGATACCAAGCCTATTGGCGCTTCAAGAGGCGGGTTATCGCTTGGTGATGGTTACCAATCAAGATGGTCTTGGCACCGACAGTTATCCGCAAGCAGATTTTGATGCGCCGCATACGATGATGATGGAGATTTTTCAATCCCAAGGCGTGACATTTGATGAGGTGCTGATTTGTCCGCATTTTGAACAAGATAATTGTGCCTGTCGGAAACCTAAATTGGGCTTGGTGAAGTCTTATTTGCAAAGTGGCCAGATCGATTTTAAACATTCAGCGGTGATTGGCGATCGAGTGACCGATCTGCAATTGGCAGAAAATATGGCGCTGCAAGGGATTCAATATCACCCACAAAATTGTAATTGGCGGCAGATAGTCAAGCAATTAACCGTCAAAGCGCGCACCGCTCAGGTAGTACGTAAAACCAAAGAAACTGACATCCAAGTGGCGGTTAATCTCGATGAAACAGGCGGCAATCAGATTGAAACTGGCTTAGGTTTTTTTGATCACATGCTGGATCAAATTGCTACCCACGGTGGGTTTCAACTCAAATTAACCGTTAAGGGCGATCTGCATATTGATGATCACCACACAGTCGAAGATACTGCTTTGGCATTAGGCCAAGCGTTAAGAGAAGCCTTAGGTGATAAGCGAGGCATTGGCCGTTTTGGTTTTAGCTTACCGATGGATGAATGTTTAGCACAATGCGCTTTAGATTTATCGGGTCGTCCTTATCTTAAATTTGACGCGCAATTTAGCCGTGAGCAAGTGGGGGATTTGTCCACGGAAATGGTCTACCACTTCTTCCGCTCTCTCACGGATACCTTAGCGTGCACTTTGCATTTATCTTCCAATGGTGACAACGATCATCACATTATTGAAAGCTTGTTTAAAGCCTTTGGTCGTACACTTCGCCAAGCGATTCAAGTGCAAGGTAATGAGTTACCAAGCAGCAAAGGAGTATTGTGATGAAGCCTAAGGTGGTCATTATTGATACGGGATGCGCCAATATCGCTTCAGTACGGTTTGCGATTCAACGGCTCGGTTACGATGTCACTTTATCGCACCGACCAGAGGTGATCCTTGCCGCGGATAAGCTGTTTCTACCTGGTGTGGGCACCGCGAGCGAAGCGATGCATAACCTCAAGCAGAGACAATTGGTGGAATTGATCCAGCGTCTTGAGCAACCGGTTCTCGGGATTTGCCTAGGGATGCAATTGATGGGCAGACGCTCACAAGAGCATGGCCAACAAGCGCAGCAGCCGGTGGATTGTCTTGGTTTAGTGAATGGCGATGTGCAGCGTATGCAAACTGAAGCTTTACCATTGCCTCATATGGGCTGGAATACTGTGACCGCTCAGCAAGGCAATCCGTTATTTGCGGGTATTGATCCTGATGAGTATTTCTATTTTGTGCACAGCTTTGCCATTCCAGTCGGTGATTACACCATTGCGCAATGTGATTACGGACAGCCGTTTAGCGCCGCCATTCAACAGGGTAATTATTACGGTGTGCAGTTTCACCCTGAGCGCTCGTCAAAAGTGGGTGCAAAACTGATTGATAATTTTTTGAAACTGTAAGTTTGAATGGTTAAGGATCGCGGCTTAGTCGATGGACTCAGCCAGCATTAAGGATAAGTGATGATTATTCCCGCATTAGATTTAATAGATGGTCAGGTGGTACGCCTCTACCAAGGCGATTACGGCCAAGTGACCGAATACAAAGTGGACCCCGCTGAGCAATTTAATTTATATCACCAAGCTGGTGCCAATTGGCTGCACTTGGTGGATTTAACCGGCGCAAAAGATACCTCAGCACGGCAGCTTGAGCTTATTAGTCAACTATTAGCAAGTACACCTGCCAAGATCCAAATTGGTGGAGGAGTACGCAGTGAGCAAGATGTAATTGATTTACTGGCGGCTGGAGCGCAGCGTGTGGTCATCGGCTCAACAGCGGTTAAGCAGCCGCAGTTGGTCAAACAGTGGATGGAAAAGTATGGTGCAGAGCAAATCGTCCTTGCTCTGGATATCAATATTGACCCAGAGGGCGTGCGCCGAGTGGCGGTGTCTGGCTGGCAAGAAGATTCTGGAGTGACGATTGAAGCACTATTAGACGATTATCTCACCGTTGGCTTGCAGCACGTATTGTGTACTGATATTGCCCGCGATGGCACCTTGAATGGCTCCAACGTCGAGTTGTATATCGATTTGTGTCAGCGCTATCCGCAGGTGCAGTTTCAATCTTCTGGGGGCATTGGCACCCTCGCTGATATTGCTGCACTTAAAGGCAGTGGTGTGGCGGGTGTGATTGTCGGTCGAGCGTTATTGGATGGTAAATTTACCGCTCAGGAGGCATTTTCATGTTGGCAAAGCGCATAATTCCTTGTTTAGATGTACGTGATGGGCAAGTCGTGAAAGGGGTCCAGTTTCGTAACCATGAGATTATTGGTGATATCGTGCCACTCGCTCAGCGTTACGCACAAGAAGGTGCCGATGAGTTAGTTTTTTATGATATCACCGCCTCCAGCGATGGACGGGTGGTGGATAAAAGCTGGGTCGCCAGAGTTGCTGAAGTTATCGACATCCCTTTTTGCGTCGCTGGCGGCATTAAAAGTGCGCAAGATGCCGCACGGATCTTAGAGTTTGGTGCTGATAAAGTTTCTATCAACTCACCGGCGTTAGCTGATCCTAACTTGATTACTCAATTAGCGGACAAATTTGGTGTGCAGTGTATTGTGGTCGGGATAGATTCTTATTTTGATCAGGCAACGGGACAATATCAGGTCTATCAATTTACCGGTGATGAAGCCCGCACCAAAGCCACGCAGTGGCAAACGCAAGATTGGGTGCAAGAAGTCCAACAACGCGGCGCGGGAGAGATCGTACTCAATATGATGAATCAAGATGGGGTACGTAATGGCTATGATTTGCAGCAGTTGCAAATGATCCGCGCGGTGTGCCAAGTGCCGCTGATTGCATCCGGAGGTGCTGGAACTATGGCGCATTTCGCCGATGCGTTTCAACTGGCGAATGTCGATGGTGCACTGGCAGCATCAGTATTTCATAAACAAATCATTAATATTGGCGAGTTGAAACAATATTTACGTCAACAACAGATAGAGGTAAGACGATGAGCCAAACTGAACAAATCGAGCCAGCGCTGGTTGAGCGTATTGATTGGCAAAAGGTTGATGGTCTGATTCCCGCCATTGTGCAAGATTTTGACTCTAGCCAAGTGTTGATGATGGGTTACATGAATCCAGAAGCCCTTGAAGTGACATTAGCCACTAAGCAAGTGACTTTTTATTCGCGTTCCAAACAGCGCTTATGGACCAAAGGGGAAACCTCAGGCCATGTTTTACAGCTAAGAAATTTGGCCCTCGATTGCGATCAAGATACTCTGTTAGTCAAGGTCAATCCGATTGGCCCCACTTGTCATACTGGCACCACGACTTGCTGGGACGGAGATAGCCAAGAAGAATCACAACTGGTTTGGCTTCATCAACTTGAACAATTGTTGGCCGCTCGTAAATCTGCCTCTCCTGAGTCATCCTACACCGCTAGCCTTTACGCGAGCGGCACTAAGCGCATTGCACAGAAGGTCGGTGAAGAAGGGGTTGAAGTCGCGCTGGCGGCGGCGACGGGTGATAAGGCGGAGCTGATCAGTGAATCGGCGGATCTTATTTATCATCTGTTAGTGTTATTACAAGATCAAGGTTTAGCTTTGAGTGATGTGATTGATAAATTAAAGCAGCGCCATCAGTAATTGTACTTAGGCCATGCCTCTTTGATGGACGCATGGCCTACGTATTATTTATAGCTGAATTTCACGCCACTCACCGGGTTGAAGTGTTTCTAGACGAGTGTTACCAATTGAATAACGAATCAGGCGTAGAGTGGGAAAGCCGATGTGGGCAGTCATACGCCGCACTTGCCGATTGCGGCCCTCAATAATAGTAATTGCTAACCACGTCGTGGGGATTGCCGCCCGAAAGCGCACGGGTGGGTTGCGTTCCCATACTTGTGGTGGTTCGATAATCTCAACTTGAGCCGGTAACGTCGGGCCATCTTTAAGCGTTACACCGCGGCGCAACTGCGCTAAATCGGCTTCTTGTGGTTGTCCTTCAACTTGCACCCAATAGGTTTTTGGCGCTTTAGCTTTAGGCTGAGTCAGTTTTGCTTGTAATACGCCATCATTGGTTAAGATCATTAAGCCTTCGCTATCACGATCGAGCCGTCCAGCGGCATAAATGTCTTTTATCGTAATAAAATCAGCCAAAGTCTGTCGGCCTTGACCATCAGTAAACTGGCTTAAGGTATCGTAAGGTTTATTAAAGGCGATGACTTTTCGTTCGTCAGGAGCTCGTGGCACGGAAGTGATTTTCTTTCGCTTGAAGCTGGTTTTTTCAGCCCGTTTAGGGCGTTCGGCGCGTTTGAATTGCGCAGGTGCGCCGGTCGTTGAAGAGTTGGAAAGCGTACGACGTGAGCGGGATGACATGTTAAGCACCTTGCAAATATGTAAATGAGTTGTGTTTGAATGTTTTATCTGACGCAGAAATAGGCTATGCTTTTCGCGCCTGAAAACAAGATTGAACGACGGAATGATAGACTATTATCTTGTTTTTGTTTAATTATAGCCAATAGAGAATTTCTCACCGTGAGACTCAACCAGCACATCCATCGTGAGAGTTAACCTTATAATAGTGAGACAAACGTGGCCAAGTTTTGAGGATGTAAGACTAGCTTGTTCACGGACATTCACATCGTACTATCTCATCCCATAGTGCGGTTAGAACAAAGGGAAAGTTCATGCCTACAGAAAAACCAACCATCATCTATACCATCACTGATGAAGCGCCAGCATTAGCAACTTATTCATTGTTGCCAATTATTCAATCATTTACGGCATCATCAGGGATCAGTGTTGAGACCAGAGATATTTCGTTAGCCGGGCGTATTCTTGCCAGCTTCCCTGAACACTTAAAAGAAAATCAACGAGTCAGTGATGCTTTAGCTGAATTAGGTCAGTTAGCGCAAACTCCTGAAGCGAATATTATTAAGCTACCGAACATTTCAGCGTCGATTCCGCAATTGAAAGCCGCGATTAAAGAATTGCAGGATAAAGGCTATCACCTTCCTGATTATCCGGCTGAGCCGAGCACCTATGAAGAAGAAGCGATAAAAGCGACTTACGATAAAATTAAAGGCAGTGCGGTGAATCCAGTGTTGCGCGAAGGTAACTCGGATCGCCGTGCACCGACTTCAGTGAAAAATTACGCGAAGAAGAACCCGCACTCAATGGGCGCTTGGTCGAAAGATTCACGCTCTCATGTGGCAAGTATGGATGATAAAGATTTCTTTGGTAGTGAAACATCGTTAACGATTCATGGTGATACTCAGGTTTCGATTGAGTTTGTTGCTCATGATGGTACTCGTAAAACCTTGAAGAAGCCGTTCGCTTTACTCGATAAAGAAATCATCGATACCAGTGTGATGAATAAAAAAGCGTTAGTGGCGTTTTACGAAAAAGAGATCGCGCAAGCTAAGCAGCAAGATGTCTTACTGTCTTTACACCTTAAAGCGACAATGATGAAAGTCTCAGACCCTGTCATTTTTGGTTATGCAGTAAAAGCGTATTACAAAGAGGTCTTTAACAAATACGGTGAGCTGTTTGAGCAGTTAGGTGTGGATGTCAATAATGGTTTAGGCGATGTTTACGCAAAAATTCAGACCTTACCTCAAGCACAACGCGAAGAGATTGAATCTGCCATTCAGGCGGTATATGCAACTCAACCACCGTTAGCGATGGTTGATTCGGATCGTGGAATCACCAATTTACATGTGCCAAGCGATATCATTGTCGATGCTTCCATGCCAGCGATGATCCGTTCATCTGGCCAAATGTGGGGCCCGGATGGCAAACAAAAAGACACTAAAGCTTTAATTCCAGATCGTTGCTATTCAGGAGTTTATCAAGCAGTGATCGATTTTTGTCGTGATAATGGCGCTTTTGATCCAACCACCATGGGTAGTGTTCCCAACGTTGGTTTAATGGCACAAAAAGCCGAAGAATATGGTTCACACGACAAAACCTTTATCCTTGATGCTGATGGCGTTGTGCAAGTCATTGATCAATCAGGCCAAGTCTTGCTTGAGCAGGTTGTCGAAGCGGGGGATATCTTCCGTATGTGCCAAGTGAAAGATGCGCCAATTCAAGATTGGGTCAAACTAGCAGTAAATCGCGCTCGAGCAACCGGGGTTCCTGCTGTATTTTGGCTCGATGATGCTCGTGCCCATGATCTTGAGCTGATTAAAAAGGTGAAGCAATACTTACCGGATCATGATACCAATGGCCTAGAAATCAAAATCATGTCGCCGGTACAAGCCACACTCTATACTTTAGCGCGAATGAAAGAGGGTAAAGATACTATCTCTGTAACCGGTAACGTATTGCGTGATTATCTGACCGATCTCTTCCCGATTCTTGAATTAGGAACCTCAGCAAAAATGCTGTCTATTGTTCCGCTGATGAATGGTGGTGGTCTGTTTGAGACGGGAGCGGGTGGCTCTGCGCCAAAACATGTGCAGCAAGTACAGAAAGAGAATCATCTACGTTGGGATTCATTAGGTGAGTTTCTTGCTCTTGCTGCCTCATTGGAACACCTGAGTGTGGTGACGGGGAACTCGAAAGCGCAAGTCTTGGCTGATACCTTGGATGTGGCGACAGGTCGGTTTTTAGACAATAACAAATCGCCGTCGCGTAAAGTTGGGGAGTTAGATAACCGTGGCAGTCATTATTATCTTGCGACTTACTGGGCGCAAGCGCTAGCTGAGCAAAAGCAAGACCGTGATCTGGCCGCGGAGTTTACCCCTATTGCTGAGCAATTGAAGGCGCAAGAGCAGCAGATTATTCAAGAACTTAATCAAGCTCAAGGTGTTCCTGGTGATTTAGGTGGCTATTACGCTCCTGACTTTACTAAGGCATCTATCTTGATGCGTCCAAGTGCAACATTAAATAAGATCATTGATCGCGTTTAAAGAACAAAACCCGCCGAAAGGCGGGTTAGTTTTAGACACAAGATGGCAGCGAATTATTTACTTGGTTGGCCTTCAATCGGTACCACATTACTTGCATGATAGCCTTTAGGGCCCTGTTCCACTTCATAAGCAACCTGTTGACCCGCTTTTAATGTGCGATAGCCATCCATTTTGATCGTTGAATAATGAGCAAAAATGTCTTCATTTCCGCCTTCCGGACAAATAAAACCAAATCCTTTAGCGTTGTTGAACCATTTTACTGTACCTGTAGCCATGCTATACATCCCTCATGCATTGTATTACTGATGTTGTTAACACTTACCTTATTTATGGGTAATGTCCCATCGTCTAGGTATCAATTTTCGCTTTTTATTCCATCAGCGAAACTCTTATTGAGTGAATAACCATTTAGCCGCTGCCAAATTTTTAGTCACTAATTGACCAATGTAGCCAATGATTGAGTACAGTCAATAGTAAAAAGAGATAAAAATCGTCACTTTTATAGGTAAATCACTTAACTAGCCTGCTATTAAATGCATCTTTATCAAATACATCTCGCATCGTGATATGGATACCGAATGAGCTGTGCTGAGCGTAGGATGGCGACTGGCTTATTGATTAATTTGTTGTTTATCGGTTTCCTTTAAACGGAGTTGATCTACTGAACGCTTTATTAACGTAACAATGGATGACCAAGTCTGCTTATTGGCTGAGTTAGATGAAGATCAATGGAGTCGTGAAAGGTTGAACGGTGGATATTCTCAATGAGCCGATTATTGATTGAAGCGATAGTGGTGCTCCTCGTATCACTTACCCATAGCCTTAATAAGGCTCAAGCGGTTGGGCTACGTAGTGTGGAGAAATGCAATTTAATTTGCAAATAGCAATGCATAATGTGACATCTGGTGCATAGTGATGGGTGAATTTTACACATTTAGACCCCATGAATAACTGGAAAAGTGATGTTTTATTTGCAGCGATACCATTGCTAGATTAGTCTCTAAGTAAGGGTTGTTTTTCACCTGAGCAAGCCACCAGTAAAGCCTATTTACTGTGCTGATGAAAAGGGTAACAATGAGTAATACAACGAGAA
The DNA here is from genome assembly GCF_963878025.1 of Vibrio sp. 11986-1-5. Taxonomy (NCBI): domain Bacteria; kingdom Pseudomonadati; phylum Pseudomonadota; class Gammaproteobacteria; order Vibrionales; family Vibrionaceae; genus Vibrio; species Vibrio sp. 11986-1-5. The sequence continues at coordinate 505,181 of NZ_CAWNVW010000011.1, forward strand.
ACGCTCCGAAATACGACGGTTATGAGTAGAAATTTTGAATGGGTTACTCCAGGCTCTGACTTACTGGAGAAAGAGAAAACCGCGGTTAAACCCCCGGCGATGTATCATGTGGTACTCAATAACGATGATTATACTCCGATGGACTTTGTCATCGAAATACTTGCTCGGTTCTTTTCAATGGATATGGAACGAGCGACGCAGGTTATGTTGAGAGTTCATTATGAAGGAAAAGCCATTTGTGGCACGTATACTGCAGAGGTAGCAGAGACGAAGGTGGCACAAGTCGCGACATACTCAAGAGAAAATGAGCATCCCCTCTTGTGTACCATGGAGCAAGCTTAGACTTGCAACAACAATCTGGTTGTTCCTCAAGGAGGCCTTATGCTTAACAAAGAACTAGAATCGAGTCTCAATGGCGCGTTCGCTCGAGCGCGAGATAAAAGACATGAATTTATGACCGTCGAGCACCTCCTACTTGCATTATTAGAAAATGATGCAGCGAAGGACGCACTCGTCGCTTGTCAAGCCGATATCGATAACTTACGTCGCGAGCTTGATCAATTTATTGATCAAACCACGCCTTTAATTCCTAACCACGATGAAACACGCGAAACTCAGCCTACATTGAGTTTTCAACGCGTACTACAACGTGCTGTTTTCCATGTTCAATCTTCTGGCCGAAGTGAAGTCACGGGTGCTAACGTACTGGTTGCCATTTTCAGTGAGCAAGAATCCCATGCGGCGTATTTATTGAAAAAAAATGATATCAGTCGTCTCGACATTGTGAATTACATTTCTCATGGCATCACGAAAACGTCTGGTGCGGAAGATTCGGCAGGAGACTCCTTTGGGAGCAGTAGCCCTGAAGAGTCTAATTCTGATGAGCGTTTAGAGAGCTTTGCTTGCAATCTAAACCAACTGGCTAAACAAGGCCAAATTGATCCTTTAATCGGCCGAGATAAAGAGCTTGAGCGTACTATTCAAGTATTATGTCGTCGTCGCAAAAATAACCCTTTATTAGTGGGTGAGGCTGGCGTAGGTAAAACTGCGATTGCTGAAGGTTTAGCGTGGAGGATTGTTGAAGGTCAAGTGCCTGAAGTCATCCAAAATAGCGTTATTTACTCGTTGGATATTGGTTCGTTATTAGCTGGAACCAAATACCGTGGCGATTTTGAAAAACGTTTTAAAACGATTCTAAAACAGTTAGAAAAAGAAAAAGATGCAATTTTGTTTATCGATGAAATTCATACCATCATCGGTGCTGGAGCGGCTTCTGGTGGACAAGTTGATGCAGCCAATTTAATCAAACCTTTGCTGAGTAGCGGTAAGCTACGCTGTATTGGCTCAACGACTTATCAGGAATACAATACGATATTCGAAAAAGAGCGTGCGTTATCTCGTCGTTTCCAAAAAATTGATGTTGTCGAACCGTCTATTGATGACACAACAAAAATTTTGATGGGTCTAAAACCGAAATATGAAGCTCACCACGATGTTCGCTATACCAATAAAGCTTTACGCGCGGCGGTGGAGCTGTCGGCTAAATACATTAACGAGCGTCACTTACCAGATAAAGCGATTGACGTCATTGATGAAGCTGGGGCGAGAGTTCGCTTGATGCCTGCAAACCGACGCAGAAAAACGGTCGGTGTGGCAGAAATTGAAGCCATGGTTGCTAAAATGGCTCGTATACCAGAGAAGTCAGTTTCTTCTTCAGACAAGGATATTTTGAAAAATCTGGATAAGAAAATGAAGATGCTGGTGTTTGGTCAAGACAAAGCTATCGAAGTGTTGAGCGAGTCGATTAAGCTCACTCGTGCAGGATTGGGTGCGGAAAACCGCCCTGTTGGCTCCTTCTTATTTGCAGGACCAACAGGGGTCGGTAAAACGGAAGTCACTGTTCAGCTATCTAAGTTGCTTGGTATCGAGTTACTGCGCTTTGATATGTCGGAATATGGTGAGCGTCACTCGGTGAGTCGTTTAATTGGTGCGCCTCCGGGTTATGTCGGTTATGACCAAGGTGGATTATTAACCGATGCGGTGATTAAACATCCTCATGCGGTTGTTCTTTTGGATGAGATAGAAAAAGCGCACCCCGATGTATTTAACCTATTATTGCAAGTGATGGATAATGGGACGTTAACGGATAATAATGGCCGTAAAGCCGATTTTCGTAACGTTATCTTGGTCATGACGACCAACGCAGGGGTTGCGGAAACAGTTAAAAAATCAATTGGTATGATTCAGCAGGATCACAGCCATGACGCGATGGCGGAGATCAAAAAAGTCTTTACGCCAGAGTTTCGTAACCGTTTGGATCATGTAATTTGGTTCAATAGTCTTGATGAACGAGTGATTCACCAAGTCGTTGATAAATTTATTGTTGAACTACAAGTGCAGCTTGATGCTCGTGGTGTATCTCTTGAAGTGTCTGAAGATGCGCGCCACTGGTTAGCCGTGAAAGGTTATGACCGTGATATGGGAGCTCGCCCGATGGGCCGAGTGATTCAAGATCAGTTGAAAAAACCATTAGCGAATGAATTACTGTTTGGCTCATTAGTCGAAGGTGGTACGGTTAAAGTGGATTTAGCGGATGACCATTTGACCTTTGAGTACATGAGTTCACGTGAAAAGGTTGCTCATTAAGACCAACGATTTAATGAGTGAACTTAACAGCGAATAAAATTAAGTTAATAAAAAAGCGCACAGGGTATCGTGCGCTTTTTGTTATCCGTGATATCGCCTTATCATTCACTCTTAGGCAACAAAAACGGAGCGTAGAGCTCCGTTTTTGTTGCATTCGAAAATCAGTGATTAACGAGCACGGAAGACGATGCGACCTTTAGAAAGATCGTAAGGTGTCATCTCGACAGTAACTTTGTCACCAGTAAGAATGCGGATATAGTTTTTACGCATTTTACCAGAGATGTGAGCTGTCACTGTGTGACCATTTTCTAGCTCAACACGGAACATTGTATTTGGAAGAGTATCAAGGACAGTGCCTTGCATCTCAATTACGTCTTCTTTAGCCATTTAATCCTCTTTAGAAATTTGGCGAAAAATAATCAACGGCGTATTTTGCCGTTAAAAAATCAATATGTAAACTTGGGGCGTATTCTACCCTTGCCAACGCTGTTTGACTAGCTTTTGATGTGCTCTGAAGCGTACTTTGTAGTTCATCGCTGGGCATTCATCAATTTGATATCCTAAATAAAGCCACTGTTTATTCATGATTTTGGTGAGCTCAAGTTGACTAAGAACTGCTAATGTTCCTAAGGACAGTGAACTATCGGGATCAAAGAAGGTATAAAACGCACTTGCGCTATTCGGGAGAATGTCGGTGATGGCGACGGCGACTAATCGATCATCTAAATAGAGATGTAAGTATTGTGTATCTAACCAGTTAGAACTCGCAAACTTAGAAAATTCATCACGGCGAGGAGGGTACATAGTACCGCTGTTATGACGCGCTTCGATGTAATGAGAATAGAGCGAAAACCAATCGTCATCCATTTCTGGTTTTAATTGCCATTGATAACGAGCTTGTACTTGTTTTAGCAGGCGTTTTTGACTTCTCGATGGTGTGAATTCATTCACTGACACTCGTAGAGCTTGGCAAGCTTGGCAATGATCGCAATGAGGTTTATAGATAATATCGCCACTACGTCGAAAGCCATTGGCTAGCAGTAGTTCATAGTTATCTGGACTCTGCATGTGAGGATCCATTGCAACAGCGACTCGCTCCATCCGGTCGGCTAAATAACTGCAAGGGTGATTACTGGTTAAACCAATGCGAATTTGCTGTAAATCAGAACTCATAGCGACTCCTTCGATGAGCCGTTAACGGTAAGAGATAACCATTGAGGTTGAAAGCAGTTATCTGTTACCTGACCTTGTTTTAAGGATAGCAATGAATCTAAAAATTGGTCACGCGGTAATTCAACAGCACCTAATGAGCGAAGATGTGGATTCATCACTTGGCAATCGATTAATTGTCCGCCATGAGTGGCAAAATGAGCACAGAAATACCAAAACCCGATTTTGGATGCGTTATCGGCTAAACTAAACATCGATTCTCCACAAAAGAGCTGGCCAACTTGAATACCATAAAGGCCACCGATTAAGGTATCATCACGCCACACTTCAACGGAATGGCAAATACCTTGCTTGGCAAGTTGTTGATAGGATGAACGCATATCGGCATTTAACCAAGTTTGATCAGCAGGACGTACCGCAGCACATAATTCAATCACGCGTGCGGTATCATGGTTTACACTCACTCGATATGTGTGTTTGCGCTGAAATTTTTGCACACTTTTTGCTGGTTTAAAGGTCTTAGGAAAAAACACGGCACGCGGGGACGGACTCCACCAAAGGATCGGTTCACCAGGACCATACCACGGGAAGATACCGTTGTGGTAAGCTGAAATAAGACGGTCGGGATGCAAATCCCCACCAAAAGCCAATAGACCATTGGGCTCATCTGAGGCAAATAAAGGCGAGGGGAAAGAGAAATTATCGCTCGCTAATTCAGTGAGATAGAGTGCCATTATTTAACCAACTTATCCTAATAGGAGTACAAAATGACAAAGTGGATATGGATCTTATTGATTTTTCCTTTGTTTGCCAATGCTGCGTATCAGCGTAATCAAGCGAGGCCCGTGAATGAGGTTGTCTTTGGACAGGTAGAAACGGTCCGTTACATTACTCAACAAGAGATCATTCACTCTAAATCGAAGGGCTGGGAGACGTTACTTGGCGCAGTCGTGGGCGGACTTGTCGGTCATCAGTTTGGTGATGGTCGGGGTAAGCAAGTCGCCACCGCGGTTGGCGCAGCAGCCGGTGCGGGGGTTGCTCACCATCATGGAAATAAAACTCATCTTATTGAGTATAAATTGGTTGAGCTATTGATTAAAACGAATGACGGTCAATTGATTGATGTAATTCAAGATCTCGATAACCAAATGATCTTTAACCGAGGCGATCTAGTCAGAATCTTATACTTCTCGGATGGGGTGAGAGTGGATAAAGAAAGGTAAGCAAGATTTTTTGTCTTCAGTAATGGATAAAGACTAGCGAGGATAAGGGATTTTGGTTAGTCTGCCATTACCAAGAATTTTACTGCCTTCAATATTCACGGCTATGATGACAGTGCAAGGAAATACACGTTTAATGGAAAGTCTTACCTTACAGCCTATTGCTAATATTAATGGTGAAGTTAATTTGCCAGGTTCAAAAAGTGTCTCGAATCGAGCGCTTCTTTTGGCAGCATTAGCCACCGGAACGACACGCTTAACCAATTTACTCGATAGTGATGATATCCGCCATATGCTTAAGGCATTGAGCCAATTGGGCGTTAAGTATCGGCTCTCCGCGGATAAAACACAATGTGAAGTGGAGGGTTTAGGGCACCCCTTTGTTATCGAAGGTTTACAAGAACTCTTTCTCGGTAATGCTGGAACGGCAATGCGTCCATTAGCTGCGGCATTATGTTTGGGGCGCGGTGAGTGTATTCTCACTGGCGAACCACGAATGAAAGAGCGACCAATTGGTCATTTGGTGGACGCTTTGCGTCAAGCTGGGGCAAACATAGAATATTTGGAAAGTGAGCATTATCCTCCGTTGCGCATTCAAGGCACAGGACTAAAAGCAAGCCATGTTTCGATTGACGGTTCTATTTCAAGCCAATTTTTAACGGCCTTCTTAATGTCTGCACCATTAGCGGAAGGCACGATGACCATTGATATTGTAGGCGAGTTAGTTTCAAAGCCTTATATCGATATCACGCTACATCTGATGGAACAATTTGGTGTTCAGGTCATCAATCATGACTATCAACAATTTGTGATTCCTGCTGGCCAATCTTATGTTTCTCCCGGTGATTTTCTGGTTGAAGGCGACGCGTCTTCTGCTTCCTATTTTCTTGCTGCTGCCGCGATAAAAGGCGGTCAAGTTAAAGTGACGGGCATTGGTAAAAATAGTATTCAAGGTGATGTCCAGTTTGCTTATGCATTAGAGAAAATGGGCGCGCAAATTGAATGGGGAGACGATTATGTGATTGCTCGTCGAGGAGAGTTAACCGCGGTCGATTTAGACTTTAATGCCATCCCAGATGCTGCGATGACAATTGCGACAACGGCTCTGTTTGCTAAAGGCTCAACGGCAATTCGCAATGTTTATAATTGGCGAGTGAAAGAGACCGATCGGTTAACGGCGATGGCGACAGAATTGCGTAAAGTTGGTGCTTTGGTCGAAGAAGGTGAGGACTACATTATCATCACTCCTCCAAGCCATCTACAACATGCGACGATTGATACTTACGACGATCACCGTATGGCGATGTGTTTTTCTTTAGTTGCCCTTGGTGAGACGCCAGTGACGATTAATGATCCTAAATGTACATCAAAAACCTTCCCAGATTATTTTGAGAAGTTTGCTCAATTATCCCACTGAGTGATTTAGAGCATAAATTTTTAGTACTAATAAGAAGTAAAAGCCTCAATATAGAGGCTTTTATTATTTTTTAAGGGTAAATTGTTTCGAAAGATGGTGAGCTAAATATTTAAACATATTAAAAACAGCGGTTGTTTTCTCACTAGGTAGACCTTGAGGATCAAGAAAATAATCCCCTTTAAATACTAATACACCGTCTTTTTCCTCGACGCTAGTTGTGCGCATTCCCTCTATATAGCTGTCGTGTTCTTGAATTAATTGATTGGCTATAAGTAATAAATCGAATTCACTGATGAGTTGTTTGTTCTGCATATTTTTCTCTTTATTTTAGATTGTTCTTTGATTTACTTGCTCTCGGTATTACGTTTCTCTATGCTGCCACCCAGCAGATACCCGTTTTTCAGCAATCGGTGACGTGATTGTAGAATTGTGCCACGTAAAAACCATGATCAGAAACAGGAAATGGATAAAAATCACTTTTACCTAATTTTGTGATTTACAACATACTTTCTAGATTAGCGGTCGCACCTAAAACAGGCACTCTTTACTATCATGCTAATTTTGTCTTGCGGATGCGGTTTCGTCGATTTGTCGAGCAAACAAGCGTTTTTTTTCAAAAACAGGTTGATCTTCTGCTTAACTGGCTCGATAGTAAAAAAAGAAGCAATATTTTTAGAACATCATGCGATTTATTACTCGCAGTATGATTAAGGGCATTTGAATCAAATTATGGGTAAATCACTCGTTATAGTGGAATCGCCAGCCAAGGCTAAAACAATCAATAAATACCTTGGTAAAGACTTCATTGTTAAGTCTAGTGTCGGTCATGTCCGCGATCTGCCTACCGCAGGTCAAACAACTACTACGGCTAAAAAAGCCACACCAGCGGTCAATAAAGCACTTTCGTTGGAAGAAAAAGAGCGTTTAAAAAAAGAAAAAGAACGGACCGCTCTGATTAAGAAAATGGGAGTTAACCCTTTTCAAGGTTGGGAAGCGAATTATCAAATCCTTCCAGGCAAAGAAAAAGTGGTCGCTGAGTTACAAAAATTAGCCAAAGACGCAGATTATGTTTATCTCGCAACCGATTTGGACCGCGAAGGAGAAGCTATCGCTTGGCACCTACGTGAGATCATCGGTGGCGATGAAGAGCGTTATAAACGTGTTGTGTTTAACGAAATCACTAAAAATGCGATTCAACAAGCTTTCGAACAACCTGGCGAACTGAACATGGATGGCGTGAATGCACAGCAGGCACGTCGTTTTATGGATCGCGTTGTGGGCTTTATGGTCTCGCCGTTGTTATGGAAAAAAGTGGCTCGTGGTCTTTCTGCTGGTCGTGTGCAGTCGGTAGCGGTGAAACTCCTCGTTGAGCGTGAGCGTGAGATCAAAGCGTTTATTCCTGAAGAGTTTTGGGATATTCATGCGGACACGAAAACCAGCATGCAAGATGATTTTCGCTTGATGGTAGCTCAAAAAGCAGGCTCTGCTTTTAAGCCAAGCAATGAAGCTGAAACACAAGCTGCTCTATCCGTATTGCAAAAAGCACGCTTTGAAGTTTGTAAACGTGAAGATAAACCCACGACAAGTAAGCCGAGTGCACCATTTATTACTTCCACGCTTCAGCAAGCGGCCAGTACCCGCTTAGGCTATGGCGTGAAGAAAACCATGATGCTAGCGCAGCGCTTGTACGAGGCAGGTTACATTACTTACATGCGTACAGATTCTACCAACTTGAGCACCGAAGCGGTGGAATCAGCGCGTCAGTTTATCGAGCAGCAATTTGGCCCACAGTATCTGCCACAGCAAGCGATTGTCTATGGCAGCAAGAAAGGGGCTCAAGAAGCGCACGAAGCGATCCGTCCTTCTGACGTTAATGTCAAAGCCGATGATTTACAAGGTATGGAAGCAGACGCACATAAAATTTATGCCTTGATTTGGAATCAATTTGTCGCATGTCAAATGACGCCAGCTCAATACGATTCAACGACAGTAAGTGTTAAAGCCGATGAATATACGTTGAAAGCGAAAGGACGGATTTTAAAATTTGATGGCTGGACTCGTGTGCAGCGTCCACTCGGTAAAAATGAGGATCAAATTTTACCTGCGGTGCAAGTTGGCGAAGTTCTTACCCTTGAGAAGCTGGATCCTAAGCAGCATTTCACTAAGCCGCCAGCACGATTTACGGAAGCGGCATTGGTTAAAGAATTAGAAAAACGTGGCATTGGTCGTCCATCAACGTACGCATCGATCATTTCCACTATTCAAGATCGTGGTTACGTAAAAGTTGATCAGCGCCGTTTTTATGCTGAAAAAATGGGCGAAATCGTCACCGACCGCCTTGATGGTAGTTTTACCGATTTAATGAACTATGATTTCACCGCTCGGATGGAAGAAAAACTTGACCAAATTGCAGAGGGAGAAGCGAATTGGAAACAAGTATTGGATGCCTTCTTCGTCGATTTTAGCGGTGATTTAGAGCAAGCCGAGCAGGACGAAGATCACGGCGGTATGAAGCCTAATCATATTGTAATGACCAACATTATGTGTCCAACCTGTTCTCGTCCTATGGGGATTAGAACGGCTTCAACAGGGGTTTTTCTCGGTTGTTCAGGCTATGCATTGCCTCCGAAAGAACGTTGTAAAACGACGATTAACTTGGGCGATGAAGATGGCATTATCAATGTTCTTGAGGAAGATGTCGAAACCGCAGCATTACGAGCGAAAAAACGTTGTCCGATTTGTGAAACGGCGATGGACGCTTATCTGATTGATGGTCAACGTAAGCTGCATGTTTGCGGTAATAACCCAAACTGCGAAGGTTATGTTGTTGAAACCGGTGAGTTTAAAGTTAAAGGTTACGATGGCCCTGTTGTTGAATGTGATAAATGTTCATCAGATATGGTGCTAAAAACTGGGCGCTTCGGTAAGTACATGGACTGCACCAATGACAATTGTAAGAACACTCGGAAGATATTGAGAAACGGTGAAGTTGCTCCGCCGAAAGAAGATCCGGTTCATTTCCCTGAACTGCCGTGTGAAAACTCAGATGCCTATTTTGTGCTACGTGACGGTGCTTCTGGACTATTTTTAGCCGCCAGCAATTTTCCTAAATCTCGTGAAACCCGAGCACCTCTTGTTGAAGAGTTACAGCGTTTTAAACAACGTCTACCTGAAAAGTACCAATATCTAGCGAAGGCGCCCACTCATGATCCTGATGGGCTTGCAGCGGTGGTACGATTCAGTCGTAAGAGCAAAGAGCATTACGTACGGACGGAAATAAATGGTAAACCTTCTGGTTGGACGGCAATCTATGACGATGGTGATTGGCAAGTGACGGACAAACGTAAGTCAGCCAAATAAGAGAAATTTCTCTTGATTAGTCGACACATAGAGGCAGCCATAGGCTGCCTCTATGTTTTTAGAAAGAGTTATCTTTAATGGGTAATTCATGTGTATTTTCAAGAAAAATTTTCATCTAATCTCCATCGTATTTTCCTTGTCATCAATAAATAGTCGTTATTTTTGTTACCAAAAATGAAACATAAAAATGCAATTTCATAACGTTATGATGCGTTAATTGTGAACAAGATTAGGAGTTCAATAGATTGGCTGTTTTACTGGCTCAAAATAGACAATTGCCATTTGTATTTTTATGCAAACGCTATAAAGTAATACACAACCAATTGCACTTTTCGTGGCTGGCCGAAAGGCCGTAATAAACTAAGGATAGTATCGTCATCCCCCCAATAGTATTGACATGATGATAATCAATAAAACTTAATGGAGAATAATAATGACCGGTGTACTAGGAATGATTCTGGCTGGTGGTGAAGGCTCAAGATTAAAGCCTTTAACTGAATCGCGTACTAAACCTGCCGTGCCATTTGGTGGTAGTTATCGCTTAATAGACTTTGCGCTCAATAATTTTGTGAATGCGGATTTAATGCGAATTTATGTACTTACGCAATTTAAATCTCAATCGCTGTATCTACATATGAAAAAAGGGTGGAACATATCCAGTATTCGCGGCAGTTTTATTGACTCCATACCAGCACAGATGCGTGATGGTAAGCGCTGGTATGAAGGTACGGCTGACGCCATTTATCAGAATTTACGTTTTATTGAAATCTCTGAAGCGGATGACGTGTGTATCTTTGGTTCTGATCATATCTATAAAATGGATATTCGTCAGATGCTTGATTTCCACCGTCGAATGGAAGCAAAGCTGACCGTGTCGGCTATTCGTATGCCCCTTTCACAGGCTTCTCAATTTGGTGTTATCGAAGTTGATGTCACAGGGAAGATGATTGGTTTTGAAGAGAAACCACAATACCCTAAATCGATACCGGGTGAGCCAGAATGGGCATTGGTTTCAATGGGTAACTATATTTTTGATACTGAAACATTATGCCGTGAACTTCGTGAAGATGCTGCTAATGAGCAATCAAGCCACGATTTTGGCAAAGATATCATCCCTAAAATGTTTCCGCAGGGCGAGGTCTTCGTTTATGATTTCTCAACCAATAAAATCAAAGGTGAGAAGGGCGAAGCCTACTGGCGTGATGTCGGAACGATAGAGTCTTATTGGTCTGCTCATATGGATTTATTGCAAAAAGATGCACCATTTTCTCTTTATAACCGCAGTTGGCCTTTACATACTCATTATCCACCGTTACCACCGGCGACCTTTGTCAATGAAGGCGAGAAAAAGGTTTGTATCACCGATAGTTTAATTTCGGCGGGAAGTTATATTCAAGGCGCAAAAATTTATAAATCCGTGCTAGGCTTTCGAACGAATATTGGTGCAGGCTCATGGATCAGTGAATCGATTATTCTCGGTGATGTTAAAATTGGTGCAGGTTGTACAATTAAGCGCACCATCATTGATAAAGATGTTGAGATTGCCCCAGGAACGGTGATTGGAGAAGATCTACAATTAGATAGGCAGCGCTTCCACGTCTCTGATGAAGGCATTGTGGTCATCGAAAAAGGAACGAAAGTTGGATTCTAATCTTGAAAAAATGAATATTTGGTTTGTTGTATCCGAAGCAGAAGGTTTAGTGAAGAGCGGTGGTTTAGCTGATGTCGCGAAAGCTTTACCAAAAGCATTACAGGAGTTAGGTCATCAGGTAGCCATTGTGCTACCTGCTTATCGTTCAATTCCAAATAAAATGGATTTTCCCGTTATACTTGAAACCGAGTTAACCCATTGGCCCCATACCCGCTATCAAGTTAGGCAAGGTGAGCTGGACGGCGTTGTGGTTTATCTGGTTGATTGTGACGCTTATTTTGACCGACCAGAAATGTATGCGGAACACAATCAAGCTTACGCAGATAATGGTGAACGTTTTGGCTTTTTCTCGGCGGCAAGCTTGGATATTTTGCCCAAGCTGAACATAAAACCCACCATCATTCATGCCAATGATTGGCACACGGGTTTAGTGCCGTTTTTATTAAAAACTCGCTATCGTGAAGATCCTTATTTTTTCGGGGTCAAGTCAGTACTGACCATTCATAATGCCATTTTCAAAGGTATTTTTTCTTATTACCAATTGGAAGTTATCCCTGAGTTAAATCTCTCTGGGATGGAGTTTCTACAGTACGGGAATGATCATGTTAGTATGCTACGCGCTGGTATCGCTTTTGCCGATAAGATCAATGCAGTGAGTCCTAACTATGCTTCTGAATTATTGACGCCGTTAGGTTCTCATGGATTAGTGGATGATTTTGTACGTCGAGCACGAGATTTACATGGTATTGTCAATGGATGCGATTATTCTGAATGGAGCCCTCTAACAGATCGGTATATTCCTCAGACTTATCATGCTGAGCGCCAATCACTGACTCTTGGAAAATCAGCCAGTAAATTGGCCTTACAACAAGAGTTAAATTTACCACAAGTCGCTACGCCTCTGTTTGGTATGGTTTGTCGTTTGACTCATCAAAAAGGGTTTCATTATTTATTGCCTATTCTTGAGTCGTTTTTACGCAATCAGGTACAAGTGGTGATCGTCGGTACTGGTGAACCGGAAATTGCGGCAGCATTACATAAAATGGCAGCACATCACCCTGATAGGTTAGGGTTCGTTGAGACTTACAGTAATCGTCTTGCCCATTTAGTCGAGGCTGGAGCGGATTTTTTCCTGATGCCTTCAGAGTTTGAAGCTTGTGGACTAAACCAAATCTACAGTATGGCTTATGGTACTTTACCTATTGTACGAGAGGTCGGCGGTTTAAAAGATACCGTACAAGATTATGATAAGTATCCGCAGCAAGCGACGGGATTTGGTTTTCAAGAGCCATCGCCTTCAGCATTATTGATCACAATGCAAAGAGCATTACTATTTTATCTACAGCAACCAGAAGAGATGCTCAATGTTCAAATACGAGCGATGAGCAAAGATTTTGGCTGGCGCGAGTCTGCCCTTGAATATATAAAAATGTATCGCTTAGCTATTTTTGACTAATGCGAGTAAAGGCTAGAAGTGCATACAAGTGCTTGGTGAGCGGATAGCCTATTATTCCTTTTCTGAATTATGTTCTTCTGTACCGATGGGGAGCGTTTCCTCATCGGTCTACTCACAATAGTTTTTTACAACTCAAAAACGATTTTTGACACTAAAATATGCTAATCTCTCAGTATCAATGATTTTGATTTTCTGTGGTATCCATGTCTCAATCTTTACTGTTCCATAAAGTCTATCCACACCCAACTAGCCGAGAATGGGTGGTGTTTGTGCATGGCGCTGGCGGAAGCTCATCTATTTGGTTTAAACAGATCAAAGCGTACAAACAGCATTTTAACTTGTTATTGATTGATTTACGCGGTCACGGAAAATCTCATCGTATTATCAAAGATCTGATTACTAATCGATATACTTTTAAAACGGTGACCATCGACGTCCTCAAAGTACTGGATCACTTGAAAATAGCTTCAGCTCATTTTGTCGGGATGTCTTTGGGCACGATCATCGTGCGTAATATTGCCGAATTATCTGCTCAGCGAGTTCGCTCTATGGTATTAGGTGGGGCGGTTACTCGCTTGAATATTCGTTCGCAACTATTAGTTAAGCTCGGTCATTTAAGTAAACATCTCATCCCCTATATGTGGTTATATCGTCTGTTTGCTTACATTGTGATGCCACAACGCAGTCAGAAAGAGTCTCGTCATTTGTTTGTTCGAGAAGCTAAAAAATTGTGTCAGCAAGAATTTAAACGTTGGTTTACGTTGACTGCCGAAGTGAATCCATTAATGCGTTATTTTAAAGATAGAGAATTGCCTATTCCGACGTTGTATTTAATGGGAGAGCGTGATTACATGTTTATTCGCCCAGTACGTGAAATGGTCGCCGCTCATCGGCAAAGTGAGCTGTTGGAGCTTCCAAACTGTGGGCATGTTTGTAATGTCGAACAACCGGAGTTGTTTAACCAGCTGTCGATTCAATTTATCCAGCGGCAAAGCACACCAACCACTTTATCTCATTCTGTGCTTTAATTTCTCCATTTGCTAATAGAAGAATACGATTGTGAGGCAGCTAGGTTTAGTTGCCCTAGTTTTATTATGTTGTTGATTTATAACGATAGCGATGGAAGGGGATGGCTTGCAGTTTTGTCCATTCAAGTCGTGTCAATGATACCGAAATGATGAATTTCAAACGGCTATAATATCTATCAGGGTAAGTGATTACGGATCAATATGCCCGCTACGCCTGACTGGCTAGCGGGCTAGGTATCTGAATTAGAATAGGCTTTTTTTCAGTTCTTCTCGGCGGCTTGGGGGGATAACCGACCAGTGTTTACCTTCAATTGCCCCTTCTAATGCCCACAATAGTTCTACACTGACATCCGATGAGTGACTTTGTCTAATTGCTTGATAAGCCGCAACAGAACCAGCTTGTTGTAACTGATCAACGGAGTGAATACCTGCTTTTTTAAGCATCCGTTCAGTCGCTAAGCGCAAGTTAGGCAGGTCTTTTAAGCGAGTGGGTTTCGTTTGCTCTTGTTGCTCTCGCTCAGCTTTTGCATGGCGTAATGCAGTGGTTGCTTCTTGCAAGATATAGTTTGGATTAAGCCAACAGGTATCAGGTAACGCAAAGTATTTAGTCACCACAGGAAAGCCCCGTTTTTTATAAACATAGGGCAGATAGCCTCTTGCGGAAAAAACTTTGACCGATTCATCGTCAGCTCGAAGATGCAGTTGATTATTGACAACTAAAGCGAACATGGTGTCATCGACAAAAATCCCGAAGCCACCAAACATTGAGCGCGACTTGACCTGGCCAAGCAGTTCGAATAGTCGCATTGAATCTTTTAATACGGGTTTATCCATGCTGTTATTCTCGGTGTATTAAGCAATTCGCCAGCAAAATCAGGTCCGAGAAAATAGCAAAAAGTCAAAAAGCATAATAGTAAGGGGAGTTGACTTCTTCTTTTGGCTATTTTGTCATCGGCAACCCCGCTACCTACCACTTTGGTTTAGGCCGGAGGCTTTGCGTCCCATCTTTTCAGATGGTTTGCCCTGTGCGTGACACGTTTCATTATTGACAAAATAGTATAACGTGGATGTATAAAATAAACAAATCATTGAATAAGTATCACACTCAGTCATCACTAGTATGCCTTTTATTTCATTGGTAGTGTGAATGGTTTGGGTATTAATAGCTCCAATCATAGCCTAGAGTTATGATTGGAGCTTGTGATTTATGATGGGGTAATGAAGTGCTTATCTATTAATTAGTGAGTTTTTTGACTGAATCACGCTCAACGATTTCTGGGTGCATTTCAAAAATACGTCTCTCATGTTCTTTATCTTTAATACGTTCTAACAATATTTCAAAGGCATTTTTACCTACACGGCGTTTAGGTTGGTGCACAGTGGTCAGTGGTGGAGAAAAATATTCAGCTAACTCAATATTGTCATAACCAATAACAGACATATCGTCTGGTACGCGTACGCCACGTTGCTGTAAACGGCTGATTAAGCCTAATGCCATGGTGTCATTAAAGCAAAACACCGCAGTAGGGCGTGTATCCATCGCAATGATTTTATCCGCGGCCAGAACGGCAGTATCGCATTCGAAGTTACCTTCTAAGATCCAATCTTCTTTAACGGTTAGGTTAGCTTCTGCCATGGCACGACGAAAACCGGCAATACGCTCCTGACAGGCGGCTTTAACAAAGTGACCGCTTAGACAAGCGATTTCAGTGTGCCCATTTTCGATCAAATATTTTGTAGCCAGATAACCCCCTTCTTCAGAGTTATCAATGATTTTATCCGCTTGTGACGTTTGTGGGCCCCAATCCATAATAACTTTAGGGATGGAGGGATGACTGTCTAACATCTCAAGTAACTCTTCCGTTAAATCGGAGCACATGACCAACATACCGTCGACCCGCTTTTCAGCAAGCATGCGAATATAATCACGCTGTTTCTCGTAGATACCACCAGTATTACAGAGAATGAGTGTGTAGCCTTGGCGGTAACAATAACTTTCAACCCCATCGATTACTTCAGAAAAAAATAAGTTGGTTGATTGAGTCACTAGCATACCGATTGTACGCGTTGTATTACATTTTAAGCTGCGTGCGACCGCGCTCGGTGCATAATTCAGCTGTTTAACAGCGTCCAAGACTTTTTCTTGGGTGGTTTCTGCCACAAAACGAGTTTTATTGATGACATGAGATACGGTTGTTGTTGATACGCCCGCTAGGCGTGCAACGTCTTTAATCGTAGCCATAAAATTATCCTGTCGATGACTGCTCGGTGTTGAGACAACTGGAGCAGTAGTTGTGTGCCCGAAAATGCAATCATCCTACTAGGGAGTGTGATAGACGAGAGGTTTGCCAAGGGTATTACCGGAGCTGCCCTTTATGCAAAGTCTCATGATTCGGGTATAGGCTAACGTCAGCCTAAAAGTAATAAAAACACAAAAACCGCTGTTAAATAGCGGCCTATTGGTTACATTTAATCTTGTTGATAACCAGCAAGATTCTAGACTGCAACGCAGTAACTCGCAATCAAATTCGGCCCATAATCCTTCCATTTAATGCTAAATAGGTACAATGTTTATCAAGTTGTGCACACCACCACTTTTCGACTGATAACGAGAAAATCAGTTACCCTCTATCATAGGTTTTGATTCAGGCAACTTAGGTTCATGAGTGACCCAGTCGCGCATCGTTTGCCAAATGAGCCCCATGGTTTCATACCAATATCGTTCAGTTTGCTCTAAATAGAGCGCTCTTGGGGTATATTTATCCCAAGCTTGGCTGATATTAGTTTGAGCTAGATAATTGGTTGGTGCTGGGATTGGGTTTAGCCCAGCAGATTGAAACTCATTGATTGCTCGGGTCATGTGACTGGCCGAAGTGACCAGAACTAAAGTGCGCTGCTGAACAAAAGCCGCTGCTTGTCTCGCTTCTTCCCACGTATCTTGCGCGGTTTCAAGCAAAATAATGTCCGATTTAGCAACACCAAGCGCCAGCGCAACTTTAGCCAACATACGTGCATGGCTAATTTCACTACCTCCTGTATAGCCGGACAAGATAAGTTTTGAACCGGGATACATTCGCATGACACGAATACCTTCCGTCAGACGCATTAAAGCGGCTCGAGTGAGTTCTGAGGTTGGTGGAATGCTATCATCAACGACATGACCATTACCTAGTACCATTACGTAATCGATAGTACCTTCAACTGGTAAAAAAGCGCTGTACTGACGCTCCAAAGGCATCAATAACTGACTGGAGATTGGTTGAAAAGAAATGGCGAATAAACTGGACAAAGAAAACAATACTACTAGGCAACCAGTTTTACGCTTAGCGGTAAACATAATCAGCATTAAGCCGATAAAACCAATCAACAGCAGCGCTGGTAATGGCATCAGTAGAGAAGAAACGATTTTTTTCAGCTCAAACATAGATTAAATAGTCCGAAAAAACAGCACTTGATAATAAAATCAGCGAAAGGTCCTTTATTCCTGCCATTCCTATGACAGAATAGCAGCACGATTTATTATCATAACTCAAGCTACTGTGACTGAAGATCGCAATTTCGACGATATTGCCCACAAATTTGCAAAAAATATTTACGGCTCTGACAAAGGCGAGATTCGTCAAGTCATTGTTTGGGATGATCTCACGCAAATTTTGACCCATTTTAACGGCCAAACAACACCACTGCATGTTTTGGATGCGGGCGGTGGCCTTGCGCAAATGTCGCAAAAACTCGCGAGGCTTGGTCATCAGATTACATTATGTGATCTTTCGCAAGAGATGCTCGATTTGGCCAAACAAGAAGTGACTGGCCAAGGGTTATTAGAGAGGTTTCGCTTTGTGCATTCCTCGGTACAAGCTGTGCAGCAACACTTGACGGAGCCCGTTGATATCATTTTATTTCATGCAGTGATGGAATGGTTGACCGATCCCCAAGAGGCTTTACAGCAGTTATTAACACTGGTACGTCCCGGCGGTATTGTCTCGGTGATGTTTTACAACCAACATGGCTTAGTTTATAAAAATGCGGTATGTGGCAATATTCCACATATTTTAAATGGCATGCCACATCGTAAACGATTTAAATTACAGCCACAAAAAGGGCTGATCCCCGCTGATGTATATCAGTGGATTGAACATGCTGGATATCAAATCATGGGTAAGTCAGGTATTCGCTGCTTTAGTGACTATATCGGCAATATGGCCAATATGGGCGAGTTTGAGTTTGCAGACCTGTTGGCATTAGAGCAACAATTTTGCCGCCAAGAGCCTTATCTATCTTTAGGACGCTACATCCATGTTTGGGCTAGGAAACAACCACAGGAAGAACAATGAGTGATATGACTCACAATGCGACTGAACAACCGATTGATGAACTCGTCAGTTGGGTGAAGCAGCACGATTTTTCTTTGAACTTACCTGCTGAACGGCTGGCGTTTTTAATAGCGATTGCTGTATTGAGCCATGAAAAATTCGATGAAGAATTAGGTGAAGGAGAATTGCATGATGCATTTGCAATTGTTAGCCGCCTATTTACTGAAACGGGTGAAGTCTCTGCATTTCGGGCTAATAATGCTATTAATGAACTGGTTAAACAGCGTTTGCTCAGTCGTTTTACTAGTGAGGTTACCGATGGCGCAAGTATTTATCGCTTATCTCCCTTAGCGATTGGCATTACCGATTATTATGTTCGTCATCGTCAATTCTCGAAATTAAAACTCTCTATTCAACTCTCTTTGTTAGCAGATGAAATGGCTAAAGCGGTTAAATCGGCTCAGCAAGGTGGTACACCCGCACATTGGAAAAAGAATGTTTATGGTGTATTAAAATACTCAGTGAGTGAAATCTTTGATCGTATCGATCTTAACCAACGCGTCTTGGATGAGCAGCAGCAATCAGTGAAACAACAAATAGCCGATCTATTGAATAAAGATTGGCGAGAAGCGATTCATAATTGTGAAAGTTTATTGTCTGAAACCTCATCAACATTACGAGAATTGCAAGATACGCTTCAAGCTGCAGGCGACGAATTACAAACTCAAATTCTTGATATTCAAGAGATTGTTTATGGCGATCCAGAATTAGAGTTTATCGATGAAGTGCTGTTTGTGCTGCAAATGAAGTTAGACCGAATCATCAGTTGGGGGCAACAAGCGATCGATTTATGGATTGGTTATGATCGTCATGTACATAAGTTCATTCGTACCGCGATCGACATGGACCAAAATCGCGCCTTCAGCCAACGTTTACGTCAGTCGTTACAGGACTATTTTTTACAGCCTTGGTTACTCACTTATGCAGAAGCAGAGCGTTTATCTGATCTGCGTGACGAGACATTGATGCTACGAGATGAAGAAGTCACCGGTCATATTCCACCACAAGTTGAATATGAAACGTTTCAAAAGGTTCACGATGAGCTTGCGGAACGTATTGCTGATATGCTCCAGAGTCACAAGCAGCAGGACCAACCAATCAACCTTGGTCATGTTCTGCGTGATTATCTTGCCGCACATCCAAGAACCCATCATTTCGATCTAGCCCGCATTGTTGTCGACCAAGCGGTTCGCTTGGGCTATTCACAATCCGACTACCAAGCCATTCAACCTGATTGGCAAGCGATTAACCAATTTGGTGCAAAGGTACAAGCTAATGTCATTGACCGATATTAACCACTACATGCCAGAAAATCTGGCTAAAGCGATTGTTAACCCGCTTTTCCCGGCTTTAGACAGCCAATTACGCGCTGGACGTCATGTGTCTAGTGATGATTTAGATAACCATGCATTTCTCAGTGATTTTGAACCTGAGTTGGCTCTTTTTTATCAGCGCTACAATACCGAGTTAGTTCGTGCTCCAGAGGGCTTTTTTTACTTACGCCCACGTTCTACTTCGTTGATCAACCGCAGCGTTCTTTCTGAATTAGATATGCTGGTTGGTAAAGTGCTGTGCTTTTTATATCTAAGTCCAGAGCGTCTTGCCCATGAAGGTTTATTTACGTATCAAGAACTCTATGAAGAGTTATTGAGTTTGACCGATGAGAAGAAATTGATGAAGCTTGCGACCAATCGTGCGCAAGGTTCAGATTTGGATAAAGAGAAACTGTTTGAAAAAGTCCGTACCTCGCTACGTCGTTTACGCCGCCTAGGGATGATTATCCATCTTGGGGAAACGACCAAATTTAGAATTACCGAGGCGGTATTTCGTTTTGGGGCCGATGTGCGTCTTGGTGACGATTTACGTCAGGCGCAATTGCGTTTGATACGAGATGGTGAAGCCGTTGTTCATAGTCAAGAGCCAAGTCAGCAAAGCTTATTGGATACGGTATCTGCTGACGAACAACATGAAGATCAACCGACATTATGGGAAGATGAAGCATGATTGAAAGAGGTAAGTATCAATCGCTGACCATGATCAATTGGAACGGCTTTTTCGCACGTACTTTTGATATTGATAATTTGGTGACGACGTTATCTGGAGGCAATGGGGCAGGTAAATCAACCACGATGGCGGCGTTTATCACCGCATTAATTCCCGATCAAAGTCTACTGCATTTTCGTAATACCACAGAAGCAGGCAGCTCTCAGGCATCTCGTGATAAAGGTCTTTACGGTAAATTACAACCTGGCGCTTGTTATGCGGCATTGGATGTGGTGAATTCTCGTCATCAACGCTTGCTGTTTGCGGTAAAACTGCAACAAGTCGCTGGCCGTGATAAAAAAGTCGATATTAAACCTTTTGTCATTCAGGGTTTACCTAGCCATATCAAACCGACGGATATTTTGATTGAAAGTGTTTCCGATCAACACGCTCGAGTGAGGCAGCTCAACGAAGTTAAAGAAGCCGTTCATGGTATTGAAGGGGCACATTTTAAATCGTTCAGTTCCATCGTTGATTATCACAGTCAAATGTTTGAATTTGGTGTGGTACCGAAAAAGCTGCGTAATAGCAGTGACCGCTCAAAATTTTATCGTCTCATTGAGGCCTCTTTATACGGAGGTATTTCCAGTGCGATTACCCGCTCATTACGCGATTACTTACTGCCACAAAATGGTGGGGTGAAAAAAGCTTTCCAAGATATGGAGTCAGCGCTGCGAGAAAACCGTATGACGCTGGAAGCGATAAAAAACACCCAAGCTGATCGTGATTTATTCAAACATTTAATCACCGAATCGACCCAATATGTTGCCGCTGATTATATGCGGCACGCCAATGAACGTCGTAGTAAAGTGCAGCAAACGTTGACCTTACGCCAAGAGTTATTTAGTGCACGTGATAGTTTGCTGGAGCACAATCGGTTATTGAATCAAGTGCACGAAGAACTGGAAACGCTGCTTGAACAAGAAGCTGCACTGGAACAGGATCATCAAAGTGCGGCCGATCATTTACAGTTAGTACAAAATGCACTGCGTCAGCAAGAAAAAATTGCCCGTTATCAAGATGATCTTGAAGAGTTGAGTTTGCGTCTTGAAGAACAGTTGATGGTGGTTGAGGAAGCGCAAGAGCGCTTAGTGATGGTTGAAGACCAAGCTACTGCTGCTGAAGAGGAAGTCGATAGTCTGAAAACTCAGCTCGCGGATTATCAACAAGCTTTGGACATTCAGCAAACGCGAGCTTTGCAGTATCAACAAGCGATGCAAGCGTTGGCCAAGGCACGTCAACAGCTCGCTGATGATAACTTGACGGCGGAAAGTGCTCAGGCGGTGATGATTGAGCTAAGTGGGCGTCAAGAGTCAACCACCAGCGAATTATTGGCGGTTAAACATAAGCTCGATATGTCTTCAGCTGCTTCAGCGCGGTTTAACGAAGCCTTGCACTTAGTGAGTCGCGTTTTAGGTGATGTGGCTCGTAGCCAAGCAGCAGAGTGTGCAAACCAGTTACTCGCTCAAGCACAGCAAGCACAACAACTCGTACAGAATGAAGCGCTATGGTATGAACAGCAGCGAGATTTACAGCACCGTATCGAACAGCAACAATCCGTGCGTCAATCGGTGGCTGAATATCATCAGCAATTTCAGGTAATGCTGGATGATCCCTCTCAATTGCAGCATGAGCGTGAGCAGCACCTTGCACTTTTGGAAGAGCTTGAACAAGCACAAGAAGCACTACGCGATCAGCGTAGTCAACAGCGTGGTCTTGAACAAGAACAGCGTAATGCGATTAAACAGCTAGAGTCACAAGCACCGGCTTGGCACCAAGCGACAGAAGCGTTGCAGCTATTGCGAGAGCAAAGTGGAGCGAGTTTAGACAGCCGTCAATCGGTAATGGCTGAAATGCAAGCCATTCTAGAGCGTGAAAAACATCAATCGGCTCAGAAAGACGCATTGGCTCAACGTCGCGAGCAATTAGAAAATGATATTGAACGTTTAGCTTCACCGGGCGGATCGAATGATCCTCGTCTTAAAGGCCTTGCCGATACCCTTGGTGGCGTTTTACTTTCTGAAATTTACGATGATATTACGTTAGAAGATGCGCCGTACTTCAGTGCCATGTACGGTCCTGCCCGCCACGCGATTGTGGTCTCTGATCTTTCAGGCATAAAAGAAAAACTGGTTGAGTTAGATGACTGTCCAGAAGATCTTTATCTGATTGAGGGTGATATTGATGCGTTCGATGACAGCTCATTTAATGCGGCAGAACTGGAAGGTGCGGTCTGTGTTCAGCTCAATCAGCGTCAAATGCGCTATTCACGTTTTCCAAAAATTCCACTGTTTGGACGTGCTGCTCGTGAGCAGCGTTTAGAACTACTGCGCGATGAGCGTGATGAAGTCGTAGAAGCGCATGCTAAGGCCGCGTTTGATTCACAAAAGTTACAGCGCTTATACCGTAGTTTTAATGATTTTGTTGCTCAGCATTTGCAAGTTGCGTTTGAGTCGGATCCTGAACAAGCACTCAGTCATGCTCGTGATGCGCTCAATCATCTTACTCGCCAGTTAGTCGAGTTAGAGCATCAGCAACAGCAACAAACCAGTCGGCGTCAATTGAGTAAACAGGCATTAGCACTATTAGAGAAGATTGCACCTAATTTTCGTTTGTTATCTGAGTCTGGATTAACCGAACGAGCTGCAGATATTGATGCCAAGTTAGCTCAGTTGATGGAAGCCAAGGCTTGGCTGAATGCACATGGTAGAACGGTTGAACAGCTCGCGCCAATTGCTTCAGCGTTAGAGGTTGATCCTGAACAGTTTGAAGTTTTAGAACAGCAGTATCTTGCTGCGGATCGTTCGCTGCAACAACTGAAGGCGCAGATTTTTGCCCTAGCGGATTTGGTTGAACGTCGTCACCACTTTGCTTACGCAGATTCGGTGGATCTTCTCAATCAAAGTAGCGAACTCAGTGAGCAGCTAAAAGCCAAGTTAGTTCAAGCCGAGAGTTTACGTCAACGTACACGAGAAGAGCTAAAACAAGCGCAAGCGCAATTCAATCAATATAATCAAGTATTAGCGTCGTTAAAAAGTGCTCATCAATCCAAATTGGAAACGATGCAAGAGTTTAAGCAAGAGCTACAGGAGTTTGGCGTACATCCAGATGAAAACGCATTATTCAGAGCTCAGCAGCACCGTGATGAGCTGCATGAACGTTTGCACAGCTCTCGTAGCCGTAAGAGTCACTATGAGCGGACAATCACCTCAACCGAAATTGAGATGAAATCGCTTGCCAAGCGATTGAAAAAATTAGAAAAAGAGTATCAAGATTTACGCACCTTCGTTGTGAATGCTAAAGCAGGATGGTGTGCGGTACTTCGTTTAGCCCGCCAAAATGATGTTGAACGTCGTTTGCATAAACGTGAATTGGCTTATTTATCGGCTGACGAGTTACGCTCCATGTCGGATAAATCGCTCGGGGCGCTACGTCTTGCCGTGGCGAATAATGAGGCGCTGCGTGATGCGCTACGTCTCTCGGAGGATAATGCTTATCCTGAACGTAAGGTACTGTTTTACATTGCGGTTTATCAGCACTTACGTGAACGAATTCGACAAGATATTATTCGTACCGATGATCCTGTCGAAGCGATTGAAGAGATGGAAGTCGAGCTAGCTCGTCTAACAGAAGAGCTGACTCAGCGGGAAAACCGATTAGCGATCAGCTCAGATTCGGTGGCGAGCATTATTCGTAAAACCATTCAACGTGAACAAAACCGGATCCGCATGCTTAACCAAGGGCTCTCGAATATCGCTTTTGGGCAAGTTAACGGTGTGCGCTTAAATGTCAAAGTTCGTGAAAGCCATGAAGTTCTGCTCAGTGGTTTAGCCGAGCAGCAAGCTCAGCATAAAGATTTGTTTGAAAGTTCACGTTATACCTTCTCAGAAGCGATGGCGAAGCTATTCCAACGAGTGAATCCCCATATCGATATGGGACAGCGTTCACCACAAATATTGGGTGAAGAGCTGCTCGATTACCGTAACTATCTAGAGTTAAGTGTTGAGGTTAATCGTGGTTCAGATGGATGGTTACAAGCTGAGTCGGGCGCATTGTCAACAGGTGAAGCGATTGGTACGGGTCAGTCCATCTTACTAATGGTCGTGCAGAGCTGGGAAGAAGAATCTCGTCGTCTACGCAGTAAAGATATTATTCCATGCCGTTTATTGTTCTTAGATGAGGCGGCACGTTTAGATGCTAAATCAATAGCAACGCTATTTGAATTGTGTGAACGTTTGGATATGCAATTGTTGATTGCGGCTCCAGAAAATATCAGCCCAGAAAGAGGAACCACCTATAAACTGGTGCGTAAGGTATTTAAAGATCACGAACACGTGCATGTCGTAGGATTACGTGGCTTCACCAGTGAAAAACCGAAAAATGAGTCTCTGCCGCTAGCCGATGCGCTTAGCTAGGGCTTAGCCACTTATCAATAAAAAGCGCCTTAAGGATAAGGCGCTTTTTTATGGTTCCGCGGAACGGTTTTTTGAAAGGGTAACACAACGGGGGATTAAACGTTATTTAGTCCAAATTGTTTCGCGGCATAAGCGACTCGCTCAGCTGGGGTCGGATAAATCAACGGTGAGCCGATACTTTCAATATGCTGTAACCTCGGTAGTAACCCTGCGCCATTAGCGGTTTGAATCGCTAAACCTGGGCGGGCATTAAGCTCAAGCACCATTGGGCCTTCTTCTTTATCCAGCACCATATCAGTCCCAATATAACCTAAACCGGTCATTTCCCATGCACTGGCCGCTAAGGTTAATAAGCGTTCCCAATGCGGTACCGTGAGCTCAGATAATGATTTACCGGTATCGGGATGATGAGTTACTGGGCGATTGAACTGTACGGCACGTACTGCTTTACCGGATCGGATATCGACCCCGACGCCTACTGCTCCCTGATGTAAGTTAGCCTTGCCATCTGAAGCGGAGGTAGAAAGCCGCATCATTGCCATTACTGGGTAGCCTTTAAAGACGATGATCCGTACATCGGGAACGCCTTCATAGCTGAAACCATCAAAGCAGTCATCAAATTTAATTAGGTTTTCGACCACCGCGACGTCATTTTTACCGCCCAGTGAGAAAAGACCTGCTAAAGCGTTGCTAATGTGTCGCTCAACATCCTCTTTATTAATCGTCGATCCAGAAGGTTTGGTGTAAAGGCCATCTTGGTGGGAAGTGATGACTAAGATACCTTTGCCGCCACTGCCTCGTGCCGGTTTGATGACAAACCCCGGCCACTCCTTAACCATTTCGTGGATGCGTTTAACATCCCCTTGGTTGCTGATCACACCAATCAGTTTTGGCACCGTACAACCTGCGCGTTGAGCAATCAGCTTTGTTTGCAGTTTATCGTCGACCAGAGGGTACTTGGAGCGATCGTTATAGCGACCAATATAGCTATGATTACGCTTATTCATGCCCATGATCCCCTTACGGCGCAATTTGAAAGGGGAGGTGTATTCAGAAAGAGAAAAAAACATATTAATCTCCGTCTACCAAGGGTTTAAAGCGACGTAGTTCGGTTAAGCGATAACCGGTATACGTTCCCAATAATAAAATGCCCGCTAAGACAATTAGCTGTAATCCAATAAAGTTGAAGGTTAAGTGCTGCACATAAGGGTTAGTCATGGCTAAATAAATCAGCACGGCAGTCAATAAAGAGCCGCCACCTTGCAGAATCACTTCTTTAGCGCCTTCCTCTTCCCAGAGGATTGACATCCGTTCAATGGTCCAAGATAAAATGATCATCGGGAAGAACGTAATCGTTAAACCTTCGGTCAGGCCGATTTTGAAGGCAACCACAGTGAACATTGAAATGATCAATATCACCGAGATGATCACCGCCGATATTCGAGCGACCAGCAATAAGTTTAGCTTGGAGAGATAACTACGAATAATTAAGCCTGTGCCGACAATCAATAAAAATCCGATGATCCCAGTGGTTAATTGGGTCTGTACAAACGCGACGGCAATCAAAACGGGCATAAAAGTCCCCGAGGTTTTTAAGCCAATGATCACACGTAAAAAGACCACAATCAGTGCACCGATAGGGATCAACATGATATTTTTGAACATCGCTTGTTCTTCAAGCGGTAAGCTATGAATAGACAGATTTAATAATCCATCGGCGCTGACTTTGCTGTTGGTCGCCTGTTGAGGCGAGACATCTTGCGCAATCATAGAGAAATGGACTTGGCTGTTTTGCCCACCCATCACATCAAGTAAAGAAACATTCGATTCATCCCACACCAACAAATTGGGTTGAGTCGGTTGAGTGCCAGTTTCTGGATTAAACAGCACCCACTTATTACCATCCCAGACTTGATTCATATGTTGGATCGATTGGCGACGACGCCCATCTTCAAGGCGAATGACGCCGACCACTTTATTGGGGATTTGTGCATAAGAGAGGAGTTTTTGCGCCGCATCCACTTTACTCATTCTATTAAGCAGCAATGCAGCATTTTGATTTTCTGCTTCGTTGAGCGCTTTAATCAGTTCGCGAGTAAAGGTTACGTCATTCGCGGAGCGGCGGTTAGCTTGCTCGATAAGTGCAATGGCTGAGGTTTCATCCGGACCGTCAAATGTCGGCCTAACAATAGGCGTACTCGGAGGGACGGGCAGCGCGTTAGCTTGTGGGTCTACTAAGAACTGGGTTTTGTAATAAATGGTCTGTGGGCCTTTGGCTTGACGAATTGTCCACTCTGCACGGCGACCACTTTCCGTGGTGACATAAGAAATACCGTAACCCGGAGAAGAAGCATTTTCGCCAATCAGCGTAAAGCCATCTTGAGTATGAGGTGCAGCGAGAGAGACTTTGACTTCTCGGCCTTGCGCGTTAAATTCAATGCGCGCTTCAATGTCCCAGACTTGGCGAGTTTCACCGGGTGTCCATGGTACACCATAGCTTTGATGACGCATGACACTTAAAGTAATCCCAACCACAATCAATAAGAATATGGATAGATAAAACGGAATTCGTGACGTCATAATGGGCCTTATTTTGCTTTAGTTTCTGTCTGAATGTATTGACGGCTTACATCCACCACGGCTATATCGCGAATAAATTCCCGACCTAATAAAATAGGATGGGTCATTTGTGAGCGATCAGCGAGGGTAAATTGAGATTTTTGATGAATAGGCCCCAATTTCACCCATAATTCGACCACAGCACGGCGCTCGGTTTGTTCGTTGGTGGATTGACGAATACGAACATAGCGGAGAATAGGGGCTTCTATCCAATTACTATCGTCTTTGACGCTATTATCGCCAGTAAGGTGGAATCGTACCCAATTTTTGCCATTGCGTTCAAACTCTTCAACGTCTACCGCATTCAGCGAAGAAGTCGCTGCACCAGTATCAATTCGAGCATCAAATGACTGTTTAATACTGTCGATGGTTACGCGTTCTATTTCACCTAATACCAGATCTTGACGGGGTATCGTTTGAGTAGCATTCACCGTAACGAGTGAGTCAGCAGATTGCGATGGTTCATTGATGATGATCGGTCGGTTGGCGAGGTTTTTTAGCTCATACATCTCATTTTGTAGACCAGAGACTTTACCTTCAAGGCTATCGATATAATCCATCTGATTGCTGATATGGAGTTCTAAATTAACAATTTTATTAGCAATGTTCGATTCAGATTGGTGAAGTGCGGCCAGCGTAGCCTGATGATATTCATCTCCCTTCAATAGGGTGCAGCCTGAAAGTAGGCTTAGTGCGACGATGGGAGCTATTCGCTTAAACATTGGCAACCTTAATTATTATGTGATGGTTTCATTCGTTATACCCTCGATGACTTAAGGGATGATCTCGATACTTAAGTCATCGATCAGCGCCTAGCGGCGCTGATCTCATCCATTAGGGTAGACTTATCCGTAGCCTGACGAGTTAAGGCTGTGTCAATTATGGTTTCTGAGCAATTAAAATTGCTCGACGTGGTGCAGGGTAGCCTTCCACGGTTTTACTGGGATCCTCATTATCCAGATAATCAGGTAATGAATTATGAGTCATCCACTCGGTACTGCGTTGCTCATCTTGCGAGGTGATGTTCTCATCGACAATCTTTACCTCTACAAATCCAACTTTTTCTAACCAACCTTTTAAGGCCAGCGCTGATGGGAAAAAGTAGACATTACGCATCTGAGCGTAGCGATCAAAAGGGACGAGAACGGCATTTTCGTCACCTTCAATCACCAGTGTTTCTAAGACTAATTCACCACCGCTAACCAGTTGATTCTTCAATTGGAGAAGGTGATCCAGTGGTGAACGACGATGATACAATACTCCCATACTAAATACAGTATCAAATGCTTGTAATTCAGGGAGTTGTTCAATACCAAGCGGCACCAAATGGACACGTTGATCGTTATCCATTAATTTACGCACAGCTTCAAACTGGATTAAAAACAACTCAGATGGATCGATACCCATCACCTGATACGCACCTTCGCCGAGCATGCGCCACATATGGTAGCCATTACCACAACCAACATCCAATACTGAACGGCCTTGAAGAGAGGAAATGTGAGGTAGAAGACGATCCCATTTCCAGTCGCTGCGCCACTCAGTATCAATGTGAATGCCATGCAATGAATAAGGACCTTTACGCCATGGATGGAGCGTTTTTAATAGGCTGGTTAGTTTTTTTTGCTCGCCTTCAGGCAAAGGTTGAGTATTACTCACCGACACCGACTCTTTCAAGTCAATATGATCTGGGCTCGCCTCTGGAATTTTTTTTAAAGCACGTAACCAGCGCTCCATATCCCCATGATGTTTCGCTTGCCATTCAGCAAGTTGTTTCGGTAACACCTCTAACCAAGGCTGTAAACGGGTGTCTTGCGCAATGCGCTGATAAAGTGGACCAAAATTAAACATAATTATCTATTCCTAATGAGTACAAACCTCATGGTAGAGAACCCATATCTACCATGAAGGAAAAAGCGTGCTGGTTATTTGAGGTAATCCCACAAAGTACGATTCAGTTATTTGATGGCGAACATCGACCCAAAATTAAAACATTGGAACCACATTTCATAGCTGGAAAAACCTAAGGCTTTAAAGCGTGCTTTGTGAGCTTCTATTGAGTCTGGGCGCATCACATTTTCAATAGCACTGCGCTTTTGGCTAATCTCTAATTCGCTGTAACCATTGGCACGTTTAAAGTCATGATGCAAATCAATCAGCAGCTCGTGGGCCGTTTGATTCGGGAAAATAAACTTTTCAGAAATAATCAGTATGCCGCCACTACGTAATCCAGCATAAATATTTTCCAGTAGGCGATAACGATCGTCAGGAGATAAAAATTGCAGTGTGAAGTTAAGCACCACCACTGAGGCATTTTCAATTTGGATATCACGAATATCCGCTTCGATAATCTCGACTGGCGTATCAGAACGGTAAGCATTCACGTGCAGTTTACAACGTTCCACCATCGCCGATGAGTTGTCGACGCCGATAATTTTACACCCTTCTTGTTGGATATGACGCCGCATCGATAGGGTCGCTGCACCTAATGAACAGCCAAGATCATACAAATTGGAGTGCGGCTTAGCAAAACGTTCGGCGAGCATACCAATTGCGGAAATAATATTACTGTATCCCGGAACCGAACGCTGAATCATATCGGGGAAGACTTCAACCACTCTCTCATCGAAGGTAAAATCACCGATTTTATCAATAGGAGCGGAGAATATGGTGTCTTTGTTGGCCATGAGTAAACCTTATGCACGCTTGATTTCACCTGTCCTTTATAACTATAACCTTATTACGAACTTTATTACGTAGTAGGCATAGCCTCGTTAATAATGAGGAATAAAGTGACTGGTTGGATAAAAAAGTGAGGCATTTTATGAAAAATTTGATGGCCTGTCATTATATACCCAGAGTGGGTCACAAGGTGTCGTCAAAAAATCGACATTTGCTGACTATTTTGGGCAGGAAAAGCAGTTAAGTCTGGTAACACCGTTTGATTGGCAGCGCTTTCGTTGAGAAGTGCATGGCGAAGACGGGTTTGTAGCTGTTGATATAAATCAACGGCAAGTTCTGGAGCGTAAAAATTATCTGGCGTATGAATCATCAGATAGGGTTGTTTTCCGGCGGCGATCCATTGAGGTAACTTTTGTAGCCAAGGCTTAAAAAAAGCGTAATTCGCGGTTAAATCAGGATGGCCGATAAAGCGAATCATGGGGTTATCGGCCGTGGCTAATGCGTGGACGGGTACTTTCGGCTTTTTCTTTTGTGCATCAATAATCGTTTCATTGCTTGGCTCGGCAGCAAAAACAGGGCGGCTATCCATAATAATTCGATTGATTCCCTGTTCAATCAACCATTGGTTAAAACGGCGCTCTTCCTCACCTTTGGCAAAATAGTCACGATGACGTACTTCTACCGCTAATGGGAAATCTTTGGGGAAATAACGGCAAAACTTTTGTAAATGACCAAAATGCACGGCACTAAACGAAGCCGGCAGTTGTATGGTCCATAAACCAATTCGCTGATGCAGTGGAGCCATTAATTGTAAAAACTGTTTGAGTTCGCCTTGGCATCCAACCAACTGATGCTGATGGGTAATACTTTTCGGTAGCTTAAATGTAAACCGAAAATGGTCATGGGTTGCGGCTCGCCAATTATTCACCGTTTGTGGCGAGGGCGACGCATAAAACGTCGTATTACCTTCGACGGTGTGAAAAACGGTTGCGTAGTGCGCTAAACGATCGGCCGCTGAACTACCAGAAGGATAAAAACGCCCTTGCCAACCAGCGTGTGACCATAGGGTCAGTCCTAGACGTAATGGTAAGTTTGTCATTGTCACGATTTGTACTCTTTTGACTTCCAGTGATAGAGGTATCTCTGTGCTGATGAGGTTTTTCTTGTCGGCGAGCATGAGTTCTTTGAAGAATACGTTATTTTAGCGTTATAATCAGCGCCAATTTTATTACTGTCGATGCTTTGTGCATATTTTGCTTGATTATTGTACGGAAAAAGCAGAGCAGAGGAAAACACAGCAAAATTGTATTCTGGAAGGTCGATTTTCAACTTTTTTCAGCGTATAAATGGAATCATGCGCCGCAGCGAGATGCTCTGCGGCTAGGAATAAGATGAATTAAATAGAGGTTGGGAATTTCATTATGCGTAGCCATTATTGTGGTCACCTGAACAAGTCCCTTGTTGGACAAACAGTAGAACTTTGCGGTTGGGTTAACCGCCGTCGTGATTTAGGCGGTCTGATTTTTATTGATATGCGAGATCGTGAAGGTATCGTTCAGGTTGTTGTCGACCCCGATATGGTGGATGTATTTAACATCGCAAACCAAGTACGTAATGAGTTCTGCATTAAATTAACCGGTGAAGTCCGCGCTCGTCCAGACAGTCAAATCAATCAAGATATGGCAACGGGCGCAGTGGAAGTGCTGGCTAAAGACTTACAGATCATCAACCGCTCTGAAGCTTTACCTTTAGATTCTAATCAAAAGAATTCGGAAGAGCAGCGTCTCAAATACCGTTATTTAGATCTGCGTCGTCCAGAGATGAGCGATCGGATTAAGTTACGAGCTAAAGCGTCAAGTTTTGTCCGTCGCTTCCTTGATACACATGGTTTCTTGGACATTGAAACACCAGTATTGACCAAAGCGACACCAGAAGGTGCGCGTGACTATCTCGTCCCAAGTCGAGTGCACAAAGGCAGTTTTTATGCGCTACCTCAGTCTCCTCAGTTATTCAAACAGTTACTAATGATGTCTGGCTTTGACCGCTATTATCAAATCGTTAAGTGTTTCCGTGATGAAGACTTACGTGCCGATCGCCAACCAGAATTTACTCAAATCGATATTGAAACCTCATTTATGACGGCGGATCAAGTACGCGCTGTAACTGAGAAAATGATTCGTGAGATGTGGCTAGAACTATTGGATGTTGATTTGGGTGAGTTCCCAGTCATGCCGTATAGCGAAGCGATTCGTCGTTTTGGTAGTGATAAGCCTGATTTGCGTAACCCAATGGAACTGGTTGATGTCGCAGATTTACTGAAAGACGTCGATTTTAAAGTTTTCTCTGGTCCTGCCAATGATGAAAAAGGCCGCGTTGCTGCGCTTCGCGTACCTGGTGGTGCAGCACTATCGCGTAAGCAAATTGACGAATACACCGCGTTTGTTGCTATTTATGGCGCGAAAGGTTTAGCGTGGTTGAAAGTTAATGATCGCGCTGCTGGTTTGGAGGGTATCCAATCGCCAGTCGCTAAATTCCTAAATGCAGAGATTGTGCAAACTATTATTGAGCGTACTCAAGCAGAGAATGGCGACATCATTCTTTTTGGCGCAGATAATGCCAATGTTGTCGCGGAAGCGATGGGTGCTTTACGTCTTAAAATAGGCAAAGATTTGGCCATCACCAACGGGGCAACTTGGGCACCATTGTGGGTTGTTGACTTCCCTATGTTTGAAACCGACAGCGAAGGCAATGTTGCGGCGATGCACCACCCATTCACTGCTCCGTTGAATATGACGGCAGAAGAATTAAAAGCTAGCCCAAGTAATGCATTGTCTAATGCTTACGATATGGTCTTAAACGGCTATGAAGTTGGTGGTGGCTCTGTTCGTATTCATGATGCGACCATGCAATCAGCGGTATTTGATTTGCTGGGTATTGATGAGCATGAGCAACGTTTGAAGTTTGGTTTCTTGTTAGATGCACTAAAATACGGCACACCACCACACGCTGGTCTTGCATTTGGCTTAGACCGTTTAGTGATGCTGTTGTGTGGAACGGAAAACATCCGTGATGTGATTGCTTTCCCGAAAACGACCGCCGCGGCTTGTTTATTGACGGATGCGCCAAGTGTGGCTAACCCTGCCGCCCTTGAAGAATTAGCGATTGCCGTGACGGCAGCTAAAGAAAAAGCACAGTAAACGATGATCGGTTAATGATAAGAGGGTGGCTTTGGCCGCCCTTTTTGATCGTAAACATTCGCCTTAATCTATCGAAAAGCACCCTCATTGCTAATAAGCGTCCACATTTGATGATGGTTTGCTACAATGGCGCGCTTTTTAGTTTTAATAGGAAACCTCTCCGTTGGCTCAGATGTATTTTTATTACTCCGCAATGAACGCGGGTAAATCAACCACCTTATTGCAATCGTCGTTTAACTACCAAGAGCGGGGTATGACCCCAGTAATTTTTACCGCTGCTATCGATGATAGATTTGGGGTGGGAAAAGTCAGTTCACGGATTGGCCTTGAAGCCGATGCTCATTTATTTGATGAAAATACCGATTTACTGAAGGCGATAACTCAACTCCATACTGAACAAACTCGGCATTGTGTTCTGGTTGATGAATGCCAGTTTTTAACTCGTGAACAGGTTTATCAATTAACGGAAGTGGTTGATAAATTAGATATTCCAGTGCTGTGTTACGGTTTACGCACTGACTTTCTCGGTGAGTTATTCGAGGGAAGTAAATATCTATTATCGTGGGCGGATAAACTGATTGAATTAAAAACCATTTGTCACTGTGGTCGTAAGGCGAACATGGTGATTCGGACTGATGAACATGGCAATGCGATTAGCGAAGGTGACCAAGTCGATATTGGTGGTAATGATCGCTATGTCTCGGTATGCCGTCAGCACTATAAACAAGCGCTTGGGCGTTGAGTTCTATTCACGACATTCTTTGCAGTCAATCATCTCAATAGACTAGGGGCAAGTCTTCATTTGCCCCTAATCATGAATGTTTAAAACAACCGCTTAAGGGTTTGATAAGCTTGCTGCACTTCATCGGGGATCGGTTGTGGGATCTGAAAACCTCGTGCTGGGTAATCCAACAAACGTTGAAAATCGTCCAGTAAGGCATGGAGTACTACATCGAGTGTCAGGGATTCGGTCAAGTAATCAAAAAAATCTCCGCCAGAAGAGGTCACTTGCAAAGACGTCAACGTTGCTGGCCATTGTTTAGTAAAGGTCGCGAAAGCACGCCGCTCCATATATGGCTTATGCACAATCAGTAAACGTTAAGCCTGAATACCTTTCTCACTAAGTAATTGATGACTCAAACACACATTCTCACCACTATGGGTGGCTTGAGTTTCTAATAAGATTGCAGAACTGGGTAAGCCACACTCTTTAGCGACCATCGCGAAGGTTTCTGCTTCACTGTACTCAAATAAATCTTCCGTAAAACGCCCTTTATCGCCAGAGAATAATACCCAAGGTGCCAAGCCCTTTTGATATAAATCTGCAGCAACTTCGGCAACGCGTATATCATTGCTACCTGGAACAATGATGACATCCGCAGATTTTAACTCGTGTTTCATCTGCATAAATTGCCACAGAGTTTCTAAATGTTGATAAAGACGTTTACTCATAGCCGTGCAGCGCCTCTAATGTATTAGCGTAGTGAAAATGAAATCCCATCGTGATCAGCTTATCACTGACAATTCGTTTATCCGGTAAATGAACAATCGGTGGTAAAGGATGAGACGATTGGACTGCAGACAAAGCCGCTCGGTAAAACTCGGCTTTATTAACGGTTGTCGGTGTGGTGACATTAACAATTTGGTTGCTAATCTCCGTCAGCGCAAAAGTAATCGCTTGTAATACATCGTATTGATGGACCATATTGGCGGGCGCTTTATCGCTGACTTGAGAAAGACGAGCCGCAAAGCGAGCAGGGTGACGATTGGGACCGATTAACCCGCTGCAACGCAAAATAGCATACTCGATACCGCTATCGATCACGGCTTGTTCGGCGCATAGCATGATTTTGGCTTTCTCTGAAAACATAGGGTTTTGTTCACACTGAACTAAAGAGGCATCTTCTTCCCGCATGATTTGTGCCTGATCCGGATAAACACTGGTGGAACTGATCATGATGATTTTGCGAATACCCGCTTGTTGTGCCGCATGAACTAAAGCTTGCCAGCTTGTGTGATAATCGCTGCCTTGACCTTTGCGAAAACCGGGAGGAAAGCAGCCAATCAGTGCATCGCAACGAAAGGTCAGTAATTCTTCGGTAAGTCTAGAGGCTTCTGGTAATTGACAAACAAAACCATCCACACTTTGTGTGTGCAATTGCTCGACACCTGATAGATTGGTGCGGCTGGCACAAACGTAATAATTTTGTTGCTTGAGATGTTGAATCAGTGGTTGGCCCAGCCAACCTGCACCGATAATGGCGATACGTTGCATACGATTACCTATTGGTAGGGGGGTGTTAGAGAGCTTGTCACTGAGAGGACAATAGCGTTAACCCCAAAACCATCGTGAATGATGAGCTGAAAGTTAACGTTATTATCGCATGGTTTGATGGAAGAAGATTAAGCGTGAGTTAACACATGCAAAAGACGTTGAGTAAGTTCAGCCATTTCAATCCCTTCGTGAGTTAAATAGCCACCATCCGGTAAGCTGCATAAGCCCTTTTCGTGAAGCCGTTTAGCTGCGGCTTGGAGTGCTTCTGGAGCATCGCTGTGTACCTTGATACCCGTTGCTGCGCTGCTGACATCAAATTGAATCAGCAGATTTAACTCGTCTAGGTGCTGTGGAGAAAATTTCATCGTAAACCCTTACTATGGTTGATTTAAATTCACCTTAATCGGCGAAAGAAAAAGACGCAATCATAAACATAGAGAACTGTTATCTTAATCCATTATGGGCTTTTTTTATCCAGTTCAAGGACCGAGAAAAAGCGGCATGCATCGGGATGTAAAACATTTTTAGTAAACGGCCATAATACCCCTTGAACAAAAAAGGAAATAGAGCGATTATCCGCCACTCTTTTTACCTGTATCAAAATGTAACATTAATTATGGATCTGAACCAATTCGACTCTTTGCTTCCCCCACAAATGGCGGAACGTGCTGCCGTCACTGGAGAAAGCAAAGCCACTAAACCTATGTATAAATCGTTTTTGTTGGCGATTTCTGCTGGCATTCACATCGGTATCGCTTTTGTGTTTTACACCGTAGTAACCACTGGCGCACAAGACATTCCCTACGGTATTGCTAAGCTTATCGGAGGAATCGCCTTCAGCCTGGGATTGATTTTGGTGGTGATCACGGGGGGAGAACTCTTTACCAGCTCGGTGTTAACCTTGGTCGCTAAAGCGAGTGGGAAAATTTCTTGGCCACAGTTAGTCAAAAACTGGATCGTGGTCTATTTTGGTAATTTATGTGGTTCAGTGTTGCTCGTAGCGATCATGTTATCAACCAAGCAGTTTATGGACGATGGTGGGCAATTGGGGCTCAATGCTATGGCGATTGCTGAGCATAAGCTTCATCATGATTTTTTACAGGCTTTTTCACTTGGGTTGATGTGCAATATTTTGGTCTGTTTAGCCGTATGGATGACCTTCAGCGCTCGCTCTTTAACAGATAAAGTTATGGTGCTGATTTTACCCGTGGCGATGTTTGTTTCTTCGGGGTTTGAACACTGTATTGCGAACATGTACCAAGTGCCATTAGCGATTGGTATCAAATATGTAGCTCCTGAGGCTTTCTGGCAGATGACTGGAGCAAATGTTGCTCAGTATGCGGACTTAACCATGATGAACTTTATTGTCGATAACTTAATTCCTGTCACCTTAGGCAATATTGTCGGTGGTGGTGTGTTTGTGGGGATTTGGTATTGGTTAATTTATCTCAAAGAGTAGGTTTTTATCGTTTGGTTGGTTATCCACATTTTCTGTGGATAAGTGCTTTCAAACTCAGTGCGTAACATTAACTAAATGATTTTTCGTGTAAATCATGCACGAAATCTGTGCAGTGACAGCACCGTTAGTGAGCAAGATAAAGCGGTGCGGGTGAATTTTGTGTTGTCGCGATGGCGGAAACGGAGCTGGTGTAATGATGAAATTACGGTATCATTTTGGGCTTAAAAAAAGCGGAGTATATTATGTCTAATTCACTTAGTGCCGAACAAATCGCTGCCGTCAATCAGTATGATTCTGAACAACGTTTAACGTATTGTCTTAAACACATTGTGGCCAATCAGCAAATCTGGATTTTAAAAGATCAAGATGGCTGTGTGATGCTCAATACTGAAGACGAAGAGTGTGTGCCCGTTTGGCCACATCGTGAGTTAGCTGAGGCATGGGCCACTGGTGAGTGGGCAGAGTGTGAAGCGCAGTCGATTCCTCTTAACCAATGGCGTAGTCGCTGGACTCCTGGATTGGCAGATGATGATCTTTCGGTTGTAGTTTGTCCGAATGAAAATGAAGAAGGGGTAGTTTTATTTCCCGATGAATTTGATAGAGAATTGGGCAAACAAAAGTCTGCTTAATACTGTGATAGAGAGAACAAAGGCCCAATAATTTGGGCCTTTGGTTTATTCGATAGGGTATTCCATCAGTGATCACCACAGTTAAATACTACTTTATGTTATCCGTTAAGCCGTTACTTAAAGTTCGGTGCTTTTTGAAAATGGCTTTCAATCATCCGTTGAGTGATGGGGTGCTGGGGATCAGCTAAGACTTGTAAAGTGTCACCTGACTCAACAACTTCACCCTCATGCATGACCATGATTTTATCCGTGATATGTTTAACAATGCCAATATGTTGTGAAACATAAATAAAAGAGACGCCCATTTCTTCCTGTAACTCTAAGAAAAGGTTGATGATTTGTGAGCGCATAGCCATGTCTAGACCGTTTAACGCTTCATCAGCAATGATTACCGAAGGTTGTAAAATCAGCGCCCGAGCCAAACAAACCCGCTGTTTTTGCCCGGTAGCTAACATTTGCGGATAAAAGTAAGCATGTTCAGGAAGCAGGCCTACGCGCAGCAAGGTGTCTCTTACGCGATTCATTCGTGCTTCTGGTGTCATGCTGGTGTTACGTTTCAGTGGGCCTTCTAAAATTCGACCTATTTGTAGGCGCGGATTTAGCGAGGTATTTGGATCTTGAAAAATCATCCGAATTAATTTGCAACGTGTACTGTAATCTTGATGCGCCAAACGCTCGCCATTAACAAAAATATCGCCGCCTGATGGCTCTACTACGCCCGCTAACATACGTGCTAGGGTCGATTTTCCTGAGCCATTTTGACCGATGAAACCGATGGTTTGTCCAGCTTCTAAGCTAAAGCTCACTGGTTTGACCGCATGGTGAATGGTTTTACGAAACAGACCAGAGCGATTCACAAAATCTTTGGATAATTGATGAACTTCTAGCAGTGAAGCGCTCATGCTTATGACTCCATATTCAGTGGAAAATGACAGGCGAATTTATGGCTTTTGATAAACCGAGTGGCCGGGACTTCGACACATTGACGCTGAGCATACGGACAACGGGGCCCTAAGCGACAGCCAATAGGTAAATGCTGTAACGGGGGAATGGAGCCTGGCAATGATTGCAGTTTCTGTTTGTGAGGGATCCAGTCACTGAAATCGGGCATCGCTTTGAGAAGCGCAACGGTATAAGGGTGCTTAGGTTCAGTCATGATCTTAGGTGTATCGGCGGATTCCACGGATTGACCGCAATACATAACAGTGATGCGGGTTGCCCATTGGGTAATGGTGGTTAAGTCATGGCCGACTAACAAAATAGAGGTATTATTGACTTGGTTCATTCGGCTGAGTAAACGCAAGATTTGTGACTGAGTAATGGGGTCTAAGTCATTTGTCGGTTCATCGGCGATCAGTAATTTCGGTTTTGCCGCGATAGCCATGGCAATCATCACTTTTTGGCATTCACCATCGGTTAGCTCATAAGGGTAGCTTGCCATGATTTTACGATGGTCTTTGATACCGACTTTATGCAGCAAAGCAATGGCTTGCTTTTTGCGCCAAGTAAATCGTTCCCACCAACGCCCTTCAAAAGTGCGAAAAGGAATTGACTCAATTAACTGTTCACCCACCTTATCAGAAGGATCAAGACAGGTAGAGGGTTCTTGAAAAATCATGGCAATGTCACGAGCGATGACTCGTCTGCGCTCACGTGGTGTCAGTTGAAGTAGGTCAATATTACCAAGACGCATCCTATCGGCGGTAATACGCCAGTTATCTTTGCTCACACCTACAATCGCTTTAGCGACTAAGCTTTTACCTGATCCAGACTCACCCACTAAGCCCCGAATCTCGCCTTCATTCATGGTTAAGCTCATCCGATCTACGGCTTTCACTAATCCCTGCGGCGTATCAATTTCAATTGTGAGATGGCGAATATCTAACAGAGGCATTATTCCACTCCTGCGTTTAAGGCTTGACGCACGCCTTCGCCGACTAAGTTAATCATTACCACGGTAAACATAATCGCGATACCGGGTAGGGTTACTGTCCAAGGTGCTAAGTAAATCAGCTCGACGGAATCACCGAGCATGGCTCCCCATTCGGTACTGGGTGATTGAGCGCCTAGACCTAAAAAACCGAGGGCAGAAATATCTAAAATGGCCACTGAAAGTCCCAGCGTTATCTCTGCCGCAATGACGGGCAGTACGTTAGGTAAAATGGAATACCACAAGAGGTAAATATCGCTCGCTCCATCAAGACGAGCGGCCAAAATATAATCTTTCTCTACCTCGTTATGCACAGCGATATAGACCGAGCGAACAAAACGTGGAATTAAAGCCAAACCGATCGCCAGTAAGACATTAAATTCTCCAGGGCCTAAAAAAGCGACGAAGATTATCGCCAGTAGCAAGGAAGGGATAGACATGACCGTATCTAATAAATGATTGAGAGTGCTTGATAACAGCCCTTTAGTCATTCCGGCTAAGACTCCAATTAAACATCCTATCAGTGCTGCGATAAAAGTAATCAATAATCCTGCGCCCAACGTTGAGCGAGATCCATCAATCAGGCGAGATAAAATATCACGCCCAAAGTCATCAGTGCCTAAAAAGAATTTAACGGTTCCGCTAGGATCCCAAGATGGCGGCATCAGTAATTCACCGGATTGACTGTGAGGATCGTGAGGCGTGATCCAATAGGAAGTCAGCGTGAGAAAGAGGATGATTAACAAACACCACAATCCAAACATTGCGAGATTATTGGCTTTGAAACTCCGCCAAAAACGCTCAAATTGAGTAGGGATGTGCTCTTCTTGGTAAATACTATTTGTTAGCATACCACTCTTTCCTTATCAGAGGGTTGACGAGAGTTCCGACGAGATCGGATAAAATATTGGCGGTTAATACCAATACCCCAATCACAATTACCCCTGCTTGCATGGAAACATAATCTTTATTAGAGAGCGCTTCTAGTAGCCATCGACCAATACCAGGCCAGTTAAAAATCGATTCAGTAATGATCGCCAGGGTCAGCATGCTAGAGAGCTCAAAACCAAATTTAGGGATAATCGGTGGAATCGCATTAGGAAGAACATGCTGGGTGATAATTCGATAATACGATAACCCTTTAATACGAGCGGCACGGATATAGTTTTGAGTCATGATGTTGGAAACCGATGCGCGCATTAATCCGATCACTTGAGTGGTTGGGGCTAAAGCTAAGACTAAGCAAGGTAAGATCATGTGTTCAATGACACTTTGTAGCGCATAATGACGATCTGGTCCTTGAGCAAGAAAGGCATCAATTAATGCAAAGCCAGTAATGGGTTGAATCTGATAAAGCAAATCGTAACGTCCGGCCACGGGCAGTGCTTCATAATTGAGGGAAAATAGCATGATCATCATCAGTGCAACCCAAAAAATCGGAGCAGAGTAACCAGAAATTGAGGTAAAAGAGATCGCTGTATCTACCCATTTACCTTGCTTCATTCCAGCAATGGTGCCGACAGGAATTCCAATCACAAGAGCAAGCGTAAAAGCGATGAGACACAGTTCTAAAGTGGCAGGAAAGACGACCCACAGTTCTTCTATGATTGGTGTACCGCTTTTATTGACACCAAAATTAAAACGAGCCAGATCTTGCACATAAGACCACCAGCCTAACCAATAGTTTTTTTCTAGTGCATGGGCGTTAGGCTCTAATCTCAGTAGGCTATAACCGACTAAGGTTAGAATAAATAAAGTCACCACAAAGAGGTTAAAGCGACGAAACGTATAGCTAAACATTATTGACTGATCCTCTCGATAGTATTGAAAGGTTGTACATTAAACGGACTTAGCTGAAAACCAGACAGTGAGGTTGTGTACGCTTTAAATTGTTTACCATGCGCTAAAGGAATAATTGGAAACTCTTGGTTAAGGATGTTTTGTGCTTGAGTGTAAAGATTTAGCCGATAGCGTGGTCGTTCAACTTCCCTTGCCAGATCAAGGAGAAAATCAAAATCATCATTACACCACATAGCGACATTTAGTCCTGCGCGATTGGCACTACAAGAAAGCAAAGGGCGTAAGAAATTATCCGGATCACTGGTGTGTCCAATCCATCCGGTCAGCAGTAAATCGACCTCGGTACGTTGTGACAGTTCACCTCGCTGTAGACGATCTTCCGTAACCAAATGTAGCGTAATACCAACCTCGGCTAATTGAGTTTGGATCAACTCCGCCGTTTTTCTTGGGCTAGGGTTATAGGCCCGAGGCTCATTAGGAACCGACATGGTGAGTTCCAAACCTGATGATACGCCAGCTTCACGTAATAGAGCGAGTGCATAGTTACGATCATAGCGAATTTGTACCGTATCTTGTTGATAGGCCCATGAGCTGGGCGGCAGTAGGTTATAAGCAATACTGCCAGTACCGTAGTACACCGAATCTAAGATATTTTGCCGATTGATCGCAAAATTGAGCGCTTTACGTACTCGAACATCATTCAGTGCCGGATGGGAAGTATTCACGGCGATAAAAGCAATATTCATCGCCGGTTTAGAGCTGAGAGAAAGATGTGGCTGATTTTCGATGATCGGTAATTGACTAGCAATGGGTGATGTTAACACGTCACATTCGTGACGCAATAACTTGGCCAGTGTTCCGGTACCACGTTGGGAGATATCGAAAACAACTTGCTGCATTTTTGCTGGTCCATTCCAATAGTGCGGATGACGACGTAAGCGAATCAGGTCAAGGGGTTGATATTCATCCAAATAGAATGGTCCGGTACCGACAGGATGGGTGTCAATATTTGCTAATTGATTGCGGGTTTGCAGTTGCTGTGCATATTCCGCAGAGAGAATAACGGCGTGTGCTGTAGAGATATTAGCCAAAAAGGTATTATCTGGTCGAGTCAGGGTAAATTTTACTGTATTAGTGTTTAACGCTTTGACGTCTTTGATGGTACTAGGGATATTTAAGCT
This sequence comes from Vibrio sp. 11986-1-5, assembly GCF_963878025.1. NCBI lineage: Bacteria > Pseudomonadati > Pseudomonadota > Gammaproteobacteria > Vibrionales > Vibrionaceae > Vibrio > Vibrio sp. 11986-1-5. The sequence continues at coordinate 547,732 of NZ_CAWNVW010000011.1, forward strand.
CGTAAACCAAGGGTAGCTAGCGTTATTGATATTATGGAACGGATGCGTAGGGTCAATAATACGCTTGAAACTAAAAACGACATCTTCTGCATTTAATGTCCGAGTTGGAGTAAACCAACGTGTAGTTTGGAACTGAACGTCTGAACGTAGGGTAAAAATATACTCAGTTCCTTGATTTGTTGCATACCATTCATTGGCAAGGCTTGGTTGAACGACATGAGAATCTGGCTCTATGGTGAGCAAGGTATTATACAATTGTGGACTTAAAGCTTCGGAAGTGATGCCACTATCAACCAACTGAGGGTTAAATGTACTAGGGCTACCTTGTCCACAGTAGACAAATCCAGATTGGCGGATTTGATGATGTTCGATACTTTCACCACATCCAATTAGCAACATTAGGCCAGATAAGCCTATGGTGTATCGTAATAAACTATTCATAATAGAAGTGCGCATCTGAGCAACGAGACTAAGCAAGATCTGCTTATTCTACTTGAAGTTGCTGTACTAGCATACCCAAGTAAAGCGAAGAGATACTTTTCGAGGAAAATTGATACGTTAGCAAGGCGTGGTTGATCGTTCGAGCTTAGCTTTGAACGATGAGTATCGATTTTAAGCACTACAAAAATCATCGTGAAAAGTTATCACTCCTGTCGATTCGATTGCTTTTTATTCTCGGTCATCACAGTATAGCTGAATAATTTTATCCTTTGAGCTTAACCAAACATTCAACGAGTAGGTAACAATGACGAGTAATTTAACCTGTCCATGGGCACTAAAGCATTCTCTTGAGCGTGAATATCACGATACGGAATGGGGCAGGCCGGTCTATCTGGATCGGGTACTGTTTGAATTCATCACCTTAGAAGGCGCTCAAGCGGGCCTGAGTTGGTTAACGGTGTTAAAAAAACGTCAAGCTTATCGGCAAGCGTTTGCTAATTATGACTTGAACGTATTAGCTCAATACGATGATGCTGATGTTGAATCGATCATGAGCCAGTTTGATGTGATTAAACATCGTGGAAAAATAGCGTCGGTGTTTACTAATGCTCGTGCTGCGATAGCGATACAGAATGAGTACGGGTCATTGAGCGATAAATTATGGTCTTTTGTTGGCGGAGAGCCAAAAGTCAATCATTGGCAAAGCGCAGATCAAGTTCCGACTTACAATGAGGAGTCGAGTGCCATGAGCCATTATTTAAAGCAACAGGGCTTTAAATTTGTCGGACCGACGATATGATATGCTTTTATGCAGGCGGTAGGTATGGTTAATGATCACCTCTTGGGTTGTCCATGCCGATAACCCAATCGTTCAGTTATCGGCTAGCAGGATGTTCAGCTACGCGAATCTAATACGGTTTGATAGCGAGCAAGCCCTTGTTCAAGATCAGCAATTAAATCTTCTACCGCTTCTAAACCAATATGTAAACGGATTAAAGTCCCGTCAAAATTGGGTCGAGAGACACTTCGTAACTGGGTAAAGCTTTTCGGTTCATTCGCTAAAATTAAGCTTTCAAATCCCCCCCAAGAATAACCCATACTAAAATGTTGCATACCATCGAGCAGAGCGGTGGTTGCACGCGGATAGCTGGTTTTAAGAACAAATGAGAAAAGTCCGTTGCCACCAGTGAAATCACGTTGGAAAAATTCGTTTCCCGGACAACTGGCGAATGCCGGATGACGAACCTCATCCACTAAAGGATGAGTGGCTAACCAATTCGCCACCGCAAGGGCATTTTGTTGATGTTGCTGTAAACGGACCGCTAAGGTTCTTAATCCACGAAGACCTAAATAAGCATCATCAGGTGAAATGCATTGACCCATTAAATAGCTATTTTCACGTAATTGGTCCCAATATTCCGCTTTAGCAACGGCAGTACCAAGCATCACATCGGAGTGACCAACAATGTATTTGGTCGCCGCTTGAATCGATATGTCAACACCATGCTGTAACGCCGCAAACTGAAGACCAGCAGCCCACGTGTTGTCCATCATCACAATGATATTATGCTGATGAGCAATACGAGCTAAAGTCGGAATATCTTGAACTTCCATGGTGATAGAGCCAGGCGACTCGGTAAATAAAATTTTGGTATTGGGTTGGATAAGCGCGCTGATCCCTTCACCAATCATCGGGTCATAATACGTCGTTTCAACCCCAAATTTTTTGAGTATGGTGTCACAAAAATCGCGCGTTGGTTCATAACAAGTATCGACCATGAGTAAGTGGTCTCCAGATTGAACAAACGCCAGAATTGCATTGCTGATCGCCGCGGCACCGCAAGGGTAGAGTGCGCAACCTGCACCGTCTTCTAATTCACTCATCGCTTCTTGAAAGGCGAAATGAGTGGTGGTGCCTCGGCGACCATAAAAAAGAGTCTTATTGGCTCGGTTTACGGTCGCGTGATGCTTATCGGCAACCGTCTCAAAAACAATGGTTGATGCGCGTTGAACTGGAGGGTTGACGCTACCTTGTGTCCATTTTTTATCTCGACCAGCAGTGATCAATTGAGTCTTTTTATTGTGTGACATGTCAGAGTCCTTGTCTAAAGTTTCCTAGTCGATTACAGAAGAGGATTGAACAGGTAAAAGACCCGCTCTAAAAAGCGATGACCTAAGGATCGCTTCTCCCACTCACTGGCTTGGACGGCTTGTGATTGGTCGATATAACTTTGTTGTTGCCAATAGAGTTGTTGGGTAAATTCTTGATCATCAACGGCTAGCGTGACTTCGAAATTAAGCCATAAGCTACGCATATCAAGGTTAACGGTGCCAACTAAACAGAATTTTTCGTCAATAACGACCGATTTGGTATGCAGTAATCCACCATGAAATTCGTAAATAGTGACGCCTGCTGCAAGTAACTCTTCGTAAAATGAACGAGAGGCCCATTGCACCATCATTGAGTCATTTTTTTGCGGAATAATCAATTCAACCGTGATCCCACGCTGTGCCGTCATTTTTAACGTGGCCAATAAATCAGCACTTGGCACAAAGTAAGGCGTGGTAATACGTACGGATTGATTAGCCTGATGCATAGCAAGAATCAATACTTGTAAAATTAAATGCTCCGGCATTCCCGGTCCGGATGGCACGACTTGTATCGGGTGCTGGGGTTGGCTTGTATCGAGTTGACACTCTGGAACATTAGGTAACATCCGCGACCCGGTTTCTACCTCCCAATCCCAACAGTGGATAGCCGAGAGGACATTAACGGTAGGTCCGGTGATACGCACCATAATATCAATCCATTGCCCGACGCCAGAGTCTTGCTTAAAAAACGCAGGGTCGACCATGTTCATTGAGCCGGTATAGGCAATGCTATCATCGATGACGATAATTTTACGGTGCTGACGAAGATCTAAACGGCGAAATAGCATCCGCCAAGGACTGACTTGCAGCGCTTCAACCACATGAATGCCAGAACTGCGCATTAATTTGTACCAATGACTACGGAAAAATTTCGGGCTCCCTGCGGAGTCGAGCAACAGTTTGACATCGACGCCGCGTTTAGCCGCTTGAATTAAAGCCGAGCCAACGGCATCCGCCAGACCACCGGGATACCAGATATAAAACTCCATGCGAATATTATGTTGCGCTTTTTCGATATCAGCGATGATCGAATGGAGGATTTCATTAGGCGAGTTTTGTAGCGAGAGTGTATTGCCGCTTAGCGCCGGAATTCCCATGCGACGGTTGCATAGTTCATCAATTTTATAGATATGAGCGCCCATCGTTTCAGGCATATGCGCTTGGCAGTCATTGAGTGTTCGAAACCATTCCCCAAACGGCTTAAACATCTCTTTTGCTCGCTCGGCTCTAGTTCGGCCAAGGTTGAGCTCCCCGAACATGAAATAACAAATCACGCCCACAATAGGAATGATGTAAATGATCATTAACCAAGCGAGGGAAACACTCATGGCCTTTCGCTTAAGAACAACACGTAGAGTGACCCCTGCGACCAGTAGCCAATAAATCACGATGCCTGCTAACGTTAAAAAGTGATAAATCTTATCCATATACTCACGGTATTGATTGTTGTCTATGTGGATAGTAAAGGGAAAGCGTCAGAGAAGGAAGGGTCGAAAGGTGATATGAAACAGAACTGTGCAAAAAAGTGATCGCTAAAAGAATAACGGGATTGAGGAGCGTAAGATGATCAATCGGTCGAACAAAAAAGCACCAAACAGACAAAAGAGGCTTTATCTTGGTATTTATTTAGAGGGTTCGGGCTTCCAATTTTATAATTAAACTGTTTTACTTGCTATATCCACGTTGATAGTCGATCTTTGTTTTGGTGTATATTTTTTTGTACATATTAAGGGCGATTAGCGCGTTTACAATTACATGATGGTATCTATTTTATGGCGAGTAGTTCTCGAGGCCAATTCACCTCCCGATTTGGTTTTATTATGGCAGCAGCAGGTTCTGCGGTCGGTTTGGGTAATGTTTGGGGATTTCCGACTCAAGCAGCGAGTAACGGTGGTGCGGTTTTTTTAATCGTCTATTTACTGATGGTGTTCTTGTTAGCGTTTCCTATGCTGGTGGCCGAATTGACCGTAGGGCGTTATGGGCAATCTAACCCGATACGCTCGTTTCGTGCGGTATGGCCAAAAGGCAAGTTCGGTGCCATCTTACTTGGCGTTGTCGGTATGGTCGTCGTCTCTTTAATTCTCAGTTTTTACGCGATTGTTGCTGGTTGGCTATTAGGGTCATTATTTGGCAGCAGTTTGGAATTGGTAGGCATAGAAGGTGCTAGTCAATGGTTAACCAGTTTTGGTACTGAGCGTAACTTAATTCTGATGATGGCTTTTATGGCGCTAACCATGTTTGTGGTCAGTAATGGTGTCGCGAATGGGATTGAAAAGTGGTCAACTCGTCTGATGCCTCTGCTATTTATCCTATTTGCTTTATTGACGGTGTACATTTTCACTCAGCCAGGCGCATGGGATGGGTTAACCATGTACTTAGTACCCGATTTCAGTCATCTGACACCACAACTGATTGTCAGTGCGATGGGGCAAGCGTTCTTCTCGCTGTCATTAGGTGTGTGTGTGATGACCACTTATGGCTCTTATTTGAAGAAAGAGACCAATATTCCTAAAACGGCAGCTCAGGTAGCACTGATTGATACTGGTGTTGCCTTTATTGCTGGTTTGATGATCTTACCTGCGATGTTCGTGGCGAAACATAATGGCGTAGAAATTTTTTCTGCCTCGGGTGAGTTACTTAATTCAGACACTTTGGTGTTTACGGTTCTACCTGCGATGTTTGATACTATGGGCACCGTTGGTACTTTGATCGGTTTAGTGTTTTTCTTGTTGATGGTTATCGCTGCATTAACTTCATCAATATCAATGCTTGAAGTGCCCGTGGCCTGTGCCACTGAAGAGTTGCAGCAGAGCCGCCGTGCTGCGGTGCTGTGGATTGGAGGTTTAGTTACGTTATTTTCAGCGGTGATTGTATTTAATTTCTCGGCCTTATTTGGTTTAGTGATTCAATTTACTACCGTTTATTCTCAACCAATTATTGCTCTCTTGATCACTTTAATGGTCGGTTGGATTTGGCATCGTAACCACATTCTCAATGAGTTAAAGCAGGGTTATCCAGAAATCGAACAAAGCTGGTTTTGGAAAATTTGGCCTACGTATGTGCGTATCGTCTGCCCCGTGTTGATGTTATTGGTCTTTTTTGCCTAAATAACTTGTTTAATTTTCTCCCCAAACACCGTCTCTTATGACGGTGTTTGTGTTTATGGGGTATTGAATAAGTGGTTATGAACTTTCAGCATTTGTTGATGCCTAGCTACCATTCCACCTTGTTCGCGACAGAAACCGTCGGTTTCGCTTATTAACTAAACCTAGGTGAAACTTAGTCGTTGCTTTATGATCCTAGCTATCTATTTTTAATCTACAGTCTGAAGTCGCTGTAGGTGAATGTCGTTTTTATTCGGAAAATACCATGTTTGATATAGTTGTGATGCATACGGATTTTTTAGTCGTTAATAAACACCCTAATGTTTCTGTTCATAAAGATGATGGGGAGACGATGTTGCTGCATGAAATCGGGCAGCAAAGTGGCGATACACAACTGTATTTGGTGCATCGCTTAGATAAAATGACCTCTGGTTTGCTCCTGCTCGCCCGCAATGCGGCGGCAGCCAGTGAATTGTCGCAGGCTTTTGCTAAGCGAAAGGTTGAGAAATATTATCTCGCAATAGGTGCTAAAAAACCGAAGAAGAAACAAGGGTTGATCAGTGGTGATATGCAACGTTCACGTCGAGCCAGTTGGAAACTAGTACCAACTTATGATAACCCCGCCATCACGCAATTTTTCTCTTTACCGGCTGAGCCAGGCGAGCGGCTGTTTTTATGTAAACCGCACACTGGTAAAACCCATCAAATTCGAGTAGCGCTCAAATCGATAGGCTCGCCTATCGTCGGTGATCCGATTTATTTGCCGACTAGCCAAGCGGATCGTGGCTATTTGCATGCTTTTGCTTTGCGTTTCCCTTTTCAGGGCACACACTTTGAATTTGTTTGTGATCCAAGAAATACTCCTGTACTGGGCGAAAAATGGTCTTCACCTATGGTTAGTCAAGGTATTGATAGTTGGATCAAACCTTGGAAGATCGTCTGGCCGGAGATCAAAGCTCGCTGAGCGAAGTGTCGTGATGAGTTGCTATATTAACCGTTGAATAGTGTCGTTCTTTTTCGGGTCACCCATTAGTGATACTGTCACTAATGGGTTGTGTAGGAACGTCTTAATGTGAGTTATTGGTTTTCTCTAATGTTGATAGTGTATGAAAACCAGAATAGAGCCGTGTCCCAGTTGTCATCCAGCAAGCCGCTGCAAACAGATAGGCAATCAGTGAAAAATGATCAGGAAAGAGACAAAATAGAACCAAACAGACGATCGTTTCTGTCCCTTCGGTTAATCCACTCATATAATACAAAGACTTATGTTGATAAATAGGGTTGATGATCCCGTGCTTGCTGGCCATGACGGCAAAAGCGAGAAAACTGCACCCGGTACCAATGAACGAAAAAATCAAAAAAGCGCCCGCAATGCTGTTTGCTTCGGGATTCGCGAGAATAAAACCAAAAGGGATTAACGAATAAAACAGAAAATCTAAGCTAATATCGAGAAATCCCCCTGCATCAGTGAGTCCTTGAATTCGCGCTAATGCTCCATCCAGCCCATCACAAAGCCGGTTAGCGAGGATCAGCCATAAAGCCAAGGTATACTGCTCTAATAATAACGCTAGAAAAGCCAAACACCCCAAAGCAAAACCGAAGAGTGTTACTTGATTAGCGGTCACGTTGAGTTCATCCAATTGCTCTGCCGCATAGGATAAGGGGCGGCGAATAACCGGGATAATGTAGCGATCAAGCATTGAGTTGCTCCTCTGGCCATTGGATTACGCGATCACAGTGAAGCACATCTTCTTCATCATGAGTGACCATTAAGGTTGGAATTTGCGAGGCTTTTAACTGTTCAAATACCCACTGGCGAAATTGTATCCGTAGTGTTTTATCTAATTTACTGAACGGTTCATCAAGTAGCGCTAGGCGAGGTTGAGCGAGCAGCATACGCAGCAAACTGACTCTGGCTCTTTGTCCACCTGACAGTTGATCTGGGAAGGACTCCGCTAAAGCGAGTAACGATACGTTCTCTAAAGCTTGTTGCGCTTGTCGTTTGCGATGTTGACCTTTGACTGCATTAGGTAAAGCAAAGGCTAAATTTTCCCACACATTAAGATGCGGAAACAGCAAGTCATCTTGGAACAGTAAACCAATTTGACGTTGATGCGGACGCAGCGTGGTTAAGTCTTGCTGGTTAAATGTCATCTTTCCACGATAACGAAAATCGGTAGGTAAATGTCCGGCAATAGCATTGAGTAAGGTCGATTTACCACAGCCGCTTGGCCCCATTAGACTGACGATCTCACCTCGATGAATGGTTAAATCAAAGTGGTTTAGCAGTGGCTGGCCATCTGGCTTATATAGGGTAAGATCTTTGAGATAAAAACTCATTAGTTAACGGCTTCTTGTTAAAGATTGAGGCTGAAAGGCGCGACTAAGAATAATCGCAAGCAAGAAAAAAATAAACGGTAGCACGGCTTGCCAAAGGGCATAAATAGCCATTACCCGGCGGTCAAAACCACTGGATAGTGTCACTGCTTCGGTAGTAATGGTGGCGAAGCGACCGCCCCCAAGCATCAGCGTTGGTAAATATTGCGCTAAACTCACACTGACTCCTACTGCCCAAGCGTAGAGCATAGCCGGTCTCAATAGTGGGGCTTTGACTTTACAAAAGATAGACCAATCACTTTTACCTAAACTGGTGGCGATTTTATGGTAGTCAGTAGGATAGCTTTTCCATGCCCCATCAAGCGCAAGATACACCAGCGGAAAGGCAAAGAAGAGATGCCCCCAAATGACCCATAAGACATAGTTTGAGCCTGCGATCAGCAAGGTGAGAATTTGCACGCCAAACAATAAAGAGAGCGCAGGGACTAGCATTGGCATGACGATCAAATAGGTCGGTACTGAGCGAGGCGAAGCTTGACGATATTCATGAGTCAGGACAGCAAAAAGCAGTGCTAGACTACCACTGACCAGTGCTAAACCAACACTTTGATAGAGGGCAGGTAGCATTGTCGGCCACTCCGCTAGCCAAAATCGCCAACTGTATTCGCTGGGCCACAACTCAGGAAAACGCCAGCGCTGGGCAATGCTCCATAACATCATCAGAGGGAAAATACTCAAAGAAATAAAGCACACTAAACAGAGTAAGCTTTTTCCTGGTAAGAATAAGGCGTAACGGCCTGACCACATCCATTGGTGGCATAAGCCCAAGAGTATGCGCTCAATCAGTAATACTAACAGCAGCATGATACTCGCTAATCCTAAGAGCAGTAACGCGCCAGCGGCGGCGCGGGGAATTTGCTGCAAATCGGCATCACTGAACCATTGCCAGACTAAGACGGCGAAGGTCGGAGGGGTATTCGGACCTAAAATTAGACTGAGATCGACCACCGAAATACCGTAGCTAGTGACGGCAAATAAGGCAAAGCGCATTTTAGATAGCCATTGTGGAAAAACCAACTTATACCAAGCTTGACGAGGTGAGTAGCCGAGAGAAGCCGCAACGGTGAGTAAGGACGGAATACGTAACTGTTGTACCACCGAGAGGCTCATCAAAAGCAGAAAAGGAACTTCTTTTAATGCTAAGGCGATAGTGAGTCCCAATGCGTAGGGATCTTGAACTAGCCAAGTGGCACCTTGAGTAGAGGGTTGATAACCCGATATGGCATGGATCAAACGCGAAACCATTCCTGTCGGTGCAAATAGGAAGGCAAAGCCAATGGCAAAAGCAACATGAGGAAGAGCAAGCAGTGCGGATAACGCATGTTCAACCCTTCGCCAATATGGAGAGTGCCAAAGCGAGGCTAAAATAGCAAAACTGATCGCTAAGGCAAGGTAGGTGCTCAATAGGGTTGAGCTAAGCGAGAGCAGCAATGAACGTTCAATACCTGTCCATTGCCAAACTTGCTGAAAAGCCTCGACGCCAACACTATTCAATCCTACGGCGGGGATATAACCCAATGCAGAGCTGACGATACCGAGCACTCCAGGAATGATCGGTACAACGCAAATCAGCAGTACGCCCCAATAAGCCAATCTTAAGCGCATAATGATCGTTATTGACGATGACCGTAACGACGCTGCCACTCTTCCCCTAACGCGGTTTGCCAACTGGGATGAGGTTCATCTATCGAAGGATACAATATTGAACGGCTGGCAGAGCCGCTAAGGTACTGCCTTTGGATAACGGCAGGATCTCCCCAAATAGCCAAATCCCCTTTACGAGATTGGGCTTCAGGGCTAAGTAAAAAATTGATTGCGACTAAAGCGCCCGCTTTGGCATTGGCATTCCAAGGGATAGCCAAAAAATGAATATTGGTTAGAGCGCCGTTTTGCATCGCGTAACTTTGTGTACTTTTCGATAGCTTACCCGCAGCTTGAGCGGCAAAAACAGCATTAAGATTAAAAGTAATCGCAAGATCAATTTGTCCATCATCCAGCAACTGGATCATTTCGGATGAACCGGATGGAAATTGTCGCCCCGATCGCCAAGCAACGGTATGCAGTTGATCCAAATAATCCCATAACGGTTTGGTTATAATGGCGAAAGAAGCTGGATCAACGGGTAAGCCTAATGCGGCATCGTTAGCGGTTAATTCAATCAATAATGCTTTAAGAAAACTGGCACCATGAAATTCAGGTGGGCGAGGATAAGTGATCCGGTTAGGGTATACCTTGGCATAACTGAGCAATTCTGCAAAAGATTGTGGTGGATTATTGAGCTTTTGGCGGTCATGAATAAACACCAACTGACCGACTCCCCAAGGGGCTTCTAACCCTTCTGTGGGTTCAGCAAAATCGCGATCAACAGGAAGTGATGAGTCGACGATTGCCCAGTTGGGTAGCATGCCAACGATCGGACCGTATAATAACCCATTATCTTTCATGGACTTGAAATTCGCACCATTGATCCACACCATATCAACACTACCAGCATCATTCCGGCCTGCTGCTTTCTCTGCGACTAATCGACTGGCCGTTTCGGCAATATCAGACACTTTAACATGTACTAAATTGATATCGTGCTGTTGTTTGAGTTGTACAGCCGCCCAACGTAAGTAGTTGTTGACTTCTTGACTACCGCCCCAAGCATGGAAGTAGACCGTTTCTCCCCGAGCTTGTTGAGTGATCTCTTGCCAAGATTGAGCGTGAAGCGCAAACGACAGTAAACTTGCGCAGAGTAGAGCTAGCCAATTTTTCATTATTATCCTTAATCTTTTTTTCTATTGAGGGTGGCGTTGATCGCTAATGCAGAGCCATTTTGCTACAGGAGTCCGCAGTCCTCACCCTTTATCGAACAGTCACATCAATCCATTATGAAGGAAAATGATTAAATAAGTTAACCTTCTGTGTAACAAAATTAGCTTAATAAAAAAGACAGCTTTTTGCTGTCTTTATATTACTCACTGGGAATATGAAAAACCGATGGCGTTTACTTAACCCAATCACTCAACGTGAAAGTCAACGTATGTACTTGGTTTGTTAAGGTTAGCGTTTCTTCGGTTAATGTTACGTCATTCCAGTCACTTAATGATTGAGAGACGAGTTGCTCAGTATCCATAACATCACCGATACACATTTTCATCGTCATGCCCATTCTTTCAATACGCAGTTTGTTATCTTTTAGCTCGGCTTGACCGAAAAAGTTGTTACAGCCTGCATTTCCACTGGCCATCATTTTTTCGCCAAACTCGAGTCTTGGTGCATCATAATGCTCATCAATGACCAACGGCTGCCCATCAATATGAGTCAGTTGCCAATGATGATGCTGCAGTGCGTCGGCAGTAATCTCGGTTTTATCTTGGTAACCTGCACAAGCAGAGAGTAAGACCGGTAAGGATATTGCGGCAAGTAGGGTTTTTGAACTAAGCTTCATGTGAGAACTCCTAATCAACAATCGGATATCAAATAGCATCAGGACAACCTAATCACGTTAAGTTGATGAGATGATTGGCATAGAGTATAACGGGCCATGGTTAAGTTGTGTTAGCGGACTGTCATGCCTAAAGCGTGGGCGATCATGAGCTAATCGCTAACCGAATTTTTTATGGGGTCAGATAGGACATAAAACAATGGAGTGGTTATGGAGCAGTTGGAGTTTTTCCAGATCCCAAGCCCTTGTGTGGGTGTCTGTAGTGTGGATGAGAAAGGCTATTGTCAGGGCTGTATGCGTAAAAGAGAGGAACGTTTTACGTGGCTAGACATGACGCCAGCTCAGCAACTGCATGTCATCCATCTTTGTCGGCAACGTTATCGGCGTAAACAACGTTCGCAGCAGAATCAGACCAAGAATAGGGTGGAAATGGTTAACGAGGATCGACAAAACGAACTGTTCTAGCCGATAGTGTCGTTTTTTCAGAGCAGTCAGTGTGGTGAGTGGCGGTTAAGCATCAAACGAAATCCATTTCTAATGACAACATTACCTATCATACCCTAAGGACCAATCTGTTGGTTCAATCTAGCTTAATGTTCAGACTTCGCATCGGTAGGGTACGAGCAATAAAATAGCTAGTGAATTGGGTTATTTATTATCCCAATGATCGCTAACCCATCCCCCAGCATGCTCATCAAAATGCAAGCCAGAGAAAGTCCGTTTCGGGTCTTGTTTCGGTTGACTGGTTTTGCTGTGTATTAATGTATTGATATATTGCGCCATAGGATCGGCTTTGGTAGGAGAGGTGTTGCGTTTTGCAACCTCTTTAATCATTTGCAGACGTGAAGTTGCGCTAGAGCGTTTCATGGAATAGCCTCCTAATGTGATGAAGATTACATTATAAGGTACGACTTGGTTAAATATTAGTCAATGAGTTCTGCAAGTATTTTAACCAAGGTAGATCAGTGATTGAACTAACCCTCTGATAAAAAAGAGGGTTATCCATGAGCATGATGATTTCCTCTCCAGCGATAAGTTTTCGGTGGAGAGGAGAGAAGAGACCTGCGAGATTTAATGAAGTAGGCGATAAAGCAAAGCCGAGACAGCCATCATGCCAACAGCAAATACAAAGTAAGTGCTAAGGTGTTTTTTATAACCAGTGAGGGCGCTAACACGGTAAACGGCAATCATTGGCATGATAAATAAAATTAAGGCGATAACTGGCCCAGATAACGCTTCCATCATGCCCAAAATACTTGGATTGAGTATTGCCGCCGCCCAGATAGTCAGAAATAGAAATCCAATTCCTAATTTATTCGCCTGAGCGTAATTCAAAGAACTGTGCTTAGTCAGCAATCCATTTAGGCTCTCACGAGCGCCTAAAAAGTGTCCTAAGAACGAGGAGGTAATGGCAATAAAAGCGACCAATGGCCCAAGTGTTGCAATAAACGGATTATCAGTCGCGTTCGCCAAGTAAGACAAAATAGAGAGATTTTGCGTCTTAGCGTCAAGGAGTTGTTCGGGGGATAGTGTTAATACGCATGAAAAAACAAACAGCAAAACAAAAGCAATCAGCACTATGCTGGTGCGTTTTAGTATATGTTCACTTTTCTTTAAGGCTTGTTGCTGATAATGGCGTCGCTGCTTATGAGCAAAACTAGAAATAGCCGCAGCATAACTGAATGAAAAAACAATCACAGGTACCGATAGCCAAGCGGTATGGATAAATTCACCAGCACTCGGCAAAGCAAGAGAAGGCAGATGCCAGCGGGGAATCAAATAGAGCGATAAAGCCGCTAAAATAGCTGCCAGTGGATAAACCATGACGGCAAACGCGCGTAACATGATTTTTTCACCGCTGAGCATAATCGCAATCAAGCCACTGACCAGAACACCAGAGAGTAACCAACGAGGCAGAGCGCTGAGCTGCGCTTGGTTAACCCAGAAACTATCAACAGTATTGGTCAGTCCCACGCCATATATTAATAAGATAGGGAAAATAGACAGAAAGTATAACCAAGCAATCGCTCTGCCGGCCGTGACTCCAAAGTGTTCTTCAACCACATCCGTAAAGTCACTGTTAGGATGAGCAGAAGATAAAACGAATCTTGCTAGGCCGCGATGAGAGTAGTACGTCATTGGGTAAGCGAGAAGCGCCATAATCAATAACGGCCAAAACCCACCAAGCCCTAGATTAATGGGTAAAAAAAGAATGCCAGCACCCACGGCAGTACCAAATAAGCTGAGTGACCAATAAGTGTCATGTCGATTCCAGGCGGTCTTTTCTGGAGTGATGCTGAAATGCAATGTTTCTTGGGAGTCTTTCACTGAAATTAGAGCCATATAGAAATGATAATGTGGTAAAACTTATCACATTTAGTGGATGAAGGATTTTTGTGGTGGTGGTCACATTCACTGATTAATCCTAAGTTGCCGGCCCAATGGAACTATGTAAAAGTGAAAATATTGGTTTTTTATTCTAATTTAATTGTTTTTATTGGGTTTTAATTTCTATTTTAAGTTAATTTTTAGAGTTGTATGAATATGAGAACGGCTGTTCTTGATGATTCAGATATCGAATCAATCTCTATTTATGTGTTGCTTGCAGATGGGGTGTTAACACGTTATAGCAAAGCTAAATCATTGATATTTAGTCGATGAAGAGTGGTTTTATTTTTACATTTGGCGCACAATCTGTTCACTCTTTCCTGCCTTTGTGTGACCTTACCATGATGGTTAAATTTCGCGCTGAATCGATTTTTGTATTAACAACATTGCTCGCTGCTGCGGGTTGGGTTTTCTCAAAACAAGCCATTGAAGAATTACCACCGTTTGGCTTTATTGGTTTGAGATTCATTGCTGCTTCTCTGATCTTGCTGCCGTTTTGTTTCCCTGCTTTAAAAAAAGCCTCTCGACAAGATTGTCTGCGCGCAATGGGGGTCGGTGTATTTTTGGGTGGGTCGCTCTTTTGCTGGATACATGCGATTTCATTGAGTCCCACCTTGGGTGAAGGTGCATTCATCATGAGTTTGTCGATGTTGTTTGTCCCTTTACTGGCTTGGCCACTACACGGTAATCGACCGAATCGAGCTTTTTGGCTGGCTTTTCCAATTGCAGTATTAGGATTGTTTCTGCTCTCTTGGAATGGCGTTTGGCAAATTGCGGTCAATCAGTTGTGGTTTTTAGCCGCGGCGATGGGGCTGGCATTACATTTTAACTTCAACAGTCAATACTCGGCGAAATTGCCCGCAATGTTATTAACCACGTTACAGCTTTTTACTGTCGGTTGTTTGGGGGTACTGCTCTGTTGGCTCTTTGAGCGTTGGCCTGAATCTGTCAGCCTCATGACTTGGAAGTGGTTTGCGCTGAGTGTGCTATTGGCTACGAGCTTACGATATCTGATGCAAACTATTGGTCAAAAGCATGCTAATCCAACCAATGCGGCGCTATTAATGTTATTAGAACCTGTGTGGACTTTGATTCTTAGTATGCTGGTTTATGCGGAAACTATGCCTTTGAATAAAATCTTTGGCTGTGCTTTGTTACTTTCGGCGTTAGCACTGTATCGTTTAGGGATCCTGCGTTGGCGATAATTAACAGCAGAATTAAGTGTTCATGGATAGAAAAAAGAGACAAAAAAGCCGACCAATATACAGGTCGGCTTTTTAGTGATTAAGCAATCGTTAATGATTAAGACGCTTGGACAGGTTGTGTTTCAGCTTCTGGCTCATGAGTTTGTTTCATGAGTCGACTGGTGATTGTTCCAGCCGTCATTGATCCCGACACATTGAGCGCAGTACGAGCCATATCAATCAAAGGCTCAATCGAGATAAGCAGTGCTGCGATTGTCACAGGTAACCCCATCGCTGGAAGTACAATCAGCGCGGCAAACGTAGCGCCACCACCAATGCCAGCAATACCAAACGAGCTAATGGTGATCATGGCAATCAATGACAAGATGAAATGGATATCCAGTGGGTTAATCCCCATTGATGGAGCAACCATCACCGCTAGCATTGCAGGATAAATTCCGGCACAGCCATTTTGTCCAATTGTTGCTCCAAATGAGGCTGACAAGTTAGCAATCACTGGTGGCACATTAAGCTTAGTGATTTGAGCTTCGACGTTTAATGGAATGGTGGCCGCCGAGCTACGTGAAGTAAACGCGAAAGTCAGTACGGGCCAAATTTTTTGGAAATAGGTTTTAGGATTAACGCCAACCAAAGCAACCAATAAACCATGCACAACAAACATCAAAGCAATGGCGAGATAAGAAGCGACAATAAAGCCGAGTAAGTTCAAAATGTCGCTTGCGCTTGAAGTTGCAACCATTCTCGCCATCAGAGCAGCAATACCGTAAGGCGTGAGAGCGATGATCATTTTAACCAATCGCATCACAATGGATTGCAGCGCATCAACAAAGAGACGAATAGGGGCTTCAAGTTGTTCTTTCTCTTGCATCACTTTACGTGCAGCAATACCGACTAAGATACCGAAAATAACCACCGCGATAATCGAAGATGAACGGGCTCCGGTCAAATCTGCAAAAGGATTTGATGGAATAAAACCGATCAGCATTTGCGGAATAGTTAAGTTAGCAACCGTTGATGCGCGAGATTCAAGTTGTCCCATCCGAGCAACTTCGCGTGTGCCTTCGGTTAGCCCTTCAGCGGTTAAGCCAAACGCATGAGTGATCAAAATACCTATCAAAGCGGCAATCGCTGTTGTGAACAACAAAATTGAGATGGTTAAAAATGAGATTTTACCCAACGAACCGCTGTTATCTAATTTCACTACAGCAGAAATCATCGACACTAATACTAATGGCATGATAACCATTTTCAGGAGTTCGACATAACCGCTGCCAACAATGGAAATCCATGAAAGTACATCACGGATAATAGGGCTGCCTTCGTTAAAAATAAGCTGAAGCGCTAGTCCAAAGGCACTACCAAGCACAAGACCTAATAGAACTAAGCGCGACAGTGAATGGCTTTTTTTCTGTTGACCAAACAGGAACAGCAAAATACCGACAAATACCGCGAGCATAGCGATAGCTGCAACTGACATAATAGACATCCTTAACAGGGATAAAAACAACATTGAATTTAACAATGCAGAGCGTTAAGTCCATTAACGTTATCTGGTAGTGTCATCCATCGCATTTCAGCGGCTACCGTTCTGCGTCAATCAATGATGTAGGTATAGAGGTAATAAGACAGGCTGAGAATAGCGTGATCCAAATCAACCTTAAAAGACCAAAACGGTATAATTTAGAACAAATAGTTATTGAATCCTTGGTTTGTATGTCTTATCGACGAGGTGGTTGTGAAATAAGCGGTTTATTGGTATTTTTTCAGCAAGTCACGCATTTCTATGGAGTGTAAAACCGCCACTCGTTTTGTTGATTGATCAAACAAAGCGTACAAGAGTGCTTGAGCGACCAGATCGGCGTCAATCGGGAGCAGATTTTTTAGGCGGCCAAATAGAAAAAAGCGCCCTAATTTCATAACACGTTGTAACCAAATCTCATCTTTTCTCGGCTGTTCACGTTGACCGACCAGAGGACCTGGACGGATAAAGACCACATGTTCAAAACCAAGTCGTCGAATGGTTTCTTCCATGCGTCCTTTGCAGCGTAAGTAATGGGAACGGGCGCTAGGATTGGCTCCGTAGCTAGAAACAATAGCAATTCGAGTCACGCCTAATATCTTCATGCTGTGCGCTACTTGGCAGACCAATGCAAAATCCACTTTCTCCAAAGCCTGTTTAGAACCAGCTTGTTTGAGTGTTGTACCCAGTGCGATAACGCCATATCGGGGACGAGGCTGCCGCTCTGGCCAATGGGTAATACTGAGTTCAGAATCAATCAACTCGGTTAATTTAGGGTGAGGCAGCGATAAACTCCGTCGATTCAAGGTATAGACATGCTCGATGGCTGGCTCTGCTAATAAACGTTGCAATACACAAGAGCCCACTAGGCCAGTAGCTCCAGCAATCATGATCACCGGATCTCGAGTTGTGTTATTCATATTGACTCCTAAAGCGCATCGATAGTCAGACGGTTTATGCTCAGCATATCCAGTAGTTGATTATCAGCACGAATAACCCAACTCTAGTGTAATAGCAATATTTAGTGTTAGAATTCGGGCAGTTAAATCCGTTTGTGATGCTTACTTGCAGGTTATTCAGCCTTCGGGTGTTGATAAGTGAGATCCTCTCTACATAAATTGGCTAAACAATTCTTTACCATACCCGCTGTGCAATAAAGGAGTAGCGCATGACGACATCCCTCTTTCGTCGATCTTTTCTTTTCGATAGTTTAGATATTGACCAGCCGATGCCAAGCGGAGAAATAACCACTCAAGCAGGTGTCAGGCTTAAATTGTGGCAACGTGGTGTTCTTGAAGTATTACCAGCACACTATTCTGCTGATAGTAAAAACATGGTCATTTCTTGTGGTGTTCATGGTGATGAAACGGCGCCGATGGAGCTGGTTGACAAACTCATTGACGATATCGTCAGCGGATTTCAACGTGTACAGCAACGCTGCTTATTTATCATCGCTCATCCAAAGGCCACCTTACGCCATACCCGTTTTATAGAAGAAAACCTCAATCGATTGTTTGATGATAAGCCTCATGCTGCCAGTTTAGAGGCCGATATCGCCAATCAGTTAAAAACGCAGATAAGCCAGTTTTTTGCTCAAACCGCCCCTGAGACTCGTTGGCATTTGGATTTACACTGTGCCATTCGTTTATCAAAGCACTATTCATTTGCTGTGAGCCCGAAAACTCGCCACCCAGTTCGTAGCCGTGCTTTAATGGAATTTATTGAGAGCGCTCATATTGAAGCGGTCATGCTTTCTAATGCCCCTGCAAGTACCTTTAGCTGGTTCAGTGCCGAGCATTTTGCCGCACAAGCGATGACTGTCGAGTTAGGTCAAGTGGCAAAACTGGGTGAAAATGATTTGGCACGCCTTGCTGCATTTGATCTGGCATTACGCGATTTAGTCGCGGCAGAGAAGTCGGAACATTTAGCGAAGAAAACCACTATGTATCGAGTGAGCCGAACGATTGTTCGCTTGCATGAAGATTTCGATTTTCGCTTTGGTGACGATGTAGAAAACTTCACTTCCTTTATGCATGGGGAAGTATTTGGCCATGATGGCGATAAACCTTTAATGGCGAAAAATGAAGGGGAGGCGATTGTGTTTCCCAATCGAAAGGTGGCGATAGGTCAACGCGCTGCGTTGATGGTCTGTAAAGTAGATACGCGATATGAAGACGATCAATTGGTCTATGATTAAGTAAAGCACTTGAGCTTCCATGGGGTTAACGATAAGGTTAGCCCCATTATTTTTTATACTGCTAGGCTCATGGACTTTAACCACTTAATTGCTAATAAACAGCGCCGCTGGCGATGGGTTATTGGTAGTTTTACTTGTTTATTATTGATGTTAAGTGCGACCTATTTAATGGTCGGTGAGCGTTTTATTGGCCCCGGCTCAGACTGGACTGTTCTTGAACAACAATTAGTTTTAGAGTTGCGTTTACCTCGATTACTGGCGGCTATCGTTATCGGTAGTGCGTTGGCATTATCCGGAGCCACTCTACAAGTGCTATTAGGCAATGCATTAGCCGAGCCGGGAGTGTTGGGGATTTCAGGTGGTGCGAGTGTGGCGATGGTGATCGTTTTATTCTTTTTCCCCGCTCTTGCCGTACCATCGGTGTTCATGTTCGCAGCCGTAATAGGGGCATTAGTTTTTACTTTTCTTTTGGTGTTGATTGCCAAGCTGACCAATTTAACGACGACGCGTCTTTTGTTGGTTGGGGTTGCTTTAGGTATTTTGTCAGGTTCTGTCGTTACATGGGCTTTTTATTTTAGTGATAACCTAAGCTTAAGGCAGTTAATGTATTGGCTGATGGGCAGTTTAAGTGGTGTCAGTTGGTATCAACATGCTCTGTCTCTTTTTGCGTTCCCGGTGATTGTCTGGTTACTGTTTCAAGCACGAGCTCTCGATCAGTTGATGCTTGGTGAAACTCATGCCAAACAACTTGGATTAGACATCATAGCCATTCGTTGGAAATTGATTGTTGCTGTCTCTTTATTAGTCGGTGTCAGTGTTGCTTTGGCTGGCATTATCGGCTTCATCGGTTTGGTTATCCCACATTTGTTGCGTCTTTTATTGGGGAGTGAGCATCGTATGCTGTTACCCGCTTGCGCGGTGTGCGGTGCTCTTCTGTTGGTGGCGGCAGATATGCTGGCTCGACTTTCTCTTGCCTCTGCAGAATTGCCTGTCGGTGTAGTGACAACAACGATCGGAGCGCCAATCTTTATTTGGATGCTGGTAAGAAGTCATGATAGACGTTAGTCATTTACAGGTTGGGCAACGCTTGCTACCGCTCTCTTTTCAATCCGTCGCTGGAGAGGTACTGCATGTTATTGGTCCTAATGGGAGTGGTAAAAGTACTTTATTGGCGGCGATAGCGGGGATCATTGCTAGCCAAGGTTTGGTGCAGTTAGATGGTGTTGATTTGTTATCACGATCATTACCCGCACAAGCTCAGGTTCGCGCTTACTTATCGCAAAGCGATAAACCAGCTTTTCATCTAGATGTATTTCAATATTTAGCGTTATCACTTCCGCAAGGGATCCGTTATCAGGATCCTAGGGTCAGTGAAGTGTTGCAAGAATTGGTCTCGCTGCTTAGTCTACAAAATAAGCTCTATTGTTCCATCCATAATTTATCTGGTGGCGAGTGGCAGAGAGTACGTTTAGCGGGTAGCTGCCTGCAAATTTGGCCGACGTTAAATCCATTTGGTCGATTACTGCTCCTCGATGAACCTGCTGCTCCGTTAGATATTGCGCAAGAGCGACTGCTGTATGACCTCATCCAGCGTATTGCTGGCGATGGGATCACGGTCATCATGGCTAATCACGATTTGAACCGTTCGCTACGTTATGCTGATAAAGTATTACTGTTAGATAATGGGGTGATGCATTCATTAGGTGAACCTCGACAAGTGTTAACCGCCGAGCGTATCCGACAAGTCTTTCATACTGCTGTTCAACAAGTGGAGATTGCCGGGCAGCCTTATTTAGTCTTTGATTGATGGTGGTGCATCAAGCACCATCGTGGTTCAATAATGATTAGCCTTTGGCAATGGCGTTTTATAAAAATCCTTTATAAACAATAAGATGGTTGATTGTAAAAACTTGGCATGCCAATCGCATTAAAAGTATTGATACATTCTCGTTCTTGTTAGGCTGTTATAGTCTTTAGCCACCTTGCTCTTAAGGTGGCTTTTTTTATTTTTGCCCATTCGCGATGGCCTTATCGATATCGAGTTATTGAATATCCGTATTTATGCTTTGGTTCACATTTTGATACAAATTGTGAACTAAGTGTGAACAATGAAAATTGATCGCTTTTTGAATCACGTTCATAATCTGTTTCCCATTCAAGTATGGTTTGATTATGACAACATCAGAAAGAAAGCTTCGTGAGCGGCAAGAAAGGGAACAACTGTTCTTATTAACCGCTTGCGACATGATTGAGCAAGATGGATTCTTGAATTTACATATGGCGAAGTTGGCCAAGCAGTGTCAATACGCGACGGGGACGCTCTATCAACATTTTTCAAGCCGAGAAGATTTATTGGCCGCTATCGTTGGCTTAAAAGCAGCGGATAGAACCGAACGTTTTGAGTGTATTGCTCAATTAGACGTTAATGGGCGCGATAAAATGTTAGCTTTAGCGATTGCAGACCGTTGGTTCCAACAGCGCTATCCTCAGCATACTAAATTAGAACAATACGTTTTTACCGAAGCGGTGTGGGAAAATGTCTCTGTTACCCATAAACAGAAAATTTTCCAATCCTGTAAACCTATTGGCGATATCGTCAGTAGAATAACCCAAGATGCGCTTGATTGTGGTGAATTACCTGATTATGGCTATCACGCTATGGATCTCTCTTTAGCGCCTTGGGCACAGTGCCAAGGTCATCATGCTTTAGTCAACGCTGATGGTTTACTGGAAGCATTGGCGGTGTCGCCTAATTCGATGCAGCTTTATCGCAACATTACTATGTTACTCAATGGGATGGAGTGGCAGCCTTTATTGTCACTGGAGGATAGCGTTATTTTACAAAAAGTAACGGCATTAAAGATCGAACTAGAAAAGCATCCAGCTTTTCACTAACCCTTTTTATTTTTAGGATCAACCAGCAAGGAGTTTTCATGTTAAAACGCATGATCCTGATGTTAATCGTCAGTACGCTGATTTTTGGTGGCATTTTTGCCTACAAAGCGGTCGGCAACCATTTTATGAATCAATTTTTCGATAACATGCCGATTCCACCGGTAACCGTGACGGCTAGCGAAGTCACCACCGATGAATGGCAGCCCTTTGTCAGTGCAATTGGTAGCTTTGTCGCCGTTAATAGTACCGATTTAACCACTGAAGCGAGTGGTATCATCAACGGTATCCATTTTGCTAACGGTAGCAATATCAAAAAAGGGACACTACTTGTCACTTTGGATGATTCGGTCGATAGAGCAGAGCTGAAAAGATTACAAGCGGTGGAAGAGTTAGCCAATATTGAGTTAACGCGTTATCAGCGCCTATTCCGCGAGAAGAATGTCTCTGAGTCAGAGCTGCGTCGTAGCGAAAGTGAAGCAAAGCAAGCGTCTGCCGCTGTAGAAAGCCAACGAGCTCGGATCGCGCAAAAGACCATTCGTGCGCCTTTTGATGGTATTGCTGGGTTGCGTCAAGTCAGCTTAGGTCAGCTACTTTCTCCGGGTAGTGTCGTTGTCTCGTTGCAATCATTTGCTCCAATTTATCTCAACTTCACTTTACCAGAGCAGCAACTGGCTAATATTCGCTTGGGAGAAAGTGTGCAGGTCAATGTTGATTCCGTTGCTGGTCGAGTGTTTAGCGGAAAAATTACAGCGATAGCGCCTTCGGTACGTGAAGCGAGCCGAAGTATTGAAGTGCAAGCCACTCTGGATAACCAAGATCTCGCATTGCGTCCGGGGATGTTTGCTCGCGTACAGTTGGATACGGGTAAACCTCGTTCAGTCAGCTTAATTCCACAAACCGCGATTCAGTTTAACCCTTATGGTAACTCGGTGTTTGTGATTGAAGAGCAAGACGACAAGCTGGTCGTACAGCAACGCTTTGTGCAAACGGGTGAACGCCGCGGTGATCTGATTGCGGTAGAGCAGGGCTTAGAGGTTGGTGATCGAATTGTGACTTCAGGTTTGCTTAAGCTGCGTAATGGGTCACAAATCATAATCAGTGACAATCCGCGTGTTCAACCGAGTGCGGAAGTGAACCCATCACCCGCGAATCAGTAGGAGTATTCATGCGTTTTACTGATGTTTTTATTAAAAAACCGATCTTAGCATCGGTGGTGAGCTTATTCATTATCTTACTTGGTTTACGAGCCATTATGGATATGAATGTTCGCCAATTCCCTGAGATCCAAAATGCGGTGATCAGTGTCAGTACCACTTATGTCGGAGCTGATGCGGATCTTATCCAAGGTTTTATCACTACACCATTAGAGCGGGAAATTGCCGCAGCAGAAGGGATTGATTATTTAGTCTCTACCTCGGTTGCGGGTAACAGTACTATCGAAGCGTATCTACGCCTCGATTACGATCCTAACCAAGCGTTGACGCAAATTGCTGCTCAGGTGAACAAAGTTCGCTCAGAGTTACCGGAAAATGCTCGTGAGCCGGTGGTGACCTTAAAAGTCGGCGAAAGTGTCGCGGCGATGTATTTGGCATTCTACTCAGAAGTCTTGGGTGATAACCAAATTACCGATTACCTAGTTCGAGTCGTTGAGCCTCAGTTATCGACCATTCCTGGTGTGCAACGAGCGGAAATTCTTGGTGCGCGTACGTTTGCAATGCGAGTCTGGTTAGATTCAGTCAAAATGGCCGCGTATGGTTTAACGGGGAGCGATGTAGCGACGGCGTTACGCAGTAACAACGTATTAGCGGCGTTAGGTCGTACTAAAGGGCAAATGGTCGCGATTGATTTAACGGCGGCGACTGATTTACGCGATGTTGAAGCGTTTAAACAACTGGTGATCAGTAGTGATGGTCAAAGTGTTGTGCGTTTAGCGGATGTGGCAGACGTTGAATTAGGCGCAGAAAGTTATGAGAGCTCGGTGAGCTTTAATGGCTTAGCTGCGACCTTTATTGGTATCGAAGTCTCTCCGGATGCTAACGCCTTGGATGTGATCGCGGATGTTCGTCAAGTGTGGGATCAAGATGTTATCCCCCAGCTGCCTCAAGGACTTTCTGCGTACATCGCTTATGACTCGACTGAATATATCGAAAATGCGATTGATGAAGTGGTAATGTCGATTATTTTGGCGTTGGCAATCGTTGTTTTCGTTATTTATGCGTTTTTAGGTTCATTTCGCTCGGTTATCATCCCAGCGGTGGCGATTCCAGTATCGTTGATTGGTACTTTTTTCTTGATGTGGTTGTTAGGTTTCTCCATCAACTTACTGACGCTACTGGCGATGGTACTGGCGATCGGTGTTGTGGTCGATGATGCGATCATCATGCTCGAGAACATTCACCGTCATATTGAAGAAGGCAAAAGTCGCATTGATGCGGCGATCCAAGGGGCTCGTGAGCTTGCATGGCCAATCATTACCATGTCAACGACCTTGGTTGCAGTTTTTCTGCCGATCGGTTTTGTTGGTGGTTTGACGGGCGTATTATTCGTTGAATTTGCCTTTACTCTTGCAGCATCGGTTATTCTATCGGGTATTGTTGCGTTAACGTTATCGCCAGTGATGTGTGCTTATATTCTTAAACCACACAGCAGCGATAACAAAAAAGAGAAATCGCTTGAGCAGTGGTTAGATAAGCAGTTTGACCGATTACATCATTCGTACCAACGTACTCTGCACAGCTTACTGGATAGTAAGAGTGTCGTGTTAACCTTTGGTGCGATTGTACTGGTTTCTTGTTACTTCTTATTTGTCACTAGCCCTTCAGAGTTAGAGCCACCAGAAGACCAAGGTTTTGTGTTCTCGATCTTGGAAAGTGACAGTTATCACACACTGGATGCATTGACACAAAGTACTCGAGAGCTCGATAGATTGGTTGATGATGTGGAAGAAATTGAGAACGTCTTCATCATTAATGGGTTGGGTGGAACCAACACGGCCATTGCTGGGATCGTGTTAGCGCCTTGGGAACGCCGTGATAGGCTCACTCATGATGTGCTAGCTAAAGACATTCAGCCTTTTCTTGCTCAGCAACCCGCGCTTAATAGTTTTGCTTTAGTGCCACCGTCCTTACCCTCTCCAGGTGGAGGCACGCCAGTTGAATTTATTATCGGCTCAACTCAACCTTTTGAAGCACTGCAAGAGGTGGTACAAGAGATTTTAGGCCGAGCGATGGCGAGTGGACGTTTTATCTTTGTTGACAGCGATTTAAAAATTAACCGTCCTCGACAAATCGTCGAAGTGGACCGTGAAAAAGCGGCGCTTATGGGCGTGTCGATGCAGCAAATTGCCGCTGACTTAGGCAGCTTATTATCGGGCGCTGAAACCGGACGCTTTTCACTGGATAACCGCTCTTATCGCGTTATTCCACAGGTTGAGCGCAGTGAGCGTCTAAATCCAGACCAGTTGACTAACTACTACACTCGCAATAAACAAGGGGAGTTAGTACCACTGTCTGCCTTAGTGACACTGAGTGAATCTGTTCAGCCACAAGCACTACGTGGATTCCAACAACTTAATGCGGTGAAAATTTCTGGTGTGCCACGTCCGGGTGTTCCATTGGGTGAAGCATTAGCCGTACTGGATAATATTGCGGCAGAAGTGATGCCTGCTGGGTTTAGCGTCGATTATTCCGGACAATCTCGTCAATATAAGAGTGAAGGGCAGCAACTGGTTGTGACGTTCTTCTTTGCCTTGATTGTGATTTTCTTGATCCTTGCCGCTCAGTTTGAGTCATTTAAGAACGCGATCATTATCATGGTTACCGTACCGATGAGTGTCTGTGGCGCATTGATTTTCACCAGCCTCGGCTTTACGAGTATCAACATTTATACCCAAGTGGGTTTGTTGACGCTGGTCGGGTTGATCGCTAAACACGGTATCTTGATTGTGGAATTTGCCAACCAATTACAAATGGATGGTAAGAGTAAGCGCGATGCGATTGAAGAAGCCACCGCGATTCGTCTACGACCTATTTTAATGACGACAGCGGCAACCGTATTGGCGATGATTCCGCTGTTAATTGCGACTGGTGCCGGTGCAGGTTCTCGTTATGCAATGGGCTTAGTGATTGCCAGTGGTATGTCAATTGGTACGTTATTTACTTTGTTCGTTGTACCGGCTATGTATTTACTGTTAGCCAAAGATTTACATCAAGGGAAAGTTGAGTCAGAAGCTTCTGCATAAAGCGCTCGTGCTTAATAAAGCGTAATAAAATGGCCGTCTCTTCAACGAGACGGCCATTTTTTATCTTAGGTAAGCCAGACGACAGAGCGATTAAAGCTGTTTTAGGATTGAGTGAGTGCGGCTAGGTTCGCCGGACGATAATATACCGATTTCAGCACCTTACCTTGACGGATAGTTTTGCCTTCCATCATTACATCATGGGCACACTTGGCGATGATATAGTCGCCTTTTTGTACCGCCGTCAGCGAGATATTTTGTTTGGCATAAAACGCTTCAGTATCGGCGAACTCTTGCTCGTTACGACAAACTTTACTCATATTTGACGCATGTACTTCATCCCAGCAGGGTAGAAAATCAATGCCACGATTAACGGCAACATTTAGTAGCAAATCAATAAGATAACTGATTGTTAGATTGTCGGTAATCTGATTATGACCTAAATGAACCAGACGTCCCATTAACACATAGACACTATCAACTATTGCATCAGCTTGCTCAGTTTTACTGTCGGCTTCCGCTAGCTCCGTCAGCTCTTCAATAATTAGCGACGTATGCAGGGTATCGGCTTGGCTATCTAAGCTCGATGGATCCGCGACAGGGAGATCAAACGTATGGCGAAATTCGCTAATATCACGATAGAGGTGTTGATAGATATCGTCAGTCAGCTTAGATAAATGCATGGTCTAGTCCGTGGTTGAAATAGTTAAAAGAGTTTACAGGTAAGGCTTTAGTGACAGCCATTTATCGGCCACTTACAGTAATAATACCGTGGTGATCGTTGCTTCTCTCAAAGAACGTTATAACTAGAATAATGGATTATTGTTCAGGAGAGGGGGTATTGATTACTGAGCTCTTACCGCTTAAGGAGACAGACAAGACGCGCTCTGCGTCTTGTCTGTGATTCACTGAGATTATAGATACAGCTTAGCCAGTTCCGATGATTCCATCTCTTTACCGTCTAGCGTTGCATTCCAGTTCGGTCCAATTAGCACACCATCTTCAGCTAAAGTGATTAACCAATCTTCGACAAAGATATCTAAAGGGATCTCAAGCACTTCAAAATCAGACCACTCTTCAACGTTATGCAGTTGAGCATCTTCTTTTGAAGACCAAAAAGGCATCACTTCACTATCTTCAAACTCAGTCGATTCACAAGAAAGCCAACCTTCTTCATTACGTAGTCCCCATACTAATTTGTTTTCTTGGGACTCTTTGATGAAAAGATCTAGGTTCGCTTGAATGTCTGCGGTTAATTTGCTCATTTTATTCTCTCACTAAGAATGATGCTGCTAGGGTAGCATTTTCAAGGCATAAATCCCATTAAGATTTCGATAATATCCACTGCGAACAAAGAGTCATCCGGCTTTTTTACTCGCTTTTATTGATTAAACAAATAAGGGAAAAGCGCTTTACGTTCCTCGGCAGAGAGCTGACTAACGCGTTGGATATTTATCTCAGGGATTGCTTCTGGGTTTGGATAATGTTTGAGTACTTTTTCCATGCTCTGCTCCCGAATTAAATGAAAAATAGGGTAGGGTGAGCGATTAGTTAAATTCTCATCATATTCTGGACAGGTTCCAGCAAAGCAATACTGGGGGTGAAAAGTCGCGACTTGGAAAATGCCTTCCCAATCTTGCTGACGTATCAAGGCTTCAACCCAATCGATAAAAAAATTGTAGTCCATAAAATCATCTAACATATTCGGGACTACCACTAAGGTTGTTTCTAGCTCTTGTGCTTCTTTCGTATCCAGTTCAAGCAATTGATCAAGGATGTCTTGTAGTAGTTCTTCTTCACGGCTCGCTTGACTAACGAAAATTTTAATCTGCTGATTGCGTTGAGGTTTTGCAGCAAACGGACATAAGTTTAAGCCAATCACGACTTCATTGAGCCATTGATTGACATGTTCGGTAATCGTCGAGGGACTAAGTGTTGACATAATGATTAAGCACAGTGATTAGTATACCTTTACGACTTGAAATTACAGTGGTGTTGGCGAGAGCACTTATTTCAATCACATCGTTGCTTGATGCTGATGGCAATTGATTCACTGGCCGCTTATCTATTTTTCCAAGTCGTTTGGGTATAGTGATGAATAATTGTCTGAGTAGCATAATACGACTCAGACATCGATGAGTACAGGATTGTATCGGTTACTTACTATTGATGGCCACTTTTTCTTGCTTTGGGTATAGCTGCCAGCAAAGTAAGAACAAAATCAAATAACATACTGAACCACCGAGAGTGACCATTACCCAGCCACCCTGTTGCCAACAATAGAGCAGATAAAATCCTCCTAGGCTTCCTCCTACGTAATAATGCACTAAGTACAAAGCAGTCGCGGTCGCTTTGGCTTGAAGCGCTTTTTGACTGACCCAAGCATAAGCTAAGGTGTGAGTGAAAAAAGCACCGAAACTTATTAAAAGTAAACCACACACCATGAACCATAATGATTCGACGGCGGCTAGCCACATTCCGGCCATACTGACCATCGCACCAAGAATCATTCCAGCAACAGGATGATAATAAGATACCCAGCGGCCAGTTAGTCGTGAGCTGATGGTTCCAGCGAGGTAACAGAGAAAGATTAATGAGGCAATGCCAACGGGTAGTGCATATGGTTCTGCGACTAATCGAAAGCCCATTACCGAATAGAGATTGACGAATAACGCAAAGTTGGTTCCACCGATGAGCATGGCTAGCCACAAGTGACGTTGCCTTAGATGCGAGAGCAGTGCTTGATTATGTTGTAAAAAACGCCCACGTTGTGGCGTAAAATGGCGTTGTACGGGTAAAGAAAAATAAACAATCAATGCACCCAATAAAGTAAAAATAGCCATCGCAACGACGGCCGATTGCCAGCCAAAAGCATCCGTTAACAACCCGCCAGCAATACGACCACTGATCCCACCGAGTGAATTGGCGGCAATATATCCCCCAATCGCTTTATTGAATGCTTGTGGCGATAATTCCTCAACCATATAAGCTACAGCAACAGATGCAAAAGCGGCTAACGCAATTCCCATTAAGGCTCGGCTGATGATTAAGATCCATAATTGATCGCTTAACAAGCTCAGTAAACCAAACCATGGCATCGCGAATAGCCCGAGTAGCATCACTCCGCGGCGGCCAAAAACTTCAGAACTGATCGCCCAAGGTACTAAGCTTACTGATAATGCTAACGTTGAGGCGGCAAATAGCCAGTTAATTTGAGTTTCTGACACCGCAAAGTGTTGAGCCAGATAAGGCAGCATAGGTTGGAAAAGATACAAGTTACAGAAGATCAAAAAAGATCCAAGGGCAAGAGCAAAAGTGACTCGACGATAGGCTTGGCTGTGTTGTTCAATCATAGGTTTATTGGTCAGGTTAAGTCGTTAGTAAGCTTAATGTGATCAAACTAGCAGCGTTATCTGGATTAATAAAATATATTATAAATATCGAAGCAATAACTTTAATTAATAGTCAATGGACAGTCGTCAATTACGGTATTTCCTTGCGGTGGTAGAACATGAAAATTTTACCCACGCCGCACAGCACCTGCATATCGCTCAGCCTGCATTAAGTATTGCTATTAAAAAATTTGAGCAACAGCTGGGTGTCAATTTATTTAAGCGTGGTGATCGTAAGGTAAGCTTAACGCATGAAGGTACGGTATTAGTTGACCATGCTCGGCGAATTTTGCAGCAAATCGACAATGCACAATTGGCGATGGATGAACTCAAAGGACTGGTGAAAGGGGAAGTGCGCTTAGGTGCACCAAGTATGATGGGCAGCTATTTTTTTCCACCGATAGTAATGGCGTTTAAAACCCAGTTCCCGAATTTAAAAATGACGGTCATTGATGCGGGAACTCAATCGATACGCAAAATGTTATTAGCTGGAGAGCTCGATGTTGGCGTGATTTTAAATCAAGATGTGCCTGCTGATTTAGAGACTGACCCGTTACTCTCTTCGCCGATGGTTGCTGTTGTAGGGCAGCATCATCCACTGGCCGCTCAAACGCAGATCGACTTTAAGCAATTTTTTGACCATCAATTGGTGATGTTTAAAGCGGGTTATTTCCACCGAGAGTTTATTGATAAGGTGTGTAAAACACATCAACATGATGCCAAGATTGCTTTTGAGACTAACTTACTACCGATGATTCTTAGTATTGTTAAACAAGAGCATGCGATTACCGCATTATTAAAGTTGGTTGCTGATAATGAACCAGAAGTCAGAGCAATCCCCTTCACGCCTCCCGTCTCCATTGATCTCGCTTTAGCATGGCGTAAAGAGGGCTATCTATCGAATGCTGATAGAACGTTTATTGAATTTGTAAAGCAATACGTTTAATCAGCCGTGCTTAGTCTTTTTTAGTATAGAGTCGTTCAAAATTACTGATGTTCCAACCGATTAAAAGTTGATCGCCAATTTTGAGTACAGGTAGACTTCTTGCTCCGAGGGCATCTAACTCTTTGCGGCCGCGCGCCATTTTCGCATTACACAAACGGTACGGAATGCCTTTCGTATCCAAATAACGCTGGGCATCTTTACAATGAGGACATTTGTCTTTGACATAGAGGACAACACGTTTCATTTTTAGACTCACTTTGATGCAAAAGGGCGAATTCTAACGCTGGCTGAGCCAATGCACAAGCCAGCTAGCATTGGCAATCGGCATTACTTCTTGACCAATTTAAGTTACACTGCCACGTCGAAAATCGATGCGACAGAGTGAATTTATGCATCCGGTATTAAAATATATTCAAGGTTATCCCACCTCGCTAATAGAACAAATTCAACAATTAATCACGCAAGATAAGTTGATCCCTTGGTTTGAGCAGCGTTACCCTGAGCGGCACGCTATACAGAGTGAAAAAGCGCTGTTTAATTACACACTGGCAATTAAAAATCAGTATATGAAGAAGACATCACCGCTAAGTAAAGTGGTATACGATGGTAAAATTCATCTCATTAATAATGCGCTCGGTCTACACAGTTATGTTTCTCGGGTACATGGCAACAAAATAAAAGCCAAAAACGAGATTCGTATTGCTAGTGTCTTTAAACAAGCACCAGAAGCTTTATTACGTATGCTCGTGGTGCACGAATTAGCCCATTTACGCGAAAAAGACCACAATAAAGCTTTTTATCAGCTGTGTTGTCATATGGAACCTAATTATCATCAGTTAGAGTTTGATGCTCGGTTATACATGATGGTACTAGAATTGAGATCTCAACAAGGTTAAGTCATTCTGAAAGCAAAAATTTTGAGTAAATTACGTGTATAATGACATGAGGGTCAAGAATATGGCTTATCTGCCGATAAATCAGTAAGAGGTATAAATAGCGCCTAAATCTAAGGAGGCCACAAATGGACATCGACTTCTACATGCCATGTCAACCTGAGTGGCTTTGCGTGCCTTTTATGACTGTCTTTGGTTTGCTACTTTTAGCCGGACTGGTTAAGTTTATCCGTATCGCTTATCGTGAATACAAAAAAATTGAGCGTGCTAAAGCCGTTAAAAAGCAGCGCCGTGTCAATTATCGCGATCGTAAAGGCGGTAGAGACGGTCGTCCAACCAACATCAAAAAATAGTCAGACTAGATCTGCTAACAATGTCTGATACTTGTTTTCTAACGCAGGATTACCACTGCGTTTTTCTAGTTCAATCAGTAGTTCTAGTGATGTTTTTTGATAACCATACTGTTGATGGAACTTCATTAAACGCAGTCGTGCCGGAATAAACTGACGATCATCTATTTCCAATTTAGCCAGTTGTAGGATTGAACGAACACGATTGGGATCATGATCTAACGAGCGTTCGAAGTAGTAGTACGCTTTTTGTTTATCACCCGAGGTTAAAGCGCAAAATCCCGCATTCTCATAACTGGCGGGAATCAGATAATAATAAGGCTGTTCAACGGCACGCATAAAGTACTGATCGGCTCGGCTGTATTCTCCTTGTTTACACAAAAAAGCACCGTAGTTATTGAGTACATTCCCATTTCTGGGATGCTCTCTTAATGCCGTTTGATAAAGCTGCTGAGCGGCGCTGGTCTCTCCGACTATTTCAAAGTAATGCGCCATTGATAGCTGAGCACGGTAATAGTGCGGTGCATGTTGGAGCGCTTTTTGTAGGCTTTGCCTAGCCCTTACTCGGTTACCTTGTTCAAGATAACCTAAGCCTAACGCAATTCTTGATTCTGCCATTTCAATTGGAGTACTTCGTAATTCTGCTTGTCCCTGTTCAGTCATAGTAACGCAGCCACTTAGCGACAAGACACTGATCCCTAAGCCCAATACGAATCCCCATTTCATGCCATTTCTCCATTCAGCAACGCTGTGACGTTTGTTTTGCTTGAATTTTCAGTCGTGTTACTACAGGGGTTTTCTGACATCACATCATCGATAGGATTAGCCAGAGCGATTTAGAAATCTTGGTGAAGCCCAAATACAGCTGTAAATTCAAGTTGTTGTGGCGTCTATAATAGAATGATTGGGTATTTGAAAAATGGCTAACTGACAAGGATGCGAGTCAGTTAGCAAACTCAGTTAGCCTAAGGTAAGAGGAGAGGTGGTATTAATCGTCTTTAGTGAATTTATCTTCACTAAAGTGCTCAAGATCATAAGGCGTTTGTTGATAAACACAGTAATTAAGCCAGTTGGCAAACAATAAGTGTCCATGACTTCGCCAGCTCGCACGCGGTGAATGTTCCGGATTATCATCAGGATAATAATTGAGCGGTATTGGCGGTTGCAAACCTTCTGCAAGATCTCGAATATATTCTTGGTGTAGGGTATCAGCATCATACTCGGGATGGCCAGTAACAAATACATTTCGTTTATCTTTCGTTGCCGCTAGATAAACACCCGCAATGCTTGATGTTGCAAGCAGATCGAGATCCGTATGTTGTTCTAGATAATCGGCGGCGAAATCGGCATAACGAGAATGTGGGGCGAGGAAGGTGTCATCGAATCCTCTTAGCAGAGGATGAAAAGGCTGATGAATCTCATGTTGGTAAACCCCAGAGAGTTTTTCTTCTCGGGTGCGTTTGGGAAGGTTATACAGCAGTTTTAACCCGGCTTGCGCAGCCCAACAAATGTATAGCGTTGAAGTGACATGATGTTTAGCCCAACTCATGACGCGCTGTAGATGATCCCAATAAGCGACATTTTCAAATTGAACCAATCCGAGAGGCGCGCCAGTAATGATAAGGCCATCAAAATTGCGTTGACTGACTTTATCAAATTGACGATAGAAAGCATTGAGGTGAGCTTCCGGTGTATTTTTACTCGGACGGTCATCGATGCGTAATAACTCAATATCGACTTGCAAAGGGGAATTAGACAACAGTCGTAAGAACTGTGTCTCGGTTTCAATTTTTTTGGGCATTAAGTTTAAAATTAATACTTTAAGAGGTCGAATACCTTGCGTTGATGCACGAGATTCGGACATAACAAAGATGTTTTCTTGGCGTAGCACATCGGTTGCAGGTAGTTGATCGGGGATCTTAATTGGCACGGCTTGCTCCCTAAGCTAATGGACGTCTATACTTCTAGACTTATAACCTATGCAACTTTAAAAGTCGATAGCTAAGTGGTATCTATCATGGATATTTATTTAACTTCGATAAGAGATAAGATAAAGGAAAGATATCGTGTTAATAGCGGTAACAGATGTATGTAGCAGGGGGAGTGATGGCGATAAAAGAAAGGCTTGTGCGCTGTTCAAGCAACCGGAGTCATGCTTTTGCTCTTATGATTTAATGCTAGCTCAGGATAAGAAAGCTTGTAGAATTTTCATTATCCTGAGTAGAGATTAGTTAGTCATGATGAGCGAGTTTTCCTTTGCCGGTTCGACGGTATTGCCACCACGCTAGCCAACCCCAGCCTAAGGTTTGTAACCAAAGCAGTGTCCATTGTGGCGCTATTTGCCACCATTCAGCGCCCATTTGATTCAGAGCAAGAAAACCTTGTATTCCCGGCGTACTTGGAAATAGGCTAGCCAGCCAAGTGATGGGCGGCGGAATCGCTTCTAGTGGCCAAATAAAGCCAGAAGAAAAAACTAACGGCATCGAGCTGATTAAGACAACAACGGTAACGAGCTCTCGCCTTGGTACGAGCGCGCCAAGCCATATACCGAGAAAACAAGCACTCAATAAAAAGGGCAATAAAAGTGTCAGCAATTGCCCCATATTCGCGAGGGTCGTGATACCTAAACGACTAAAACTAGCGCCAAAGTAATACATACTGAGGAGGTAATAACAGGCGACAAACAGTAGCGTTCTTATTGCAATCAATCGAAATGGAGAGACGCGCTGCCAGTAGCCTTTGCCCTGTTTTTGGGTGCCGACCATTAATCCCACCGCCATAATCAGTGTTTGATGTAATATCAGCACAAATACGCCGGGCACAACGTAATCGATATAACCCATTTTAGGATTAAAAGTGGGCTTCATATTGGACTGCAATGCAGACCAGTGTTCCATTGCGAGACCTAAAGGTTCCCCATCGACGACTAAGCGCGCCACTTTAGCTTTTGCCGACAATGTCCCTCCGGCTTGCACTAATCCTTCAACTACTGTGCCATAGACCAGAAAGTAAGCCGCGTCTCCAGCGTACGCTAACGTTGGACTTTTGCCGAGCAGCAAATCTTTATAAAAATGTTCAGGAATCACCAAAATACCGCTTACTTCGCCAGCTAAAAAAGCGGTTTTGGCATCCTCAATAGAGTGATTTCGTTGGATGATTTTTATCTGTGGGGTAGCGTCTACCATTCGCTCAAGTTGATAGCTAGTCTGGCTTTTATCTAAATTGACAACAGTAATGGGTAATTCACGAGGGGTTTGCTGGCTATACGGTAATGGATAGAGGAAAGAATAAAAAACCACTCCTCCAATCATGGTTAACATCACGACAGGATTAGTGAGTAGCGCTTTTAACTCAGCTTTAAGCAGATTAAACAGAGTCATGATTACTCCTTAGCGCAGTTTCTTTGTTTTTATGTTTATTGATAAGTGCCAGTGTGATTATCAAAGGCAATCCATAACCGAGCATTGGCGATAAATGATGGAGTGATTGTAGAGCGTTTAACCCATAATTGACCTGACTAATCTGTACTTCAATGTAATGACTGATGGGCAATAAACTTCGCCAAGCAAGAGCGACATTACTCATATCAGAGGCAGGGAAAGTGACGCCCATAAACGCAAAGCTCGGTGCGGTAAACGCGCCCGCAAAGCTCATTGCCCGAGCCGGATCCAAGGTTAAAAAATAGAAAAAACCGCCCATAATCATACACGCTAAAATGGTTGCTATCTGGGCCAGAATAATGATTGAAAAACGACCATGCATTGGCCATTGCATGACTTGATAGAACCAAATTAAAAAGCCAACTCCTTGTAGAAGGAAAATGACAAAATAGGGGGCCAGTGTTTTACTCAGGTTTCGTAAAGGTTGAGCCGCTAACCAACTTTGTAGTCCGTATTCACGATAGTTCGCAGTCAAAATCAAAATTGTCGTGACCACGATAAAAATTTGCCACAGTGCAGGCACTGCCGCAGAGACTAAAAACTGGGCATAGTGATTGTTTTTATTAAACAGTGGGGTGACTTGAGTGCGCACAGGTACTGCTTGTCCCATCGCACTGAGGAGCGTTTGCTCTCCTTTCGCTAAGGTTCGAGCACCATCCAGTTGAGCATTGAATGTCCCTTGCGCTTGAAGAACCGCTGAATTGATTAAGCGTCCAATCAAAATGTATTGGCTATTGTAAAAAGTGCTAACTTGAGGCTGCTCTCCACGATAAATGCTTTTATCAAATTGTGCAGGGATAATCACATAAGCATAAATATCACTTGATACTAATGCTTGTTTCGCCTCTGAGGCACTTTGGTAATGGTGGGTTACCGATAAGGTTGAAGTGGCATCCAGTTGACGAATCATTTGCCGCGATAACTGACTGTGTGATAAGTCGACAACACCTATCGGTAAATTATGGAGGATACCTTGGGAAAATATCCACCATAATAGAGCCGCGAGCGCAATGGGCACCCAGGTTAGGCATGAGAGTAGCCAATGATCGTGACGTAATAACTGCCACTGTGAAGGTAGATGATTTGGCATCGTCTTATAACTCAACAGCAACACTCATGCCCATTCTTAACCCATCAATAGGTTGTGTGGGGCGGGCTTCAACTTCAAAGGTTCTTAGATCAAAACCTTGTGATGAGTCCGTTGAGCGCCAAGTAGCAAAATCGCCCATTACCGCAATATGCGTTACGGTAAACTCAACGTATTGATTCAACGCAGGTAAGAAGGCTTTAAAGGTTGAACCTTGTTGAAAATGGCGCAGCAGATCTTCTCGGACATTAAATACAGCCCAAGAGTCGGCGCGATCAACAACCGTAACAACCGGAAAGCCTTGTGGTGCGAGTTCACCGGCTTGCATTAACACCTGAGACACTTCACCATCAAACCAGCTTTCGATGCGTGTATCGGCAGCATAAGCTTCAACTTCAGCCACTGCTCCTGCGGCCATACGTTCATTTTCAGAGGCGGCGAGTATGGTCTCTTTACGAGCCCCTTCTTTAGCCATTTCATACATTTGTAGAGCGGCATTTTCACTGTATCTGGCTGCGCGCCATTGAGTATTTGCTTCGTCTCGTCTTTGCTCAGCAACAACGCCTTGTTCGAAGAGATTATTCACTCGTAAATACGTTTTTTCAGCCAAATCAGCGGCAGCTTTTGCGGTTAACCATTGGTCTCTTGCCGCTTGTATTTGTTGACTACGTGAACCGGTTTCCGCTTCTTGAGCTAATGCGCCAGCTGCTCTTTGTCCCGCCATCGCTTGCTCTAACTTAGCTTCGATCTCTGGACTATGAATGGTGAAAATTAACTGCCCCTTGTTGACGAGATCGCCTTTACGAACAAAAACTTGATCAATACGTCCAGGTACTTTGGATGAGATACTGTATTGTTGAGACTCAATTTGCCCTTGGAGACGGATGGGTTGAGGCTGATAAGCTTGATAAAAGCTATAACCTATCCAAGCGACAGCGGCGACGACAGAGATTGCAATAACAGAAGATTTAACCGCTTTCATGAAGGTTCCCTTTGTGAATGGACAAGGTGATTTGGCAGCATAGTTAAAGGAACTGCCATTTGCTTATAATGAGAGAAAGTTTGCGTCTCACTCGATAGAGCTAAAAGTTTACTCAGAGAAATAAGATAGTTAAAACCAGCCACCGCTTGTTGAGTTCGAATGCTAGCTAAATAGAGTTCGGCATCGACCACGTCAAGCGATGTAGCCAAACCTTGATTAAATGCTTTTTGACGTAAGGATAAGTTTTCTTTAGCTAACCGTAAGCTCGAGTTAAGTCCTTGAGCTTCCTCTAAAGCTTGTTCAGCTTCTTTGTAGGTTTTTTCAACCAATACTGTTAAGTCTTGTTCTGCTTGTGCACGTAAAGAACGGACTTGAGAGACTAAACTGTTTGCGGCTCGTACTTGATGACTGCGCCCAGTGTTCTCTATCAGCGGAATACTTACTCCAACACCGACCATCCAATCGGGTGTGAGTTGGCTGAGAAGTGAATCATCTTCGTACAAACTGTAATGACCAAACAGATATACGTCGGGATAGTATTTACCTTTTTCAGCCTTAATAAGGCTATTAGCTTGTTTCTCTTTAGCACTCAAGAGATCTAAACCTGGGTAGGTGGCTAATGTTTGCTCAATAAAAGCAGTTAACGGGGGAAGACTTTTATTAATAAACAATTGACCACTGGGGGAGACTGGCTGAGTTTGGTTCAGAATCTGTGTCAATGCACTTTGAGCTATGTCTAATGTTTTTTCTGATTTTTTACGTTCAATAGTGGCTTTATCTAACGATGCTTCTGCCTGTAAACGTTCAACTAAGGCAATTTGTCCTTGTTGTTCAAGTTTTAATGCATTATCGCGATGTTTGGTTAGGCCCTGTTCGACAGCAATATGTGTTTGTAATACTTCTTGAGCAAGTATCACGCTAAAATAGTATTTGGCTAAATCCTCATAACGAGCTTGCACTACCATGGCAAATTGACTTTCAGCCTCTTGTTTTTGTCCTTCTGCAGCTGTTTGTGCTGCGGTGATTCGTCCACCAGTAAAGATAGGCCAGATAGCGCGAATGGATGAACTATAAGCATTTTTATCGGCTAAAGTTATACCGATTGTATTGGGGATCGGTAATTCTAAATGAGGTGTAGGAAGCGTGATATCTCGTTCAGCAATTCTAGCATAAGTTGCGCTAACGGATAGAGAAGGATAATTAAGATGACTCGTTGCGTTTTGCAAATGCTGGTAGTGTTCGACATTGGCCCGTTCGGCGGCTAATGAGTGATTGCTTTGCTGCAAAATATCCCAAGCTTGCTGAAACGAAATAGGCATGCTGTGGACAGAAGCACTACCCGCCCACGAGCACAACATCAAAGTAATGGTTTTTAGCTTCATGTTACTGTTCAGAGTTCGATTTAGAGTGATTACTCTATAGTAGCGAGTTTTTTTTCGAGAGAGTAGTATTTTGTTGTAACAAGAGACAAAGCTGATTCGTAGTAACGAACCAGCTTTGCTTTATCGATGAGGGAAATGGGGACAGAAGAAATCTGCTCGCCAAATCAACTTTTTCGTGCCTTGCATCGTAGTGAGCACATCCTTGCCTGACATTTGTGGAAAAGCGAATAATACGCGGACTTGTTCATCGTTCTCTACCGCTAGTTCGTAAGCCCGAACATGAGTGAACGTTGACAGAAGATGCTCGCTTAGCATGTCTCGTGAAAGGCATATACCTAAGGCATCTTTTTCCATAATGACTTTCCTCCTGACGATGTAAATGAGATAAGTTTATCGCTCCCTAGTCTTTTAAAATAATTGTGTGAGTAGGGAATGACTGATCATTGAGCACCTCACTGCACTTATCAGTATATAGAAGAATGTATCTGTTGAGTAAAAAACAAGCGAAATTATAGGTGATCGATGTCACATATTGATATGCAAAAGAGTTGCTATTGAGGTGCGATTTTTCCATCTTAACTGGTTAATCATTCTCACTCTGGCGCTTTTTTTACAACTATTCACCGATATTCATAGACTTGCTGGTAATGGTCTTTTTCAAGAGGGCTGGGGTGGGGCGAACAGACACTTTTTTCTTAGTAATTGGGTATAGATAACAAATTAAATAAACAATCTACGCCATTATCATTTTCTTTGAGCGACTTGCGTATATACTACAAAAAGGAACGAACTTAACGCTTTGCCGAAAAGATGTGAATGATTATGAGCAATCCAAATAATACAATTTTATTAGAAAGTGGTACTAATGAGCTGGAAATTATTGAATTCCATCTAGAAAAACTATTGCCTAGTGGCGAGACGAAAACTTGTTATTACGGAATTAACGTGGCTAAAGTCCGAGAAGTTATTCGTGTACCTGAAACCACCGATTATCCCAATGCTCAGCCTCATATGATAGGCGTATTTTCTTCTCGGGAAATTTTAACCCCTTTGGTTGACCTTGCTGGTTGGCTCGGTGTTCCCACTCGTCCCGACATCAAGAATAAATACGTTATAGTGACTGATTTTAACCGTATGACCAACGGATTTTTAATTGACAGTATTAGTCGAATTCACCGTATTTCGTGGAATGATGTTGAGTCACCGAGTCAATTTTTAGAAGCTGGTGAGCAAGACTGTGTCGTTGCCGTCGTCCGTAAAGATAAAAAGCTGATCATGATTTTAGATTTTGAGAAAATCATTGCTGATATCAACCCAGAATTAAGTATGGGTAAATACGATGTTAAAATGGATCGCTCGATTGATTTGAACCAGAAAATGGTCAGTAAGCGTAACGCGAAAACGATTATGGTGGTTGATGATTCGGCCTTCATTCGTAGCATGATTCAGGAAACATTAAGTTCAGCGGGCTATAACGTGATTGCTTGTAAAGATGGAGGAGAAGCATACGAAAAATTGATGGAGATTCAACGTGTGGCTAAAGAAGAAAATACCTCTGTTAGTGAGTTAGTTAATGCGATTGTCACCGATGTAGAAATGCCACGTATGGACGGGATGCATTTAGTCAAACGGTTACGTGAGAATGAAGCTTATAATCAAACACCGATCATCATGTTCTCATCATTGATGAGTGATGATAACCGAGCTAAAGCACTTGCTTTGGGTGCTAACGATACCATCACTAAACCTGAAATTGGTAAGATGGTTGGTTTAATGGATAGCTTTATTTTTTAATAATAGTCAATATAACGATAAGCTTTTTTTGTTAGCGTTATGAAGAATAGGTACTATGGCGAACGTCTTTATTATTGTTGCTCTTTTAGTCGGTTTTTTTCTATTCATTCAAAAATATTTAATTCGTAATGATGATAGTAAAGATTACACTTACAAAAAAAATGGGCCATTACTGAATATCGCAGAAAGTACCTTCTTTAATGCATTAACTACCGCTGTAGGTGAGCATGGTATTGTGCTTGCTAAAGTCGGCGTTAATCATGTTGTCTCACCCAAGTCATTGAAAAATAAAAAGCAGTGGTTTATTGCTCATAGTCGGATCGCTAAACATTCTTTTAGTTTTGTGGTTTGTGATGCCAGAACATTAGAACCAAGAGTTATCATTGAGCTTGATGATGGAAAACCGCTGAATAAAGGCAAAATAGAACGGCAAAAGCTGCTATTGCAGGTGTGTCAGTCAGCCAATATTCCATTAATTGGTGCCAATATTAAATACAGTTATCAAGTCGGTAAGTTACGCCGACTGCTTGCTGCACATATTGATCTGATTGAGCCGGATAAAGAGGTTCGTTTCTGCAAACGTTGTGGCAGTCCAATGGTCATCAAAACGGCTAGTCAAGGTGAGTTTAAGGGGAGACGCTTTTTTACTTGTAGTCGTTTACCTCATTGTACTTATACTGAGAACTATAATGTTGTTTTTGAAAGTGAAGAAAATGAGATGCCAATTTCTGAGATTAAACGGCTAAATTGAATCTACCTGTGAGAGTTCGATGTACTCTTGCTCTGCTGATGATTGACAAATGCAGACCTGATTACGACCATTCTTTTTCGCTTTGTATAATTCCATATCCGCTAATTTAATTAAATCATTTAAGTTATCTCCGTTGCGATACTCACAAATACCGACACTGAGCGTTAACTGGATAGCTTGTTGTTTAGAAAATGAGTAATTAGCAACAAGATTGCGTAGCCTTTCGC
Organism: Vibrio sp. 11986-1-5; assembly: GCF_963878025.1. Classification (NCBI taxonomy): domain Bacteria; kingdom Pseudomonadati; phylum Pseudomonadota; class Gammaproteobacteria; order Vibrionales; family Vibrionaceae; genus Vibrio; species Vibrio sp. 11986-1-5. The sequence goes on from NZ_CAWNVW010000011.1 coordinate 588,940, forward strand.
CGATTTGCTCTGCCTGTAACAATGAATGATCAAAGAGAGTAATACAAAACTCTTCTCCACCAATTCGAAATAAGTTTTTCTCCCCAACATGTTGAGCAAATAATCGACAAGTTTCTACTAGTACTTTATCGCCAGTATCATGGCCAAACTGATCGTTGATTTGTTTGAAGTAATCTAAATCAATAATCAATAAACAAAGCGAGGTATTTGCGCTCTTGTTTTGCTCAAAATAGTCAAAGGCAGAATGCAGCGAAAGTCGATTATGAGCTCCAGTTAATGGGTCTCGAGTGGCTAAATGAGTCAGCGTAAATTCAATTTTATGACGGTTAGACTCATAAATATGAGCAATAAACCAAAGAACGCTGTAACAAAAGCAAAAATTAATCAGTGTAGGTATGGCGTTAGGATTCGATGTGTAGGGGAGTTGAATAAATAGCAGACAGCTGATGAGCACTAAAATGATCCCTGTCACCGCTCCTCCCAGTTTTAAACCTAGAAAGACGTAAAGCACTACCGGAGCAAATAATCCCCATATATACGTTCCATGGCTAATCGGTTGTAAATAAATGGCCAAGATAATGATCGTTAAGAGTAAACACACGTAGAACTGAGCATAGCGTTCAGAGTAGTTATTCTGCTTAGTACATTGATGGATATAAAAAGAGTAGCCAGCGAACAGGACTTCAATACTCGCTAGCCCTAGTGTTTGATGGTAGACAATGTTGAAGATCGCCATGCACAGAGCAATAAAACACAAAAATAAGCTGAGCCCACGAAGCACGGATGCTCTTAATGTTTGCGAGTTATTAAACAGTTTTGCATCCATGTTTTACCGACTCAATTGCATATTCATTCCAATAGCCGTTATAGTACTCATTTGTTTTCACCAATCAACGTTATTTTTGAATCTAAATCACAAAAAGAAGAGCTAGTTCTAATTACTCGTCTTTTGGATTTTTGATGTCATTAGGTTTCTCACTTTTCCTGCTTATGACTCATTGAGTGTGAAAGAGAACTCAACAATAAATGTTATAGCAACGCTCATTTTAGGGTAAAAAAACATCAAGTTGATCACCTAAGCGTCAGTTGATTTAAAAATAGTAAAAATACGCTTGCACTGAGCAAAATCAATCGCTAATATCCACCCCGTTCTCAAGTGATGCGTCCGTAGCTCAGTTGGTTAGAGTATCGCCTTGACATGGCGGGGGTCGGTGGTTCGAGTCCACTCGGACGCACCAGTGTGAACAGATAAGAATTTGGGTCTATAGCTCAGTTGGTTAGAGTACTACCTTGACATGGTAGGGGTCGGCAGTTCGAGTCTGCCTAGACCCACCAAATTTTATGCAAAGCCCGCTGTTTAGCGGGCTTTGTTGTATCTATCCCTAAGTTTCCTTTCTTGTTCCCTCTTACTTTTTACCGTTTTCAATGCCGTCAGTGATCTAGCAATATCTGTTAATACCTATCATTAGTATTCAATAGCGTTTAATGATTGATTATTGTTATAATATTACAATTTTCTCATTCAGTTTCTTCTTCTCAATCAACAAACGAGTTTAATCCAATGATAAAACGCCCACCGGTTGCTCTTCTTAATGATTGGCAGCTTCTTTCCCCGGCAGGAAAAGTTTTGGTCGCGAATAGCCTAAGTTTTAACTTAGGTTTCTATATGTTGATGCCTTATTTAGCTGACCATTTACAAGGTTTAGGTTTAAGTAGCGCCTATATTGGGCTGGTTATCGGTTTACGGGTTCTTAGTCAACAGGGGCTCTTTTTAGTTGGAGGGACTCTCGGTGATTGGTTTGGCTATAAACCAATGATTTTGTTTGGATGTATGGTGCGTATTGTCGGATTTTTAATGCTTGCACTGAGTGTTGAATTACCGTGGATTATCGTTGGGGCTTTCGCCACTGGATTTGCTGGTGCACTGTTTACACCGAGTAGTCAAGCGTTTCTGGCTGCGGAATATCCTGAAAATCAACAACGAAATCGAGTCTTTGCATTACAAAACCTTGCTAGTGAAGCCGGCATGTTATTAGGGCCTTTGCTTGGTTTGATGTTATTAAGCGTTAGTTTTACGTTGGTTGGCGTGTTATCTGCTGGTATTTTTGTCCTCTTACTGTTGTTGCAATGGTTTTTTCTACCGGATCAAAAACATCAAATAAACCGCTCAGCTCAACAGCCATTTTGGCGAGACTGGCTAGAGATGTTACACAATAAACCTTTTATGGCCTTTGTGATGGCCGCTTCAATTTATCAGGTATTATTTCATCAACTGTATATGGCAATACCTTATCATGCGCGCGTAGAAACTAATGACCCTAGCATTATTACTTGGGTATTTATGGTTTCGTCACTGATGGGGGTGACACTACAAATGATAATAAGCCGTTGGATAGATCGCTCATTAGGCACAGCAAAAGGGATGGGATGGGGAATGTCACTGATGGGAGGGGCATTCTTAATCCTGACTCTATCTTTTCCGCTTTGGCCTGCATTGCCGTTTGTTTTATGTGCCGCATTACTTAGTTTTGGCTCAATGATGGTTTTTCCGTTACTGAGCGCTTACGTGCCTAATTTTGCCTCTTCAACGAAATTGGCTAGCTATTACGGTTTACAAGCTTGTATTGGCGGTATTTTTGCGTTTATTGGCAATAGTCTCGCAGGTTGGTTGCTAGGTTTGAATTTTTCAACCAACTGGATTTGGATAACATTAGCCTTATTAGGTGTTTTCTCTGGTGTATGGCTGCATCGGCAAACGTCACGTGCAGCGTTTTAAAACCGTAAGGTAAAATTCAATGCTTGTTTAACCGCTCAACGTTCGTCGGGTATCAAAACTTAGCCCGATGAACGTTGAGTACTGCAAAACTACTGAGAGTTTTTGAGCTCCCCCCTGCTTTATTTAAGGAGCTTTCTCGATCCAATAGCATTCACTGAACTGACCGCAAACACGGATAACGTTATTAATGCCACTGATGGGGCAAGGACGACCCAATAGCTGCGTTCAATATAGGGCATTCCTTCTGCAAGAATCCGCCCCCATTCAGGACTGGGAGGCATGGCTCCTAAGCCTAAAAAACCAAGAGAGGCGAGAGCAAGAGCAATGCCTGGTACACGTAACATAGCATGACGTAATAATGGTTTAATAACGGCTGGCCATATATAAAATAGGTGGCGATGAATCACCCCAACACCCATAAGTGGTAACATTTGGATATAAGGTCTGGCTCGAACTTCGGTTGTCAATGCTGCCGCATGAGCGGCGATAGGTGCCCAACTAATAAGAATAACAGAGAGGGCTGCGCCATATAAGCCAGGGCCATAGATTGCTGCGATTAACAAGCCACTCACTACCGGAGGGAGTGCGTTAGCGACTTCGATCGGACCGGTCATTAATCGAGGGAATTGACCAATAAGCAAACCAATCATAAGACAACAGATGGCAACGCCAATCGCCAATAAGCAAGTATAAAGGCTTCCATGAGCAACTCGAGCTAGTAGATCTCGTCCCATAGCATCGGCTCCAAAGGGTAATAACAATGAAGGCGATTCGAGTCGCATAAATTCGATGGTATAAGGATCTCGCCCCAAGCCAAATAACATCACACCAGCCAATATCATGATGCATAGTATAGGAACTCGCCGTGTGTTTTTACTCATCGTGATATCTGATTCTTTAGGTAGCGGCATTGCACCTTGTGTCAGAGCTCGACCTAACAGCAAAGCCTTGATGATGTTTACAACCACGCCAACTATAAACGCCAGTAGAAGAATGAATAAAATACCCAGTTGCAGAGTGGGTAAGTCTTTTGCGATTGCAGCTTCGAGAGTTGTTCTTCCCAAGCCCGGTATAGCAAACACTTTTTCGACCGCAATCGCCCCTCCTGTCAATGACACGATGACTAAACCAATCATTGGTAGGACGGTTGTTAAAGCTCGTTTACATACCGCTAAAATAATATGGATACGGCGAATGCCAGCCACGCTCCAAGTTGCGACCCAAGCTTCAGTAAAAACTTGTGCGATCGCATCAGAAAATAAACGACCTAAATACCCCCCCGCAGGAATACCTAATGCTAACGCAGGCAAAATAGTATAACTAAAACCATACCAACCGAACGGTGGTAACCAGCGCAGCCATACCGCACCAATTAAGAGCAGTAACGATGCGAGTAGAAACTCCGGTAGTGCGGTTAATCCAACAGCAAGGATGCCATTGCTTCGATAGGCTTGACCTTTTAACCCTCGACGCAGTGTTGGCAGAACTAGACAGAATGCGATAAAAAACGCCACCCCAAGAGCAAGCGTCATTAACTGTAATGATACGCTTGCTGCGTTCAAGATATCATTAAGAATTGGCTTGCCAGTAACCCATGATATTCCCGCATCGCCGCGTAGCAAATTCGTTAACCAGTGCAGCATTAATGGTAAAGGACCTTGGTCTAATCCTAGAGATTCACGGATAGCGTTTAAGGTTTCCTCACTTGGATCTTGCTCAGCTGAACGTGCTCTCAGTAAAGCTAAAGCGGGATCTTGCCCTGATAGCCAAGGCAACAAAGCAATGATAACGACAACGCCCGCCATGGTAAAAATGCGCGAGCAGAGCGTCACCAACGTCGGAATATTAATGCGTGATACTTGCCAAGGCATGCCTATTTTTCTCGTGAATCGTGGTGTTATTATCATCGATAGCGAGGCCATTATTGGGATATTTCAATACTTGTGGCCAGGTAAGTTTGATTGCTAATTAAAGTACGCTCACGAGGATCACGTTCGGCATGGCGAACACGAGTAGATTCTCCTTGAATAACTCGTTCATGCAGCATAGGAATAGCCGCATCACTAGCTAAAATCAGTGCTTCAGCGTCCATAATAGCTTGTTGTCTTTCTAAACCTGCAGGTAATTGAGAAGCTTTTTCCAACGCTTTGTCAATGTCTGATTGGCAGAGTTGGGCAATATTAAACGACCCCTTACAACTGAAATCGCTGTACATATAAGCCACGGGATCGCCGGAATCGAGCACGGTTGCCCGAGAGAGAATAAAGGCGTCAAATTTTCCCGCTAAAGCATCCGCTTCAATTTGAGAGTATTCGCGTACCACTTGCTTGACCGTAAACCCTGCTTGCGTCAACTGTTGAGCTAAATATACCGCGACTTCTGGAAGCTCTGTGCGATCGGTAAATGTGGCTAAAGTAATGGTGGCACCATTAGGGTAACGTGCTGGTATTGGATGCTCAATGGGTTGGCGTAATTTCGCTGCCCAAGGGATAGCTGGACCAAGTAGACCTTGAGCTACATCAGCACGTTTTTCATAGACAGTATTAACGATTTGTTCTCGATTAATCGCTTCACGAACGGCCGCTCTCATCGTAGGATCGACCATAACTCCTTGACGAGTATTAAGATACAAGGTGTTGGTTCGTGGCATCGGCACTTCATGAACTAGGCTTGGGTCTAATAAAGGAGCTTGAGATACCGGCACGGCTTCGACGATATCGACAGAATGTGTACGCAGTGCGGCAGCTCGGGCGAGGCCATCGGGAACAAAACTGACGTCAATCCCCGCTGCTTTGGCAGGTTCGCCCCAATAATGTTCAAAACGATTCAGATGAGCACTACTCGTTCCATTAACCGTAGCCAATACAAACGCCCCCGTTCCTGCATTAATAGGGTTAATTACGCCATTATCAGCATAAGCATTGTGTGACAAAATCGATAACTGTGGACTTGTTAAACGTTGCGGTAGCAGTGGGTCTGGCGTTGCAGTATGTACAATTACCGAGTATTCACCGTCAGCCTCAATAGTCAGATCAACGCCATCCAAAATACGTGGCTTAGGTTTCGCTGTTGCTGCAGTATTGAGAGCATTGACAACAGCCTTGGCATTAAAGGGCGTACCATCATGAAAAATCACTTCAGAACGTAACTGAAATTGCCAAGTCGTTGGACTAAGTCTTTGCCACTCAGTTGCTAATGCAGGAGTGAGGTGCCCTTCATCGTTTAAATTAAGTAGTGTTTCGGCCGTACTCCATCGAGATAATTTGAATGCATCATCACTTAACGGCGTTAAACCTGAGCGTGGCGGTAATAACATAGCAATTCTAATTCGATGATTATCATTTTCAGCGAAGGGGGCCGTCTTGTTATCTGAGTCAAAACAGCCAGTTAATAAAAACAAAGGGGCAGCAAGGCCAAATATTAATCCAATTTTTACCTGTAGCATCGCGTTGTGAATCCTTACATAATTAAACTGTGTGGGAAGATGATCGATCATGGAGAGGGTGGAAATTGATTCTAGGTACTGCTTCAATCAATCTTTGGCTGTAAGCGTGTGCGGGTGATAGGATCACATCATGTGTCGCACGATCTTCAATAAGTTGTCCTTGATGCATGACTAACATTCGTTCACAAAGATCCGATACCAACGAAATGTCGTGGGTCACGACGAGTAATCCCATCTGGTTTTCATGACAGACCCTTTTCAGTAACGACTTAATTTGCTCTTTCAATGGTAGGTCAAGGCCACTTGTTGGCTCGTCTGCTAATAGAAATTTAGGTTGTATAATCAATGCACGAGCTAATGCAATCCGCTGAGCTTGACCACCTGACAGTTCACCAGCCTTCTTATAAAGAATACTAATCGGTAACTCGACTTGTTTTACGGCACCTTCTAACGCGGTTTGGCAAGGTTTTCCTGCGGTCAATCGTTTCAACGGTTCCGCGAGCAGTTTTGCTACGGTTTGACTGGGAGGCAAGGCGGTATGAGGATCTTGTGGGATATATTGTACTAAGCGACGATAATTTTTTAGCACTCGCCAAGAGGAATGGATAATAGGAGTTCCAGCACAATATATTTGTCCAGCTTGGGGCGCGGCTAAGCCTAGGATTAACTTTAATAGTGTCGATTTACCACTGCCAGATTCACCGACTAGGCCGATGCGTTCTTGTTGGCCAATAGTTAGCGACAGTTGATTAATGATAGGGTGTGCTTTGTCCGCTCTCCAACCGGTCGTGTGATAACTGTAATTGATGGCATTGAGCATAAGGAAATGCACACACGGGTCGATATTTTTTAGCATGCACTGGCCATCCTAGCAGGTACGATAAGGTCATTGAGATGATTTTTACTTGCCGCTTGAACCAACTGCTGGGTATACGCATGGGTGGGGGATGTAAGCAACTCATTCATGCTGCCTGTTTCTATAATTCGACCATTTTGCATCACAATCGCTCTTTGACACAGTTGAGCTGCGACATTAATGTCATGAGTAATGAACAGTAAAGAGAGACGACGGCTATGTAGCTGTTGATCGTGATTACAGCTCTCTCCACAACATTGCTGAAGTAACGTGATGACCTGTTTTTGATTAATGACATCGAGTGCGGTAGTCGGTTCGTCGGCGACGAGCAGGCTTGATCCACTTAGCAATGCAAAAGCAATACATAAGCGTTGGCGTTGTCCGCCAGACAGTTCACAAGGTAAACGAGACAGTATATTGGTTAATTGCATCTTATCCGTTAGTGTTTGTAGCTCATGCTGTGAACGAAGATGAGTACTGAGCATCATCTGCTTACCGACACTCATCAGTGGGTTGAGTGCACTGAAACTATCTTGAAATATCGTCGCGACACGTGATTGAGCTTGACGAACCAGAGTGGGTTGGTTTGCGATATTATCGCCATCGAAATCAATGACTCCCTCAATATGGCAGTAAGGGGGTAAAGTTCCGCTGATCGCTCGAGCGGTCAGTGATTTCCCCGATCCCGAAGCGCCTAATAAAGCAACGCGTTCCCCCTCATATAACTGAAAGCTAACGTTATCCAAAAGTTGAGTTCCATCAATGCGTAAGCTTAAGTTTCTGACATCTAAAATCTTTTTCTTATTTTTCATAATACGAACTTTTGGATTGATTGAAATACGTTATAACATAACAATCTTGTCATGATTATAAATAACTTTCAATTTGATTTTTATATCATTTAATAGGCAACGAGTTGCTCTTTGGTTAAATCTTCGTTTGATGAAAAAGGGGGAAATGCTGTCATTCCTATCTAATGAACACAGTATGTCTGTCTGCGTTATAGGAATTCCTACTGTCATGAACAAAAGTTACAAAAGATAAAGATAGTTACATTAATCGGGTGCTCAATATTCGATTGATGAAGGGTTGTTAGAATAACGGCATAATTTTAACAATCTTATAAAAAGGTAGAATATGTTAGCCAATAATATGACCTCCTCAAAAGATAAGCGGATGATTAATATCATCTTTGCTCTATCGGCTGCTGTGATACTCTTTTCGACTCTGTCCAATAACTTACCAACAGGAATCATTGGTGCGATTGGCATCATGGTTGTGGTTGGTTATATCCTAAACCTAATTGGCGATAAAACGCCGATTGTAAATCAATTCTTTGGTGGTGGGGCGATTGTGGTCATTTTTGGCTCTTCCTACCTTTTTCATAGCGGCATAATGCCACATGAAACCACCGAAACCGTGACCACTTTTGTTAAAGGCGGTGGATTTTTATCCTTTTTTATCGCCAGTCTAGTGACTGGATCCATTCTTGGCATGGACACGCAGGTTCTTAAAAAAGCGGCGCTAAAATACATTCCAGTGATCTTAGGCGGTGTTGGGTGTGCTTTTTTATTTGCGGGCATTGTTGGCAGTTTATTAGGTGAGGGGTTCTTTGCCTCTGTCATGTTGATTGCTTTACCGATCATGGGCGGCGGTATGGGCGCTGGTGCGGTACCTTTGGTTGAAATTATGTCGGGTAATACAGGCATGTCAGCCGAAATGCTGTTGTCGAAAATGGTTCCTGCATTAGCGATAGGTAACGCGATAGCGATTGTAATCGCAGGGCTGCTGGATAAGTTGGGTAAACAATATCCGTCATTAACTGGCAACGGACAATTGCTTCGAGGCAGTCGTGAACAACCAGCGGTTTCTGAAAAAGAGTTACCGGTATCGATCAATGTGTTAGGGATAGGCGCACTGCTGGCTATCACTATGTATTTCGTTGGCACGATGTTGAGCGATGTGATCAGCATGCACCCTTATGCTTTAATGATCCTATTTGTCGCATTGGTCAAAGTCATGGGGTTGATTCCACGGGAGTTAGAAAAAGCCGCTCATGGTTGGTATAAGTTTGTGGTGGATAACTTAACACCAGCGTTACTGGTCGGAATCGGTGTTGCTTACACTGATCTTAACCAAATTCTCGCCTCATTGACGATGGTCTATTTCTTAATGGTTCTGTCAACCGTGCTCGGTGCGGTAGTTGGGGCAGCGTTGATGGGCCGATTAATCGGCTTTCATCCTATTGAAGCGGCGATCACCGCCGGCTTATGCATGGCAAACATGGGTGGAACGGGAGATGTGGCGGTGCTTGCGGCCAGCAAACGGATGGAGCTTATGCCTTTCGCGCAAATTTCATCACGCATTGGTGGGGCTTTGATGCTAATCATGGCGACCTTCATCATCGAACTCTTAAAATGACGCCTTCGATTAACGCTTTACGGGTTAAGTTGTGTTAGTGATAGTCAGCACTATAATTACCAATAGTATGATTGGGCTTCGATTGTACTTCGGGAAGCATCGCTATGCGTGATCGTATTTTGAGCGCGGTATCGGCTCTAGATTGACCGACACTGATGACAGTCTCTGAGTGACGTTGAGTCACAACTTAGTGGTTTCGATAAGCGTTTAATTGCCCCCTCGATAAAGGAAAATACATGTTCTATCTACATATGCTGCTTCTTTTTGCAGTGATTTTTACTGGTATCCGTTATGGCGGTATCGCGTTTGGTTTGCTTGGTGGCTTAGGGGTTTCGGTTCTCGCGTTTGTTTTTGGTGTCGCTCCCGGAACGCCGCCAATTGGCGTCATGCTGATCATTTTAGCAGTGGTATCGGCTTCAGCGACATTAGAAGCCACCGGTGGATTAAAATTGTTGGTTAAATACGCAGAAAAAATGTTGCGTAAACACCCTAATCATATTGTTTATCTCGGCCCACTTTGTACCTATTCATTAACGGTATTAGTCGGCACAGGTCACTCGGTATATCCGCTGTTGCCAGTGATTTACGATGTTGCGTATAAAAAAGGCATTCGACCTGAACGACCAATGGCGATCGCGTCAGTGGCATCACAAATGGGGATCACCGCCAGTCCCATCGCCGCTGCGGCTGCGGTATTCATGGCCACTGCTGCTGACAATAATTTAGATATTGGTTTGCACAACGTGTTGATGGTGACAATACCAGCCACGCTGATAGGTCTATTGGTTGCTTGTACGTGGAGTTTAAACCGAGGCAAAGATCTCGATAAAGATCCTGAGTTTCAAGCACGTTGCCAAGATGAAGAATTCCGTAATGGCCTTATCGATCCTGAAGCCGAAGTCGCCGAGGGCTCTAGTGAAGATAAAAAAGCCAAAACAGGTTTATTGGTGTTTATGCTGGGTATTGCCTCTGTCATTTTTGTTGCCATGTTTGGTAAAGAGTTAGGGTTACTACCGAATGGCGTCAATATGTCGGTTGCGATTCAGTTTTTAATGTTGTCAGTTGGGGCAATCATCTTACTGACCACCAATATTCAGCCGTCGAAAATCGTCAACAGCCATGTCTTTATTGCTGGGATGACCGCGGTAATTATTATCTTTGGTATTGCTTGGCTCAGTGACACCATCATCAGTTATCATAAAACCTTTTTGATCGATATGGTGCGTGATGTGGTGAATCATCATCCATGGACTTTTGCGATAGCGATGTTTGCTGTCTCTATCTTCTTAAAAAGCCAAGCGGCGGTATTAACTATTATGTTGCCATTGGGTTTTTCGTTAGGGATCCCAGCAGAAGTGATCATTGGTGTATTACCAGCTTGTTACGCGTATTTCTTCTTTCCGTTCTACCCAAGCGATCTCGCTGCAATAAGCTTCGACCGCTCAGGGACAACTCGGATCGGCAAGTATGTATTAAACCATAGCTTCTTGATGCCAGGATTTATCGGTGTTTCAACCGCAACCATCGTGGGCTATTTTTTATCGATGGCCATTAATGGTTAACGATTAGGCGCACTCATGATTCACTCATTCTTATTATGCCAGCGATTAAGTGGTGAGCTGGCTAAGGATGAGTGAACTCAAGAGAGCAAAATTATTTGACCAAATGATACAAACGGCGCGGTCTACCGCCCGTTTTATAGTTTAGTGCTAAGCGAACCACTCCTTCTGATTCTAAAAACTCCAGATAACGACGAGCAGTAATTCGGCTCACATTCATAAGTTCACCAATCTCATCCGCTGAAAATTCGGCTAACTGTGGTTGTTTTAGGAGTGTTTTCAATGATGCTAAGGTCGTGGCGTCGATCCCTTTGGGAGTTTGCCTTAATGATTTAATGGCTGATTTACCGAGAATATCATCGATATCACCTTGATCAACGGTGGCAGTACGTGCCAATTTTGCTGTGTAATGTTTGTAATCATCTAATGCTTGATGGACTCGTGAAATTCGCAGTGGCTTAACCAAATAATCGGTTACACCTAATTGAATGGCTTTTTGTACGGTGGTGGTTTCACGCTCGGCGGTCGTCATAATAAAATCACAGCTTATTTGTTGCTTGCGTAATTGACGAATCACATCAATGCCACTGCCGTCTGGTAGGCTAATATCGACAAAAATCAGCTGCGGTTGAAAAGCGGTATATTGCAATAAAGCATCGGCACAACTTTCACTGACAGCAACGACGATAAAATCAGGATGTTGATTAATCGCTGATTCAAGCATATAGCTAGCTCGGTGATCATCTTCAAGTAACATCACAGTTGTTTTATTCATAATGGAGAACTTTATTTTTATCTAAGTAAATACTAAATAGGGTGGTATTCTCGTCGGTTCTTTCCCAGTCAATACTGCCATTAAAATTATCGACCCATTGTTTGACCAAATACAAGCCTACGCCACTTTGTTCATGATCGAGTTTCGTTGTTACTCCAAACTCTAGAATATTTTTGGCAATTTGTTCGCTCACTCCAGTGCCACTGTCTTGTATTTCAAAAATAATATGATTACTTCGATCACTAAGATAAATATGCACTAAAGGAGAGCAGCTCGCCCGATTTTTCCACGCCGCAAGTAAAGCATTATCAATAAGATTGCCCAATATAGTCACAAACTTTTCAGAAAGATTTTTCGGATAGCTTGATAAATGAGTATCTTCATCAATAATAAACTTAACGCCAATTTCTGAAGCTTTATTAAACTTAGCCAGTAGTAGACCTGCAACCACACTATCATTGACTGAAAAAACAATATTATGAATGATAGACTGGTAACGATCGGTTTCTTGTTGGATAAATTCAATCGCCTCATGGTATTTTTGACTTTGTAACATACCAGATAAGACATTTAATTTATTAGAGTATTCATGAGTTTTACTGCGTAAGAGTTGAGCATAGTTTTTAAGATAAACCACCTCACGTTCAAGTTCATTTTGTTCCAGATTAGGAAAAAAGACAATAACTTGGCCTTTAAGTCCTTTCGGAGTAGTAATAGGGTAAATATCTACTTTGTAGTTTAATTGACCAATTAAAAATTCACCTTGATGTAATTGGCTCGGTTTAGCTAAAACCAAGTGACTTAATGGTGTTGAATAACGGGAGAGTGGTTGGTTTAAATAATCATAACGATTACATACCCCCATAGAGAGCTTCTGCATCGCACTATTATTGATGGTGGTAATATTCATATTGTTATCTATGGCAATAATCGCATCACGAATACTGTCTAGCACCATTTCATGCTCACGAAACTTATGAATAATAAATTCCGGTTCATAGTCAAGAAACGTTCGTTTCATTTTAAAAACAAACGCACTGCTGATCCCGATGCCTAGTAAATAGACCACAGCAATTAAGCCACCAAGATGACCATATTGTGCCAATAAAATATCCGATGTTTTCTCAGATAAATAACCGATACTAACCGCACCAATAACTTCGTCTTGCCAGTAAATAGGTGAGAAATTACGAATGGCTTTACCTAAAGTTCCTGAATGAATACTGCTGTATTCAGCGCCTTGGATTAATACCGGATAAATATCCTCACCAATGAATTTTTGACCGACTCGCGTTGCATCGGGGTGGCTTAACCGAATCGCCTTTTTATCCACAACCACAATATAAGAAGCATCGGTTTGGGCGCGGATATGTTCCATATAACCAGCAATTGAGGCATTAGGGAGAGCTAAATTTTGTGCTTTAACCGCATCAATCACGGCTGGGTCATTGGCGATAACGCGCGCTAACTCTAAGCCACGAGCTTTAAGCCCCTCAGTATAAGAGTTCTGGAGCAGAAAGAAGATCGCACAAGTGACGACAATCACAATCGAAGACGTTGTCGCAATCGTCGTTAATGCTAAATAACTTTTTAGTTTCATGCTCCCGCCTAACGATGATGGACTGTACGTTTAGCCCTGATAACCAAGATAAAAATAAGATCATCAGTATATCGTGAAACCGCAACAGAATGTGCAGCTATCCGTGAACGCAGTTCGCGAAAATGTGAATTAAGGCAGCAATAAAAGCATGATTGATTCGGCATTATGCAACAGAGCCTAAAGCCTCTTAGGTGTGCTTATGTTAGGGTGAGACGATGGTGTTAGGTGCCAAATCAAGATAGTAAACCACTTGATCTGGCGTTAAATGATGTGGCGTTGTAGGTGAGCGTTGAGTGTCGAGATCAGCGAGAATGCATAAGGAATAAAACATGGACGATTTATCCCCTTCCGATTTAAAAACCATCCTGCACTCAAAGCGCGCCAATATGTATTACCTAGAATACTGCCGCGTGATGCAAAAAGATGGCCGCGTACTTTATCTCACCGAAGCTGATAAAGAAAATCTCTACTTCAATATTCCGATTGCGAATACTACCGTTTTGATGCTCGGAAACGGCACCTCCATTACTCAAGCCGCTATGCGCATGCTCTCACAGGCTGGTGTATTGGTCGGGTTTTGTGGTGGCGGCGGTACGCCACTGCACATGGCTTGCGAGGTGGAATGGTTTACGCCGCAGAGCGAGTATCGCCCGACAGAATACTTACAAGGTTGGCTCTCATTCTGGTTTGATGATCAAAAACGCTTGGCCGCCGCCAAACAATTTCAAAACGCGCGGATTGATTACTTACAGCGCGTTTGGCGATCAGACCGAGAATTAACCCTTGAGAAATTTAATCTGCAAGATGAAGTGATAAAGCAATCGTTGGAAACCTTCCATCAGCGTACTGAAGCCGCGAGCAAACAATCCGACTTATTGCTCACCGAAGCGCAGTTGACCAAAGCCTTATACAAGTACGCTGCCAATAACACTGGCAAAGATAGCTTTACTCGCCAGCATCAGCCAGACAAAAAATCCACCGATAAAGCCAATGACTTTTTGAATCACGGTAACTACTTAGCCTATGGCCTTGCGGCAAGCTGCTTGTGGGTGTTGGGTATTCCGCACGGTTTTGCCGTCATGCATGGCAAAACCCGCCGTGGCGCTTTGGTGTTTGATGTCGCCGACTTAATCAAAGATGCGATTGTGCTGCCGTGGGCGTTTGTTTGCGCCAAAGAAAACGCTACCGAGCAAGAGTTTCGCCAGCAAATTCTACAATCTTTCATTGAACACAAAGCGCTCGACTTCATGTTTGACACCATGAAACACGTTGCACTGCAAGGCAAAGAGGAAGAAGAGAGTGAGGGTCGCGTTTTATGATGGTCACTTTTGTCTCTCAGTGTGAGAAAAACGCCCTCAAGAAAACCCGCCGCGTACTGGATGCTTTCGCCAACCGCATTGGTGATAACACTTGGCAAACCCTCATCACCGAAGAAGGGCTGCTCACGGTGAAAAAAATGCTAGGCCAAACCGCCAGTCGCAGTACCGCAGTCAGTTGCCACTGGATCCGCTCTCGCTCGCGCAGTCAGTTGTTGTGGGTGGTGGGTAACAAGAAGAAATTTAATGCAGCAGGATATGTGCCAGTAAACAGTACAGAGAAAGACCTGTTGAACAGTGAATTTGAAAATGATTGGAAATATTTACCCCTGATTAAAGCGATAGCCGGAATGGCCGCTTTGCTGCACGATTGGGGTAAAGCCTCTTTACTTTTTCAGGAAAAGTTAAATCCAGAAATTAAAACCAAGCACAAAGGTGACCCGCTACGCCATGAGTGGATATCTTGTTTGCTTTTTCAGCAATGGATTTCCAATCAAACACATGAACGTCTTGATGAGGTTTGGCTAAATTCATTGATTGATAAAGGCATTGATGAAACTTGCTTTAACACCAACGTTTTACAAAAAGAGAAAGCACTTGCTGAATTGCCGACAGCGGCGGCTTTGATCGCTTGGCTGATCGTTTCTCATCACCGCCTGCCTCTACCCAAAGAGAAAGACTTGTGTGATAGACAACGAGAAGTTGATAACTCGTCGCTGGCGGATTTACTTGCCAGAATTACCCCAGCATGGGGTTATGAAAACCGCTTTGATGAGTACAACGCGCTGCTGCCGAAATGTTTTGAATTTCCGTTAGGTCTGCTCTCTAATTCCTCGATTTGGCTTGCCGAACTTAAACGTCGTGCCAAGGATCTATTGCATCATCTACCTTTACTCGATCAGGCAATCAATGATGGTAGTTGGCGAGGGATTCTACACCATGCTCGTTTGTGCTTGATGTTAGGTGACCACTATTACTCTTCACAGCCTAATGATCATCAATGGAAGACATCGATAGAGCTGTACGCCAACACCGATCCCAGCACCAAAGCGCGTAAACAAAAGCTGGATGAGCACTTAGTGAATGTTGCTAAAGTCGCGGTGAACACAGTGAAGTTACTGCCGTTTTTTGAAACCGAACCGCTCAAAGCCACCGAGCTCTACGAGCTTGTACCTAAGGCCAACACGCCTAAAGCATTCCGTTGGCAAGACAAAGCGGTACGCAAAATCAATGAGTGGCGAGAACACACGGAAGATAAAAGCCAAGGCTATTTTGTGGTGAACATGGCCAGTACCGGCTGTGGCAAAACCATCGCTAACGCCAAAATTATGCAGGCGTTATCTGAAGAGGGTGAAAGCCTACGATTTATCTTGGCACTTGGTTTGCGCACACTCACTTTGCAAACCGGAGACGAATATAAGGAAAGACTCAAACTGCAACAGAGCGATTTAGCAGTACTGATTGGCTCTAAAGCCATTTCGGAGTTGCATAAATCGGGTAAGGCGGTTGAAAAAGACGACATTGAACCTGAACAAGCTGACGTTGGTTCTGAGTCTTTGGAGAGTCTTCAAGATGAAAACGATGTTCTGGATTGGCAAGGTGTGCTGCCTGAAGAAGAGCTCACGACCGTTTTAACCAAAGAAAAAGACCGAAAACTTCTGTATGCCCCAGTACTGGTGTGCACCATCGACCACATCATGGCCGCGACCGAAACCAAGCGTGGTGGACGCTATATTCTGCCCTGTTTACGTTTAATGTCATCCGACTTGGTGATTGATGAAATTGACGACTTTACCGGTGATGATCTGATTGCGATTGGCCGATTAGTGCATCTGGCAGCCATGCTGGGGCGCAAAGTGATGATTTCCTCTGCCACCATACCGCCGGATTTAGCATTGGGTTTATACAATGCCTATCGTCAAGGATGGACAGTCTTTGCCGCCAGCCGTGATCGAGTCAGCGCTGTTAATTGTGTTTATGTCGATGAATTTAGCGCTGATGTTCAGATGGTGGGCTGCAATGATTCGGACTTAGCTGCCTATCAGGAGTTCCAGCAAAGCTTTGTTTCTAAACGCGTGGATAAGCTAAAACAGCAGGTCGCGAAGAGAAAGGCCGATATCATTCCATGCATTAAACAGAATGATCAACCGCTAGAAAAACAGTACTTCGAGACAGTGAAGCAAGCGGTTTTAGCCAAACACCAGCACCACAACACGTTAGAACCAGAAAGCCAAACCAGGGTGTCGTTCGGTGTGGTTCGGGTTGCCAATATTCAACCTTGTGTCGAATTAACCCAATATCTACTCAGTTGTGATTGGCCCTCCGATACCGAAGTGCGCTGCATGGCTTATCACAGCCAGCAGGTTCTGTTGCTGCGCCATGAGCAAGAAAAGCATTTGGATGAGGTACTCAAACGTAAAGAGAAACCGGAAGAATTACCCGCTGCTTTTGCTCACCCAGTGATTCGTGAACATCTAACGACTTGCCAAGCGAAAAACCTGATTTTTATTTTGGTTGCCACCCCAGTTGAAGAAGTGGGGCGTGACCATGATTTTGACTGGGCGGTAATTGAACCCTCATCTTTTCGTTCGATTATTCAAATGGCAGGTCGGGTGCGCAGACATCGCGATGGCGAGATTCAGGAGCCCAATATTGGCTTGTTGCAATACAACGTCAAAGGCTTCAGGGGCGGCGCTGAGCGAGTATTTAATTATCCCGGTTATGAAACAGACAGCGCCACCCAGCTCGCCACTCATGACTTATCTGAGTTGGTGGATGAAAAGTCGCTGCTACAAGCGGTTAATGCCATTGTCCGTATTCAAAAGCGAGCAGTACTAGAACCTCGCAACAACTTAGCGGATTTAGAGCACTTTGCCATCGCGAAAACCCTTGGCACCGATCAAATTGGCAAACCACAGCAAGCGAATACTAGTCGTCAGGATAGATACAACCGTAATCGTCGCAGTCGCTCGCCGCAGTCATGTTGGTATGAGCATCTGCACGGTCATATTCACGGCTACTGGTGGCTTACTGCACTGCCACAATACTTCAAGCGCTTTCGTAAAAGTGAACCGACAGTGCAAATCTACTTAGTTAAAAAAGAGCGCAGCATTGAGTTTTGTTTGCGTGAAGAGGGGATGCCTTCAATCGATGAAGTGTTAAATATTAAACACCTGCCGCTTCCACCAATGCAGCAACAGAAGCTCTGGCTACAGCGTGATTACAGCGAGCTAGTCAGTTTATACAGCCCTAGTGCTGAGCAGGAGTTCGCCACCTCTGTGCGCTATGGCGAAATCAGTTTTATCTACCGTGAAGGTAATCAGCAATACAGCTACAACGACCAACTAGGCTTGGTTAAGGTTAAATAATGGAAAAAGAAAAGTGTGAAATAAAACAAAATCTAGACAGGCTGATAAAAAATAGGCCGGATCTAGTATTTAAAAAAACAGACAAGAATGGTAAGGCAAAACCTGATTATTTTAAGGTCTTAGATAGGGTGTTGAGACATAGCCCGCAGAGTTATTTGCCTAAATCAGTTTCTGAGTGTGATGCCTGTCTATTGATGATTAGTTCTATTAATGAAGGCACGACTACATTTAAATATGAGATTACTTTTAAGTTTATGTGTGAGCATTCTCATCCCAAATTGACTGAGTTGTGGACTTTACTTGATATTTCTAGCGATGAATCAGCGGGTTTAGTTGAACTTGCAAAAGGTTTTTGCGCTGAAAGATTAGAAGCATATTTCTTGTTTAAGGATGGTATGGCTCATGATGAAATTGCTAATTTTGAAGCCGATGCTGTAGCAGGATTAATCGAAAAAGTTGCCCAAGACAGCAAGCATGGCACTGTGGTTAGTCACCCTTGTAAAATGAGTCATCCTGCTTGTAAGTACCCGAGAGTGTATTCTACTGATTTTAAAAAAACTCAAGATGGTTATCTTCGGAGTGGTAATGCGGAGACATTTTTTGATTTGCATATCAATGCTACTCAATTGAAGGTCTACAAATTCCTGTCTTTGAAAATAAACGACGTTTATATTTTAGAGCACTTAAAAAATTCTAATGTTGCATTGCTTGCCGAAACATTCGGACTTAGTGGAGCGTTTTTTGAGAATATTGTGAATATGTTTACTGATTGCATTTATTCGCAATCTGTTGACACTGATAGGTTTGTAAAACAAGTTTATTTTCCGATTGGTTTTGAGCAGTACCATCAACTTTCTCTGTTAACACCAGCTGGTTTGGTCTTCAATATGAAAGCCAAAATTGATTGGATTACCAGTCGTTCACCTCAAGCTTACTCTGGGAAGAAAGCTAGAAAGAACAATGATTATCATGAACTGGGTTACAAAACGTTATCGGATCTTACGGTAACAAAGCATGGTGGTGATCATCCTAAAAATATTTCTGGTTTAAATAATAAATACCAGACTTACTATTTGTTATCGTCCATACCTCCGGAGTTAACACCTCGCGATATTCGTCTGCCGAGAGCGGATTTTTTCAAAGAGAGTTTTACCGCTTGGCAAGCCAAAGAAATCCTTGAAGCGCTGCATCGACTCTTTCAAACCGACTACAACAACATCAATCTCCGTGATGGGCGCGACTACCGCATTCAGCAATACGTTGATTTGGTGATTGAAAAAATGTGGCAAGTACGCCTGTTTCTTGAAGCGTATTCCGGTGAATTATCGAGTGCGTTGCCTTTGGAGCAAAAAATCTGGCTCTATCCAGAGTTTGCTGAGCAGCGTCATCAGGAAGATGAGTGGCTCGATAAAATCATTCGCCACATTGCACGCGGTTTAATCAACCATTACAGCCGCAGCAAAGTGATCGCCAGTCCCGTCACATTGGCAGACCACGAGCTGCTGGCGATAGAAAAGGTGGTTGCCAGCAATAAGGAGAACTTGCGATGAACGTATTGATTTTACCGCATCTTAAAATTCACAACGCCAATGCACTTTCAAGCCCCTTTACTATCGGCTTTCCGGCCATGACGGCATGGTTAGGTTTTGTGCACGCCTTAGAGCGCAAGCTCAGCCAATCTGGGTTATCCGATCTCATGCTGCATAGTGCTGCGGTGGTGAGCCACCGTTGTGATGTACAGACTCATAAAGGCGAAGGTGACTATGTTTATTCCATTATCGGTACAGGTAATCCACTCGATAAGGATGGTTCACGCTCGGCATTTATTGAGGAAGCACGCTGTCATTTGGATGTGTCCCTTGTCATTGAATGGAGTGGTAATAAGGATGAAGTTCAGCAGCCAGAGTTTATCCAGCAGTTGCAAGCAGTGATCGCGACGATGAAAGTGGCAGGAGGTGACGTTCTTGCTGTTGGGAAGCCCTCAGTTAAATCTGTGATCACTGAGGATGATACTGGCAGAGTTCTGCGCCAATTAATGCCTGGTTATGTGCTAATCGAACGCCGCGATTTAATGATTGACGCCATGCAGCAAGGTGATGACGCAATAGATGCGCTGCTGGGTTATCTCACCGTGCACCACCATTGTGAACAGTTTGAAGAGCAAAGTGTTGTTTGCCATAGCCAACGCAAGACGAGTGGCTGGATTGTGCCGATTGCCACTGGTTTTCAGGGTATCTCGCCATTAGGTGAAGCCAAAAATCAGCGCGATCCATCAGTGCCGCACCGCTTTGCCGAAAGTGTGGTCACGCTAGGCGAATTTGTCATGGCACACAAAATCAAACATCTCGATGACATCCTTTGGCAATACCACACTGATTTAGAAAACGATCTCTACCTTTGTCAGCAAGTTAACCCTATCAACGAACATCAATAAGGAAATTTCTCATGGCTAAAAATAACGACACAGCTTCAGTTCTGGCATTTGAAAAAAAATTAGTTCCATCCGATGGCTACCTTTTTGGATGCCAGTGGGAAACCAAAGAGCAAGCAAAGCCATTAGCGCTGCAAGAAAAATCAGTACGCGGCACGATTTCTAATCGCTTAAAAGCGGCGGTGAAAAATGATCCCGCTAAGCTGAATGCGGAAGTTGAAAAAGCAAACTTACAGCGAGTGGATGCTTGTGCGTTGGGGCAGGATCACGATACTTTGAAGTTGCACTTCACACTCAAAGTATTAGGCGGGCTTGCTCAACCTTCGGCATGTAACAATACGCTGTTCAAACAGAGTTACAGTGCTGCGGTTTCGCAGTATATTGCCAAATATGGCTGTTTTGAGTTGGCGAAACGCTACGCTAGCAACCTTGCCAATGCCCGTTTTCTATGGCGCAACCGAGTTGGTGCAGAAGACATTGAAGTGCAAGTCAAGGCGCTTAACAAAGGAGCGGAGCAAACTTGGACTTTTGATGCCAAACAATTTAGTACACGTCATTTTGATCATAATGATCAGCATATTAATAGCTTGGCAGAACGTATTGCCAAAGCTTTAGCCAGCGAGTCTGAACATTTGATGCTGCAAATTGATTGCTATGCCAAAGTCGGTAAAGCCCAAGAGGTTTACCCAAGTGAAGAGTTAGTGCTCGATAAGGGCAACAGCAAAACCAAGAAAAGTAAAATCCTGTATGCGGTTAATGAGCATGCTGCGATGCATTCACAAAAAATTGGTAACGCACTGCGTTCCATTGATACTTGGTACCCAGATTACGCATCTGAAGAGCAAAGTGCAGGAGCCATTGCGATTGAACCCTATGGCGCTGTCACTAATTTAGGAAAGGCGTTCCGTACCCCGAAAGACAAGCAGGATTTTTATACCTTCTTCGATAAGTGGGCGCGTGGTGAAAACTTGCCTCGTGAAGAAGATGAGCATTACGTTATGGCGGTATTAGTGCGTGGTGGTGTATTTGGCGAAAGTGACAAATAGGTGGCAGTGATGAACTACTACCAAGAGATCACGTTATTGCCAGATGCCGACATCGCAGTAGGCTTCCTGTGGCAAAACGTCTTTCAACAAGTGCACATTGCTTTGGTGGAGCACAAAGTGGGTAGCAATCAATCTCTGGTTGCGGTCGGTTTTCCTGATTATCGTCAAGCAAAGTTTCCGCTCGGCGCTAAGCTGCGTCTCTTTGCAAAAGAGCAAGCGACATTGGAAAAGTTGGATATCCACCGCTGGCTAACTCGGCTAGAAGACTATGTGCACATCAAAGGCATCAAATCCGTACCAAGCGATGTAACTTACGTCAGCTTTTTACGCAAGCAGGTGAAATCGCCCGAACGAATAGAGCGAGATATGCAGCAAAAAGCGGCACGATGGGCTGCTAAATCGGGTCAATCGCTTGCAGAATGCTTAGCCGTACTTGAACAAAGTAAGCCCACAGAACTGTGCCGTTTGCCGTTTATTTACCTACATAGCCAGCAAACTAAGCAGCGTTCACCCGATAAAAACAGCAAGTTTCCGCTGTTTATTGAGATGCAGCCGCAAAGCACATCTCAAGATGGGGGCTTCGATTGCTATGGTTTAAGTAGCAAAGCGAATGGACAATCAGCATTGGCTACCGTGCCGCACTTTTAAATTGAACGAAAAAGGGTAGTTTTTACCCTTTATTTTTGCTCTTTAAAAATAAGCTTTAAATACAATAAGTTACAACTGGTGGTTTTTGACAAGGTAAAAAGATGATTTTTATCCTAACTGACTGTTGTAACTTATTTTTATTGATTTATTCTATTGTTCACTGCCGCACAGGCAGCTTAGAAATATAGATGATATACCGCTGTAGGTTTATCCAAGTTCACTGCCGCACAGGCAGCTTAGAAAACAATTGCCCTTGCTTCATTAATGACGCTTTCGTTCACTGCCGCACAGGCAGCTTAGAAATGATGATTACATCCCTAAGCTTTACGCCACATGTTCACTGCCGCACAGGCAGCTTAGAAAAATTGATAATTCCCGATATGGTCAGGGTTTGTGTTCACTGCCGCACAGGCAGCTTAGAAATTAATGCTTGCGAAACCACAGGTAAGAAACCAGTTCACTGCCGCACAGGCAGCTTAGAAATCCAGAAGCTGTGATTTCCTTGTTCCACTTTCGTTCACTGCCGCACAGGCAGCTTAGAAATGTTAATACAGGGAGTAAAAATCCTGCCATGGGTTCACTGCCGCACAGGCAGCTTAGAAAATCAAAGAAAAGGAAGGCAAACAACGCCTTGTGTTCACTGCCGCACAGAAACACCGCTTTAGTTCACTGCCGCACAGGCAGCTTAGAAAAGCACTTGGGCTGGTTGCGGATACGTCAATAAGTTCACTGCCGCACAGGCAGTTTCATTGTTACTGGGAAAGTTGTCATAATTATTTATTTTTTGATATGCAATAGGTTATTGATAAGTGTCGATTCTTTATTACATTAATCAATGTTACGTTCGGTATAAGGTTGGCTAAAGGGTATAAATCCTCACCTTTGGTTGTTAATTTAGCGAATGGAACTATGGAATGCGAAGACAAATAGAGAAAAGTTTGCTGGATGATTTGCGAGCAGAGCTAAGCAGCAAACCTAGCAAAGAGTGGCGAACATACAAGTGTACGCTTGTTACCCCTATGTACGGTGGCGGGGTAAAGGCGGGCGAAGTCGATAAAGACATGCCGATTCGAGCTAGCTCAATTCGTGGGCAATTACGTTTTTGGTGGCGCATTGCTTGTGGGCCGTTTAGTAGTCCAAAAGAGATGTTTGATAGAGAGACAGAGATTTGGGGTGGGATTGGCGATAAGGCAGCTGTAGCGAGTCAGGTGGAGATTAGAGTAAAGCCACTTGATCTAGGTAACTATTCAGTAAAAACAGTTAATGAATTTAAGCGTCAACCTTCAATAGGAATTAAGTACGTATTGGGTTCTGTTAATGGCTCTAGTGCAAAATTACCTTCGATATTATCTAACGAAAAAAATATCCCATTTGATATAGATATTTACAGTACCGAAGAGGTTAAGCCTGATGTAGAAATTGCCCTACGGTGGTGGGCTAGCTTTGGAGGTATTGGAGCCAAAACTCGCCGTGGTTTTGGCGCGGTGGATGTAGAGGGGCTCGATTCTATCTCTTTAACTGATTTTGATCATGCGCAAACAAGCAATGGGTGTAAATTAGAGTATATTAAGAAACATTATGATACGGCTGATCAAGCTTGGGAAGCCGCCACTGAGTTGCTATATAATTTTCGTCAAAAACCTAGCATCGGCCGAAATAAAAAGGGTAATGGTAAGGAGGGACGTAGTTTTTGGCCGGAAGCCGATCAATTACGTCATTTGACAGGTAAGAATGATAATGGACGTCATATGCCGGAATTTGAGAAGAATTTGACTTTTCCTAGGGCAGCTTTTGGCCTTCCCATACAGTTTCAATTCCCAAGGAAAAATAATGACCCTGATGAGATGAAGTTATGTCCAGAAGACTCAGAACGTTTGGCAAGCCCCCTCATTCTACGACCTTATTTAGATAAAAATAAAAAATGGCGAGCGCTGGCGTTACTGCTACCTAATTGGAAAAAAGCGTTAACTCAGCCCTTAACATTAGAACAAAAATCGTCAGAGAGTAGAAAGGTGACTTATCCAGTTAATCATTGGCCAGATGAAGATCAGCAAGTTGAGAGAGATAGGCTCACTAACGACATCAAACCAATGAAAGGGAGAGCTAACGACCCTCTTTCCGCCTTCCTCGACTATTTTAAACAAGGACAATAACAATGAAGTATTTAGTCGCGATTAGTATTGGCCCTGTTCAAAGTTTGATCGAGGCGGGAAGGCGTAGCCAAGATTTGTGGTGCGGCTCGTGGCTATTGTCCGAAGTCTCAAGAGCGGTAGCTTATAACTTACACCAAATACAAAACGGTTGTTTGATTTTCCCAAGTCCAAATAAACCAGATGAAGAGCTAAAGCCTCAAGATCCCGATTCAGATAGCCAGATAATAGAAGCCAATATTGCCAATGTGATTCGGGCAGCAATTCAAGTCGATGATATTAGTCAGGTTCGTGACATTGTAGAGAAGGCGAAACTGGCCGCCGAAGCGCGTTTAATGCTGATTCTCGATACTGTACGAAATAAAAAATTAGATGGTTTTACTATTGATTGGGCGCGTTTTGAACAACAAAAAGACGGTATTCTCGATACGTATGCCGCGTGGGTGAAGCTTGAGGCAGATCAGTATGGCAAAGCTTCGGAGCGTTTGGGAACGTTGCTCTGAGGGATCCCCTCATAATTTCCCCAAAGCGCAACCGTACCTGAATAGATTTTGAGCAAGTATGGTTGCAGCTACGAGCAAGTCTTTCCTCGTTATTGCGTAGCCAGAATGCCGCAGAACTTCCAT